>NZ_CP016540.2:1570000-2170000 GCF_001186155.3 Planococcus versutus | reverse complement strand
ACAGAGGAGGAATAGCGATGTGGTTGCCAATCTTAGGTTTAATACTCGGGATATCGCTTGGACTGTTAACGGATATTCAGATTCCTCCTGAATATGGCAATTACTTATCAATCGCTGTATTAGCATCGCTCGATACCCTTTTCGGTGGAATCCGTGCTCATTTACAACAAGTCTATGATGATAAAGTATTCGTATCGGGATTTTTTTTCAATATTGCTTTAGCAGCTGGACTTGCCTTTTTAGGTGTTCATCTAGGTGTAGATTTGTACTTAGCTGCAATTTTCGCATTTGGTGTTCGGCTATTTCAAAACATTGCCGTTATCCGACGTATTATTTTGGCAAAATGGACTGAAAAAAAAGAAGTTAGAGAAACAATTTAAGTAATTCGAAGAAATTCATTTAAGTTTTGCGATTTTCTTAGACAAGGTGCACAATTTGCAATAGAATATAAGTACAGCAGTATAATAAGGAGGTGCCACGAATTGAGTCAATCAGAATTATACGTTAGTCTAGATATCGGTTCGTCATCCGTAAAAGTATTAATCGGAGAAATGGCCAATAAGTCATTGAATGTAATTGGTGTAGGAAATGTAAAGTCTAGTGGAATAAAAAAAGGTGCGATTGTTGACATAGATGCAACGGTGCAGTCCATTAAAAAAGCAGTCGATCAAGCAGAACGCATGATAGGCAAATCTATTCACGAAGTTGTACTAGGAATTCCAGCAAACAAAGCACTGCTACAGCCTGTAAAAGGCATTGTTGCAGTGAATAGTGAGAATCGTGAAATTACCGATGATGATTTAGATCGTGTATTAGAAGCGGCTCAAGTTATGTCGATTCCCCCAGAACGGGAACTAGTAAACATCATTCCCGAACAATACATTGTCGATCACTTAGGTGAGATCAAAGATCCACGAGGCATGATTGGTATCCGTCTTGAAATGGATGGTACAATGGTGACAACCTCAAAAACCATCTTACACAACGTGCTTCGTTGCGTTGAAAGAGCAGGACTTGAAATTCGTGATATTTATGTACAACCACTAGCAGCAGGAAGCTACGCGTTGACAGAAGATGAAAAAAACCATGGCACAGCGTGTATCGATATTGGTGGAGGATCTACTTCTATTTCAATTTTCCAAGATGGTCATTTAACTGCGTCTTCTGTTATTCCAGTTGGAGGCGATCACGTAACGAAAGACTTGTCCATTATTTTAAAAACACCAACAGATCAAGCTGAAAAAATCAAACTTGAATATGGTCATGCATTTTTTGAAGATGCTTCAGAAGACGAAGTATTTGAAGTTCCAGTTATTGGATCAGATTCGACAGAACAATATAATCAAAAATACATATCTGAAATAATCGGAGTTCGTTTAGAAGAACTTTTCGAATTGATTTTAGATGAATTTTATCGTTTAGGTGTTCAAGATTTACCAGGCGGTGTTGTGTTAACAGGTGGTATGGCTAAATTAGATGGTCTTCCAGAATTGGCACGCAACATTTTACAGACACGTGTTCGTTTGTTCACGCCAGAGTTTATTGGCGTCCGTGAACCACAATATACGACAGCAGTCGGCTTGATTCAATATGCATACATGGAAGATGTCTTCTATGGTCGTGTTGGAAATGGTGGAGCGATTTCAGGAACGGTTAAAACTGAACATCACGAAGTGCAACATGCGGCCAAGCAAAAACAGCCAAAGCAAAATTCAGAAGGTGTTGTAAGTAAAGCGAAAAAAATGTTTGATCGATTCTTTGAATAAAATTACTGTTGCACCTAGCTTGCAACTATAAAAGCTAAGCAATCTTAGGAGGAAAAAGAATGTTGGAATTTGATACAAATATTGATGCACTTGCCGTAATTAAAGTTATTGGTGTCGGTGGCGGTGGAAATAATGCTGTAAATCGTATGATCGAACATGGAGTTCAAGGTGTAGAATTTATTGCAGTAAATACAGATGCCCAAGCGTTAAATTTATCAAAAGCTGAAGTCCGTCTTCAGATTGGTGGAAAATTGACTCGTGGTCTTGGAGCTGGTGCGAACCCGGACGTTGGTAAAAAGGCAGCAGAAGAAAGCAAAGAACAAATTGAAGAAGCTTTGCGTGGAGCGGATATGGTATTCGTAACAGCAGGAATGGGCGGCGGAACAGGTACAGGTGCAGCACCTGTTATTGCGGGTATCGCTAAAGAACTTGGTGCTTTGACTGTTGGTGTTGTAACGCGTCCGTTTACTTTTGAAGGTCGTAAACGTTCAACACAAGCCATTGGTGGTATTTCTACAATGAAAGAATCAGTAGATACCTTGATTGTTATTCCTAATGATCGGTTGCTTGAAATTGTCGACAAAAATACACCTATGTTAGAAGCCTTCCGTGAAGCGGACAACGTTCTTCGTCAAGGTGTATCAGGTATTTCTGATTTGATCGCTGTTCCTGGACTGATCAACTTGGATTTCGCCGATGTTAAAACAATTATGTCTAATAAAGGTTCTGCTTTAATGGGCATTGGAGTTTCTTCAGGAGAAAATCGTGCTTCTGAAGCAGCTAAAAAAGCTGTTTCAAGTCCATTGCTGGAAGTTTCTGTCGAAGGAGCGAAAGGTGTTTTAATGAACATCACAGGTGGCTCAAATCTTAGCCTTTACGAAGTGCAAGAAGCAGCTGATATTGTAGCATCTGCTTCGGATGAAGAAGTAAATATGATTTTCGGTTCAGTTATTAACGATAACTTGAAAGATGAAATTATCGTTACAGTAATTGCAACTGGATTTAACGAAGAGCAACTTCAGCCAAGAACGCCAAGAGGATCTGGCTTAAATTCAAGTCGTGTGCAGTCGATTCAACAACAAACTCCAGCACCTTCTATTCGCGATGCACGCCGTGAAGACCAACGTCGCGAAGAACAGCGCCGTGATGAACCATCACCTTATTATACTCAAGAACCACAACGACAAGATAAGCAAAGCGAAGATGCACTAGACATCCCAACTTTCTTGCGCAATCGTCAAAAAAGACGTTAATCTAAACAGCTGCCTGTTGGCAGCTGTTTTTTTAAAGAATGGGGCTTAATTGATAAATCAATAGAAACTTGGTACAATATACTGGACTTCTATAAGAAAAGTTGTGAATAAAATGAAACCGATTAAACCTGTTTTTGAAAGAATCACTCAACAATTAACCGCTGTAAATGAAGCGATACAAATTATTGCTGTGACAAAGCAAGTCGGCATAGAACGTACAAAAGAAGCGATTCAAGCTGGTATTATTCATTTAGGTGAAAACCGACCAGAAGGATTAGTTCAAAAGCATGAGGTCATAAGCGAACCAGTATCATGGCATTATATTGGGAATTTACAGACACGAAAAGTGAAAGATGTGATTAATGAAGTTGATTTTTTACATTCTTTAGATCGAATGAGTTTAGCACAAGAAATACAAAAGCGTGCAAATCGCCCTGTAAATTGTTTTGTTCAAGTAAACGTGTCAGGAGAAGAATCGAAAAGTGGCATAGCACCTGAAAAAACAATGGATTTTATCGAGTCTTTAGAACCTTTTGATAAAATTAATGTGGTTGGATTGATGACAATGGCACCCAATACAGCTGATGAAAGTGTAATTCGTGAAGCATTTAAAGGATTAAAATCACTCCAACTTCAAGTTGCCGATAAAAACCTAAGCCATGCGCCATGCACAGAATGTTCAATGGGTATGTCTAATGACTATTTAATTGCAGCCCAAGAAGGGGCAAGTTTTGTCCGAATTGGTACTGCACTGGTTGGGACAGAAAGTGAGGCATAACGATGAGTGTGAAAGACAAATTTAAAAATTTCTTTTATTTAGATGAATATGAAGAAGAACAAGTGCGTGAACATCCCGCACAACAGCAAAAACAAGTTCCGCGGTATGAGAAACCTGCTGCCATGCAAGAATCGAAAAAAGCACCGAAAGAACGGCGCCAGAAAATGGAGGAAACCATTGTGCCTAACTTAGTCAGTATGCAAGGCGCGTCAAAAGCATCGAAAGTGAGCTTAGCTGAACCAAGAGTTTATGCCGAAGCACAAGATATTGCAGAAAGCCTAAAAAACAAGCAAGCCGTAGTTGTTAACTTGCAGCGCATTGAAAAAGATCAAGGTCTTCGGATTATCGACTTTTTAAGCGGAACAGTTTATGCTCTTGGTGGAGATATTCAACGCATTGGAACGGATATTTTCTTATGTGTACCAGACACTGTAGAAGTGGATGGCGCCATTTCCGATTATTATTACGAAGAGCAACAATAAGAGAGGTGCCATAAAAAATATGTCAGTTTTATTAAGTTTGATACTTTCAGCGATTAACATTTATTTCTATATTCTTATTGTCAGTGTATTCATGAGTTGGATACCAAGCATTAAAGAATCCAGTTTCGGACAAATGATTTCAACAATCACGGATCCATATTTAGATATATTCAGACGGTTTATTCCGCCAATCGGTATGATTGATATTTCGCCAATTGTTGCGATTTTCACATTAAGTTTGGCAAGTCAAGGGATCATCGTACTGTTTAATTTCTTCTTTTAATTCAAAACCTCACGTGATGTGAGGTTTTTTTCTTGAAAAACCAATCACATGTGAAGGAGCATTTATTATGGAAGAGATATTTCAGCATTTCAGAAAAGAAGAGCAGCAGTTTATCGAACAAGTGTCTAATTGGCTTCGAGAAGTCGAAGATCGTTATTCGCCAAAACTAACTGACTTTTTGGATCCACGACAACGTTTCATAGTAGAAGCAGTCATTGGCTCAAGTGATGTAAAATGGATAACTTCAGGTCTTTTTAAAGATGCAGAAAGACAGCGTGTGTTGTTATACCCTTCTTATTTTGAACCTCAACAAGAAGATTTCAATATCACTGTTTTTGAGTTGAAATACCCATCGAAGTTTGTTAGTCTACGCCATCCAGATATTTTAGGATCGCTAATGTCACTTGGTCTAGATCGAAGTAAGTTTGGCGATATTCGCATCGATCACGAAAGAGTTCAACTAGCGGTCATGAAAGAAGTTAGTCCATACATGCAAAGTAACTTTATCACTGCTGCAAAAGTAAAAGTTCAATTAACCGAAGTGACAAATGTTGCTGACATGATTGAAACAACTGAAGAATGGATAGAAGAAACCTATACTGTCAGTTCGATGAGGCTAGATACAGTAATGAGTTCTGTTTATAACATTTCACGTCAAAAAGCATCTGCACTGATTCATGGTGGAAAAGTAAAAGTAAATTGGACATCGCAAGAACAGCCATCATTTGAATTGCATGAATCGGATATGATTTCTTCAAGAGGATTCGGTCGTGTTCGGCTAATCATGATTGAAGGACGCACGAAAAAAGACAAAATACGCCTGCAAATTGGTCGACTAGAAGTAAAAAACTAGTCGGCGTTTAAAAAAACTGAAATAATACTGAAATTTGTGTGTTTCACCTGTATAATGAAAAGGTAAGATGACAAGTTAAGGAGAGGTTTACTCAATGCCATTATCCCCGTTAGATATACATAACAAAGAATTTAGCCGTGCATTCCGTGGATATCAGGAAGATGAAGTAAATGAATTCCTGGAACAGATTATGAGAGATTTTGAAATTTTGCTAAAAGATAAGGCTGCACTTGAAGAACGGTTGCGTTCAACCGACGAACGAGTTGGCCATTTCAATACAATCGAGTCGACCTTGCAAAAATCTATTTTTGTTGCTCAAGAAGCTTCAGAAGAAGTTCGACGTAATTCGCAAAAAGAAGCAGAATTGATCATTAAAGAAGCAGAGAAAAATGCCGATCGCATTGTCAATGAATCGTTGACAAAAGCACGACGCATTGCAACAGAAATTGAAGAACTAAAAAAACAATCTCGAATTTTTAAAAACCGTTTCAAGATGTTAGTTGAAGCTCAATTAGACTTGATTGAAACAGATGATTGGGAAACTTTACTGGAATACGATATCGATACACAAAATTTAGAAAAGATTGAGAAGGACAAAGAAGAGTCGAACTCTTGACTCTGAGACTTTCTGATTCTATAATTACGACATACAAAAAAACGCACTGATAGAGACAGTAAGCTATGTAAGACACTAAAGCGAATTAGGGATAGTGAGAGCCTGATGTGGTCACATAGACGAAAATCACTCTTGAGCAGAATTGGTGAAACTAGTATCCGATTCCGTCTACGCCACGTTACGGTGATCGAGTGGCAGCCAATTGGCTGCAACAAGGGTGGTACCGCGAGTTTAAGCTTCTCGTCCCTTTACCAGGGATGAGAGGCTTTTTATTATGCCTATAGGAGGAATAGAAATGGAATACAAAGATACGTTGTTAATGCCGAAAACCGATTTTCCGATGCGTGGCAATTTGCCAAACCGGGAGCCAGAAATTCAGCTTAAATGGGAAGAAATGGATATTTATAAAAAAGTATTAGATCGCACAAAAGATCGTCCTTTTTTTATCCTTCATGATGGACCGCCATACGCAAACGGCGATTTGCATATGGGTCATGCGCTAAACAAAGTATTAAAAGATATGGTCGTTCGTTCTCGTTCGATGATGGGCTTTCACGCGCCGTATGTTCCAGGTTGGGATACACACGGTCTACCAATTGAACAAGCATTGACAAATAAAGGCGTGAATCGGAAAGAAATGTCGTTAGCGGAATTCCGCAAGCTATGTGAAGAATATGCTTATCAGCAAATTGATAGCCAACGCTCTCAATTTAAACGCATCGGTGTTCGTGGCGACTGGGACAACCCGTATGTGACATTAAAGCCTGCATACGAATCACGTCAAATTGAAGTGTTTGGAAAAATGGCAAACAAAGGCTATATTTACAAAGGATTAAAGCCTGTTTATTGGTCTCCATCTAGTGAATCTTCACTTGCTGAAGCTGAAATTGAGTATCATGATAAAAAATCTCCTTCTATTTACGTATCTTTCGCAGTTACAGATGGCAAAGGTATTTTAGCGGAAGGAACAAATTTGGTCATCTGGACTACTACACCTTGGACAATTCCTGCGAACCTAGGAATTTCAGTAAATGCACAGTTAGATTATGTAGAAGTCGCTTTAAACGGTTCGCTTTACGTTATAGCACAAGAGTTACTAAAAGAAGTAGCTGAAGAATTAGCTTGGACCGATCACGAAGTTGTTCGCGTATTCAAAGGTGAAGAACTAGAACATATTCTGACAAAACACCCTTTGTATGATCGTACTTCTTTAGTCATGCTTGGAGATCATGTAACAATTGATTCAGGTACAGGCTGCGTCCATACAGCACCTGGTCATGGTGAAGATGATTTCTTAATCGGTAAGAAATACGGATTGAGCGTTTTATGTCCAGTTGATGAGCGTGGAATTATGACAGATGAAGCACCTGGATTTGAAGGCGAGTTTTACGACAAAGCCAATAAGTCTGTGACAGAAGCGCTGGATAATGTAGGTGCACTTGAAAAACTTACGTTTATCACGCACTCATATCCTCATGATTGGCGTACGAAAAAGCCGGTAATTTACCGTGCAACGGCTCAATGGTTTGTTTCGATTGAAGCATTCCGTGATCAAATTTTAAAAGCTATCAAAGAAACTTCGTTTACTCCAGCGTGGGGTGAAACACGCCTTTACAATATGCTGCGTGATCGCGGCGATTGGAATATTTCGCGTCAACGTGTATGGGGCGTTCCAATTCCTGTATTTTACGCTGAAAATGGCGATCCGGTTATTACAGAAGAAACCATTGCTCATATTGCCGAACTGTTCCGTGAGCACGGATCGAATGTTTGGTTTGAACGTTCAACAGCCGAATTATTGCCGCCAGGATTTACACACCCTAGTAGCCCAAATGGCTTGTTCACAAAAGAAACAGATATAATGGATGTATGGTTTGACTCGGGATCATCTCATCAAGGTGTTCTTGTTGAAAGAGAAGATTTGCAATACCCGGCAGACCTATATTTAGAAGGGTCTGATCAATATCGTGGATGGTTCAATTCCTCGTTAACAACAAGTGTAGCCATAAATGGTATCGCACCTTACAAAGGTATTTTAAGCCATGGCTTTACACTGGATGGCAATGGTCGTAAAATGAGCAAATCTCTAGGTAATGTTATTGTTCCGGCAAAAGTAATGAACCAAATGGGAGCGGATATTTTGCGTCTTTGGGTTGCTTCTGTAGACTATACAGCAGACGTTCGTGTTTCTGACGAGAACTTTAAACAAGTGTCAGAAGTTTACCGCAAAATCCGTAACACATTAAAATTCATTCATGGCAACTTAGCTGACTTTAACGAGCAAGAACATCGTGTTGCATTTGAAGACATGCGTGAAATGGATCAATACATGGCAATGAAATTACAAAAAATGATAGCAACAGTTCGTAACTCGTATGAGACATATGAGTTTTCAACAATCTATCATGCCTTAAACAATTATTGTGCCAATGATTTGAGCTCATTCTACTTGGATGTAGCGAAAGATGTTGTCTATATTGAAAGTGCAGATCATCCACACCGTCGTGCGATGCAAACAGTCATGTTTGATTCATTAATGGCGATTTTGAAATTGGCGACACCGATCATTCCGCATACTGCAGATGAATTATGGTCTTACCTAAGCTTTGTAGATGAAGAAAGTGTACAATTGACAGACTTCCCAGAAGTTATTTCAAATCCAGCATTTGAAGGACTTGATGAAAAATGGAGTCGTTTTATGGATGTACGAGACGATGTATTAAAAGCATTAGAAGAAGCGCGTGCAGCTAAAACAATCGGTAAATCTTTAGAAGCAAAAGTAACAGTTTATGGAAATGAAGAACTTGCTAATTTACTAGCTTCTACTGATGAAAACCTTGCTCAATTATTTATCGTATCGAAATATGAATACGGTGGAACACAAGATCAAGCACCGGAGAACGCTGTTAAGTTAAATGAAGTTTCCGTAACCGTTGAAAAAGCGACGGGTGAAAAATGTGAACGTTGCTGGACAATTTCAGAAGAAATTGGTCAAAGTGAAGAACATCCGACATTATGTCTTCGTTGCGCAAATGTTGTTGAAACACAGTATGCTAAATAGCTATAATTAGCAAAAGGTCTGAAAAACAGAGATTTCTGTTTTTCAGACCTTTACTTTTTTCCTTGGCAGTGTGTTAAAATAGAGTGACTGCTGAATTGACGGAGGATACGGATGTTTATTTATTATGGAGTTGCGTTAATCATTATTGCACTAGATCAATGGACAAAGTGGCTAGTGCTGAAAAACATGGAATTGGGTGAACGGATTTCCGTTATTGATCCCTATCTCGGATGGCTGTCACATCGTAACCGTGGTGCTGCTTGGGGTATGCTTGAAGGACAGATGTGGCTGTTTGCTATTATTACTGTGGCGGTCATCACCGGAATAATTTACTATTTTCATAAACATGCAAAAGGGCAACCTTTGTTTCAGTTTAGCTTAATGATTCTCTTAGGTGGCGCAGTAGGTAATTTTATCGATCGGATGTTGCGCGGAGAAGTCGTTGATTTTGTCGACGTACTGATCCCAATTGTTAATTATGATTTTCCGATTTTTAATGTTGCAGATGCTGCGCTAACCATTGGTGTCGTATTGATGATTATTTATATGATTTATGACGAAAAACAACAAAAGAAAAAGGTGTCTTAATGGAAGAATTAACGATTGAAATTACAGAAGAAATGGCCGGCGAACGAGTAGATAAAGCTGTGTCATCAATAGATGAAGACTGGTCGCGTTCACAGATCAGTAATTGGGTCAAAGAAGGCGCCGTAAAAGTGAACGGAGAAACCGTAAAACCAAATTACAAAGTACGTTTGCAAGACGTTATTGTTGTCACGCCACCTGAACTCGAAGAATTGGACGTCGTGCCTGAAGATCTTAATTTGGAGATTGTCTATGAAGACGAAGACGTCTTGGTAGTCAACAAACCAAAAGGAATGGTCGTTCATCCGGCTCCGGGACATGCTAAAGGCACATTGGTTAATGGCTTAATGCACCACTGCACAGACTTATCAGGAATTAATGGCGTAGTACGTCCAGGAATTGTTCACAGAATTGATAAAGATACATCTGGCTTGTTGATGGTAGCAAAAAATGATGCTGCGCATACGTCACTAGTGGATCAATTAGTGAAAAAGACGGTTACGCGTAAATATGTAGCGCTCGTACATGGTCACATTCCTCACGATAAAGGAACGATTCAAGCACCGATTGCACGTGATCCAAAAGAACGTCAAAACATGGCAATTGTCGATAAAGGAAAACATGCCGTAACACATTTCCGAGTATTGGAACGTTTTGGTGATTTCACATTAGTAGAATGCCGTTTAGAAACAGGCAGAACGCATCAAATCCGTGTGCACATGAAATACATCGGCTACCCACTTGTTGGAGATCCGAAGTATGGACCGAAGAAAACAATGGATGTTGGCGGTCAAGCGCTTCACGCGGAAGTTATCGGTTTTGATCATCCAAAAACGAACGAATACATGGAGTTTTCTGTAGAGCCACCAGCTGAATTTGCAGAACTTCTAGAATCTCTTCGCGACAAGGATTGACAAAAGGGACCTTCTTTCTTTATACTTAAAAAAACAAATCGAATAATGAACACCTTTAAAAACAGTCCAGAGAGGCTGAAAAGGTATTTACGCAAGCCGGAAGTGTGTCTTCCGTGTTGAATTTTTCTGCGCATCTAACCTCTTGCCTCTCTGGCAAGAGGTTTTTTATTTGCAAAAAGGAGCGAATATAATGGTGGAAAAAGCAGATATTCTAGATGAACAGGCAATTAGCCGAGCGATCACGCGTATTGCGCATGAAATTATCGAACGCAATAAAGGTATTGATGACTGTATATTAGTCGGCATCAAAACGCGCGGTGCATTTATCGCAAAGCGACTGGCTGAAAAAATCGAAAAAATCGAAGGGCGCCCCATCATGAAAGGCGAACTTGATATTACGCTTTACAGAGATGACTTGAGCATCAAAACAAAAAACCAAGAACCGTTAGTGCAACAAGTCGATATTAAACACAGTATACTTAACAAAAAAGTCATCTTAGTAGATGATGTGCTCTATACAGGACGCACTGTACGCGCAGCGATGGATGCTGTTATGGACCTAGGACGACCGGCACAAATTCAACTAGCAGTATTGATTGACCGAGGACATCGCGAATTGCCAATACGCGCTGACTTTGTCGGAAAAAACATTCCGACTTCAAGCGACGAACGAATCATTGTGAAAATGATTGAAAGTGATCAAGTCGACCGCGTTGCCATTCACGAATAGATAGTTATAGATAGAGGAGAATGGAAATTGAGCGAAGCAATTTTAGACGTACAAGATAAACCAAAAACAGGACAATGGATTTCACTAAGCTTGCAGCATATGTTTGCGATGTTCGGAGCGACAATTCTAGTGCCTCAACTAGTCGGCTTGAGCCCAGCTATCGCATTGTTAACAAGTGGGATTGCAACGATCATTTTTATCCTTATCACACAATTTAAAGTACCAGCATATCTCGGATCTTCATTTGCCTTTATCTTACCGATTACCATTGCCACAAAAACCGGTGGCATTGGCTCTGCCATGATTGGTGCCATGTTTGTTTCACTTGTCTACGCGATTGTCGCGTTAATTATTTGGAAAACAGGTTATCAGTGGCTGATGAAGTTACTTCCACCGATTGTCGTAGGGCCGGTTATCATTGTCATCGGACTGGCTTTATCGGGAACAGCAGTAAATATGGCCATGACCATTCCAGTAGGAAATGCTTCAGAATATAGTTTGCTGCATTTTTCGGCAGCTATTGTTACGCTGCTAACTGCCATCATTTGTAACATTTATTTTAAAAACATCATTTCATTGATGCCGATTTTGATCGGTATTATCGCAGGGTATGGCTACTCAGCTGCTATTGGCATTATTGACTACGGCGTCATTGCTGACGCGAAATGGTTCGCAGTACCAGAATTCTTAATTCCTGGAGTGGATTACTCTTTTCAAGTAACACCAACCTTGTTGTTCGTCATGGTCCCAATTGCCATCGTCACGATTTCTGAACATATCGGTCATCAACTGGTACTAGGCAAGATTGTCAATCGAAATTACATAAAAGACCCAGGCTTACATCGGTCGATACTAGGTGATGGGATTGGAACTTTTATCTCTTCACTAGTTGGTGGCCCACCAAAGACGACATACGGTGAGAATATTGGGGTACTCGCAATTACGAAAGTGTTTTCAGTCTATGTCATCTTTGGAGCGGCAGTGTTTGCCATCGTCTTTTCGTTCTTTGGCAAATTGATGGCCGTCATCGAGACAATTCCAACGGCTGTTCTAGGCGGAATTTCGATCTTATTGTTTGGTATTATCGCATCTTCTGGCTTGCGTATGCTAGTAGATAACAACATCGACTTTGGCAACAACCGAAATTTAGTGATTTCTTCAGTTATCTTGGTTATCGGGATTGGCGGAGCTAAAATTGAATTTAGTGAAACATTCTCAATCGAAGGAATGGCGCTCGCTGCTATTGTTGGTGTCATTTTGAACTTAGTGCTACCGGGAATGGATAAAAAAGAAGTAGACGACGGAACTAAATAATTACCTTTTAATGAATGTCCAGAGAGGCATGGAAAGGGTTGAAGAACGGGTGGACTAACCCTTCTTTCCTCATACCTTCCTGCCTCTGGGAAGGTATTTTTTTGTCTGAAAGAAGAAAGGATGAAGTATTTTGCCGAACTTATTATCCATGAACAACTTAGAAAATGACACAATCATGAGCTTAATGGATCGTGCGGGAGAATTTCAACACGGCGAAAAAGCATCAATTGATGGCACAGTCGTTAATTTGTTTTTTGAACCGAGTACACGAACAAAGATGAGTTTTGAAATGGCTGAGCATAAATTAGGACTCGCCGTGTTGCCATTTGAAACAGCCTTTTCTAGCATCTTAAAAGGAGAAACACTATATGACACTGTTAAGACGATGGAAGCGATCGGTGTAGGTGCAGTTATTATTCGCCACGAAGAAGAAGAATACTATCAGCAACTCGAAGGCTGTACTATCGCAGTCATAAACGGTGGGGACGGTTCAGGGCAACATCCCACACAATCGTTGCTAGATTTGTTTACAATTTATCAAGAATTTGGCCACGTGGAAGGAATTCATGTCACCATCGTTGGAGACGTTGCTCATAGCCGAGTGGCAAAATCAAATGCTTCGGCACTCAAGCAATTAGGGGCGAAAGTGAGTTTTGTGTGTCCCGAAGAATGGAGTGGAGAGTATGAATCTTCCGAGCATTTGGATGATTTTATAGAAAATACAGATGTCATCATGTTGCTCCGAGTGCAACATGAACGGCATACGGATTCTGAGCATTTTTCAAAAGAGAACTACCATCAACAATACGGTTTAACAGTAGCGCGAGAAAAGAAAATGAAGGATAGCGCCATCATCATGCATCCAGCTCCAATCAACCGAGGAGTCGAAATTGCTGACAACTTAGTTGAATGTGAACGTTCACGAATTTTTAAACAAATGACAAACGGAGTTTTCATCCGAATGGCAGTACTTGAATACGCATTGAAAGGGAGAGATTAACTTGAATTTATTTATTAAAAACGTAACCATGCTGCAAAATGGAGAAATGTCACCAACAAATATTCGGGTCGTAAATGGCAAAGTTAATGAAATCGGTAGAAACTTACAGGCGCAAAACGAAACCCAAATTGACGGCAAAGGCCGAATGGTCGCACCAGGGTTCGTTGATATCCACGTACATTTGCGTGAACCGGGTGGGGAGCAAAAAGAAACCATCGAAAGCGGAACGCGTTCAGCAGCAAAAGGCGGCTTTACTACGATTTGTGCGATGCCAAACACACGTCCTGTTCCGGATACGAAAGAAAATCTTCAACTGGTCAACGGATTGATCGAAAAAAATGCGCTTATCCGAGTTTTGCCATATGCTTCAATTACCATTAGAGAAGCAGGAAAAGAACGCACGAACTTACAGGAACTAAAAGAAAACGGTGCTTTCGCTTTTACGGATGATGGTGTCGGCATTCAAGAAGCGGGAATGATGTACGAAACGATGCAAGAAGCAGCGAAAATCGACATGGCAGTCGTTGCGCATTGCGAAGACAATAGCTTGATTTATGATGGTGTCATGCACGACGGTAAGCGCAGTAGAGAACTTGGGCTTAAAGGCATTCCAGCGGTTGCTGAATCGGTGCATATTGCACGCGACATTTTACTAGCAGAAGCAGCAGGCGCACATTACCACGTCTGCCACGTCAGCACAAAAGAATCAGTTCGCGTCATTCGCGACGCAAAACGTGCAGGAGTTCGCGTAACAGCTGAAGTTACACCTCACCATTTGCTGTTAACAGAAGATGATATTCCAGCGGACGATGCCAATTACAAAATGAACCCGCCACTACGTGCAAAGGAAGATTGGCAAGCGCTACACGAAGGTTTGCTTGACGGCACACTAGACTTTATTGCGACAGACCATGCACCACATACAGCGGCAGAAAAAACAAATGGCATGAATGGCTCGATGTTTGGAATCGTCGGTTTTGAAACAGCATTTCCATTGCTCTACAGCAAATTTGTTAAAAATGGTACATGGACGTTACAACAATTAATCGACTGGTTGACGATCAAACCGAGCGAAACGTTTAACTTGCCCTATGGCAAATTAGAAACAGGTCAAGTAGCAGATTTAGTATTGCTGGATCTGGAAAAAGAACAAGAAATTCAAGTAAATACATTTTTATCGAAAGGTCGCAATACACCATTTGGTGGCTGGAAATGTACAGGATGGCCGGTAATGACTATTTTTAGTGGAGAAATCGTATGGCAGGAGGAGGAAAATTAATGAAACGTTATTTAATCTTAGAAGACGGTACGGTATTTGAAGGAACAGCATTTGGAAGCGACAGTGCTTCTGTCGGAGAAATCGTTTTTAATACGAGTATGACGGGTTATCAGGAAATTTTATCGGATCCTTCTTACTGCGGACAAATTGTCACGATGACCTACCCATTAATCGGCAACTACGGCATTAATAGTGACGATTTCGAATCGATTGAACCAGCAGTTAAAGGAATGGTCGTTCGCGAACTTGCCGAGTTTCCATCCAATTTCAGAAATAAGTCAACTTTAGACGAATTATTCAAAACAAAAAACATTCCTGGGATTTCAGGTATTGATACACGTAAACTGACACGTTTAATCCGCTCAAAAGGCGCCATCAAAGGAGTCTTAACAGCAGCCGGTGAAGAAGTTCAATTAGCAGCAGTCGTGAAGACGCTCGAAGAAACGATTTTGCCAAGCGACCAAGTGGCGCAAGTTTCAACAGCACGTCCTTATCCAAGCCCTGGTCGTGGCAAACGCGTTGTATTAATTGACTACGGCATGAAGCATGGCATTTTACGCGAACTTAACAACCGCGATTGCGACGTCATTGTCGTTCCTTATAACACGTCATCAAAAGAAATTCTTGCTTGGGGACCTGATGGCGTTATGTTATCAAATGGCCCTGGAGATCCAAAAGATGTAGAAGAATGTGTAGACGTGGTACGCGAACTACTTGGCCAAGTTCCAATCTTCGGCATCTGCCTAGGTCATCAATTGTTCGCAAGAGCTTGTGGTGCAGACACGTTCAAATTGAAATTCGGACATCGCGGAGGCAATCATCCAGTACGCGACTTAGTCACAGGCAAAATCGAAATCACATCACAAAACCATGGCTACGCTGTGGATGAAGATACCTTACAAGGAACTCGTCTAAAAGTAACGCATAGTGCATTAAATGATGATACAAATGAAGGCTTGGCACACTTAGATTATCCAGCTTTCACAGTTCAATACCACCCAGAATCATCACCCGGACCGGAAGACTCAAACTACTTATTCGACCGCTTTATTGATGTTATGAACGCAACTCGAAAGGAGCACCAACATGCCTAAAAGACAAGACATTCAAAGTATACTCGTCATCGGATCAGGTCCTATTGTCATCGGACAAGCAGCAGAGTTTGACTATGCAGGAACACAAGCATGTCTTGCATTAAAAGAAGAAGGCTACCGCGTTATCTTGATCAACTCGAATCCAGCGACAATCATGACAGACACTGAAATTGCAGATAAAGTCTATATCGAGCCGATTACACTGGAATTTGTTAGCCGCATCTTGCGGAAAGAACGTCCCGATGCACTATTGCCGACACTTGGCGGACAAACTGGACTGAATATGGCAATCGAACTTGATGAGTCAGGCATTCTAGATGAGTTGAATATCGAAATCTTAGGCACGAAGCTTGAAGCCATTCATAAAGCAGAAGATCGTGACTTGTTCCGAACGCTGATGAACGAACTTGGCGAACCCGTTCCAGATTCGGATATTATTCACAATATGGCAGAAGCTGAAAATTTCGTTGATCGTATCGGTTATCCAGTTATTGTGCGTCCTGCTTTTACACTAGGTGGAACAGGCGGAGGCATTTGCGAAAATTACGAACAGCTGAAAGAAATTGTTGCGAGCGGCTTAAAATACAGCCCGGTTACACAATGTTTACTAGAAAAATCAATTGCCGGCTTTAAAGAAATCGAGTACGAAGTAATGCGTGATAAAAACGATACAGCAATTGTTGTTTGTAACATGGAAAACATTGATCCAGTCGGTATCCACACAGGTGATTCGATCGTTGTCGCGCCAAGCCAAACTTTATCAGACCGTGAGTACCAAATGCTGCGTAATGTATCCTTGAAAATTATTCGCGCATTGAAAATCGAAGGTGGCTGCAACGTTCAGTTGGCATTAGATCCATTTAGTTTTAACTACTACATTATCGAAGTAAATCCGCGTGTCAGTCGTTCTTCAGCGCTGGCGTCAAAAGCGACAGGTTATCCAATTGCGAAACTAGCGGCAAAAATTGCTGTCGGTTTAACTTTAGATGAAATGATGAACCCAGTTACTGGCCGCACCTATGCTGCATTCGAGCCGGCGCTTGATTATGTGGTAACAAAAATTCCACGCTGGCCGTTTGATAAATTCGAATCAGCCAAACGCAATCTAGGAACGCAAATGAAAGCAACAGGCGAAGTAATGGCAATGGGTCGTACATTCGAAGAGTCTATTTTAAAAGCTGTCCGTTCATTAGAAACAGGGCAATTCCACTTAGAGTTAAAAAATGCGGATAGCATGAGTGATGAATGGATTCAAAAACGTATTTGCCGCGCAGGAGATGAGCGTTTATTCTTTATCGGCGAAGCACTTCGCCGCGGAGTGACGATTGAAACCATCAATGAATGGAGCCAAATCGATTTATTCTTCTTAAAGAAATTCGAAAACATCGTAAAATACGAAGAAAATTTGAAAAATGCACCATTTGATTACGACACAGCGAGACGCGCCAAACGTTTAGGTTTTGCAGACCGGACAATCGCGAAGCTATGGAATACCACTGAACAGCAAGTGTATAACTGGCGCAAAGAACAAAAATTAATGCCGGTTTACAAAATGGTCGATACATGTGCGGCAGAGTTTGAATCGGAAACGCCTTATTTTTACGGCACGTATGAAGATGAAAATGAGTCAGTAAAAACAGACAAAGAGTCGGTCATTGTTCTCGGTTCAGGCCCAATCCGTATCGGTCAAGGCGTTGAATTCGACTATGCGACGGTGCACTCTGTATGGGCGATTAAAGAAGCGGGTTACGAAGCGATAATCGTCAACAATAATCCGGAAACCGTTTCAACCGATTTCTCGATTTCCGATAAATTGTATTTTGAACCGCTGACAATCGAAGATGTTATGCATATTGTCGATCTGGAGCAGCCAAAAGGAGTTGTCGTTCAATTCGGCGGACAGACAGCCATTAACTTAGCTGAAAAACTTGAGCAAAACGGTGTTAAAATTTTAGGAACTTCACTAGAAGATACAGACAGAGCAGAAAATCGCAACAAATTCGAAGCAGCTTTGCACGAAATCGGCATTCCACAACCTTTAGGAAAAACGGCTGTTAATGCAGACGAAGCCATCATTATCGCTGCGGATATCGGTTATCCGGTACTCGTTCGTCCTTCGTATGTACTTGGAGGACGCGCAATGGAAATCGTTTACAACGAAGAAGACTTGAAATATTATATGGAACACGCAGTAGAAGCGAGTCCAGAACACCCGGTACTAGTCGACCGTTACTTAACAGGAATCGAAATTGAAGTCGATGCCATTTCAGATGGTGAACATGTCTTAATTCCGGGGATCATGGAACATATTGAACGTGCAGGCGTTCACTCGGGCGACTCGATCGCAGTTTACCCAACACAAAATATTTCAACAGAATTACTTGATACACTCGTTGACTACACCACACGATTAGCAAAAGGATTGAACATCATCGGCTTATTGAATATCCAGTATGTTATTTCAAAAGGTGAAGTCTTTGTGATTGAAGTCAATCCAAGATCAAGTCGAACAGTGCCGTTTATGAGCAAAATTACATCAATTCCAATGGCTAATATTGCGACAAAAGCAATTTTAGGGCAAAGCATCGTTGACCAAGGTTTTACACCAGGACTTGCACCAATTTCAAAAGGAGTATTCGTCAAAGTACCGGTCTTTTCTTTTGCCAAGTTACGCCGTGTTGATATTACACTCGGGCCAGAAATGAAATCTACTGGAGAAGTGATGGGCAAAGACACAACACTTGAAAAAGCGTTGTATAAAGGATTAGCAGCAGCGGGCATGGAAGTAAAAGATCATGGCACAGTGCTACTAACAGTAGCCGATAAAGATAAAGAAGAAGCGATCGGTTTAGCAAAACGCTTTAAAGCAATCGGCTATCAAATTATGGCAACTGGCGGAACAGCCAAAGCTTTCGAAGAAGCGGGAATCATCGTTGCACCAGTCGGCAAAATTGGGTCTGAAGGCAAAACTTTGCTCGATGTTATTCAAAACGGCGACACGCAAATCGTCATCAATACCTTAACAAAAGGCAAACAACCAGAACGTGACGGCTTTCGCATTCGCCGTGAATCGGTTGAGAACGGCATTCCTTGTCTAACTTCGCTGGATACAGCAGAAGCGATGTTACGTGTTATCGAATCAATGACTTTCTCAGCGGAGGAAATGGGGGCAGGCATATGATCAAACAAGAACGTATGCAAATTATCAAGCAGCAGCAAATCGCCCATCACATTTTTGAACTAACTGTAAAAGGGACTCTTGCCAATGAAATGGCAGAACCCGGACAATTTGTCCATATTCGCGTGGCTGATAGTTTTGAGCCTTTGTTGCGTCGCCCAATTTCAGTGGCTTCAATCGATCTAGAAGCTTCGCAATTTACAATGATTTATCGAGCAGAAGGACGTGGAACACAGTTATTGGCTGAAAAAACAGCGGGTGATACCTTAGACGTACTCGGACCACTCGGACACGGCTTTCCGGTAGAAGAAGCTGTGAAAAGAGCGTATTTGATTGGCGGAGGAATCGGTGTTCCACCGCTATATGAACTCGCCAAACAGTTAAACGCGCGCGGTATCGAAACGGTCCATATCCTGGGATTTGAAAGCAAGCAAGCCGTTTTTTATGAAGATAAGTTTCGCGAACTTGGCGATACACATATTGCGACAGTTGATGGATCTCATGGTACGCAAGGGTTTGTGACGCATATCCTCAACGAGTTGCCAACAGATTTTGATACCTATTATAGCTGTGGACCAACTGCGATGCTTGAAGCGGTGCAATGGGCGTATCCACAGAAAAAAGGGTTCTTATCGTATGAGCAACGAATGGGCTGCGGCATCGGAGCATGCTTCGCTTGCGTATGCCGAACAACGAAAAGCGAAACGGATTACATCAAAGTGTGTTCAGATGGACCGGTATTTCCAGCAGGAGTGGTGATTACATGATTGATTTAACAGTTAAACTTCCAGGGCTCAACTTAAAAAACCCAATCATGCCAGCTTCTGGCTGTTTCGGTTTTGGTAAAGAGTATGCACAATTATACGACTTGTCGCAGCTTGGTGCCATCATGATCAAAGCAACGACCGTTGAAATGCGTCTTGGTAATCCGACTCCGCGAGTTGCAGAAACAGCGTCGGGCATGCTAAACGCTATCGGTTTACAAAATCCTGGCCTTGAAAAAGTAGCCGGTCAAGAATTACCATGGTTAGAAAAGTACGACGTGCCGATCATTGCCAATGTAGCGGGAACGACGACAGAAGATTATGTCGAAGTCGCGAAAGCTATTTCACAAGCACCAAATGTTCATGCACTGGAAATCAATATTTCGTGTCCAAACGTTAAGCAAGGCGGCATCACGTTCGGTACCGATCCAGACGTAGCCCGTGAGTTAACGCGTGCTGTAAAAGAAGTGTCTGCTGTGCCGGTTTATGTTAAATTGTCGCCGAACGTGACGAATATCGTGTCAATCGCCAAAGCAGTCGAAGAAGGTGGTGCGGATGGCATTACGATGATTAATACATTACTCGGCATGCGCATGGATACGAAAACTGGACGTCCGATTATCGCCAATATTACAGGTGGCTTGTCAGGGCCTGCTATTAAACCGGTCGCTTTACGGATGGTTTACGAAGTTAGTCAGCATACTAAGCTGCCAATTATCGGTATGGGCGGGGTAACAAATGTGGACGATGTCATCGACTTTTTATCAGCCGGCGCGAGCGCTGTGGCGGTCGGAACAGCCAATTTCGTCAATCCATTTGTCTGTCCAGAAATAATAAAGCAACTACCAGAACACTTGCACGAACTTGGATTTGATTCAGTCGAACAACTTGTCGGAAGGAGTCATCGTCTGTGAATAAACCCATTATTGCTTTAGATTTTGCATCCAAACAACAAGTAGAAGAATTTTTAGCACAGTTTTCTGAACCGCTTTTTGTCAAAGTAGGCATGGAGCTTTATTACCAAGAAGGACCGGAGCTCATCCGTTACATCAAATCGCTCGGTCATGAAATTTTCTTGGACTTGAAGCTGCACGATATTCCAAATACTGTCGAATCTGCTATGCGGGGCTTGTCTAAACTTGGGGTGGACATGGTCAATGTTCATGCTGCAGGAGGACTTGAGATGATGAAAGCAGCTAAACGCGGACTAGCGGATAGTGATACAAAACTGATTGCTGTGACACAATTGACTTCGACTAGTGAAAAACAGATGCACGAAGATCAATGGATTTATGTTAGCCTGGAAGAATCTGTATTGCATTACGCAAAACGTGCCATGCAAGCAGGATTAGACGGTGTCGTTTGTTCCGTACTAGAAGCACAAGCTATAAGAGATGCTTGTGGTCAAGAATTTTTACGTGTTACACCAGGCATTCGACCTGCCGCAGTGTCAGCAGACGATCAAAAACGCATCGCGACTCCAGCGCAAGCGCGTGAAAAAGGTTCTAGTCATATTGTGGTCGGTCGAGCCATTACAAAAGCTGACAACCCATCAGAAAGTTACAGCCAGATTGCAACAGAATGGAGTGGACACCAATGAAGTTAAAAGTAGCAAATCATTTACTATCTATTGGCGCAGTCGAATTGCGTCCGCAAGATCCCTTTACTTGGGCGTCAGGCGTTAAGTCACCGATTTACTGTGATAACCGATTGACAATGTCTTACCCAAAAGTACGCAAAGACATTGCTGCCAGTCTAGCAGAAACCATTAACGAATATTATCCTGACTGTGAAGTGGTCGCAGGAACTGCCACTGCAGGTATTCCGCATGCGGCTTGGGTTAGTGATTTACTTGAACTGCCAATGGTTTACGTCCGTTCAAAAGCGAAAGAACACGGGCAAACAAATATGATCGAAGGCAAAATCGAAAAAGGTCAAAAAGTAGTAGTCGTAGAAGACTTGATTTCTAAAGGCGGCTCTGTCTTACAAGCAGCACAAGCGTTAGAAGCAGCAGGTTTTGACGTACTTGGAATTGTTGCGATTTTTACGTACGATTTGCCACAGTCAATTGAGACCATCACAGGAGCAGGTTATACGTTCCATACGCTAACGGATTTCCCAGCGCTTGTTGAACAGGCATTGAGTACAGGTGCTATTAGTGAAGACGAACTGCCGATGCTTGCAGATTGGCATGAAAAGTTAAAAGCAGGAACTTTGTAAAGCCGGCCAATTGGTCGGTTTTTTTCTATGTTGAAATTGTTGACATAAATGAATAAACTGATTACAATAAAAACAACTAGTTGGTAATGCAAAGTAGTTGTTTTTTTGAGGTACTATCTTGTATTACATAGTACCGAAAGGAGAGACCGATATGGCTCTTAGAAGCCAATTGCTAAAAGGAGTTTTAGAAGCGTGTGTAATGGCTGTAGTGGAAGAGCAACCGGTCTATGGCTATGAACTTTCGCAAAAGTTGCAAGGAATCGGGTTACCAGACATTAGTGATGGCACTATTTATCCCGTGTTGCTTCGGCTACAGAAAAACGGCTTTATCCGTGGTGAAATGAGGCCTTCTGCAGCAGGGCCGAATCGTAAGTATTATTTTTTGACCGAGGAAGGAAAAGCGGAGTTAGCGCAAATGGCTTTTGAATGGCTTCAAATTGCCGAGCCAGTCAGCCAACTACTGAAAAGAGGTGGACACGATGAGAGGAACGACTAAACTGATTAAGGAAAATAACGATAAAAGAAAGCTTTTAACTTCTGAAAACGAGAAACTTTACGAAGATTTATTGCTGTATATCCGAACAGACCTTCGAGTGGATGAGCGTGCAGCAGAAGAGCTGTTGATGGATTTATTGGATCATTTAATTGAAGCGCAAAGAAACGGCAAAGATGCTACGGATTTGTTCGGCGATTCCCCAGAAGCTTATGCAGATGAGCTCATTGCAAATATGCCGAAAGAGAATAAACGAAATGTTATTTTGCAAGCAACATCATTCACGCTTGGGTTAGCAGGTTGGTTTACACTTACGTATGGAGTTTTAAATGGGATTATTTCAGTATTCACTTCCATAGATAATGATTTCGCTTTAGGAAGCATTTCAATAATTTTTCTGGCCATAGTTTTAGTTGGTGTTATTGGCTTATTTATCATTTTCCGTCTTATTCGTACTTCTGTTTTTAAACCAGAAATTCAAGAATGGAAAATTTATGTTGTATCTGGATTATATGGCATGATTGCTTTTGCTTTTATACTGGGTGTTGGTTATTTTTTTGATGGAATCGGTCCGATCATTCAAATTCAGTGGTGGGTACTCTTTTTGATTGGACTTGCATTGGTAGGACTTACTAAAGGATTAAGTCGGTTATCTTTAAGTCAGTGAAAAGAACATGGAGAGATGACTCTTTTTATGGTCTCCTGTATGATGAAAATATCAGATGACTTGAACGGAAGGGGATTTCTATGAGCATTGAACTACAACAACTAAACGACTGGATTTCATGCAATCCTTTACTTAAACCGATTATGAACTTAGAGTCGGTTGTATGGTTAAATCCTAAACTCCAAAAACTGGCTGATATGACCGATTTGCCAGTGAACCTCGCTGATATGGAGAAAGCAGAGCAACTTTGGCAGAGGTTTGCTCCTTTTCTAGCAGCTCAATTTCAAGACACAGCAAAGGTAAATGGAATTGTGGAATCCCCACTGCGTGAGGTAGCTAGAATGAAAGAGCAATTGAACAAACAGTTTGAGGGAGAAATTGAAGGTCGGCTATACTTAAAATGTGATAACGAATTGCCAATTGCTGGATCGATTAAAGCACGCGGTGGTGTTTATGAAGTATTGCATCATGCAGAGAAATTAGCTGAAAAAGCAGGCATTATTTCAAGCCAGCAATCGTACGAGCAGTTTTCCTCACAAAAATTCAAACAGTTTTTCAGTCAATACTCCATCGGGGTAGGTTCTACAGGAAACCTTGGACTCAGCATTGGCATCATCAGTGCTAAACTCGGATTCCAAGTATCTGTTTATATGTCTTCAGACGCAAAAGCGTGGAAAAAAGAATTATTACGTGAAAAAGGTGCCACTGTTGTAGAATTTAAAGGTGGTTTTAGTGAGGCTATTTCAGCTGGACGAAGCGAAACGTTAGCCAAACCAGGGGCTTATTTTGTTGATGACGAAAAATCTAAGCATTTGTTTTTAGGCTATAGTGTAGCTGCTTTTCGACTCAAACAACAACTTACTGATCAAAATATCCAAGTTGACGCCAAGCATCCGCTATTTGTGTACTTACCTTGCGGAGTAGGAGGTGCGCCGGGAGGAATTGCTTTCGGACTGAAGCAAGTTTTGGGTGATGCGGTTCATTGCTTTTTTGTAGAACCGACACATTCTCCAGCAGTGCTTATTGGTTTAATGACGGGTGAGAAAGAAAAAGTTTGTGTCCAAGATTTCGGTATTAACAATGTTACAGAAGGTGATGGACTAGCAGTAGGAAGACCTTCTAGTTTTGCCTCGAGTATTAGTGAAAAAACAGTTAGTGGAATGTATACGATAGAAGATCAAGAACTGTTTTTTTTATTAGCGCTTTTGGCAAACAGTGAAGAAATTTTCGTCGAACCTTCTGCAACAGCTGGTTTACTCGGACCGTTGAAAGTTCAAGCAAGCGATTACGCACAAGCTAATAAAATACCAATGAATACAGCCACGCATATTGTATGGGCAACGGGAGGCGCATTGGTGCCAAAAGAAGAAATGGATGCATTTTATCAACGTGGAAATAAAAACTTAGGGGTGTAGCAAATGGATGTATCGTGGATACTGATCATTTTGGGAGCTGTCTATGTATCAGGCTATTTACTTTATATGGCTTCAGAGAAACAAATCAAGGCATTAGAAAAAAGAGTGCGTCAACTTGAAAAACAGCTAACACAAATACAGCAAGGCGAAGAATGGAAAGAGCCTGATGTAAATGACGAACTTCGAGAATTGCTACAAAAAGGGAAAATGGTTGAAGCGGTGAAACGAACTCGTGAAGAGTTCGGTTGGTCTCTCTTAGACGCTAAACAATATGTGGACAAACTAAAGGAAAATCATTAATGCAGACTTGCGAAGTTTGTCATACGCCATTTACATGGAAACAAGTCAGTAAATCGGTAGCGTTAGCATACAAACCGATAACGTGTCGCACTTGCAAAAAACGCTATCACATTCGGTTTTCATCCCGTATTTTGGCTTCTTTTTTAGTCGTTGGGCCGATAGGTATATTCACTTTTTTTTCGCCTTCAATAAGCATGCAGCTGTTGATGTTTATTGGATTCCTGGTACTTCTTGTTAACTTAATGGCATTGCCCTATTTGATTCGTTATCGAACGGCTTGAAAAATCTTTTTCAACTCTCAGTAAAGCAAACCGAGACGACGAATTTCCTGTATGATGGCAGCTTTATAGGCTGAATGGCCGTATGTGAGAAGTTCTCTATACGCAGGAATTGTGAATGCAATCAATCGAAAAAGCATCCGAGAGAAAAATCTCCGGATGCTTTTTAAATGTAATCAGCGTAACGTTTTTCAAGATAGTTTTGCAAAATCGTCATGATTGAACAAATCGCCCAGTAAATAAGCGCTACTAAAATCAACATCGTTAATAAATCATATTCACGTGCACCTACAATTCGCGCTTTTTGGAAAATTTCCGGCACCGTAATCATCGCAGCCAAAGAAGATGCTTTGATTAAATCCAAGTAAACGTTGGATAAGGGAGGCAACGCAATTCGAATAGACTGGGGCAAAATAATGCGCCGCATCGATTGCCAATAAGTTAACCCAAGGGCTTTCGATGATTCCCATTGCCCTTTATCAACGGATGCCAATGAGGACCGGAAAACTTCTGCGATATAAGCTGCACTATTGAGCGAGAATCCAATTAATGCGGCTTGAACGGCTGTAAATTCAATACCGACAACAGGCAACGCGAAATAAAGTAAAAATAAGATAACCAGAATCGGCACACCTCTCATAAACGAAATATAGAGGCGCGCAGGAAACTGCAAAACTTTTAATTGAGATGTTCGAGCAAGCGATAAGAAAAATCCGATGATGATCCCTACGATCATACTGACGACTGAAATCAGCAAGGTATAGCCAATTCCTTCAAGTACATAAGGTAAAGAATTCAACGCCAATTCCGGGTCAAACAATAATCCCCATTCAATGTCATTCATGGGACAACCTCCTGCTTATTGTTCTTCTATATCAGGTTTAACAGAAACGTCTGCGCCGCCAAAAAATTCTTCTGATATTTCGGTAATTGTTCCATCTTCAAGCATTTCTTCTATCGCTTGATTCACGTGTTCTGCAAGTTCTGTATTGTCTTTGTTCATAACTAAACCTACTTCTGAAGGCGCGTATTTAATGTCCGGATGAATAGTAATGTTTAGTTCTGGGAAAGCAGCAACACCAAACGTCGATAAATAATAATCATTTAAAATAACATCTGTGCGACCAATTGAAACGTCTCTTAAATAAACTTCGTTTGAAGCGTTGTCGTACGTCACTTCTTCCGCACCATACTCACGTGCGATTTCCATGTAAATGGACGTCGAAGCTCCAGCTGCTTTTTTACCTGGTAGATCTTCTAAACTGGAAATGCCGGATAAATCATCTTTACGAACAACTGCTGTGCCGTAAGAATACTTAATCGGTGTTGAAAAAATAAACTCTTTTGCTCGATCTTCCGTAATTTCAATATCATTGGCGGCAAGATCGATTTGGCCCGTGTTTACACTTGTCAACATTTCATCAAAGCCAAGCTCTTTAAATTCAATATCTAATTCCAAACGTTCGCCCAATTCTCGAACAACTTCTACTTCAAAGCCCGTCAACTCATCAGATTCTGCATCACGAAAAGAAGTGGCAAGTAAAGTTCCAGATGTAGCTACTGTTAAAGATCCTTCTTCTTGAATGACATCCCAGGCTGTTTGTTCTTTTTCGGCTGTCTTTTCTTCGTTTGTGCAACCAGTTATAAGCAAAACTGCGGCTGCACCCATGGTGAAAATTGTTTTTTTCTTTGGGTAATAAGTAATCATTTTTTAAAGCCCCCTTAAAATTAAATCCTTTAAGAACATAGCATTTACTCTTGTATAGAGCAATACTTTAAGCACTAATTGGAAGAAAATTCTTTTTTTTACTATATTATTATTATGTAAACTCATAAAATACTAATTAATAATTTAGTATAAAAAATATTAAAAAACCGAAAAGCAAAAAGCTCTCCGGTGTATAAACTATTTTTTCAACTTAATAACTAATTCTTCATCAGGTGTTACAAATACTGTTTTTTGTTCGAAATACGTGACAAATCCAGGTTTTGAACCATTTGGTTTTTTCACGTGACGTGCTTCTGTATAATCTACAGGAACAGAAGAAGATCCTCTTGCTTTACTAAAGTAAGCCGCAATGGTTGCAGCTTCTAGAATTGTCTCTTCGTCTGGATCATTATCATGAATAATAACATGGGATCCCGGAATGTCTTTCGTATGAAGCCATGTATCAGATTTTGTTGCAACTTTGAATGTCACATAATCATTTTGTTTATTGTTTTTACCAACCGAAATGGCTGTTCCTGCAGAAGACACGTACGCTTCTACAGTTGGTTTTGTAGGTTTTTTCTTTTTCTTAGACTTCTGCGCTTTCATAAAGCCTTGTTCAGCTAATTCTTCACGAATTTCTTCAATATCTGAAATTCCAGCTTGTTGAACTTGAGACATTAAAGTTTCAAAGTACTCAATATCTTCAATGGTTTTATTGATTTGTTCTTGTGTTTTAACAACAGCAATTTTTGCTTTTTGGTAGCGCGAATAATAACGTTGCGAATTATCAATTGGCGTTTTTCGCGGGTCAAGCGCAATAGTTACTTTTTCATCGTTGTAATAATTATCGACTTCAATTTCCTTCATACCTTTTTTAATGCGGTGAAGGTTTGCCATGATCAGTTCACCATTCAATTGAAGAACGTCACGTTTTTCAGCTTGATCTTGTTCTTTTTTCAATTTCTTTAATTTGAGTTTCAACTTGGCAATTTCGTTTTGTAACCATCTTTCCAAATCACCCGCTTGTTGTTTAACACGGTCGCGTTCGGCTTTAGCATAATACATTCTGTCGAGCAACTCGCCAAGTGTTAAAAAAGGCAAGCCATTTTCGGCGATGTAGGTGAGTTGAGATGCAGAAAAGAAACTTTTTCCTTCATGCTCAACATAATAACCGGTCGGCTGTGCGCTTGAAAAATCAGCTAGAAACATTTTTGTGGTTTCCAATTTGTTTTCGGCTGTTGCTAAACGGTATGCAAGTTCACGTGCATTTAATGGTGAAAAGCCAGAAAATTGGCTAACAATTTCGCTTGGCTCTGTTTGAGCTAATTCTTCAATTGACTCATAAGGATCTTGCTTTTCTTGAGCAGGCGGGAAGATGTACGGCTGTCCCGGTAAAATAGTTCGATAAGAGTTGACGCTTGGTGGTAAATGTTTTAAGCTGTCGAGAATCATTGTACGTTCTGCATCGATTAAAATAACGTTCGAATGCCGACCCATCATTTCAACGTGAAGTTCGCGTTCGATATCGTCTCCAATTTCGTTTTTTGCTTTGATTTTTAACATGATCAGACGATCCATTCCGTACTGGGCAATTTCAGTGATGACGCCGCCTTCAATATGTTTGCGTAACAGCATACAGAACATAGGTGGTTCAGATGGGTTAACATTAGCTTCAGCTGTTAAATGGATACGCGAATACGATGGGTGAATCGAGATTAACAGTTTATGATTTTTTCCTTGCGCGCGAATGTGTAAAAGTAGTTCAAGCTGGTTAGGCTGATGAACTTTTGAAATCCTACCGGTAACGAGTTGTTGCAATTCACTCGTCATCGATTTGGTGAATAATCCATCAAATGCCATTAAATATCCCTCTTTCAAATCGTTTTGTTCCATCTTATCATTTTCTCCGTGTAATATGATATAATAAGACAGTTAGGTAGAAAACGAAGAATAACGATCAGTCTAAACTAATGATAAAATGTTCGACAGAAAGCAGAAATGTTCTCAGATTGTATAAATTATGTTAATCGGTCAACCGAATTGCATTAAAGTATACGCGGATTGTATCATTAAGCTAGCTGATTCAAAAAAGTTATGTCAAAGAGCCGTTGATGAAAATAACGACAAGGCAAATGAGGGATAAAATGAGAAACCAACGTGGACTGCTGATTGTCCTATCAGGACCTTCGGGTGTTGGAAAAGGCACGGTACGAAAAGAGCTGTTCTCACAGCCAAACACAAATTATGAATACTCAATATCGATGACGACAAGATTTCCGCGTGAAGGAGAAATCGACGAAGTCGACTATTTCTTTAAAACGCGAAGTGAGTTTGAATCCCTGATTGAACAAGGACAGTTGCTGGAATTTGCAGAGTTTGTAGAAAATTATTATGGGACACCGCTCGAATATGTAAACAAAATGCGCGATGCAGGTCGTGATGTGTTTTTAGAAATTGAAGTGCAAGGTGCTGCACAAGTTCGTTCAAAAGTTCCAGATGGCTTGTTTATCTTTTTAGCTCCACCAAGCCTATCCGAACTAGAAGAGCGACTAGTGGGTCGAGGAACTGAGTCAGATGAAGTGATTGCTTGTCGATTACAGGCTGCACGTCAAGAACTTGAAATGATGAATTTATATGATTACGTAGTAGAAAATGATGAAGTTGAAAATGCCTGTAACCGAATCAATGCTATTATTATTGCAGAACATTGCAAGCGTGAACGCGTTGAGAAACGCTATTTTGATATGCTAAAGGAGAATGTTTAATGTTATACCCATCTGTTGACAAACTAAAAAACCGAATCGATTCGAAATACTCATTGGTAGCACTTGCTTCTAAACGTGCGCGCCAATTACATGAAAATGGTGACGAAAAATTAGATTCGTACACTTCAGTTAAATCAGTTGGAAAAGCGCTTGAAGAAGTAGCTGCTGGTGTCTTAGTACCAGAAAAACAAGATGAATTTGCAATTTACGAAGACGAAATTTAACCATTAATCGCAATTGACGACTCCCAGAGCAAATTTGTTCTTTGGGAGTTTGTTGTTTAGAAAGGGTGTATTGAGTTGTTGGAGAATCGAAAAATTCTACTATGTGTCAGTGGAGGAATTGCTGTCTACAAAGCGGTTGCGCTCGTAAGTAAACTGTCTCAAGCAGGTGCTTCTGTAAAAGTGATTATGACCCAATCAGCGCAGCAATTCGTGCAACCGTTAACTTTTCAGGTGATGTCAAGACATGATGTTTTCACAGACACGTTTGACGAAAAAGATTCATCTGTCATTGCGCACATCGATTTAGCGGATTGGGCGGAATTGATTATTGTCGCACCTGGAACGGCGAATGTGATTGGTAAATTAGCAAATGGCATTGGCGATGATATGGTAACAACGACTTTGCTTGCTGCAACGGCGCCTATTTGGATTGCACCAGCAATGAATGTTCACATGTATGATCATCCTGCAGTCAAACGCAACATTCAACAGCTTCATGAAGATGGTATCCGTTTTATCGAACCATCTGAAGGCTTTCTCGCTTGTGGTTATGTCGGCAAAGGCCGTTTAGAAGAACCTGAGAAAATTACGCAGTTGGTAGAAACTTATTTTAGACGTGAACTCAAATTGACGGGTAAAAAAGTGGTTGTTACAGCAGGACCTACGCGAGAGCGAATTGATCCCGTCCGTTTTTTAACAAATTTCTCAAGTGGCAAAATGGGTTATGCGATGGCTAGCGCTGCTGCTGAAATGGGAGCGGAAGCGATATTAATTAGTGGACCTGTTTCACTGAGCGTACCTAGTGGTGTGACACGTATACAAGTCGAGAGTGCAGCAGAGATGTTAGAAGCAGTAGAAGCTCATTTTGCAACGGCAGACTATGTGGTCAAAACAGCAGCCGTTGCTGATTACCGGCCTAAAAAAATCGCCGATCAAAAAATAAAAAAACAACAAGGTGAGTCATCAATTGTATTAGAACGCACAATTGACATCCTAAACCAATTGGGACAACAAAAAACACATCAAGTATTAATCGGTTTTGCAGCTGAAACCAACAACGTTAGTAAATACGCAAAAGATAAATTAGAGCGAAAAAACGCAGACTATATTATCGCAAACGATGTAAGCGAAGCGCAAGCTGGTTTTGAATCAGATACAAACCGCGTTGTTGTTTACGGGAAAAATGATTTTGAGCAAGCTTTTGACATGATGCCGAAACAACAATTGGCTCATCAGTTGTTTGAAATGATTATAGAAAAGGAAACACCATATGATCGCTGAAGTGATTGTTGACGTTGCTGCACATCCAATTGATCGGCCTTTTGATTATGTCATTCCAAAACAAATTGAAGTGTTGACACAGCCGGGAATGCGTGTGAAAGTGCCGTTTGGCAATCGAAAAGTACTTGGATTTATTACAAAAATTAAAGAGCTTTCAGATTTTGACCCAAAACGGTTAAAGCCGATTCATGAACTGATGGACGTAATACCCGTACTAAATGAAGAATTACTACAAATGGCACAGTGGATGAAAAAACAAACTGTGTGTTTTGAAATTGATGCTTTGCAAGTTATGGTTCCAGCCGCTTTACGGGCAAAATACGAAAAACGATTTGTATTAAATGACACACTTGAAACAATCGCTCCAGAGTTGCGTCCGTACTTCGAAAAGCGACCGTTCATTCGATTGCAAGATGCAGTGGATATATATGCGCTATTAAAGAAAGAAATGGACAAAGGAACAATTAGTGCAGACACGGATATTCAACAGCAAACAGCTGTTAAAAAGATAAGAATGATTCACATTGCAAATGATGTTGAAACGCTTGAAGCAATTGAAATCCGCGCAAACGCTAAACAGCAGTCAAAGTTAATGGCATACTTTTTGAGCAATACGGGACAGACAATTGAATCATCTCAACTTCAAAAAATAGCGAGTGTTTCGTTGCCAACAATTTATAGCTTAGTAGAAAAAGGTGCGGCTCAAATTTCCAATATGGAATCTTACCGCGATCCACAATTATTAACTGAAATCGAACGCAAATCATCTTTAACACTGACGAAAGCTCAACAATCTGCGTTTGATGCAATAGAGTCTTCTTTAAACACAGAGAAAACGTTCTTATTACATGGAATTACTGGTAGTGGAAAAACTGAAATTTATTTGCAAACAATCGATCAAGTATTAAAACAAGGCAAAGAAGCCATCATGTTAGTACCCGAGATTTCGTTGACACCTCAAATGACAATTCGCTTTAAAGAGCGATTTGGAGATCAAGTAGCAGTTTTGCACAGTGGATTATCTGCAGGTGAAAAATACGACGAATGGCGAAAAATTCAACGAGCAGAAGTGAAAGTTGTGGTGGGTGCACGTTCAGCGATATTTGCTCCTTTCCAAAACTTAGGATTAATTATTCTCGATGAAGAACATGAGTCAAGTTATAAACAAGATGATTCTCCACGCTATCATGCACGTGATATGGCAATTTGGCGAAGTGAATACCATAATTGCCCAGTTATACTAGGAAGTGCAACACCTTCACTAGAGTCTTATGCTCGTGCTCAAAAAGGAGTATATGAATTATTAGTACTAGAAAAACGTGCGAAAAACCAACCTTTGCCAGCTGTTCACATTGTCGATATGCGTGAAGAACTGCGGAACGGCAATCGCTCGATGTTTTCCGTTCAATTAGCAGATGCCATTCGTGATCGTCTCGAAAAAAAACAACAAACGGTATTATTTTTAAACAAACGTGGATATTCATCGTTTGTGTTGTGCCGCGATTGTGGAATAGTTATGCAATGTCCGAATTGCGATATTTCTCTAACGTATCATCGATCGAGTGAAACCATGAAATGTCATTATTGTGGCTATGATGAACGTGTTCCAAAAATATGTCCCGAATGTGAAAGTGAACATATTCGGTTTTTCGGAACTGGTACACAAAAAGTTGAAGAAGAACTAGCCAAAGTGGTGCCAGAAGCACGTGTATTGCGAATGGATGTTGATACAACACGCAGTAAAGGCGCACACGAAAAAATCCTGTCTGCTTTTGGTGAAGGCAAAGCAGACATTTTATTAGGTACACAGATGATCGCTAAAGGATTAGACTTTCCGAACATTACACTAGTCGGGGTGTTATCTGCAGATACCACGCTTCATTTGCCTGATTTTAGAGCAGCAGAAAAAACCTATCAATTGCTGACACAAGTTAGTGGTCGTGCTGGTCGTGATGTGTTACCGGGTACAGTCTATGTTCAATCGTATACGCCAGACCATTACGCTATTACGTTAGCGAAAGATCAATTGTATGAACCGTTTTATGAACGAGAAATGACCATGCGACGGGCAAGTGGCTATCCCCCTTACTACTTTGTTGCCAATATACAATTCACACATGAAGATTTAATGACTGTAGCCGAATATGCAGACCAAACCGTTCGTTATTTAAAAAGGCAGCTGTCTCCAAATACGTTAATTATCGGACCTTCAGCATCGCTGATTGCTCGTGTCAATAATAGATATCGTTATCAATGTTTGATAAAATACAAAAAAGAACCAAAACTCGTCGACACCATGCAGCAATTGATTAAAATTCATCGCACAGAATGGCTAAAAAAAGGTGCCACGCTGTCGATTGATATGAATCCTACGTCGGTTATGTAAAAGAAAAGAGGAACCATATATGTCAATTCGAATAATTGTAAAACACCCAAACAAGGTATTAGAAACAACCTGTCAAGTAGTAACTGTTTTTGATGAAAAATTGTCGGTTTTATTAGATGATATGCACGAAACAATGATTGAATCTGATGGAGTTGGCATTGCTGCTCCTCAAGTAGGCGAAACAGTGCGAGTGGCGATTGTTGATTTCAGAGAAGGCCAAGAGCCCATTGAAATGATCAATCCAGAATTGGTGCTATTTGAAGGCACTGAAACCGATATTGAGGGTTGTTTAAGTTTCCCAGGAATTTTCGGGGAAGTAGAACGTTTTGATCACATTAAAATCAAAGCACAAGAACGGGATGGTTCGTGGTATGAGTTAGAAGCAGAAGGCTATGAAGCTCGTGCCATTCAACATGAAATGGATCATTTAGATGGTATTTTATTTACTAGCAAAATCACTAAATATGTGACACAAGAAGAATTAGATGAAATGATTCGTGAGCAAGAAAAAGAGGAGGAGCAGGTTTGACCAAAATTATATTTATGGGAACGCCTGCCTTTTCAGTACCGATATTGCGAATGCTTATTGAAGAAGGCTATGAAGTGGTTTCTGTCGTTACACAGCCGGATCGTCCTGTAGGTCGCAAAAAAGTCATGACGGCGACTCCAGTTAAAGAAGAAGCAATACGTCTTGGTTTGCCTGTTTATCAACCAGAAAAGTTAAAAAACCAAGAAGAACTTCAGCGTGTTCTAGATTTACAGGCTGATTTGATTGTGACAGCAGCATTTGGTCAAATTTTACCAAGTGAACTATTGGAAGCACCAAAACTTGGCGCAATTAATGTTCACGCATCACTATTGCCAGCTTATCGTGGAGGGGCGCCAATTCATCAAGCCATTATTGATGGGCAAGATAAAACGGGCGTTACCATTATGTATATGGTGGACCGATTAGATGCAGGGGATATTATTTCGCAAGTAACCGTGCCAATTAAAGAGCAAGATCACACTGGTAGTATGTTTGAAAAGTTGAGTAGTGCAGGATGCGATTTATTGAAAGCTACACTGCCATCCATTATTGAAGGCACCAACAAACGAATTCCACAAGAAGAGCAATTTGTAACGTATGCGCGAAATATTTCGCGCGAGCAAGAGCGGATCGATTGGTCAAAATCTGCTAGAGCGATTTACAATCAAGTGCGTGGACTCTATCCATGGCCAGTAGCATATACCAGCTTTAATCAAGCCAACATGAAAATTTGGTGGACAGAAAAAACGTCATCTACTGAAAATGGTCAAGTAGGGCAAGTGGTTAGCACGACTGAAGATGCCATTTTAGTGCAAACTGGTGATGGCATACTAGCAATTACAGACTTGCAACCAGCTGGAAAAAAACGCATGACAGCAAAAGAGTATTTAAAAGGACCTAAAATCCAGGTAGGAGATTTATTCGAATGAAAAACAAAAAACTTCAAGGCAATGTGCGCGATGCCGCTTTTTCAATCCTGTGGGCAGTTGAAAACAAACAAGCTTATAGCAATCTTTTACTTCACCAAACAATTGAAAGTTTCGGGATTGCTACTAAAAACAAAGGCTTGTTAACGGAAATTACGTACGGTACTTTGCAACATCAAATGACGTTAGATTATTATTTAGAACCTTATCTAAAAGGGAAAATCGAGCCTTGGGTGAAAGTTTTACTAAGACTTTCACTTTATCAAATTGTTTATTTAGATCGGATTCCACCGCATGCAGTTGTTCACGAAGCAGTTGAAATCGCTAAACGACGTGGTCACGGAGGTGTTGCTTCTGTAGTCAATGGCGTGCTCCGTTCGGTGCAAAGAAACGGCGTTCGTTCATTTAATACGATAAGTGATCCATATGAAAAAATTTCTATTGAAACAAGTCATCCAGAATGGATGATCCGAAGATGGGCCGAGCAATTTGGATTGGAAAAAACACGTGAAATGGCGCTTGAAAACAACAAAACGCCATCTCAAACGGTGCGTGTCAATACTGTCCGAGCGACTGTGGAAGAAGCTATTGAAATGCTTGAATCAGAAGAGTTAAAAGCGGTACCGAGCAAGTTGATTCCGGAATGCTTAATTGTTACCAATGGTCAACCTGCTCGTACGATGACTTTTGAAAAAGGCTTTATTACTATTCAAGATGAAAGTTCCATGCTTCCAGCCTATGCACTGCAAGCTGAACCAGACATGGCAGTGCTTGATATGTGTGCAGCGCCAGGTGGAAAAACAACCCATATCGCTGAGAAAATGAATAATCGCGGAACCTTATATGCACTAGACTTGCACCAACATAAAGTAAAGTTAATTGATGAAAATGCCAAACGACTTGGACATACTATTATTGAGACAATCGTCGGCGATGGTAAACAAAGTGTTGAGCAATTTGGCGAAGAAAAATTCGATCGCGTACTGGTGGATGCTCCGTGTAGTGGACTAGGTGTTATCAAACGTAAACCAGACATTAAATACACAAAAAAAGAGCAAGACTTTGCCCGTCTGCAAGAAATTCAAATTGAGTTATTAGACCAAGCTGCTCGTGTATTAAAAGAAGATGGTATTCTCGTTTATAGCACATGTACGATCGATGCGATTGAAAATAGAGGAACAGCTGAACGTTTTTTAAAAGAGCATCCGGAGATGGAAACCATTCAAGCTGTATTGCCAAAAGCTATGAATAGTAAACATATAGGTTTTGTTCAAGTGTTTCCGCAAGATTATGAAAGTGACGGATTTTTTATCGCTGCTTTTAAAAAGACCCAAAAGACAGCAACAGTTTAAAGGGATTGGGGTGTCGTGATTTGTTTCAGTATGTTATTGAAAGTGATATGGGAAAAGTTCGGGCAGTAAACGAAGATAGTGTAGCGGTATTAAAACGGCCAAGTGGATTGATATTGGCAATTGTCGCTGATGGAATGGGTGGTCATAAAGCTGGAGATGTAGCTAGTAAAATGACAGTGGACCAATTGAGTCGTTATTTTTTAGAAGACGATGAAACAGAGTTCCGCACGCTCGACAATAAAAGGGAATGGCTTTCTAAGCGCATTCAAACAATCAACCAAAACGTTTTTGAACATGCTACAAAACACTCTGAGTGCAAAGGAATGGGTACGACATTGATTGCAGCGTTGATTGAAGGAAGTGGAGGTATTTTATGTCATATTGGTGACAGCCGGGCTTATCTTATAAACGATGCAATCCAACAAATCACACGAGACCATTCCTATGTAAACGTCCTAGTTGATAGTGGAGAAATCAGTCAAGAAGAAGCTGAAGCGCATCCAAAGAAAAATTGGATTGTCCGTGCACTTGGAACAGAAGCCGGGATAGAAAGACAAATCATTGATTTTTCATTTGTAGATGCTTCTTATTTGCTCATGTGCTCAGATGGATTAAGCAATAAAATCCCAAAAGAAGAACTTGCATCTATTGTTCGTGCTAGTGCGCCTCTATCTCAAAAAGGTCAAGAGTTAATTACGTTAGCCAATGATCTTGGAGGCGAAGATAATATTTCGTTAATTCTTTTATCGTCTTTGGATGAGGTGGTGTAACCATGTTGATCGGTAAAAATATCAACGGACGCTACAAGATCAAAGAATTAATTGGTAGTGGTGGTATGTCTAATGTCTATTTGGCACATGACATCATTTTAGACCGAGACATCGCAATCAAAATTTTACGTTATGATTTTTCGAATGAAGAAGAACTGCGTAGACGCTTCCAAAGAGAAGCGTTATCTACTACGAGTTTGGCTCATCCGAATATTGTCAATATTTTCGATGTAGGTGAAGACGGTTCGATTCATTATTTGGTGATGGAATATGTTCCAGGAGAAACTTTAAAAGAATACATAATCGAGCATTCACCTGTTTCGTCTGAGCGGGCAGTCGAGATCATGAGGCAATTGACATCTGCTTTAGCTCACGCCCATCACAACCAAATTGTTCATCGTGACATTAAACCGCAAAATGTATTGATGGATGCTGAAGGCAATGTGAAGATATCTGATTTTGGCATTGCGATGGCGTTGAGTGCGACTTCCTATACACAAACAAATTCAGTGTTAGGAACTGTGCATTATTTATCGCCAGAACAAGCCAGAGGTGGCACAGCTAATAAAAAATCTGATATTTATTCACTTGGCATCGTGATGTATGAATTGATTACAGGGAAACTGCCATTTTCAGGTGAATCAGCCGTGTCGATTGCATTAAAGCATTTGCAAACAGAAACGCCATCCTTGCGAGAAACGGTTCCAACATTGCCTCAAAGTTTGGAGAACATTGTATTAAAAGCGACAGCAAAAAACATTGAACATCGCTATCAATCGGCAGATGAAATGGAAGAAGATTTGGAGACGGCATTGTTGCCAGAACGGTTAAATGAACCAAAGTTTGTCGTGCCTGTTGACGAAGGGGCTACACGTGCGATGCCAGCGATAAAAAATTCAGTAGCATCCATGGATCCGATAGAAACAAAAACGATGCCGTTGCCGTTAAACGAAGCGAAAAAAGTACAGAAAGTTCCTGAGAAAAAGAAGAAAAAGAAATGGCCATGGGTAGTGGGCATTCTTGCTTTTCTTCTAGTTCTTGGACTGATTCAAGCAATCGCATTTCCTGGATTGTTTGCACCAAGACAAGTTGCGGTGCCTGACGTTTCAGAAGTGGAACGAACAGAAGCGATAGAAGAGCTCCAGGCTACAGGTTTTACTGTCGGTGAAGAAACGGAAGAATTTTCAGAAGAAATAGCTAGCAATCATATTATCCGGACGATTCCAGAAGCCGGTAAAATGAGAGACCGCGAAACAGCAGTTCAGCTGTTTATTAGCAAAGGCAAAGAAAAAGTTGAAATGAACAACTTCGTAGGATCAACTCTTGAAGAAGCTACAAAAGAGTTGGTAACGAAAAATTTTGAACCAGCAAACGCTACAGAAGAATTTTCCGATGAACCTGAAGGTACGATTTTAAATCAGCGACCTGCAGCAGGAGAAGAAGTAATCGTTAGTGAGACAACTGTAGAATTTATCGTTAGCAAAGGAAAAGACATGCGTGCTGTAGAAAATTTAGCTGGCTTTACCGAAGCAAATTTAAATGATTACGCCCGATCTTCAGGCTTTAATATTCGCATTATTTCTGAACAAGCATCTGATAAAGTCGAAGCGGGGAAAGTGATGTCACAAACTCCAGCTGCAGGAGAACAACTAGTTGCCGGTAGTACGATTGAAGTTACCTTATCTTCAGGTATGGCAGAACAAGCAATGAAAACCTTCGTTGATACGATAGAAATTCCTTATGAACCAGCTGAGGCTGCTAAAGAAGGCGAAGAGCCGGTCGAACAAACGATTCAAATTTATGTGCAGGATAATACACAAACCATGGTAGAACCGGCTGAAAAATTCAAGATTACGGAAAACAAAACGCACCGTATTGAACTTCAAATCGGACAAGGCGAAAGCGCTTCTTACCGAATTGTCCGAGACGCTACTATTATTTTGGAAGAAACGATTGATTATGCAGAAGTGGAATAAATAACGAAAGGAGTGAAACGATGCCAAAGGGTCAAATCAGAAAAGCATTAAGTGGATTTTACTATGTTTTGGATGAAGATGGAGAGCGTTATACGCAATGTCGTGGACGAGGTGTTTTTCGTAACCGTCAAATCACACCTTTAGTTGGTGATTATGTTGACTATAAGGCAGATCATGAGTTAGAAGGAACGATCTTACATGTCTATGAACGTAAAAATGAATTGATTCGACCACCTATTTCAAATGTAGACCAAGCTATTTTGGTATTTTCAGCTAAACAACCAGATTTTCATCCTTTGCTCTTGGATCGTTTTCTAACAGCAATAGAAGCCCATTCGATTCAACCTATTATTTGCTTAACAAAAATGGATTTATTAAAAGAAACAGAAAAAGAGAACATTAAAAACTATATTGCAGATTACGAAAAAATAGGATATGAAGTGATTCCGACATTTATCGATGATCCCGCATTAAAGGACCGGTTAATGCCAGTACTTGAAGGAAAGATTAGTGTATTAGCTGGACAATCCGGAGTTGGAAAATCAACGATGCTCAACACCATTTTGCCTTCGTTAAAATTAAAAACAGATGATATTTCCAAAGCGTTAAATCGTGGAAAGCATACGACAAGACATGTTGAATTGATCGCTGTTAATAAAGGTCTTTTGGCTGACACTCCTGGGTTTAGTTCGTTTGACTTTGAAACGATGGAAAAAGAAGAATTGTCTGCTTGTTTCCCTGAATTTGCAGTGCGTTCTAACGCTTGTAAATTTCGAGAATGTTTACACCTGAACGAACCTAAATGTGCTATTAAAGCAGCAGTTGAAACAAAAGAAATCCCAGCTTATCGTTATAAGCATTACTTAAAGTTTTTAGAAGAAATTATAAGCCGAAAGCCGAGGTATTCAAATGATTAAAATTGCACCGTCTATTTTAGCAGCAGATTTCACAAAACTTGGAGAAGAAGTGTTAGAAGTAGAAAAAGCAGGAGCGGATTGGATTCATGTAGATGTCATGGATGGTCATTTTGTTCCGAACATTTCATTCGGAGCAGTTGTGTTAAATGCGATACGTCCACTGACAAAATTGCCCATGGATGTTCATTTAATGATTGAAAATCCTGACCTGTACATCGAAGAATTTGCCAAAGCAGGCGCTGATTACATTACAGTGCACGTAGAAGCTTGTCCTCATTTACATCGTACGATTCAATTGATTCGTTCATTCGGTGTCAAACCTGGTGTTGTATTAAATCCGCACACGCCAGTTGAGAGCATTCAACATGTACTTGAAGATATCGACCTTGTATTATTTATGACTGTAAACCCCGGCTTTGGAGGACAAAAATTCATTCACTCGGTCGTGCCAAAAGTAAAACAACTTGCTGAAATTATTAAAGAAAAGGATTTATCGATTGAAATTGAAATTGACGGTGGTATTAACGAAGAAACTATTATTGCTTGCGCACAAGCTGGTGCGACTGTTTTTGTAGCAGGTTCTGCTATCTATAGCAAAAAAGACCGAAAGCAAGCACTTCAAGCAATTAAGAAAGCGGGAGAAGAGGCGATTTCGTGAATATCATGTTAATCGCAGGAGGTCCGGCAGATGAACTGCCGGATTTCTCTTTTTTTCCTGATGGACTATTTATAGGTGTTGATTCAGGAACACTCGCATTACTCGAACGAAGCATTCGCCCTGTGGCTGCAGTTGGAGATTTTGACTCTGTGACTGCGGAAGAATATGAACAGATACGCTCAGTGTTCCCAGATTTGGCACGTTCACCGTCAGTAAAAGATCAATCGGATACAGAGCTTGGACTTGAAATGGCAATGAGCTACGAGCCAAAGCAAGTAATACTAGCAGGTGTAACTGGTGGTCGTCTAGACCATTACATGAGTGTGTTGCATATTATGTACAAATATCAGCAAGAGTATCCTGCAACGCGTTTTACCTTATTAAACAATCAAAACCAAATTCGTTTTTTAAATTCAGGTACGCATGAAGTTACAAAACATCCACGTTACCATTATGTATCTTTTTATCCTTTTGCAGAAAAAGTAGAAGGATTGACGCTAACAGGATTTATGTACCCCGTGATTAACGAAGACCTTCCGTTTGGCACAACACGATTTGTCAGCAATGAACTTTTAAATCGGGGAAGTGTAACAATTGGGAGTGGTCATTGTTTAATGGTGGAAAGTTCAGATGTAGAGAAATAATGAGAAAGTAGTCAATTTTTTGGAAGTACAAAAGGACTGTCACACAAAGTCATGGTTATGACCTTTTGTGGCAGTCCTTTTGAGTCGATCAAAGAAAAAAATGCCGAACTGATTAAATCAGTGTCGGCATTAGCGATGAGCGATTATACACGCTCAACTTTTCCTGATTTCATTGCTCTTGCAGAAACCCATACACGTTTCGGTTTACCGTCTACAAGGATGCGAACTTTTTGAAGGTTAGCTCCCCATGTACGTTTTGTCGAATTCATAGCGTGCGAACGGGCATTTCCGGCGCGAGCTTTACGTCCACTAATTGCACATACTTTAGGCATGTAAGTCCCTCCTCACAAGTGAAGCTGAAAATTATTGTAGAATTTCAGTTCGTTTTTCGTTTCACATACTTTAATAATTTACCACAGACATATTCGCATTGCAACTATAATTCAAGGTCTTTAAAGAAAAAAACCTTTACACCTTAAAACGGTGGCTTTTCATCTATAATGGTTTAAGGTAGAATGAGAAGAGTGAAATAGGACTCAAGGAGGAATTTCAATGTCGATTGAATTAAAGAACGAATATGGTCAAATCGATATTTCAAATGACGTCATTGCTCAAATAGCAGGCGGTGCAGCGATAGAATGCTACGGTATTGTAGGTATGGCGACAAAACATCAAATACGTGACGGCTTGACAGATATACTTCGCAAAGAAAATTTTGCAAAAGGTGTCATTGTCCGCCAAGAAGATGCAGATTTGGTCATCGATATGTATGTCATCATTAGCTACGGTACGAAAATCTCCGAAGTGGCTTATCAAGTTCAATCTAAAGTGAAATACACCATTACAAAAACATTGGGTATGTCAGTACAAGCAGTAAATATTTTTGTCCAGGGAGTTCGTGTAACGAACCCGTAAGAGGAGGAAGAAGTAGATATGAAGTCATTAAATGGCGTGAAGTTCGCAGAAATGGTTCAGATGGGGTCTCACCATCTTTTTCAAAATGCAGACTATGTGGATGCATTAAACGTATTCCCGGTTCCTGATGGAGATACAGGAACCAATATGAATTTATCGATGACTTCTGGAGCAAAAGAAACAACAGCTCAAGCAGAAGCGCACATCGGTAAAACCGCAAGTGCTTTATCTAAAGGCTTATTAATGGGAGCTCGTGGAAACTCAGGTGTTATTCTTTCACAACTTTTTAGAGGCTTTGGTAAGCACATTGCCACTGAATCAGAATTGACGGTGCTTACGTTTGCTGAAGCTCTGCAACATGGAGTAGAAACAGCATATAAAGCAGTGATGAAACCAGTTGAAGGTACGATTTTGACAGTCGCAAAAGATGCGGCTGCTAAAGGCATGCAATCAGCGAAAACAGAAAAGGACATCATTGTTTGGTTCGAGACTGTAGTGACTGAAGCAAAAGCATCTTTAGAACGTACGCCCGACTTACTCCCCGTGTTAAAAGAAGTAGGGGTTGTTGATAGTGGGGGACAAGGGCTTGTTTACGTGTATGAAGGTTTCCTTGCTTCATTAAAAGGTGAAGAACTTCCAGAGAAACATGCTCACAACTCAATGTCAGATTTAGTGAGTGCTGAACATCATAAAACCATCGCAGGTTTCATGAATACTGCCGATATTGAGTTTGGTTATTGTACAGAATTTATGGTGAAATTTGAAGTAGGCAAAAAGGAGTTTAATGAAGCTTTATTCCGTTCTGATTTAAGTAATTATGGCGACTCTTTATTGGTTATCGCAGATGATGAAGTGGCGAAAATTCATATCCACTCAGAAGAGCCTGGGAAAGTGCTTACATATGGCCAAGATTATGGAAGTTTGATCAGTATGAAAATTGAAAATATGCGTCAACAGCATATTGATATTGTCGGTGAAGATTTCCATAAAACTGAAACCAAATCACAAGCAGTTTATCCGTATGCAGTTGTAACGGTTGCTATGGGCGAAGGAATCGGGGAATTGCTACGCAGTATTGGTGCTTCGTATGTGATTGAAGGTGGTCAGACGATGAATCCATCGACAGAAGACATTGTTAATGCTGTAAAATCTATTGGCGCAGAACGCGTATTAATTTTACCTAACAACAAAAATATTATTATGGCTGCAGAGCAAGCAGCAGAGCTTCTTGATATTGAAGCAGCTGTGGTGCCAACTAAAGACGTGCCTCAAGGAATGTCTGCTTTGCTTGCTTTTAATCCCAATGCTTCAGTCCAAGATAACCAAACTGCTATGACAAGTGCATCAAAACATGTGAAATCTGGTTCAGTAACGTTTGCTGTTCGTGACACATCAATTGATGGCATTAAAATTAAAAAAGATGATTTCATGGGCATTTCTGAAGGGAAGATTGTCGTTTCCAACAGTAAACTTGAACATGTGACAGAAGAGCTTGCTAAACAATTAGTGGATAGCGAAGCTGAAATCGTGACTATTCTTTATGGAGAAGATGCGACAGCTGCCGATGCACAAAAACTAGCGGAGTTTATTGAGTCGTTAAATAACGAAGTGGAAGTTGAAGTCCATGACGGCAAGCAACCGCTATATCCATTTATACTTGCTGTAGAATAGTTTTGTATTTCAATTTGTAAATAACAACTAAGAACCTTAGGCGCATACCCATGTATGCGCTTTTTATTTTTGTTAAATATGTCAGATTCATGTACACTAAGAATATAAGTAAACTGAAAGTGAGGGGTTTGAGCCATGAAGTTCAAATCTGTTTTTGATATAATCGGTCCGGTCATGATTGGACCATCTTCTTCGCATACTGCGGGAGCAGCTCGTATCGGAAGAGTAGCGAGAGATTTGTTTGGTAGGCAGCCAGAATGGGCGAAAGTGCATTTATACGGTTCATTTGCAGAAACCTATAAAGGCCATAGTACAGATGTTGCAATCATTGGTGGACTATTGGATTACGATACTTTTGATGAGCGCATCAAAACATCTTTTGAAGAAGCAAAAAATGCAGGAATGTCTTTTGAATTTATTCCAGAGACAGGTCATGTGGATCATCCAAATACTGCGCGTATTGTCATTGGAGATGCGAAATCTGAAATGTCGATGATGGGTATATCTATCGGTGGCGGTAAAATTGAAATTACAGAGCTTAATGGATTTCCTTTGCGATTGTCGGGAAATCACCCGGCAATTTTAGTTGTTCATGAAGATCGTTCAGGATGCATTGCCAATGTCGCTAATTGTTTATACAAATACGATATCAACATTGGTCATATGGAAGTTTCCCGTAAAGAAAAAGGACATATGGCATTGATGGTTATTGAAGTAGATCAAAACGTTGATAAAGAAGTGATGGACGAGTTACGTAAACTTCCCAACATTACACAAGTAACAAGAATTGCCGATTAAATTGGAGGGCTAAATAATGGAAGCTTTATTCCGTAATGTAAGAGAATTAGTTGAACGAGCTGAAAAAGAAGAGAAATTGATTTCAGAAATCATGATTGAGCAAGAAATGCTGATGACGGATCGTTCTCGTGAAGACATAATGATTCAAATGGATCACAATTTAACAATTATGGAAGAAGCCGTGGAAAAAGGATTAAAAGGCGTTCATTCGGTGTCAGGGCTTACCGGTGGAGATGCGGTACTATTGCAAGCTTACCGTGAAAAAGGCAACACGCTTTCTGGCGACTTATTAATTGATGCTGTAAGCAAGGCAGTAGCGACAAATGAAGTTAACGCAGCGATGGGTACAATTTGCGCAACGCCAACAGCTGGCTCTGCAGGCGTTGTACCAGGCACATTATTCGCTGTTCAAAATAAGTTAAATCCAACACGAGAGCAAATGATTCGTTACTTATTCACAGCAGGCGCTTTTGGTTTTGTTGTGGCGAATAACGCATCAATTTCAGGAGCGGCTGGTGGCTGTCAAGCAGAAGTAGGATCAGCCGCTGGTATGGCTTCAGCAGCTATTATCGAAATGGCTGGTGGGACTCCGCAACAATGTTCAGAAGCGTTCGCAATTACCATGAAAAATATGCTTGGTCTAGTATGCGACCCAGTGGCGGGATTAGTAGAAGTGCCTTGTGTGAAACGTAATGCAATGGGGGCTGCTAACGCAGTGGTAGCAGCAGATATGGCGTTAGCAGGTGTTACTAGCCGTATTCCGTGTGACGAAGTCATTGGTGCGATGTTTGAAATTGGTCAGTCTATGCCTAGTGCATTAAGAGAAACTGCAAAAGGTGGACTTGCCGCAACTCCTACCGGAAAATGGCTCGAATCCAAAATTTTCGGAGGAGCAGTCGTTGGTAGTGGGCAGTAAAGAGTCTGTCGCCATATTAAAAGGAGTAGGGAAACAAGCCGTCGAAACCTTACAGGAAATGAAAATTGAGACCTTGCATGACTTGATTATGACATTTCCATACCGCCATGAAGATTTTCAATTAAAGGATCTGGTTGATACACCTCATAATGAGCGCGTTACAGTGGAGGGAAGGGTCGAAAGTGAACCTTCCGTCCTTTTTTTAGGTAAGAATAAATCACGTACGCAAGTCCGCGTGTTGGTTGGCCGTCATTTGATCAAAGCAATTTTCTTTAATCAACCTTACGTAAAAGCAAAACTGCATTTAGGAGAAATTATTACCTTAACTGGTAAATGGGATCGTGGTCGTCAAGTTATTACGGTATCAAATCATACTATCGGTCCAAGGACAAATGGAGCGGATTTTGAACCGGTTTATAGTTTGAAAGGGAGCATTCACCAAAAAACATTTCGGAAACTGATGAGGCAAGCATTAGATTTAGTAAAAGAAGATATGGAAGATTGTTTGCCAAAAGTGTTTGTCGATGCGTATCAATTGGCACCAATTCAAGAAGCTTTAGAATGGGTTCATTTTCCTCCAGATGGTGAAAAAGTCAAACAAGCGCGTAGAAGATTTGTTTACGAAGAATTGTTGGTTTTTCAGTTGAAAATGCAAGCGCTTCGCAAAAAGAATCGTGAAGAAGAAGGTGGTTCTTTTATTGATTACGATCTCGAACGCTTGAAAATATTCATCGAATCGCTTCCTTTTAATTTGACAGCTGCACAAAAACGAGTCGTCAATGAGATCTGCAAGGATATGAAAGAACCATTTCGTATGAATCGTCTGCTACAAGGTGACGTGGGTTCTGGCAAAACTGTAGTAGCTGCGATTGCGTTATATGCAGCTTATACAGCAGGACTACAAGGTGCGTTAATGGCACCGACTGAAATTTTAGCAGAACAGCATGCCAATACATTAGAACAGTGGTTTCGACCTTTTTCGTTGAACATTGCTCTTTTAACAGGTTCAGTGAAAGGCAAAAAAAGACAATTGATTTTGGAGCAGTTAGCTAATGGTGAAATTGATTTATTGATCGGTACTCATGCCTTGATTCAGCCTGAAGTGCGATTCCACAAGCTAGGTCTTGTCATTACCGATGAGCAACACCGGTTTGGCGTAGATCAGCGACGTGTGTTAAAGGATAAAGGCTATAATCCAGATGTTCTATTTATGACGGCTACACCGATTCCACGAACGTTGGCGATTTCTGCTTTTGGAGAAATGGATGTATCCGTGATTGATGAAATGCCTGCTGGTCGCAAAGAAATTGAAACCTATTGGATGAAAAAAGAGATGTTTGGCAAAATTGTTGGGCGGATGGAAAAAGAGTTAACTGCAGGACGACAAGCCTATGTCATCTGTCCGCTGATCGAAGAATCCGATAAACTGGATTATCAAAATGCAGTCGATTTGTTTCAGCAGTTATCGATGTATTTTAAAGACCGGTTTACGGTTGGATTGATGCATGGTCGCTTGCACTCAGATGAAAAAGAACAGACAATGCGCGAATTTTCAGAAGGACAAATTGCCGTATTAGTGTCGACGACGGTTGTAGAGGTTGGCGTGAATGTACCAAACGCGTCGTTTATGCTTATTTACGACGCCGAACGTTTTGGTTTGTCACAGCTGCACCAATTACGAGGACGTGTTGGACGCGGCAGTGAACAGTCATATTGTATCTTGTTAGCAGACCCGAAAACAGAGATCGGCAAAGAGCGTATGACGACGATGACTGAAACTAACGATGGTTTTGTACTGGCAGAGAAGGATTTGCAGCTAAGAGGCCCAGGAGACTTTTTTGGTCGAAAGCAAAGTGGTATTCCTGAATTTAAAATGGCTGATTTGATTCATGATTACCGAGCACTTGAAACAGCTAGAAAAGATGCGGAAAAATTGATTAGCAGTGAAGAGTTTTGGCATGCGGAAGACATGTCTTGTTTGCGTCAGCAAATTGAAAAGTCAGGAATATTATCGGGTGGTCGACTCGATTAAGAATGCTAGGTATTAATTTTCCTTGCATTCTTTTTTTGTTATTTATATACTCATATTAGTACCAAGTGCTAATAGCGGGCGGTGACACAGTGAAAAGACCGAAAAAACAGCGACAACAAGCATTACAAGACTCGATTAAAGAAAATCCTTTTGTGACTGATGAAGAATTATCGATAATATTCGACGTTAGTGTGCAAACCATTCGATTAGATCGAATGGAACTTGCGATTCCGGAACTTCGAGAGCGAATTAAACACGTGGCTGTAAAAACTTTTGAAGACGAAGTCAAATCTTTGCCTATCGACGAAGTAATTGGCGAAATTATTGATATTGAATTAGATCAAAAAGCAATTTCAATTTTCGATGTTAAACCCGAACATGTTTTTCAACGCAATCAAATTGCCAGAGGACATCATTTATTTGCACAAGCCAATTCATTGGCAGTAGCTGTCATGAATGAAGATCTGGCACTGACAGTGAAATCGGAACTGCAATTTTTACGTCCGGTTCGAGCAGGTCAACGAATTGTTGCAAAAGCAGAAGTAATCGACAATTATCCTGAAAAAAATAGAGCGTTTGTCAAAGTTACTTCTTCAGTTGAACAGCAAACGGTTTTTATCGGCACTTTTGAAATGTATCGCATGACAGAACAAAGTGAAGGTGACGTAAAGTGAAAATAGCAGTAGATGCAATGGGTGGAGACAATGCTCCAAAAGAAATTATTGGTGGCGTTTATAAAGCGTTAACAGCATATCCGGATATTGAAATTCAGTTATATGGCCATCAAGAAAAAATGCAGGAATTTTTGACAGAACATGATCGTTTAACAATCATGCACTGTGAAGAAGTGATCGAATCAGAAGACGATCCTGTACGCTCGGTTCGTCGTAAAAAAGATGCATCAATGGTTCGAATGGCGCAAGCTGTAAAAGACGGTGAAGCAGATGCTTGTGTATCCGCAGGCAATACAGGCGCACTCATGTCAGCCGGCTTGTTTATCGTAGGTCGTATTGATGGCGTGGATCGTCCAGCTCTAGCTCCAACTTTGCCGACACTCGACGGCAAAGGATTCGTAATGCTTGATATGGGTGCGAATGCGGAAGCTCGTCCTGAACATCTTGTGCAATACGCGATTATGGGTAGCATTTATGCTGAAAAAGTTCGCGGCATTAAAAATCCGACGGTGGGCTTATTAAATATTGGAACAGAAGAGAAAAAAGGCAATGACTTAACAAAAGCTGCTTTTCCGTTATTAAAAAAAGCGCCGATTAATTTTGTTGGCAATGTAGAGTCGCGAGGCTTATTAAATGGAGTAGCTGATATTGTAGTGACAGATGGCTTTACTGGCAATATGGTTTTGAAGACGATTGAAGGAACGGCGATGAACGTCTTTTCGATGATTAAAGACGTATTTATGAGTTCAGCAAAAACAAAAGTAGCTGCTTTTCTTGTCAAAGATGATATAAAAGGATTAAAAGGTATGTTGGATTATAGCGAATATGGTGGCGCAGGATTATTTGGTTTAAAAGCACCTGTCATTAAAGCTCATGGTTCATCAAATGCTAACGCCTTATTCAATGCGATACGCCAAACGCGTACGATGGTTGAATTTGATGTAACAGGCACAATTTACAGTACGCTGAAAAAGGAGACTTTACATGAAGACTAAAATTGCATTTATCTATCCAGGCCAAGGGTCGCAAACAGTCGGAATGGGCGAGAGCTTTTTAGAAGACGACACGAGCCGTAAATTTTTCGAAAGTGCAGATCAAGCACTCGACCTAGACTTATCCAAGTTAATGCTAGAAGGTCCACAAGAACAGCTGACGTTAACGTATCATGCGCAGCCCGCTTTATTAACAGTTAGTTCAATGATTACAGAACGTTTGATTCGTGCTGGTATTCGTCCGGATTATACAGCAGGCCACAGTCTTGGCGAATATAGCGCGCTCGTAACTTCGAATGTGTTAGAATTTCCAAAAGCAGTTAATATTGTACATAAGCGTGGATTGTTTATGAATACGGCTTTTCCAGCTGGAGAAGGGACAATGGCTGCTATTCTTGGTATGGAAAGTGAAGAACTTGAAAAAGTAACAAATGAAGTGACGGACACGACAGGCGTTGTTCAACTTGCTAACTTGAATTGCCCAGGACAAATTGTTATTTCGGGTACAAAAGCAGGAGTTGAACAAGCTTGTTTACTAGCAAAAGAGCGTGGAGCTAAACGGGCCATTTCACTTGATGTCAGCGGACCATTCCACTCAGAATTGATGCGTTCGGCATCCCAAGATTTAGCGAAAGAACTGAGTGTTTCTTTCTTGTTAGATGCGAAAGTACCAGTCGTTTCAAACGTCACGGCAAAAGCAGAAACAAACGCAACTCAAATTCAAGATCTCCTCGTTCGTCAATTGTACTCTCCAGTTCTATGGGAGCAATCAGTTCGTGAAATGATTGACCTTGGTGTAACAGTGTTTGTCGAAATTGGTCCTGGAAAAGTATTGAGTGGCTTAGTGAAAAAAATTGATCGCTCAGTGAAAACTTTTCCGGTGTATGACTTAGAGTCGTTTGGAAAAGCGGTAGAGGAGTTGGGAAAATGAGTAAACTTGCAGGGAAAACAGCAATTATTACAGGTGGGTCTCGTGGGATTGGTGCAGAAATCGCCCGAAAATTTGCAGCAGAAGGTGCAAAAGTAGTAGTCAATTATAGTGGCAGCCAAGAAAAAGCAGAAGCAGTCGTCGCAGATATCGAATCTAATGGCGGAACAGCAATTGCGGTTAAAGCCAATGTATCAGAAGCAGATTCAGTAAAAGCGATGATTGATGAAACAATGAAGACGTTCGGTTCTGTAGATATTTTAGTAAACAATGCTGGAATTACGCGTGATAACTTAATGATGCGCATGAAAGACGACGAATGGGATGACGTGATTAATATTAACTTAAAAGGCGTATTTATTTGTACAAAAGCTGTTACCCGTCAAATGATGAAACAACGCTCTGGAAGAATTGTCAATATTGCTTCAATCGTAGGTGTCATGGGAAATGCGGGACAAGCAAACTATGTTGCGTCAAAAGCAGGTGTTATCGGCTTGACAAAAACAACAGCGCGCGAACTAGCAAGCCGTGGAATTACAGCGAACGCAGTTGCACCTGGTTTTATCACGACAGACATGACCGATCAATTGAACGAAGATGTTCAGAAAACCATGATGGGACAAATCCCACTCGGCCGTTTTGGAGCTCCAGAAGATGTTGCAAAAGCAGCATTATTTTTAGCTTCAGATGATGCTTCATATATGACCGGTCAAACACTGCACCTTGATGGTGGCATGGTCATGTAACTAAATTTTTTGTATACTATTTGAGGGGAGGTGACGACATTGTCAACAGTATTAGATAGAGTAACGAAAGTAATCGTGGATCGTCTAGGAGTAGAAGAAAGCGAAGTGAAACTTGAAGCTTCATTTACAGGTGACCTAGGTGCAGATTCATTGGACGTAGTAGAACTTGTTATGGAACTTGAAGATGAGTTCGATATGGAAATTTCTGATGAAGACGCTGAAAACATGAACACAGTAGGCGACGCAGTAACGTACATCGAAAAGAAACAATAATACGCTAACATCTATTGACGCATAATTGCTGTTATACTAAGCAATTGTGCGTCAATTCTTTTTTTGCACAAACGCTGAAAAACAGGTAAAATCGAAGGAAGTATACACAGAAAGGCAGATAAAAATGGCGATAAATAAAAAAACAAATCATCAAAAGTCTGGTCTTGTAAAGGAAAGTGCTAAAGTGGCATTTGAACAATTACAAAGAGAGTTAAATGTTTCATTTCACAAGCCAGCTTTGCTCTACCAAGCATTTACCCATTCATCTTATGTGAATGAGCATCGAAGAAAACAGTTCACCGACAACGAACGCCTAGAGTTTTTAGGAGATGCGGTACTGGAAATTTCAGTTTCGCATTACCTATACATGAAGTATCCGGAAATGAGCGAAGGCGAGTTAACAAAGTTGCGTGCAGCAATTGTTTGTGAACCTTCGTTGGTTTTATTTGCGAACGAACTTGATTTTGGCAAATACATCCTTTTAGGCAAAGGAGAAGAATTGACTGGTGGCCGAACACGTCCTGCGCTTTTGGCTGATGTTTTCGAATCGTATATCGGTGCACTTTATCTGGACCAAGGGTTAGAACCTGTTGTCAGATTTCTGGAAATAGTGTTATTTCCAAAAGTAGATATCGGTGCTTTTTCGCATGTGATGGATTATAAGAGCCAGTTGCAAGAGTTGGTTCAACAAAAGAATGCCGGAGCGTTGAATTATGAAATTATTGATGAAATCGGTCCGGCTCACAGTCGTATTTTTGTCACGCGCGTGTCTTTAGCAGACAAAGAACTTGGAGTTGGCAATGGCCGATCAAAAAAAGAAGCGGAACAGCAAGCAGCACAGCTAGCAATCCGTAAACTGCAAGAAGCGGCGGAGGAGTAATACATGTTTTTGAAAAGATTGGAAGTCATGGGGTTTAAGTCTTTTGCTGATCGTATCGGCATTGACTTTGTGCCAGGAGTAACAGCTGTTGTGGGTCCAAATGGTAGTGGTAAAAGCAATGTTACAGATGCGATCCGTTGGGTTCTTGGTGAACAATCAGCAAAATCATTACGTGGTGCTAAAATGGAAGATGTTATTTTTTCCGGTAGCGAGTCAAGAAAGGCACTTAACTTTGCGGAAGTGACGTTAGTTTTAGATAATACGGACGGTCGTGTCCCTCTTGATTACAGCGAAATCAGTGTAACAAGAAGGGTTTTTCGTAGTGGCGAAAGTGCTTATCTCTTAAATAAACAAAACTGTCGATTAAAAGACATTACCGATTTGTTTATGGATTCGGGACTTGGCAAGGAAGCTTTTTCCATTATTTCTCAAGGACGAGTAGACGAAATTCTAAATTCAAAAGCAGAAGAACGGCGAGCAATTTTTGAAGAAGCTGCTGGAGTTTTAAAGTACAAGCAGCGCAAGAAAAAAGCAGAAGTCAAATTAAATGAAACGGATGAAAATTTAAATCGTGTACTTGATATTTTGCATGAATTAGATGAACGTATGGAGCCGCTTCAAATTCAAGCTTCAACTGCGCGCGATTTTCTAGATATGAACGAACAGCTGAAGGATGCTGATATTGCTTTACTTGCTTACGATGCAGGAAATTTAGAGCAAGAGCTAGAACAATTAACACGAGATGCCGAGGTTCATTCTAAACAAGAATACCAATTATCAGCAGAAATAAATGAAAAAGAGCATATCGTTGCTAAAACAAGAAAAGTGCTTTTAGAGATGGATAGCCAAATAGATAGAGCTCAAAACGCTTTAATTGAAGCGAGTGCTGAAACGGAAAGATGGCAAGGACGCAAGCTCTTGATGACCGAGAAAAAAAGCAATGCACATCGTCAAGCACAACAATTGCAAGACAATTTAAATGTAGAAAAGCAGGAAAACGCAAGTTTGAAGGAAAAACACGGCGAACAGTTAGCATGGTTAGAAGAACGTAAAGCCGAAAGACAAAACTTACGAACAGCAATTCAAGATCTTGAAGGTCAGTTGAATCGTACACCTGCAGACATTGACAATGAAATTGAAAATTGCAAGTCTGTTTATATTGACTTGAGGAATGAACAAGCTACTGTTAAAAACGAATTAAAAAATATTGGTTTGCAAGAACAACAATTATCTGAGTCGACAGGTCGCATTAGTTTGCAGCGAACAGACTTTGCGACTCAACTTTCAAAGCTTGAAAAGAACAAGATACAAGCTGAGACAAACCTTCAAGAAGTTCGAGTGCAGTTAGACAGTAAGCGCCAGCAATACAAAGACAGCGACATTCTGTATCAACAGCAAAAAAAATCTGCAGAACAGAAGCAAGCCATGCTTTTTCAAGCTTATCAGTCACAAAAGCAATTAGCCTCTCGCATCGAGACACTTCAGGAATTAGAAGCTGATTTTTCTGGCTTTTTTCAAGGTGTAAAAGAAGTGCTAATGGCACGTGAAAAAGGGCAATTGCAAGGCATTAGAGGAGCAGTTGCTGAAATTGCTCAAGTCGAGAAGTCTTTTGCAAAAGCAATTGAAACAGCTTTAGGTGCTTCGAGTCAACATATTGTGACAGAAAATGAAGAACATGCACGACAAGCTATTGATTTCTTGCGTAAGAAACGAGCTGGGCGTTCGACTTTTTTACCAATGACAGTTATGAAGCCAAGACACATACCAGAGCACACATTGGCGATGTTGAGCGAACATCCTTCCTATATTAAAATGGCATTCGAATTGGTCGATTACAATTCCCAATACGCAATGATCATCGAAAACTTATTAGGCAACGTCATTATTGCCAAAGACTTAAAAGGTGCAACAGCGATTGCTAAGTTAATCGGCAATCGTTTTCGTGTGGTGACAGTAGAAGGTGATATCGTTAACGCAGGTGGGTCAATGACAGGTGGAGCGAACAAAACGCAAGCCTCTTTCTTTACACGAAAAGCCGAACTTGAACAGTTACTGGTACAAGCTTCAGAGTTAAAAGAAACGATCATAGCTGCTGAAAAAACGGTGCAAAAAGAGCAAACAGAAGTTAAAAAAGTAGAAGAAACAATGGCATTCTTGCAAACTGAAGGCGAAAAATATCGAGATATGGAAGCAGAAAATGCGATTGTTTTGCGTGAAATAGAAGCAGTGCTAAAAACAACGGTAGAGCGTTTTTACGTTTTTGAAGCTGAACAGAAAAACAAAGAATACGATTTAACCGCGATAACAGGTCGTAAAAATAGCGCGTTGACGCGTCTAGAAGTTGCAGAGAATGAGCTTGCTGCCATCACCGTAAAAATAGATGAATTGACTCTTTTTAAGCAGCAAAACGAAACCGCACGTGATCAAATACTTGAGAAATTAGCTGAGAAAAAATCACTTTATGCCGTAACCAAAGAACGAGTTGCACAATTAACTGCAAGCGAAGCCGAACTTTTCGAACGTTTAGAGAAAAGTAACCGGAAATTGCAAGACCAAGAAAAAGAATTGCGGTGGATTCAATCAGAAGAAGCAGCGAAAGTTTATTCTGACGAAGAAATTTTACAGGAGATCAGTTTATGGGCTGTTAAAAAGAAACAATCCCAACAAACAGTCAATAAAACAAAAGAACAACGTGGAAAGCAACAAAAAAGCTTGAATGAGCTTGAAGAAAACTTAAAAGAACAACATCGAGTTTACAAAGGTTATGTAGAAGCGATACGAATTTTTGAAGTCAAATCGACACGACTAGAAGTACAAATTCAAAGTTTTATTGGTCAATTGGAAACCAATTATCAGCTGACGTTTGAGCAAGCTAAACAATTTGAAATGATGGATGAAGAAGTGGCAGTTCGTAGAAAAGTGAAACTTCTTAAGCGATCGATTGAAGAGTTAGGACCAGTCCATGTTGGCGCAATTGAGGAGTTTGAACATGTTTCGGACCGCCATGCCTTCTTAACAGAGCAGCGCAATGATCTAAACGAAGCAAAAGAAACATTACGAACGCTGATACGTGAAATGGATGGAGAAATGACAAGTCGTTTCGATGACACTTTCCATGCGATTCGGATTCAATTCCAACGCGTATTTAAAGAGCTGTTTGGGGGGGTTCTGCGGACTTAGTATTAACCAACCCACAAGATATGCTAATGACCGGTGTCGAAATTATTGCGCAGCCACCTGGTAAAAAACTGCAAAACTTGAGTTTACTATCAGGTGGGGAACGTGCACTCACAGCGATTGCATTATTATTTGCCATTTTAAACGTGAGACCTGTTCCGTTTTGTGTACTTGATGAAGTCGAAGCCGCGCTTGATGAATCGAATGTCGTACGTTACAGTCAATACTTGAAGAAATTCAGTGAAGACACGCAATTCATCGTTATTACACACCGCAAAGGAACGATGGAAGGCGCCGATGTTTTATATGGCATTACGATGCAAGAATCGGGAATATCCAAACTAGTTTCGGTCAAACTTGAAGAAAAAAACTGAAAAAGGAGAGATCGACTGTGAGTTTCTTTAAAAAATTAAAAGATAAATTTGCTGGCAATGCGGAAGCAGAAGAATCAACTGAAAAATACAAAGAAGGATTAGCTAAAACCCGTACAGGTTTTACGTCGAAAATTAATGATTTGGTAGCAAAATACCGCAAAGTCGATGAAGATTTTTTTGAAGAATTAGAAGAAATCTTGTTGCAAGCAGACGTTGGATTTGAAACCGTTATTGAATTGATGGATGATTTGCGTTTTGAAGTACAACGAAAAAACGTAAAAGACACATCAAATGTTCAATCGGTTATTTCGGAAAAATTAGTTGAAATTTACCAAGCTGGTGATGAAGAAGTTAACGAAATCAATTTCGTTGATGGGTTGACGGTTATTTTAATGGTTGGCGTCAATGGTGTTGGTAAAACTACCACAATTGGAAAACTGGCGCATCGTTTTAAAAACGAAGGCAAAACCGTTATGCTAGCAGCTGGTGATACATTCCGTGCGGGTGCTATTGAACAACTCGATGTTTGGGGCAAGCGTGTCGGCGTTGATGTTATAAAGCAAAGCGAAGGGTCAGATCCCGCAGCAGTTATGTACGACGCTGTCCGTTCAGCCAAGTCTCGTGGAGTAGACGTGCTGATTTGTGATACAGCAGGACGTCTGCAAAACAAAGTTAATTTGATGAACGAACTTCAGAAAGTTCATCGTGTGATTTCGCGTGAAATTCCTGGAGCACCACATGAAGTATTATTAGCACTAGATGCTACAACAGGACAAAATGCGATGCTCCAAGCACAAACTTTTAAAGAAGTTACAGACGTAACGGGAATTGTTTTGACAAAGCTTGATGGAACAGCAAAAGGCGGGATTGTGTTAGCTATTCGTAATAAGTTGAAAATTCCTGTGAAGTATGTGGGTCTTGGAGAAAAACTAGACGATTTGCAACCATTTGATGCACAAAAATACGTTTATGGCTTGTTTGCTGACGGATTAGACAAAGAACAACAAGCAGAAGATGCTCAGACAGACAAGTAAAAATACTTGACAGCACTATCTGTTTTCAGTATTCTAATCTAGAGAGCGAATGGGGTGAGCGCCAATGATGGGACTAGAAAAAACAACACGTATAAACTATTTGTTTGATTTCTATCAAGAGCTATTGACACCTAAACAACGCAGTTACATGATGCTGTATTACTTAGATGACCATTCACTGGGAGAAATTGCTGAAGAATACACCATCACTCGACAGGCAGTATATGACAATATCCGCCGAACAGAAGCGATGCTAGAAGAATATGAACAAAAATTACAGCTCTTCGAGAAATTCCAAAAAAGGCAGCAATTAGTTTCGTCATTTGAAAAAAAGCCATTCACAGAAGAGCGTGTCCAACAATTTTTGGGCGAACTCAAAGAATGGGATTAGGAGGCGGAAAGAATGGCATTTGAAGGTTTATCTGAACGCCTACAAGGTACGATGACCAAAATTAAAGGCAAAGGGAAAGTCAACGAAGCAGACGTTAAAGAAATGATGCGCGAAGTTCGTTTCGCCTTGATTGAAGCGGATGTTAACTTAAAAGTAGTAAAAGAATTCGTCAAAAAAATCAGTGAACGAGCGATAGGGCAAGATGTCATGGACAGCCTAACACCAGGACAACAAGTTGTGAAAATTGTTAAAGATGAGCTGACCGAATTGATGGGCGGCGAAGAACGAAAAATCGAGTTTTCAACTAAACAGCCAACAGTCATTATGATGGTCGGTCTACAAGGTGCTGGTAAGACAACCACAACAGGGAAACTCGCGAATTTATTGCGTCGAAAACACAACCGGAAACCACTTTTAGTGGCTGCTGATGTGTATCGTCCAGCTGCAATTCAGCAGCTAGAGACCATCGGCAAGCAGTTATCTCTCCCGGTTTTCTCAAAAGGCACAGATGTGTCTCCTGTAGAAATTGCGCGTCAAGCAATAGAACACGCAAAAGCAGAGCATTTAGATACCGTCATCATTGATACAGCAGGGCGTTTACATGTTGATGAAGCGTTAATGCAGGAATTAAAAGATATCCGTGCGCTCAAAGAGCCGGACGAAATTTTCCTAGTGGTCGATTCAATGACGGGTCAAGACGCTGTTAATGTAGCTCAGAATTTTGATGATGCGATAGGCATATCAGGTGTTGTTTTAACAAAACTTGATGGCGATACTCGAGGTGGTGCGGCACTTTCCATTCGTGCGGTTACGCAAAAACCGATTAAATTTGTCGGGATGGGCGAAAAAATGGATGCACTTGAAGCTTTTCATCCAGAACGTATGGCATCTCGTATACTCGGCATGGGCGATATGTTATCGTTGATTGAAAAAGCACAGTCAAATGTCGATGAAGAAAAGGCAAAAGAATTAGAAGAAAAGTTCAGAACGTCTACGTTTACTTTTGATGATTTTCTTGAGCAAATGACTCAAGTAAAACAAATGGGACCGTTAGATGAAATTTTAAAAATGCTCCCAGGTGCTAATAAAATCAAAGGATTAGAAAATGCAAAAGTAGATGAAGGTCAGATGGATCGAGTAGAAGCCATTATTTATTCGATGACTAAAAAAGAGAAAACAACGCCTGAAATTATTAATGCAAATCGAAAAAAACGAATTGCTAAAGGTTCAGGGACTAACATTCAAGATGTTAATCGACTGTTAAAACAGTTTGAAGACATGAAGAAAATGATGAAGCAAATGTCTGGCATGAACACGAAAAAAGGACGAAAAAAAATGGGAATGCCGGGTCTAGACTCACTTTTTAAGTAAAAATATCAAGGTGTTAAGAAAAAATACTTTACAAACTATTTAAAGCTTGCTAATATAATATCTTGTGTGAAACTATTCGGAGGTGCTTTAAGAAATGGCAGTAAAAATTCGCTTGAAACGTATGGGAGCTAAACGTTCTCCTTTTTATCGTATTGTAGTAGCAGACTCACGTGCTCCACGTGATGGTCGTCAAATCCAAACAGTAGGTACTTACAACCCACTGACAGTTCCAGCTGAAGTTAAAATTGATGAAGAGCAAGTATTGAAATGGCTTCACGATGGTGCTAAACCATCTGATACTGTTCGTAACTTATTTTCTCAAAAAGGCATTATGGAGAAATTCCATAATGAAAAACTAAGCAAGTAAGGGAGAGTTTCTTATGAAGCAGCTGATTGAGACCATTGTGAAACCGTTAGTTGATTATCCGGAAGAAGTTCGTGTCGATACTGACGAAAACGATAGCCGAATTGTCTACAAGCTTTCCGTGCATCCAGAGGATACAGGGAAAGTCATCGGAAAACAAGGACGTGTAGCAAAAGCTGTTCGTTCGATTGTGTACTCAGCAGCAGGCGGTTACCATAAGAAAAAAACGTATCTCGATATTGTGGATTAAGAAAAAGGAGGAGCCCCGGTTCCTTCTTTTTTTTTCAGAAAAATAGCTTAGAAAGGATGTTTGCTTGTGCAATGGTTTAACGTAGGTAAAATTGTTAACACGCACGGAATTCGTGGAGAAGTCCGTGTATTATCACGTACCGATTTTCCAGAAGAACGATTCGCGGTCGGAACAAAATTGGGTCTTTTTATGCCAGAAGCTAAAAAACCAATCACGGTGAAAATTGCTAGTCATCGTCAGCACAAAAACTTTGAATTAGTAACTTTTGAAGGATATCCAAACATCAATGACGTTGAGCCGTTTAAAGAGTCTTATTTGCGAATCGCTGAACACGATTTAACTGAACTTGAAGAAAATGCTTATTACCACCATGAAATTCTTGGGTGCACAGTTTTTTCGATAGAAGGTCAACAACTTGGAAAAATTAGTGAGATTTTAGAAACAGGTGCAAACGATGTATGGGAAGTAACACCTGAGAAAGGCAAAAAGCATTACATTCCTTACACTGAAGAAATCGTCAAAGAAATTGATATCGACGAAAAGAAAGTAATTATTGAAGTTATTGAAGGGTTATTGTCTTGATGAATATTCACGTATTGTCATTATTTCCACCAATGTTTGAAGGCGTCTTTCAACATTCAATTATGAGAAAAGCGCAAGATAAAAATGCTGTTAGTCTAAATGTCGTAGATATACGTGAATTTGCGGACAATAAGCGTCAAGTAGATGATTACCCGTTTGGTGGTGGAGCCGGGATGGTCTTGAAACCAGAACCCATTTTCAATGCAGTTGAAAACCTCACACCAAATAGCAAACGACGCGTTATTTTATTGTGTCCTCAAGGTCAACGCTTTACGCAACAAAAAGCTGAAGAGCTTGCGAATGAAGAAGAGTTGGTATTTATTTGCGGTCATTATGAAGGCTATGACGAGCGTATTCGCGAATATTTAGTGACTGATGAAATTTCAATTGGTGATTTTGTTCTGACGGGTGGCGAGCTTGCGGCTATGACTGTCATCGATAGTGTCGTCAGACTGCTTCCAGGAGTGCTAGGCAATGCCGATTCTCCTATTCGTGATTCATTCTCTACAGGGTTGCTAGAACACCCACAATACACCCGTCCAGCCAATTTTAGAGGTTGGAAGGTACCGGATGTTTTAACTTCTGGAAATCATGGCAAAGTAGAAGAATGGCGCGAAAAACAAACCTTGAAAAGAACGTTTGATAGACGTCCGGATCTTCTTGAAAAAATCGAATTGACTGACAAGCAAAAAAAAATTATCAAAGAATTAAAGGAATAAAAATACGACCAATTTTACTCTTGCACCGATAGATTATCAGTGGTATCATGGACAATGTACTTTTATGTGAAGTACAGGATCACGATGTTCCGCTGCAACACTTGATTTGGTGTAAGAGCATCTGTAGAAGGAGAGAAAAATAATGCAAAACATTATTACAGAAATCACTAAAGAACAACTTCGCACGGATCTTCCAACATTCCGTCCCGGAGACACTGTTCGTGTACACGTTAAAGTTGTCGAGGGTACTCGCGAACGTGTTCAGGTATACGAAGGAGTCGTAATTGGACGTCGTGGAGGCGGAATCAGTGAATCATTCACTGTTCGCAAAATCTCATACGGTGTTGGTGTTGAGCGTACATTCCCTGTACACACACCAAAAATTGCACAGCTTGAAGTTACCCGTCGTGGTAAAGTACGTCGTGCGAAATTGTATTACTTGCGTGAACTACGCGGTAAAGCAGCTCGTATTAAAGAAATTCGATAAGATTGCATGGATGAAAGAGGGCGCTTGCGCCCTCTTTTTTTTTGCTAAAAAGTATATTTCCTTGTACAATTAAAAAAGTAAGTTTGGGGAGGAACACGCATGGAGACTGAAGTAAAAAAGAAAAATGAACTTTGGGAATGGTCTAAAGCTCTATTGATCGCCTTCGGCTTGGCTGCAATTATTCGATTCTTTTTATTTACACCGATTGTTGTAGATGGAGAGTCGATGATGCCAACATTGGAGCATGGAGACCGTATGATTGTTAACAAAATTGGTTATTCAGTTGGAGAACCAGACCGTTTCGATATTATCGTTTTTCATGCCCCAGAGAAAAAAGATTATATTAAGCGTATAATCGGGTTGCCAGGTGACCACGTTGCCTATGAAGATGACCAGTTATATATAAATGGTAAAGCAATAGAAGAGCCTTATTTGGATGTATACAAACAAGGCATCACCGGTACACTTACAGAAGACTTTGTTTTAGAAGATGTGACCGGAGGAGAAAACATTATACCTGATGGATTTGTCTTTGTGATGGGTGATAATCGCCGTGCAAGTAAAGATAGCCGTCATATCGGATTGGTCTCGACCGATGAAGTAATTGGTGACACAAATTTCGTTTTCTGGCCACTGCCTGAAGCGGGAATTGTAAAATAAGGAGTGGTTTTATGACGATACAATGGTTTCCTGGACACATGGCAAAAGCGCGAAGACAAGTTACTGAAAAACTGAAATTAGTGGATATTATTTTTGAACTTGTGGACGCCAGGTTGCCTTTATCTTCACGAAATCCGATGATCGATCAAGTGATACAACAAAAACCACGTCTCATTATTTTAAACAAAATGGATATGGCCGATGAAGTTGAAACGAAAAAATGGATCCGTTATTTCGAAGATCAAGGTACGCGTGCCGTTGCCATCAACTCGCTTGAAGGTAGAGGGCTACAATTAGTTACAAAAGCATCAAAAGAAATTCTTGAAGAGAAATGGGATCGGATGATTGCAAAAGGTATTAAACCTCGTGCCATTCGAGCGATGATTGTTGGAATTCCAAATGTCGGAAAATCGACACTCATCAACCGTTTATCAAAAAAAAGCTTAGCGAAAACTGGGAATATGCCAGGGGTCACAAAAGCGCAGCAATGGATTAAAGTGGGCAAAGAAATTGAGTTATTGGATACACCAGGTATTTTATGGCCGAAATTTGAAGATCCTGAAACAGGATTAAAATTAGCGGTTACAGGTGCGATAAAAGACTCTGTTATTCAAATGCAAGAACTTGCCATCTATTCGTTAAAATTTTTAGAAGAACGTTATCCGGAACGAATGATGGAACGCTATGGCATTGATCATGTCGATAAAGAAATCGTCAATACGTTTGATCATATTGGCAAAAAACGTCGCTGTTTAGATCAACATGGTGAAGTTGATTATGAAACTACTGCTGAAGTGATAGTACGAGATATTCGGAACCAACATTTAGGCAAAGTGACATTCGATTATAGAGATGAAATGATTGAAGAAGAGTGAGCATTCGCTCTTTTGAAATGAGCTGTTCCTCGATTATGAGGAGCAGTTTTTTTATGTAGATGAAAACAGGAGTTGAATGGATGAAAACAACTAATGAACTTAAAGAAAAGTTAAATGAAGTAACGACGTGGCAATCATGGATAGAAGAACTTGAACGTGATTCACGTAAAAGTGTTCAAACCTTATTAGCTACTTGGAAACGAAAACAAGCACGACGAGAAAAAGTAGTAGAAAATCATGAGTCTAAGCTTGAATTTGATGAGTCATTTAGAAGAACATCGTCTGATTTAGTAGCAGGCATTGATGAAGCAGGTAGAGGACCGCTTGCAGGTCCCGTCGTAACAGCGGCAGTTATTTTGCCACAAGACTGCACAAGTCTCATCGGTTTAGATGATTCCAAACAATTGAGCAAAGCAAAACGTGACGTGTTTGCTGAAATCATTAAAAAAATCGCTGTTAGCTACGCAGTTCATATTCAGTCACCAGAAGAAATTGATTGTCTTAATATTTACCAAGCGACACGCAATTCGATGACGCAATCAGCATTGTTATTATCTCCTGCACCGACCGTTGTACTTGCTGATGCGATGATGTTGGAACTTCCTATGTCTTGTAAATCTATTATTAAAGGTGATGCGAAAAGCTTGAGCATCGCAGCAGCTTCTATTTTGGCAAAGACCAGAAGAGATGCATTGATGGCAGAATATGCGGTTCAGTATCCACTGTATGGTTTTGAAAAACACGCAGGGTACGGAACAAAAGATCATGTTGCAGCACTTGAAAAGTACGGGCCTTGTGAGATTCACCGAACGACATTTGAACCGGTAAAATCTCTTTTGAGAGAAAACTAACTGTTTTGGATACACGAAGTTTTGTTAGAATAACGAACAACGGTGGACATTTTATGACAACTTTAATACAATGGTTATGGTAATAAAATTACGATAGAGATGTTTGATTGGAGGATGACAGATGAATATCCATGAATATCAAGGAAAAGAACTTCTTAGACAATATGGAGTAGCAGTTTCTTACGGCACCGTTGCTTTTTCTCCAGAAGAAGCAGTGAAGGCAGCTAAAGAACTGAGTACGGATGTTGTCGTGGTAAAAGCTCAAATCCACGCAGGTGGACGAGGCAAAGCTGGCGGCGTTAAAATCGCTAAAAACTTGGATGAGGTCCGCACTTATGCAAAAGAACTTTTAGGTAAGGTTCTTGTGACTCACCAAACCGGTCCAGAAGGTAAAGAAATCAAACGCCTTTTGATCGAAGAAGGATCTGACATCAAGAAAGAATACTACGTCGGATTGGTACTTGACCGCCAAACTGCTCGTGTTACTCTGATGGGCTCTGAAGAGGGTGGAGTAGATATCGAGGAAGTTTCTGAAAATACTCCTGAGAAGATTTTTAAAGAAGTTATCGATCCAGTAGTCGGCTTGACTGGTTTCCAAGCACGTCGTATGGCTTTCAACATGAATATTCCACCAAAACTTGTAAATAAAGCGGCGAAATTTATGCTTGGTTTATACACTGTATTTATCGAAAAAGATGCTTCTATCGTTGAAATCAACCCGTTGGTTGAAACTGGCGATGGCAATATTTTAGCGCTTGATGCAAAATTTGATTTTGATGAAAACGCTCTTTACCGCCACAAAGACATTGTGGAACTGCGTGATTTCGACGAAGAAGATCCAAAAGAAATTGAAGCTTCTAAGTATGACTTAAGCTACATTTCTTTAGACGGGAACATCGGCTGTATGGTTAACGGCGCAGGACTTGCTATGGCAACGATGGACACGATCAACTATTACGGCGGAACACCCGCTAACTTCCTTGACGTTGGGGGCGGTGCCACTGCTGAGAAAGTAACGGAAGCTTTCAAAATCATTCTTTCTGATAAGAATGTAAAAGGAATTTTCGTTAACATTTTCGGCGGTATCATGAAGTGTGACATCATCGCGGAAGGCGTTATTCAAGCTGCAAAAGAAGTAAGCTTAGATGTGCCATTAGTAGTCCGTCTTGAAGGAACAAACGTAGAGCTTGGTAAAAAACTGCTGAATGAATCAGGTCTTAATATCGTAGCTGCTGGAACAATGGCAGATGGCGCTAAACAGATTGTAGAACTTGTAGGCTAAAGAAGGGCAGGGACAAAAATGAGTGTATACATTAATAAAGACACAAAAGTGCTTGTACAAGGAATTACAGGGTCAACTGCCCTTTTCCATACAAAGCAAATGCTTGAATACGGAACGAAAATCGTTGCGGGTGTAACACCAGGTAAAGGCGGAACTGAAGCTGAAGGCGTACCTGTCTTCAATACTGTAGAAGATGCAGTAAAAGCTACAGGAGCTAACGTATCTGTAATTTACGTACCGGCACCTTTCGCTGCGGACGCAATTCTTGAAGCAGTTGAAGCTGAACTGGACATGGCAATTTGTATCACTGAGCATATTCCAGTATTGGATATGGTCAAAGTGAACCGTTACATGGAAGGCAAAAAAACACGTCTTGTTGGACCAAACTGCCCGGGAGTTATTACTCCGGACGAATGTAAAATCGGCATCATGCCTGGATACATTCACAAAAAAGGACATGTTGGCGTTGTTTCACGTTCAGGTACACTGACGTATGAAGCGACTCATCAATTGTCTGAAGAGGGAATTGGCCAATCGACAGCTGTCGGTATTGGCGGAGACCCAGTAAACGGGACAAACTTTATTGATGTGTTGAAAGAATTCAACGAAGATGAAGACACGTATGCAGTTGTTATGATTGGTGAAATCGGCGGGACAGCTGAAGAAGAAGCTGCTGAGTGGGTTAAAGCGAACATGACAAAACCGGTTGTTGGATTTATTGGCGGACAAACTGCACCTGAAGGAAAACGTATGGGCCATGCCGGTGCGATTATTTCTGGTGGTAAAGGAACAGCTGCTGATAAAATCAAAGCAATGAACGAAGCTGGAATCGAAGTTGCAGACACTCCATCCGTAATTGGAGAAACTTTGATCAAAGTGATTAAAGAAAAAGGTTTATACGACAAGTGTAAAACTCATTAATACTTAAAAGACTCAAAACCTTGATTAACCAAGGTTTTGAGTCTTTTTTTATGATGACAGGACTAGGCATTTCCCAAGAAATAGCTCATGATCAAAAAGAAATCCAGAAGTTCCGTTTCGTGAACAACTTTCCGCTAACAAGGATCAGAAAGAACAATGCCAAACTGCAATAAAGTGGCTATTTCCAATAGCCCGTATGCAACGAATAGCTGTAAAGTAAGTAACTAGCAGAGAGTACCCATAAAAAGATTGTGCTAAGTGAACGGTTTTTTTTGCTGTCATTTAAACACTCTTTACGTCATGAAAAAAGTTTACTCTTGTGGACGAAAGCGTCCATTCAACAGCAAAGGTAACAAAAGTCGCGGAAACAATTGTAGTGAGAAAAAGAACGAATAAAGGCGCATATTGAACGTTTACGGCAACGGGAAAACCGTTTAAAATAGAATGAAGATGTTGCGTAGTCGAGACATCTTTCGTCTAAAAAAGAACAGGAGGAATAAAATGAACAATGAATTTACAAGGCGGTTATTAGCGTTGCATTATGTCTATCCAAAAAGTTTGAAAACGTTTTTGCCACTATTTACGGATGACCCAGACTTAGCAAAACTCGAAAAAAAATCGCCGAATGAGCTTATGTGGTTATTAAATATCAAAGTAGAACAAGCCGTGAAACTAACCGCCTCTTATCGACAATCCTTAACCTATCCCTTACAAGAAACCTACATCAAATATAAGATATTCCCCATATCTTATCAACACCCCAGTTATCCAAAAAGCTTGCTCGAATTGATCGATCCACCAGCTGTACTATATGCTAAGGGAGATCTTACTTTACTCGCAAATCCTCAAAAAATCGCCATTATTGGTTCTCGGAAAGCCACTTCTTATTCTCAAAAAGCGTTGCACACAATCATTCCCCCTCTTGTTGAGAACAACTTTATCATTGTAAGTGGATTAGCAAGAGGTGCGGATGCGATGGCCCATCAAAAAACGATTGACTTAGGTGGTCGGACGATCGCTGTTACAGGTAGTGGTTTCTTGCATCCTTATCCGAAAGAAAACAATGCGTTAAATAATATAATAGAAGAAAAACAGTTGGTTTTAACTGAATACCCTCCTTATATGAAACCATTAAAATGGAACTTTCCAATGAGAAATCGCATTATTAGTGGGTTATCTAAAGGAATCGTTGTAACAGAAGCTCAAGTGAAAAGTGGTACTTTGAGTACAATTGAACATGCGCTAGATCATGGAAAAGACATTTTTGCAGTTCCTGGAGATATTGGTTCGTTATTATCTGAAGGACCCCATAAATTGATTTTAGAAGGCGCAAAACCAGTATGGAATGGCTGGCAGATACTAGAGGAATACCAACAAATGACAGCTAGAAAAGAATGAAAAAAATGAAAAGCCTTGCATTAAGCTAAAATCTGTTATACATTTTGCAACAGGTAATTCTTTTAAGCATTTTGAGAAACCTCTATGAGGAGGAAATAGTTATGGCGGATTTTTTAGTGATTGTTGAGTCGCCTGCAAAGGCTAAGACGATCGAACGGTATTTGGGTAAGAAATATAAAGTCCGTGCTTCACTTGGACATTTACGCGATTTGCCCCGAAGTCAAATGGGTGTAGACGTGGAAAACAATTATGAACCTCGTTACATTACGATAAGAGGTAAAGGACCTATCCTACAAGATCTTAAAAAAGAAGCAAAAAAGGCAAAAAAAGTCTTTCTAGCTGCTGACCCCGATAGAGAGGGAGAAGCAATTGCATGGCATTTAGCGACGGCGCTCGGTATTGATCAAACTTCAGATTGTCGCGTTGTTTTTAACGAAATCACAAAAGATGCCATTAAAGAATCTTTTAAGCATCCACGCAAAATTGATATGGACTTAGTCGATGCGCAACAAGCACGCCGGATTTTAGATCGCCTAGTGGGGTACAGCATCAGCCCGTTGCTTTGGAAGAAAGTAAAAAAAGGATTATCAGCTGGACGCGTACAATCAGTGGCACTGCGTTTAGTCATTGATCGCGAAAATGAAATCAAAAGTTTTGAACCAGAAGAATACTGGTCAATTACTGGAGAATTTGAAAAAGCGAAAAAGAAATTTGAAGCACAATTTTATGGCAATACTAAAGAAAAAGTAAAACTACACAACGAAGCAGACGTCAAAGCTGTTATGGCTTCTATGTCTGGTAAAGACTTTACAGTTAACCGCGTAGTGAAAAAAGAACGAAAAAGAAATCCATCTCCTTCTTTTACAACTTCTTCACTTCAACAGGAAGCTGCTCGGAAATTAAATTTCCGAGCGAAAAAGACGATGATGCTAGCACAGCAATTATACGAAGGAATCTCTGTCGGTAAAGAAGGCATCACGGGCTTGATTACGTACATGCGAACGGATTCTACACGAATCTCTGATACGGCAAAAAAAGATACGATGGACTTTATCGTCGAAAACTACGGCGAAGAATACGTGACGCAAAAAGCACCAGCTAAGCAATCAGCAAAATCACAAGACGCCCACGAAGCAGTTCGGCCGACAAGCGTCATGAGAACGCCAGAATCGATGAAGAGTATTTTATCACGTGATCTTCATCGTTTATACAAATTGATTTGGGATCGATTTGTAGCAAGTCAAATGTCATCTGCCGTTTTAGATACGGTTATGGCGGAGTTGCAAAATGGCGATGCGGTGTTTCGTGCAAATGGATCGCAAGTCAAGTTCGCAGGCTTTATGAAACTTTATATTGAAGGGACAGACGATCAAAAAGAAGAAAAAGATAACATACTGCCAGAAATGGTTGAAGGAGATATTGTAAAAGCGGTTGATGTTCTACCCAATCAGCATTTTACGCAACCACCTCCACGCTTTACAGAGGCTCGCTTAGTAAGAGCGCTTGAAGAGTTGGGAATCGGACGTCCATCAACTTACGCGCCCACACTAGACACCATTCAAAAGCGGGGTTACGCAACTTTAGATGCGAAACGTTTTATTCCGACTGAGTTGGGTGAAATTGTTCATCAACTGGTACTCGAATTTTTCCCGGATATTTTGAACATCGAGTTTACTGCAAAAATGGAACATGATTTAGATACTGTTGAAGATGGAGAAATTGAATGGCGCACCATTATCGATGCATTTTATAAGAAATTTGAAAAGAATGTTGAAGTAGCAGAAAATGAAATGGAAAAAGTACAAATCAAAGATGAGCCAGTAGGTGAAGATTGTGAATTGTGTGGGTCGCCCATGGTTTATAAATTAGGACGCTACGGCAAGTTTATGGCTTGTAGCAATTTCCCTGAATGCCGTAATACGAAAGCAATCGTTAAGCACATAGGTGTTACATGTCCGACATGTAAAGAAGGCGAAATCGTTGAAAGAAAAAGTAAAAAGCGCCGCATTTTCTATGGCTGCGAGCGTTATCCAGAATGCGAATTCGTTTCTTGGGATAAACCAATTGAACGTCCATGTCCGAAATGCGACAAATTGCTTGTAGAGAAAAAAGTGAAAAAAGGTGTTCAAATCAATTGCACAAATTGTGATTATAAAGAAGAAGTTCAATAATGATATAGAGGTGTATGAAAATGACAAAACATGTAAACGTAATTGGCGCTGGTTTAGCTGGTAGTGAGGCAGCGTGGCAAATCGCAAAACGCGGAGTAAAAGTACGTCTATTTGAAATGCGTCCAGTTCAACAAACAGCTGCTCACCACACGGATAAATTCGCTGAGTTGGTTTGCAGTAATTCATTGCGTGCGAATTCGTTAACCAATGCTGTTGGTGTCATCAAAGAAGAAATGCGTAAACTGGATTCAGTTATTATCGAATCAGCAGACGGTGCATCTGTACCAGCTGGTGGTGCACTTGCAGTCGATCGTCACGAATTTGCGGCGGCAGTTACCGATAAAGTAAAAAATCATCCGCTCGTAGAAGTCATCAACGAAGAAGTAACAGAAATTCCAGAAGGCATTACGATAATCGCAACAGGTCCGTTAACGTCTCCAGCACTTGCTGAAAAAATCCGTAAGTTAACAGGAGAAGAATATTTGTACTTTTATGACGCTGCGGCGCCAATTGTTGAAAAAGACAGTATCGATATGGATAAAGTATATTTGAAGTCTCGTTACGACAAAGGAGAAGCGGCTTATCTAAACTGTCCAATGAATGAAGAGGAGTTTAAACGTTTCCACACAGCTTTAGTCGAAGCAGAAGTAGTGCCGCTAAAAGAATTCGAAAAAGAAATTTATTTTGAAGGCTGTATGCCGGTTGAAGTTATGGCGGCAAGAGGCGAAAAAACCTTAACATTCGGACCCATGAAGCCAGTAGGATTAGAAGATCCGAAAACTGGAGAGCGGCCATATGCAGTTGTTCAACTACGACAAGACGATGCAGCCGGAACGCTCTACAACATCGTCGGCTTCCAAACACATTTAAAATGGGGACCTCAAAAAGAAGTATTGAAATTGATTCCAGGATTAGAGAATGTGGAAATTGTGCGTTATGGAGTGATGCATCGCAATACGTTCATCAACTCTCCGCGTGTCTTAAAACCAACATATCAACTAAAAGCCGATCCCAACATTTTCTTCGCAGGTCAAATGACAGGTGTAGAAGGTTATGTAGAGTCTGCAGGAAGTGGGTTGCTTGCAGGAATCAATGCAGCAAAATTAGCATTGGATGAAGAGTTGTTAGTATTTCCAGCCGAAACTGCTTTAGGCAGCATGGCACGCTACATTACAGAAGCAGATAGCAAAAATTTCCAGCCAATGAATGTGAACTTTGGGTTGTTTCCTGACTTGGGAGAGCGAATCCGTTCAAAATCAGAGCGTGCAGAAAAACACGCAAACCGTGCGTTGGAATCTATTCGAATTTATATGAATACAGTGACTGTTTAATGGATAAAAGCCTCTAAATGTTGTTATAATTTAGAGGCTTTTCTAGTTGGTGGAAGGTGGAGCATATATGGAAAAAGAAAAGATGCTTGAATCTTTTATGAGTTATATTCAATTGGAGAAAAATTATTCTGAGCATACTGTTCATCACTACAGTCACGATTTAAAGGATTTTTTTCTTTTTTTAAATACTGAAGGTGTGCTTGATATTAGAGAAGTCGAATATATACATGCTAGAAATTACATGACAAAATTGTACGATGCCAAACTATCCAGAACGACTGTTTCACGAAAAATATCTGCGATCCGTTCGTTTTTTCGTTATGGCAATCGTGAGTTTGGGTTAGATGAAGCGGCTTTTCGATCGTTATTTCATCCGAAAAAAGAAGAACGGCTTCCACAGTTTTTTTATGAAGAAGAACTTGCACAGCTGTTTAAATCAGTTCAAGGTGACGATAAATTATCAATTCGCAATACGGCATTACTGGAGTTGTTATATGCGACAGGCATGCGTGTAAGTGAATGTGTTTCGATTCGATTAATGGATTTAGACCAGACTATCCAAATTGTTAAAGTGATGGGGAAAGGCCGAAAAGAGCGTTATATTCCTTACGGCCAGTTTGCACAAGATGCGTTGGAACATTACCTCGAGGAAGCACGTCCTAAACTGATGAAGAAGCAAAACCATGATTATTTATTTGTTAATAGTCGCGGAGAAACTGTAACAGATCGTGGCATTCGTCATATCTTAAGTGAATGCATGAAGAAAGCGTCGATTAATTCTTCAATTTATCCGCATATGATTCGCCATTCTTTTGCGACGCACCTGATTAATAACGGAGCCGATATTCGAACAGTTCAAGAACTTCTTGGACATTCGCACCTGAGTTCTACGCAAGTATATACTCATGTTACAAAAGAACATTTACGAAACACTTATTTGAAATCACACCCGAGAGCTTAGAGAGGAGCATGCTTTGATGCAAGAATTTCATGCGACCACGATATTCGCCGTTCGTCACAACGGCCAATGTGCGATGTCTGGTGATGGTCAAGTTACATTTGGCAACGCAGTAGTTATGAAGCACACTGCACGAAAAGTACGCAAATTATATAATGGACAAGTGCTGACTGGATTTGCAGGATCAGTCGCAGATGCTTTTACATTGTTTGAAATGTTTGAAGGAAAATTAACAGAGTATAACGGCAACTTACAACGGGCAGCTGTGGAACTAGCAAAACAATGGCGTGGAGACAAAATGCTACGTCAATTAGAGGCTATGCTAATTATCATGAACAAAGATGAATTGCTTCTCGTGTCCGGTACGGGCGAGGTAATTGAACCAGATGATGGAATTTTAGCCATTGGATCGGGTGGCAACTATGCGTTAGCTGCTGGGCGTGCCTTGAAAAAATACGCTGGTGAACATTTTACAGCTGTGGAAATTGCGAAGTCAGCATTAGAAACGGCAGCGGATATTTGCGTCTACACCAATCATCAAATTGTAGTGGAGGAATTGTCCTAATGAAAAGTCAAACAGATTTAACGCCTAGACAAATTACTGATCACCTCGATCACTATATTGTTGGCCAAAAAGATGCTAAGCGTTCAATAGCAATTGCATTACGTAACCGCTACCGTAGAAGTCGATTAGACGAAGAAATGCGTGGAGAAGTTATTCCAAAAAATATTTTAATGATTGGACCTACAGGTGTAGGGAAAACAGAAATTGCGCGTCGAATTGCGAAATTGACAGGAGCGCCTTTTATAAAAGTAGAAGCTACTAAATTCACAGAAGTTGGTTATGTTGGCCGGGATGTTGAATCAATGGTTCGTGATCTAGTAGAGGCTTCTGTTCGAATCGTTAAAGAAGAGAAATTTGAAGCGGTCAAGTTCCAAGCAGAATCAGCGGCAAATGAGCGTATTGTTAAATTATTAGTACCATCTATGCGCAAAAAACAATCTAATCAAAATCCGTTGGAAATGCTATTCGGACAAAAACTCGAAGAAGAAGAAGAAGAGCCCACTGCTGAAGTAGAAGTTCGTGTGAAAAGAAGAGAAATTGCTATAGATTTAAAAGCAGGAAAACTTGAAGATGAATGGATAACAGTTGAAGTAGTTGAAAATTCGAATTCTATGTTTGATGCATTGCAAGGATCGGGAATGGAACAGATGGGTGCAAACATGCAAGATGCTTTTTCTTCGTTAATGCCGAAAAAAAAGAAAAAACGCAGATTGCGTGTAAAAGAAGCACGTCGTGTGTTAACAACAGAAGAAGCTGCTAAATTAGTAGATGATGAAGAAATAGCGATGGATGCGATTGATCGAGCTGAACAGCATGGCATTATTTTTATCGATGAAATGGACAAAATAGCCAGTAAAAATGGCTCTTCATCCGTTGATGTATCGCGAGAAGGAGTGCAACGCGATATTTTACCAATCGTCGAAGGGTCGACGGTCTCTACAAAATACGGCGCAGTCAAAACAGATTATATGTTGTTTGTTGCAGCAGGGGCTTTTCACATGTCGAAACCATCTGATTTGATTCCTGAATTACAAGGACGCTTTCCAATTCGAGTAGAATTACAAAAACTAGAAGTAGCCGATTTTGTGAAAATTTTGACAGAACCAAAACATTCTTTGTTAAATCAGTACAAAGCACTTCTCGAAACTGAAGGAATTGTGGTACACTTCAATGATGCCTCAATAATCAGACTTGCAGAAATTGCATATGAAGTAAATCAAGACACGGATAACATCGGTGCGCGCAGGTTACATACCATTCTTGAGCGCCTTTTGGAAGATTTGTCTTTCGAAGCATCCGAGATTTCTCCAGCACAAATTGATATAACGGTCAAATATGTGAATGAAAAACTTGAAAATGTGGCGAAAAACAAAGACTTGTCACAATTTATTCTGTAAAACAAGGCGAATTAGTTCCATAAAGGAGTAAAAACCTTTAGAATATTGAATAAACATGGTATGAAAACTGTAGGAGGTTCATTTAAATGGATTTATTAGGAAAAACAAGACGAATTAACTCGATGCTAGAAGCAGCGGGCGGTAAGAAAGTGAATTTTAAAGATATGGCTGAAACGCTGAGCGAAGTTATTGAATGTAATGCGTTTGTAGTTAGCCGTAAAGGTAAAGTGTTGGGCTATGCAATTAATCAACAAATCGAGAATGATCGAATGAAAGGTATGCTCGAAGATCGCCAATTCCCAGCCGAGTATATGCAAAAACTTTCAAGCATCACAGAAACAACAGAAAATATTGATGTAAACAGCGAACACACAATTTTCCCTGTAGAAGAACGCGAATTGTTTAAAAACGGTTTGACAACGATCGTTCCGATTAAAGGAGGCGGCGAACGTCTTGGAACATTACTTCTTGGACGCATCGAAGCAGAATTCCATGACGACGATTTAATTCTTGGTGAATACGGCGCAACGGTAGTCGGGATGGAAATTCTTCGCGAAAAAGGCGACCGCATTGAAGAAGAAGCTCGTAGCAAAGCAGTTGTTCAAATGGCGATTTCTTCACTTTCATACAGTGAACTTGAAGCTATTGAACATATCTTTGAAGAGTTAGATGGCAACGAAGGATTACTAGTTGCTTCTAAAATTGCTGACCGCGTTGGTATTACACGATCAGTTATCGTAAATGCACTTCGCAAACTTGAAAGTGCTGGCGTTATCGAATCTCGTTCTCTAGGAATGAAAGGGACATACATTAAAGTATTGAACACGAAGTTTCTTGCAGAACTTGAGCAGTTAAAAATGAATTAAATTTTTTGAAAAGATGCCTAGAATTTCTTAGGCATCTTTTTTTGTCTGTTTTTGTTTCTAAAGAGAAAACTATTGTGTTTTATAACATGAGCGTGATATAATTTGAAATGGTGTTAAATACACACGCATTTCGATTTGAGTCGTGGGTGCCCAATTGGGTAACGGTTCAGAAGAGAAAAATGCGGAGGGAAAAAATAACCTATCAGGAGGAAACAAATCATGGCAGTAATCTCAATGAAACAATTGTTAGAAGCTGGTGTTCACTTTGGTCACCAAACTCGTCGTTGGAACCCGAAAATGAAAAAATATATTTTCGTGGAACGTAACGGTATCTACATCATCGATCTACAAAAAACAGTTCGCAAACTGGAAGAAGCTTATAGCTTCATGAAACAAGTTGGCGAAGAAGGCGGAAAAGTTCTTTTCGTTGGTACGAAAAAACAAGCTCAAGACGCTATCAAAGAAGAAGCAGAACGCTCTGGTAACTATTACATCAACCAACGTTGGTTGGGTGGAACACTTACTAACTTCGGTACAATCCAAAAACGTGTGAATCGTTTAAAACAAATCGAACGCATGGAAGAAGATGGAACTTTCGAAGTTCTACCGAAAAAAGAAGTTGTTCAATTGAAGAAACAACACGAACGTCTTGTTAAATTCTTAGGCGGTATTCGTGATATGAAAGCACTTCCGGACGTAATGTTCGTAGTTGATCCACGTAAAGAACGTATTGCAGTAGCAGAAGCAATGAAATTGAACATTCCAATCGTTGGTATTGTTGATACTAACTGTGATCCGGATGAAATCGATTATGTTATTCCTGCAAACGACGATGCAATTCGCGCAGTTAAACTATTAACTGGTAAAATGGCGGATGCTTTGCTTGAATCAAAACCGGAAGAAGATGAAGAAACTCAAGCTGAATCTGCTGAGTAATTCACGATTACACAGGTGATAAGCGGCCAACCCCTCTTATCACCTTTTTTTGAGAAAATAGCAACATACTATGAAGGAGGAAATTAATCATGGCAGTTACAGCACAAATGGTAAAAGAATTGCGCGGAAAAACAGGCGCCGGTATGATGGATTGTAAAAAAGCATTAGTTGAAACAGACGGAGATATGGAAGCAGCTCTAGATTTCTTGCGTGAAAAAGGTCTTTCTAGCGCTTCTAAAAAAGCAGACCGCATTGCAGCTGAAGGGATCACTTCAATTCTTGTACAAGAAAACGAAGCGATTATCTTTGAAGTAAACGCAGAAACTGACTTTGTCGCGAAAAACGACGGTTTCCAAACATTAGTAAAAGAATTAGGCGAGCACTTAATGTCTACTAAACCGGCTACAGTTGAAGAAGCAAATGCTTCTACAATGTCAAATGGTTTGACAGTAGCAGACCATATTTCAAACGCAATCGCTAAAATTGGTGAGAAAATCACATTGCGTCGTTTTGAAATCCGTACAAAAACAGATGCAGATGCTTTTGGACCGTATCTTCACATGGGTGGACGAATTTCAGTACTTGTAGTTCTTGAGAACTCTACTGATTCAGCTGCTGCACGGGACATTGCTATGCACATTGCTGCATTAAACCCTAAATATATCTCGCGCGATGAAGTTTCTGCTGACGAAGTAGAACACGAGCGTAAAGTATTAACTGAGCAAGCATTAAACGAAGGCAAACCTGAAAAAATTGTTGCGAAAATGGTTGAAGGCCGCCTTGGTAAATATTTTGAAGACATCTGCTTGCTTGATCAAGCGTTTGTTAAAAACTCAGATCAAAAAGTTCGTGATTTCGTAGCTTCTACAGGTGGGTCTATTAAAGAATTCATCCGTTACGAAGTCGGAGAAGGTATCGAAAAACGTGAAGATAACTTTGCTGACGAAGTTATGAGCCAAGTCAACAAAAAATAAAATTATTGGACTATACGATTTTACTAGGGAACACGAGAATGTGTTCCCTATTTTTCAATAAAAGTGTAACGGAGGGTACCGATGAGTGTTCAGCAATATAAACGCATTGTATTAAAACTAAGTGGTGAAGCAATGGCAGGAGGACAGGGTTTCGGATTGTCCCCTGAAATTATCAAATCAGTCGCAAGCCAAGTAAAAGAAGTAGTGGAACTCGGAGTAGAAGTTGCAGTCGTTGTAGGTGGCGGTAACATCTGGAGAGGTAAAGTTGGTTCGGAAATGGGCATGGATCGTGCAACAGCAGACTATATGGGAATGTTAGCAACTGTGATGAACTCATTAGCATTGCAAGATTCATTAGAAAAACAAGACGTTGAAACTCGCGTTTTGTCATCTATCGAAATGCGTCAAGTTGCCGAGCCTTATATCCGTAGAAGAGCTATCCGTCATTTAGAAAAAAAACGGGTTGTTATTTTTGCAGCAGGTACAGGAAATCCTTATTTTTCAACTGATACAACAGCAGCATTGCGTGCGGCCGAAATTGAAGCCGATGTCATTTTAATGGCTAAAAACAATGTTGATGGCGTTTACTCAGCTGATCCAAAGACCGACTCAACAGCTGTAAAATACGATGAGCTTTCATATTTCGAAGTAATTCAACAAGGCTTGCAAGTGATGGATTCAACTGCTTCTACACTGTGTATGGACAATGATATTCCACTCGTTGTATTCTCGATTATGGAAAAAGGAAATATAAAACGTGCTGTACTCGGAGAAAAAATCGGGACAGTAGTGAGGAGAACAATCTAATGCCAAAATCAGTAATGAACGAAACCACATCTAAAATGAATAGTGCAATCCAAGCTTTTTCGCGTGATTTAGCCTCTATACGTGCGGGGCGCGCAACGCCATCAATTTTAGACAAGTTGTCAATTATTTATTATGGTACGCCGACTCCAGTGAACCAAGTAGCAGGTATTTCAATTCCTGAAGCTCGGTTGATTATGATTCAACCGTATGATAAATCAGTTCTTAGCGATATTGAAAAAGCCATTCTTAAATCTGATTTAGGATTAAGCCCATCAAATGATGGTTCTGTTATTCGTTTAGCCGTTCCAGCATTGACAGAAGAGCGTCGTAAAAATTTGGTGAAACAAGTGAAAAGAGAAGCGGAAGAAGCCAAAGTTGTAGTCCGTAACGTTCGCCGTGATGCTAACGATGAGTTTAAAAAACTAGAAAAGAAAAGTGAAATCACAGAAGATGATTTGCGTGGCTATTCTGACGACGTTCAAAAATTGACAGATGACAACATTTCAAAAATTGATGAAATGGCTAAAGGTAAAGAAAAAGAGATTATGGAAGTTTAAATCGAACTTCATTTTTGGTTGAGCGTCCTGTTTAACAGGACGCTTTTTCATGTCAAAAATTAATACGGTATTTTGAAAGAAGCGCACAATGTCGTTTTTTTTGATATGATAAACAATAGACATGCCGATTTGTAATAGGTGGAGGATTAACTATGTTCAATAAACTATTAAAAAGAAATACTGAAGTGGTCTTAAAAGATAAAGATCGTTTAGTTTTAATTCCAAATGAAGAGATTCCAGCTCATATCGCAATCATTATGGACGGCAATGGTCGATGGGCTAAGAAACGTTCACTTCCTCGAATAGCTGGACATCATGAAGGAATGAAAACGGTTCGAAAAGTTACGAAACTTGCCAATGAACTTGGAGTTGGTGTTTTAACTTTATATGCATTTTCTACTGAAAATTGGAAACGACCTAAAATTGAAGTGGATTTTTTAATGCGCTTACCCGAAGAATTTTTAACAACTTTTTTACCCGAACTAATTGAAGAAAATGTTCGTGTCGAAATGATGGGCTATCAACAAAATTTACCATCGCATACATTGAAAGCTATTAACAAAGCAAAAGAAGCAACGAAAGATAATACGGGTCTTGTGTTAAATTTCGCATTAAACTATGGCAGTCGCTCTGAAATTGTTGATGCTGTAAAAGACATTGCCAAACAAGTAGCTGAAGGAACTTTAGAGATAAGCGATATAAACGAAGATCTAATTTCTAGTGGGTTAATGACAAAAGGGTTACCGGAACCTGATCTACTCATTCGAACAAGTGGCGAAGTGCGTTTAAGTAACTTTATGCTGTGGCAACTAGCCTATACGGAATTTTGGTTCACGGAAACCTTGTGGCCTGATTTTAACGAAGAGTCCTTACTCGAAGCGATCAAAATATATCAAAAGCGAAATCGCCGGTATGGAGGGTTGAAAGGAGACGAAGTGAAATGAAACAACGGATTGTAACGGGTGTAATTGCAGCAGCTTTGTTTATTCCTTTTGTTGTTATGGGAGGCATTCCTTTTACCATATTGGTTTATTTACTCGGGACTATCGCATTACAAGAGTTACTGACGATGAAAGGTCGAAGCATTTGGAGCATTCCAGGTCTTATATCATTGATTGCGTTGTATGCATTTATGTTACCGAGTGACTGGGCTGTTCATGTTCTCAAATGGACAGGCTATGAAAAAATCGAATTTGCTTTTTTAGCAGTTATTTTACTTTTAATACATACAGTTGTTGTAAAAAACAGCTTTACGTTTGATGACGCAGCGTTTGCGATCATGGGCACTTTATATGTTGGAATTGGTTTCTTTTATTTTATTGAGACACGGGAAGCTAGTCTGAGTTATCTAATCTTTGCATTATTGATTGTTTGGTTCACGGATTCCGGTGCTTACTTTACAGGTCGGAAAATTGGCAAACGAAAACTATGGCCAGAGATTTCTCCTAACAAAACCATTGAAGGGTTTGTTGGTGGAATTGTTTGGGCGATCGGAATTGCGTTGATTTTTAATTATTTTATCCCTTTAAACCATTCGATTTTCTTAATCATTATCGTAACAATCGTCGCTTCTATTTTTGGTCAAATGGGTGACTTAGTTGAGTCTGCTTTGAAACGCCATTTTAATGTAAAAGATTCTGGCTCAATATTACCGGGACACGGGGGCATATTAGATCGTTTTGATAGCATCCTATTTGTCATGCCTTTGCTTCATTTTTTACATTTCATCTAAGAAAGGAAATTGCTGAATGACTAAGAAAATTATTTTAATGGGCGCAACCGGATCCATCGGTGTGCAAACAGCTGATATTATTCGAGAACATCCGCAAAAGTTTTCACTAGTTGGATTTTCCGCCGGAAAAAATATGAATACCGCGCGCGCGTTACTTGCTGAATTCAAACCTGAAATTGTTTGTGTGCAACAAGAAGAAGACGCGAAAACGTTAGCACGTGAATATCCCGCTGTATCATTTGTAACAGGAACTAAAGGGTTGATTGAGATTGCTGTTTATGACGCGGACATACTAGTAAATGCAGTATTAGGCAGTGTAGGCTTAGAGCCGACACTAGAAGCGATTAAGCTTGGTCGTACCATTGCGATTGCTAATAAAGAAACGCTCGTTACAGCAGGTCATTTGGTGATGGATAGCGCTAAGCTTTATGGAGCAACTATTTTACCAGTCGACAGCGAACATTCAGCGTTATTTCAAGCATTAAACGGTGAAAAAAAAGATCAAGCAAATCGATTAATTTTAACGGCTTCAGGTGGTAGTTTTCGCGATTTAACACGCGACCAGTTGCAAAACGTCACCGTTCAAGATGCTTTAAATCATCCTAACTGGTCAATGGGTTCGAAAATCACAATTGATTCTGCCACAATGGTCAATAAAGGATTAGAAGTAATCGAAGCGCATATTTTATTTAATTTTGCGTATGCGGACATAGATGTCGTACTTCATCGCGAAAGTATTATTCATTCCATGGTTGAATTCCAAGATACAAGTGTGATCGCGCAACTTGGAACACCGGACATGCGTGTTCCCATTCAGTACGCATTGTCTTATCCGGATCGTTTACCGCGTCCGAATGCAAAACGGTTGAATTTAGCCGAGATTAGTCAGTTGAATTTCCGGGAAATGGATTATACGCGATTCCGCGCATTGCAACTAGCTTTTGATGCTGGAAATGCCGGTGGGACGATGACGACTGTACTTAATGCAGCGAACGAACAAGCAGTAGCGTTGTTTTTAAATGAAAAAATCAAATTTCTTCAAATCGAAGAAATAATTGAACGTGCCATGGATCAGCATAAAGTGATGGCGAATCCAGATTTGGAAACAATTTTACACGTAGATGCTGAAACAAGAAAATCTGTTCGTAACATGCTAAAATGACTAAAGATTAAAACCGAATAAATTTATAAGGATGGGTTCAAAATGGAAACAGTTATCTCGTTTATAATAATTTTCGGTGCTTTAGTTTTTTTCCACGAATTTGGTCATTTTCTTTTTGCGAAACGTGCAGGTATTTTAGTTCGTGAATTTGCGATTGGAATGGGCCCAAAAATTTTGGGGATCACCAAAGGAGAAACGCTTTACACAGTGCGGTTATTACCAATTGGAGGCTATGTACGTATGGCTGGTGAAGACATGGACACGATCCAGCTTCAAGCAGGTCATCGCATCGGCATTCTTTTGAATAAAAAAGGGCAAGCCACAAAAATTATCATGAATCAAAAGAATGTTTATCCGGAAATTTTGTTTCTTGAAGTAGAAGAAGCGGATTTAGAAAAGGAACTTTGGATAAAAGGATATGATGAAGACGAACAACTTGTACGCATAGAAGTGGTACGCGATGCAGTTGTAGAAGAAAATGGTAGGGAAACAATTTTAGCTCCATATGATCGTCAGTTCGACTCTAAGTCAGTCGGAAAACGATTTATGACCATTTTTGCTGGACCGTTATTCAACTTTATTTTAGCGTTTTTTATTTTCACAGCAATTGGTATGATGCAAGGTGTACCAACTTTTGAACCCGTCATAACGGAAGTAACTGAAGAAAGCCCAGCAGCTGAAGCTGGCATGGAAAATGGTGATTTAGTTACTGAAATTGACGGAACTTCAATTTCTACATGGGATGAACTTGTCGAATCTGTTCAAGATAATGCGGGGAATCCACTTGCCTTTGAAGTTGAACGAAATGGTAAACCGCTGGACTTTACTATTACACCTGAAGTTTCAGATCAATCAGCTGAACAAGTAGGCGTAATTGGTGTTCGTTATCAAAGTCCAGTAGAGAAGGATTTTCTTGGTTCATTCGTGTATGGTGCTGAACAAACCGTTTTTTGGTTTAAAGAAATCTTCCGTTTGTTAGGAATGCTTGTAACAGGACAATTTACAATTGATGCTTTGTCAGGTCCAGTTGGCATATACAAAACCACTGAAGAAGTAGCGAAATATGGATTCTTTACCTTGATGAGCTGGGCAGGTATGCTAAGTATCAATCTTGGTATTATGAACTTATTGCCGTTACCTGCACTTGATGGTGGACGTTTAATGTTCTTTATTCTTGAAGCAGTTCGCGGCAAACCGGTAGATCGACAAAAAGAAGGAATGGTTCACTTTGTAGGAATTATGCTTCTTATGTTGCTGATGCTTGTCGTCACGTGGAATGATATTCAAAAGTATTTCTTTTAACTAAAACAACTAAAATTAGCAGACAGACACATGCGTGTCTGTCTCGATCTTTTATGCTTTGTATAAAAATTTTATAGTCAGTTGAGGTGCATTAAAGAATGAAACAAACAGTAACTTTTATCCCGACTTTACGTGAAACGCCAGCCGATGCAGAAGTAAGATCGCATCAGTTGCTATTGCGCGCAGGATTTATTCGTCAAAATACAAGTGGCATTTATTCGTTTTTACCATTAGGCAAACGTGTTCTCCAAAAAGTTGAAACGGTTATTCGTGAAGAAATGGAAGCAGCTAATAGCGTCGAAATTTTTATGCCAGCACTTCAACAAGCAGAGTTGTGGCAAGAATCTGGTCGTTGGTATACGTACGGTGACGAATTAATGCGTTTGAAAGATCGCAATGATCGTGAATTTGCACTTGGTGCGACACACGAAGAAGTCATTACCAGCTTATTGCGTGATGAAATCAAATCATACAAGAAATTACCGTTAAATTTATTTCAAATTCAATCAAAGTTTAGAGATGAAAAACGTCCACGCTTTGGTTTATTGCGTGGCCGTGAATTCTTGATGAAAGATGCTTATTCATTCCATGCGACATCTGAAAGCTTAGACGAAACATATGACGTCATGATGCAAGCATATAAGAATATTTTTACACGTCTTGGGTTAAATTTCCGTGCAGTTATTGCAGATTCCGGTGCAATTGGCGGAAAAGACAATCATGAATTTATGGTGTTGTCGGAAATCGGCGAAGATACAATTGCTTATTCGGATACATCTTCATATGCTGCGAACATTGAAATGGCTGCAGTTAACGTGACGTACCCAGTTTCAGACGAAACAGCTAGAGCGATGGAAAAAGTTGCAACTCCAGGCAAAAACACCATTGCAGATATAGCAGAATTTTTCCAAACAACTGCTGACAAATGCATCAAAACAATGGTGTTCAAAGCAGATGATGAACTGGTCATCGTTTTAGCAAGAGGCGATCACGAAGTCAATGATGTTAAAGTAAAACACGCTACAGGTGCTACAGTTGTTGAAATGGCAACTCCAGAAGAGGTACAGCACTTATTAGATTGTGATATCGGTTCGCTTGGACCTATCAATTTGCCGGGAGATATTCGATTGTTTGCTGACCATGCAGTGGAAAACATTGTAAATGGGATTGCAGGAGCTAACGAAAGTGGCTACCATTATAAAAATGTTACGCCTGGTAAAGACTTTACGGTACCCGCTTTTCATGACTTGCGCTTTATCCAAGAAGGCGATGCTTCTCCGGACGGTCAAGGAACAATTCAGTTTGCGAAAGGAATCGAAGTTGGCCATATCTTTAAATTAGGGACAACTTATAGCATTCCGTTAAAAGGAACGTTTCTGAACGACCAAGGCAAAGCAATGCCTTATATTATGGGTTGTTATGGCATTGGTGTGTCACGTGTTCTGGCTGCAGTAGCTGAACAATTTCAAGATGATGATGGCTTTACGTGGCCAAATATTGTCGCGCCATATGAAGTGCATCTTGTGCCTGTAAACGTTAAAGACGATGTCCAGCGTGAACTTGGTGAAGAACTTTATGCTTTGTTAAAAAATAATCGGTACGAAGTATTATTAGATGATCGCAAAGAACGCGCTGGAGTAAAATTCACTGACGCAGATTTGATTGGCTTACCAATTCGAATCACTATTGGTAAAAAAGCAGCTGAAGGAATTTTGGAAGTGAAAATACGTCGTACAGGTGAAACATTTGAATGGACGCGTGACGAAGTACTTGAGAAAATACAGCAGTTCTTTAAAAAATAACAGTGAAATCTGATATGATGAAAGGAAAGCACAGTATGTGCTTTCCTTTCTTTTTCTACCCGCTTTAGAAGAGGTAACTTATAGTTTGTATCTTACTCTTTAACGATTAATATACTTTTAGTCGTTTCTACACGCAGTATATTCTGTAGCAGTTTCTTCAGAATAGATTTTCTTAAATCACTACCATGAAGGAGATAATTATGACAAACGAGCAAGACTCCAAAATGCGATTCAAAATGCTGCTTCAACATCTCAACTTAACAGACGATTTGCATATGCCTTTTTTTGAAAAAGCTGAATTAACACGAATGACTGTCCATAAAAAAGAGCGGTCTTGGAAATTTCTTGTGAAACTAAAGAATATCCTACCGATTGATTTGTATTTATTATTAAAACAACGATTGTATAGTACATTTTCTCCGATAGCTTCTGTTCAATTGAGTATTGAAACAGTACAACAAACGGCAGAGGAAACCGAAGTGTTGTCTTATTGGAAATACGCAGTTGAAGAGTTGGCGGATATGGCACCGCCATTACGCGAAAGATTATTGTCACAAAAGCCTGTGTGGAATGGCAATAAACTTCTATTGCAATGTAGCCACGAACACGAAATGATGGCATTAAAATCAAAATATAGCGACAAATTAGCAGGCGTTTATCGCCAGTTTGGTTTTCCGCATGTAGCCATCGATTTTCAATTGTCAGACGAAAATCAAGAAGCTGCTCACGAAGCCTTCATGGCCGAACGTCTTCGTGAAGAAGAAGCTATGGCTCAAAAAGCATTGTCCGATATGAAAAAACGAGAAACCCATCAAAAAGAAAATGGAGCGCCTTCAGGTCCATTCCAAATGGGCACGGCAATCAAGCCGGATGAATATATTGTGGATATTAAATCAATTGTGGATGAAGAGCGTCGAGTTACAATTGAAGGATATGTTTTTGATGCAGAAGTGCGAGAACTTCGAAGTGGACGTTCTTTATTGACCGTGAAGATTACAGATTACACCGATTCGATTTTGGTCAAGATGTTCTCGCGCGATAAAGAAGATGCCGCATTGATGGCCAATGCTAAAAAAGGAATGTGGCTCAAAGCGCGTGGCTCGATTCAAACCGATACATTTGTTCGTGACTTGGTCATGATGGCGCAAGATATTGTCGAGATTAAACCAGAGCTTCGACGGGACACTGCTGAAGAAAAACGTGTGGAGCTTCATTTGCATACACCCATGAGTCAAATGGATGCTGTTTCATCTGTCGAGTCACTCGTTAGCCAAGCGGCTAAATGGGGACATCCGGCAATCGCCATTACAGATCATGCTGGTGTACAATCATTTCCTGATGCCTATGCAGCGAGTAAAAAGCATGGCATTAAAGCGATATTCGGCTTGGAAGCTAATTTAGTTGATGATGGTGTGCCAATTGCACATGGTGAACGCCACGTCCTATTAGAAGACGAGACCTTCGTTGTTTTTGACTTAGAAACTACCGGTTTATCTGCAGTTTACGACACAATCATTGAGTTGGCAGCTGTAAAAATTAAAGGTGGGCAAATTATCGATAAATTCGAAAGTTTTGCTAATCCACATCATGAGTTGTCATCAACCACCATTGATTTGACTGGGATCACAGACGATATGGTCAAAAATGCACCGGAAGTAGAAGAAGTTATTCGCAACTACCACGATTGGGCAGGCGACCATATTATGGTCGCGCATAATGCTTCATTCGATATGGGCTTTTTATATGTATGCTATAAAAAATTCGGTATTGAAACCAAACACTCTACCATCGATACATTAGAATTAGCGCGTATGCTTCATCCTGAACTTAAAAATCATCGACTAAACACCTTAGCGAAGAAATTTGGGATCGATTTAACGCAACATCACCGTGCAATTTATGATACGGAAGCGACTTCTTATTTACTGACGCATTTGCTAAAAGAAGCAGATAAAAAAGGCATCTTGTATCACGATCAAATCAATGATTATGTTGGTAGTGGGGATGCTTATAAACGTTCGCGACCCACGCATTGTACGTTATTGGCTCAAAATGACGAAGGGCTGAAAAATCTTTTCAAATTAGTATCTGCTTCACACATTGATTATTTCTACCGCGTCCCTCGTATTCCACGATCGTTATTGCAAAAGCATCGAAGTGGACTGCTAGTTGGTTCTGGCTGTGATAAAGGGGAAGTTTTTGAAGCGGTTATGCAAAAGTCAATGGAAGAAGTTGAGAAAGCCGCGCAATTTTACGATTATTTAGAAGTTCATCCAAAAGAAGTGTATTCGCATTTAATCGAACGTGAAATGATTCGGGATGAATGGAACCTAGAGGACATTATTCGCAAGCTGGTAAAAGTCAGTCGCAAATTAGAAATACCGTTAGTGGCAACAGGAAACGTGCATTATTTAGATGAAACCGATGCCATATTCCGACAAGTGTTAATCGGTTCCCAAGGTGGAGCCAATCCACTCAACCGGACTAAATTACCAAAAGTCCATTTTAGAACAACCAATGAGATGCTAGACGCTTTTGATTTTCTTGGAAGTGAGACAGCACACGAACTAGTTGTGGACAACTCTTTGAAAATTTCTGAGATGATTGATGTAGTTAAACCAATTAAAGACGAGTTGTATACGCCAAAAATCGAAGGTGCAGACGAAGAAGTTCGAGAACTCAGTTACAATATGGCACAACAAATATATGGTTCTCCTTTACCTGATATTGTCGAAGCACGTATTGAAAAAGAATTGAAATCCATTATTGGACATGGCTTTGCGGTTATTTATTTGATTTCTCATAAATTGGTGAAAAAATCGTTAGACGATGGTTATTTGGTTGGTTCGCGTGGTTCGGTTGGGTCATCACTGGTTGCTACGTTAACGGAAATTACCGAAGTCAATCCTTTGCCACCGCATTATATTTGCAGGAAATGCAAAAAATCTGAGTTTTTCGATGATGGTTCGGTTGGCTCTGGATTTGATTTGAAGGATAAAAATTGTCCGGAATGTGATGTGCCTTATCAAAAAGAAGGGCAAGACATTCCATTTGAAACGTTTTTAGGATTTAAAGGAGACAAAGTTCCCGATATCGATTTGAACTTTAGTGGTGAGTATCAGTCAAAAGCGCATAACTATACAAAAGAACTGTTTGGAGAAGACAATGTGTTCCGTGCAGGGACAATCGGAACAGTTGCAGAGAAAACAGCTTATGGTTATGTTCGTGGCTATGCAAACGACCGAGACTTGACGATGCGGGGAGCAGAAATTGACCGCTTAGTGCAAGGATGTTCGGGTGTTAAGCGTAGTACGGGACAGCATCCAGGAGGAATCATCGTGGTTCCAGACTATATGGATATCTATGATTTCTCACCGATACAGTTTCCAGCGGATGCTCAAGATTCTGAATGGAAGACAACTCATTTTGATTTCCATTCGATTCATGACAATTTATTGAAGCTCGATATACTCGGACACGATGATCCAACAGTGATTCGTATGCTGCAAGATCTTTCCGGGATAGACCCAAAAACTATTCCAACAGATGATCCAGAAGTGATGAAAATTTTTGCAGGGCCAGAAACACTTGGTGTGACAAAAGAGCAAATTGGCTGCAAAACCGGTACACTAGGTATCCCTGAGTTTGGTACGCGTTTTGTCCGTCAAATGCTTGAAGAAACAAAACCGAATACGTTTTCAGAATTAGTTCAGATTTCTGGACTGTCTCATGGGACAGATGTGTGGTTGAGCAACGCACAAGAACTGATTCAAAACGGTACCTGTCAGCTATCCGATGTAATCGGCTGTCGAGATGACATCATGGTTTATTTGATTTATCAAGGACTCGAATCTTCACTTGCATTTAAAATTATGGAATCTGTTCGTAAAGGAAAAGGACTAACACCCGAGTTTGAAGAAGCTATGAAAAAAGAAGGTGTACCCAATTGGTATATCGAATCGTGTAAAAAAATTAAGTACATGTTTCCAAAAGCTCATGCGGCGGCTTATGTTTTGATGGCTGTACGGATTGCATATTTCAAAGTGCATTTTCCTATACTGTACTACGCAGCATACTTTACCGTTCGTGCAGAAGACTTTGATGTTAACGCCATGGCGAAAGGTTCACAATCGATTCGCTCAGTACTTGATGAAATCAATTCTAAAGGATTAGAAGCGTCAACCAAAGAAAAAAACTTATTGACGGTTATGGAACTGACGCTTGAAATGATTGAACGAGGATATACGTTCCAAAAAGTTGACTTGTATAAATCATCTGCGGATCAATTTATTATTGAAGGCAAAAGCTTGATTCCACCATTTAATGCTATCCCAGGACTTGGGACGAATGCTGCAAAATCAATCGTTGCTGCACGTGAGCATGGAGAATTTTTATCGAAAGAAGATCTTCAGCAACGTGGACGTGTTTCAAAAACCATCATCGAATATATGGATGACCACGGATGCTTAGAAGGAATGCCTGATGCCAATCAGCTGTCTTTATTCTAGTCAGTTGCACCACGACGCCATTTATGGTATTATTGTAGTAACATTTACTGAATAGCTCTGTCGCAGAAGAGTGGGTTCTCCCGCTCTTTTCTGTTTGTTATGGCATAAAATTGGCGGGAGGCATGTATGAGCAAAATTACAGAACAAATCGAGAAGATAGTACAACCCATTACGAGTGAATTAGCACTTGAACTTGTAGATGTGGAATTCGTAAAAGAAGGTCGTACATGGTTTTTACGAGTATATGTGGACAATCCAGATGCACCAATTGATATAGATCAATGTGCATTAGTTAGTGAAAAATTAAGTGAAATTTTGGATGAATTAGATCCGATTGAACAAAATTACTTCCTGGAAGTTTCTTCACCAGGCGCAGAGCGTCCTTTGAAAAAAGAAAAAGACTATGAAAAAGCTTTGAGTAAATTAATTTACATCAAAACATATGAACCGATTGAAGATACAAAAGAGTTTGAAGGCTACTTGAAATCTTATGATGATGATCAAGTAGAAATTGAAATTAAAATCAAAACACGCAGAAAAATAATCACAATTGCAAAAGAAAAAATTGCGTTAATTCGATTGGCTATTGATTTTTCTGTTAAACCTGATTGAAGAACCTGGGAGTGAATAAAATGAGCAGTGAGTTATTGGATGCTTTTGAAGTATTAGAAAAACAAAAAGGGATATCGCGTGAAGTTCTAATTGAAGCAATCGAAGCGGCTTTAGTAACAGCATACAAACGGAATTTTAACCAAGCCCAAAACGTTCGAGTGGATTTAAACTTAGATACGGGAACGATGTTAGTTTATTCACGTAAAGATGTTGTAGAAGAAGTTGAAGATGAGCGCCTTCACATTTCATTAGAAGAAGCAAAAGTGATCAATCCGGCTTATGAGCTAGGAGATGTGGTGGAAGAAGAAGTAACGCCACGTAACTTCGGTCGAATTGCTGCACAAACAGCAAAACAAGTTGTTACACAACGAGTACGTGAAGCTGAACGCGGATTAATCTTTGAAGAATTTGTTGATCGTGCAGACGATATTGTAAATGGCATTGTAGAACGCATGGATGCTCGTAATTTATATGTCGGTTTAGGTAAAGTAGAAGCTGTGCTTCCACAGACAGAACAAATGCCTAATGAAAATTACAAGCCGCATGATCGCATTAAAGTGTATATCACAAAAGTTGAACGCACAACACGCGGACCACAAGTATTTGTTTCACGTACACACCCAGGACTACTGCGTCGCTTATTCGAAAGCGAAGTTCCTGAAATTTATGATGGTATTGTTGAAATCAAGTCAATCGCACGTGAAGCAGGGGATCGCTCAAAAATATCGGTATTTGCACATCGCGATGATATCGATCCGGTAGGTTCATGTGTGGGATCTAAAGGTGGTCGTGTTCAAACAATCGTTAACGAGTTGAGCGGTGAGAAGATTGATATTGTGGAATGGTCTGAAGAGCCAGTTGTCTTTGTAGCAAATGCACTTAGTCCATCTAAAGTATTAGATGTACAAGTAAACGAAGAAGCAAAATCAACTACGGTTGTTGTTCCTGATTATCAATTATCACTAGCTATCGGTAAACGTGGACAAAATGCTCGATTAGCAGCAAAGTTAACAGGCTGGAAAATTGATATTAAAAGCGAAACCGATGCACGTGAACTTGGGATTTACCCTAACTCAAATACTAAAATTGAATTAGTTGAATCCGGTGAAGAACTAGATGATTTTGATTTTTACGGCGAAAAAGAATAAGGAAATTAAATAAACTATAGAGCTTTCTACACGATAACGTAACTGTATTGAGCATTAAAATAGTCTATTTTATTTAGAAAAGGTGATGTCCGTTGGCTCTGCAAAAGAAAATTCCATTACGGAAGTGTGTAGCTACAAGCGAGATGCATCCTAAAAAAGAAATGATTCGTGTTGTTCGTTCAAAAGAAGGCGAAGTATCGGTTGATTTGACCGGCAAAAAGTCAGGACGCGGCGCTTATCTTTCGAAAACGGAAGATGCCATCGCGACTGCCCGCAAAAAGAAAGTGCTGGACAAGCAGTTAGAAGTCAAAATTCCAGACGAAATCTATGATGAGTTAATTCGCATCGTTCTTAGAGAGCAGTTGAAATAATGACCAAACAAAAAGTCCTTCAATTACTTGGATTAGCAACACGTGCAAGAATGACCATTTCTGGTGAAGAAATGTCCGTGAGCGAAGTTCGAAAAGGAAAAGCGAAATTAGTGATCATTTCGGAAGATGCTTCAGAAAATACAAGCAAGAAATTGCATGATAAATGTAAATCAAATGGAGTGGAACTATGTGTTTTTGGATCCCGTTTTGAGTTGGGACATGCAATAGGCAAACAAGAGCGGGTAGTGATTGCAGTCACAGATTCAGGATTTGCAAAAAAACTAATCAGCTTGATTGAAGAAATTAATCGGGGGCGAGCAGATGACCAAAATTCGAGTACATGAATACGCGAAAAAAGTAGATAAGCCAAGTAAAGAAATCATCAATGAATTGTCAAAAATGAACGTTAAAGTACCAAACCACATGGCTACTTTAGAAGATACAGATGTAACAAAGTTAGACGGCATTTATAAAAATGCAGCGGCTGGACAGCGTCCGCAAGCTAAATCACGACCTGCTACATCACGACCTGCACAAGGAAACCAATCTCGTCCGTCACAAAGTGGACAATCACGACCTTCACAAGGTGGACAAACACGTCCATCAGGACAAAGTCAATCAAAACCAGCAGCACCAAGTCAAGGACAATCTCGTTCACAAGGGAATGGCCAACGACCAACAGCGCCTGCGAAATCAGGTTCGAACTTTACGCCAAAAGCCGCGAAACCAACAGCAGGCCCTGGTCAACGTTCTTCAGGACGTCCAGGCGGTGGAAACCGTAATGGCTTCCAAAACCGGAACCGTAAAGGCAAGCAGCAACAACCGGTGAATCCGTTGCCACCTATGCCTAAAAAAGAAAAAGAACTGCCTGCTAAGATTACATTTAGCGAATCATTGACAGTAGCAGAACTGGCAAAAAAATTAGGGCGCGAGCCATCTGAAGTAATCAAAAAATTATTTATGCTTGGTGCAATGGCTACTATTAACCAAGAACTTGATAAAGATACAATTGAATTGATTTGTGCAGAATACGAAGTTGAAGTAGAAGAAGAAATCATTGTCGATAAAACGGATCTTGAAGTTTACTTCGAACCAGAAGATGAAAACTTGAACCAAGAACGTCCGCCAGTTGTCACCATCATGGGACACGTTGACCATGGTAAAACAACTTTACTGGATTCAATTCGTCACACGAAAGTAACTGCTGGAGAAGCAGGTGGGATTACGCAACATATCGGTGCTTATCAAGTTGTCGATGATAATGACAAAAAAATCACGTTCCTTGATACACCTGGTCACGCAGCGTTTACTACGATGCGTGCACGTGGAGCAAAAGTAACGGATCTTGCAATCATTGTTGTAGCAGCTGATGATGGTGTTATGCCACAAACAGTTGAAGCGATCAATCATGCAAAAGCTGCAGAAGTTCCAATCATTATTGCAGTAAACAAGATGGATAAGCCAAGTGCAAATCCAGATCGTGTTATGCAGGAGTTGACTGAGCACGGACTCGTTGCGGAAGCTTGGGGCGGCGACACAATTTTTGTTCCAATTTCTGCTTTAACGGGTGATGGCATCGATTCATTGCTTGAAATGGTTCTTCTTGTATCAGAAGTTGGTGAATTAAAAGCAAATCCTGCACGTCGTGCGATTGGTACAGTTATTGAAGCAGAGCTTGATAAAGGTCGCGGTTCAGTAGCAACACTTCTTGTACAAGACGGAACGTTAAAAGTTGGCGATCCGATTGTTGTTGGTAACACATTTGGCCGCGTTCGTGCAATGGTATCTGATACAGGGCGTCGTGCAAAAGAAGCTGGACCATCAACACCAGTTGAAATTACTGGATTAAACGATGTACCTCAAGCTGGAGACCGGTTTGTTGTTTTTGAAGATGAAAAAACAGCTCGTCAAGTTGGAGAAACTCGTGCCACTTCAGCACTTCAAGTTCAACGTTCTGAAAAAACACGTGTAACACTTGATAACTTGTTTGATCAGTTAAAACAAGGTGAAATGAAAGAGCTAAACTTAATCGTTAAAGCTGACGTTCAAGGCGCAGTCGAAGCAATGGCTGCATCTTTGCTTAAACTTGATGTAGAAGGCGTTAACGTGAAGATTATTCATACTGGCGCTGGTGCCATTACGGAATCTGATATTGCACTAGCAGCTGCTTCGAACGCTATCATTATTGGTTTTAACGTTCGTCCAGACGCAAACGCAAAACGTGCTGCTGACGCTGAAGGTGTAGACATCCGCCTACATCGCATTATCTATAAAGTAATCGAAGAAATTGAATTCGCTATGAAAGGCTTGCTCGATCCTGAATTTGAAGAGAAAATTATTGGACAAGCAGAAATTCGTAGCACGTTCAAAGTTTCTAAAGTTGGAACAATTGCCGGAAGTTATGTAACAGAAGGTAAGATTACACGTAATAGTGGCGTTCGTGTAATCCGCGAAGGCATCGTGGTATTCGAAGGCGAAATTGACACATTAAAACGATTTAAAGACGATGCGAAAGAAGTAGCAAAAGGATACGAATGCGGAATTACTATTAAAAACTTCAACGATGTAAAAGAGCTAGATATTATCGAAGCGTTTATAATGGAAGAAATTGAACGCAAATGATCCTATATATGGAATGTGAGTTTTTCATTCCAACCGCACACTCGTTAAAAGATAAGCGGGCAGTTGTTAAAAGCATGCTGACTCGCAGCAAGCAGAAATTCAATGTTTCTACAGCAGAGATTGATCACCAAAATGTATGGCAAAGAACTCGTTTAGCATTTGTGACTGTATCTTCTTCCAAAGAAGTGGCAGACAAAGAAATGGCACAAGTTCTTTACTATTTGGAAAGCAATCCTTCTTGGGAATGTTTGGAGATTGAAAAAGAATATGTGTAAGAACGAGGTGGACTATCAATGACCATGCGCGCAAATCGTGTAGCTGAGCAAATGAAAAAAGAGCTTAGCGATATCATCAGTCGAAAACTGAAAGATCCCCGTATCGGATTTGTCACTGTAACAGATGTTGAAGTTACAGGAGATCTCCAACAGGCAACTGTATATATTAGTGTGTTAGGTGAAGACTATGAAAAAGAGCAGACCTTGCTTGGATTGACAAAGTCAAAAGGATTTATCCGGACTGAAATCGGACAACGAATTCGTCTACGTAAAACTCCAGAACTGTCTTTTGAAATCGATTCATCAGTTGCTTATGGTAACCGTATTGATACGCTATTACGTGGGATTCAAGAACCAAAAGAAGATTAAAAAAAGCCCGCTGTCTATTTTAGATAGTGGGCTTTTTTGTATCGAGTAAAGGAGAAGGTAAGCATATGACGTTGAATGGAATTTTACCATTGTGGAAAGAAAAAGGAATGACATCGCACGATTGTGTCTTTAAACTAAGAAAGATTTTGCAAACGAAAAAAGTAGGGCATACAGGTACACTAGACCCTGAAGTAGACGGCGTATTACCAATTTGTATCGGGAACACTACAAAAGTAGCAGAGTACATTACAGATCAAGGAAAGACCTATGAAGCAGAAGTGACGATTGGTTATTCAACTGACACTGAAGACGCAACAGGTGAAACAGTTGAAACTGACCAAACAGAAAAAGTAGTTGCTCGAGATCAACTAGAAACTGCTTTTCTTAAATTAACAGGGAATATTACACAAATACCGCCTATGTATTCTGCTGTAAAAGTTAATGGTAAGAAATTATATGAGTACGCTCGTCAAGGAATTCCAGTTGAGCGGCCAGAACGAATTGTCCGCATTGACTCGATTGAATTGCTTGATGGCGACGCAAAATGGATAGGTCAAAATATCAAATTCAATATTCGTATACGTTGTGGTAAAGGAACTTATATTCGGACACTGGCTGTCCAAATAGGAGAAGTTTTAGGATACCCTGCGCATATGTCCAAATTGACGCGAACAGAATCTGGGGAATTTAGCGAAAAAGATTGCGTAACACTTGCTGAAGTTGCGGAACTTGCTCAAAATGAACATATCGGTGATATTTTGAAACCGCTAAGTTATGGCTTGAGTGCGTTTCCGTTCATGGAAATTGAATCGAAACAAATTTTTGCTGTAAAGAATGGTCAAGTGTTAACAAGACATAAAATACTCGACAAAATGGGGTATGTTGTGTTGACGTATAAAGGGCAACCCGTTGCACTTTATAAAAACCATCCAGAAAAAGCAGACAAAATGAAACCTGAAAAAATGTTCGGTTTTCCGACAGTGGACGAGGTGTAATATGAAAATTATTCATTTAAATTATCCAAATCACGTAAAACCTGATTTTGATACAGGACCTATCTCATTAGCATTAGGGTTTTTTGATGGGGTACATAAAGGTCACCAACGAGTGATAGGAGAAGCTATTTATCAAGCGCAACAAAAAGACCTTAAGTCAGCCGTTATGACTTTTGATCCTCATCCATCACTTGTACTTGGTGGAAGAAAAGAAGAAGTTTTTTATATAACACCGATGCAGCAAAAGATGGATATTCTAGAGAGCATGAATGTTGATTACTGCTTTATTGTCCGATTTACATCTGAATTTGCTAAGTTAACACCTGAAGAATTTATTGAGTTTTTCGTTAAGAATCTTCAAGCTAAACACGTAACGGCTGGATTTGACTTTTCGTTTGGCAGCAAAGGAAAAGGCGATATGAGGTTAATGAAACAAATGAGTGAAGATCATTATGATGTTACGGTTGCTGAGAAACTAGAAGAAAATGATGAAAAGATCAGTTCGACACGTATTCGTGAATTATTAAAACAAGGTGAAACGGCCAAAGTTTATCATCTTCTCGGAAGACCATTTAGAATTTCGGGAACGGTTGTTAATGGAGATAAACGAGGGCGTACAATTGGGTTTCCCACAGCAAATATAGAACCAGAGCTCGGGGCTATTATGCCGAGTCGGGGTGTTTACGCAGTAAAAATTCAAGTCCAAGACAATAATTACAACGGTATTTGCAATATCGGTTATAAACCTACGTTTAATAATCCGGAAGTAAAAAAACAAGTGATCGAAGTTCATATTCTTGATTTTGCCAAGACGATTTACGGAGAAATGGTAGAAGTGGAATGGTATGAGCGGATTCGTGATGAGCAAAAGTTTTCAGGAATCGAAGAATTGAAGGCACAAATTCAACGTGATAAAGAAACAGCACAAAAGTTTTTTGTCAGTATGAAATAGGTTATGCAGTTGATTTTAAAAATTTCTTGTGCTATTATTTATGAGTACTAAAAGTACAAACCGTTGCTTGGCAAATCGAATCACCAACGTTTGCTCGGTAATTGGGGATATCAGAAATTAGGAGGTGGAAACAGTATGGCAATCACACAAGAACGCAAAAATGAATTGATTAGCGAATACAAAGTGCATGACACTGATACTGGGTCTGCAGAGATTCAAATCGCTATTCTTACAGAAGACATCAACAATTTGAATGAGCACTTACGTACTCACAAAAAAGATCATCACTCACGTCGTGGTCTATTCAAAATGGTCGGACGCCGTCGTAACTTGCTAAAATACTTACGTGAAAACGAAGTAGCTCGCTACCGTGAGTTAATCGCAAGACTTGGCCTACGCCGTTAATAGTAAACAGTAAAAGCGGGATTCGTCCCGCTTTTTCTTTATGGATAAAACTTTAATCTATCGCATCGCACATATGATGCTTTTTTGATACACTACTAATGGATACATATAGTATATAGATAGATCGTAATAGAGAGGAGCTCGATAATATGGAGCAAACAAAAAAAGTCTACACATTGGATTGGGCAGGCCGCGAGTTACAAGTTGAGGTCGGTCAATTGGCAAAACAAGCAAATGGAGCAGCATTGATTCGCTATGGCGATACAGCAGTTCTTTCTACTGCAACAGCATCAAAGACACCAAAACCTTTAGATTTCTTTCCATTAACAGTAAACTATGAAGAACGTCTTTACGCTGTTGGTAAAATTCCAGGTGGCTTCATTAAACGAGAAGGACGTCCTTCTGAAAAAGCGACGTTAACAAGCCGTTTAATCGACCGTCCGATTCGTCCATTATTCCCAGACGGTTTCCGTAATGAAGTTCAAGTTATTTCTATGGTCATGTCAGTCGATCAAGATTGTCCATCAGAAATGGCTGCAATGTTTGGTTCTTCACTCGCATTAATGATTTCAGATATTCCGTTTGGCGGACCGATTGCTGGAGTCATTGTTGGGTTAATTGACGGACAATATATCATTAATCCAACAAACGAACAACTTGAACAAAGTTCGATCAATTTGATCGTCGCTGGAACAAAAGATGCCATTAACATGGTAGAAGCAGGAGCAAAAGAAGTTTCTGAAGAAATCATTTTAGAAGCCATCATGTTCGGTCATGAAGAAATCAAAAAATTAATCGCGTTTCAAGAACAAATCGCTGCAGAAGTTGGAAAAGAAAAATCTGACATCAAGCTTTATGAATTAGATGCAGAATTAACTTCATCTCTTAAAGACGCTGTAGAAACTGATTTAAACACAGCTGTTCAAATCAATGAAAAACAAGCGCGAAATGAAGCTATTGACGAAGTAAAAGCACGTGCAATGGCGGCATACGAAGATTCGGATGATGCCGTTAAAAAACAAGCAGGTCAAATTTTAGATAAAATGGTGAAAGATGAAGTTCGTCGCTTAATTACAGACGAAAAAATCCGTCCGGATGGCCGTGGACCTTCTGAGATCCGTCCATTGTCTTCTGAAGTGGGTGTGTTAAACCGTACGCATGGTTCAGGCCTATTTACGCGCGGACAAACGCAAGCAATGAGTATTTGTACGCTAGGCGCTTTAGGTGATGTTCAAATCATTGATGGTCTTGGCATTGAAGATACAAAACGCTTTATGCACCATTACAATTTCCCGCTGTTTTCAGTAGGTGAAACTGGATTTCTTCGTGGGCCGGGACGTCGCGAAATCGGTCATGGGGCACTTGGTGAACGTGCACTAGAAGCCGTTATTCCAAGCGAAAAAGATTTCCCTTATACGATTCGTCTTGTTGCAGAGGTACTTGAGTCGAATGGTTCAACTTCACAAGCAAGTATTTGCGCATCAACACTTGCGATGATGGATGCAGGTGTACCACTTACAGCTCCGGTTGCAGGTATTGCCATGGGTCTCGTTAAAAAAGGCGATAACTATACGGTTCTATCTGACATTCAAGGCATGGAAGATCACCTTGGTGATATGGATTTTAAAGTAGCTGGTACAGCTAAAGGAATCACAGCTCTTCAAATGGACATTAAAATTGATGGTCTTTCTCGTGAAATTTTAGAAGAGGCATTAACTCAAGCGCAAATCGGTCGTATCCATATTTTAGAATCGATGTTAGCGACGATTGCTGAACCGAGAACAATTCTTTCTAAATATGCTCCGAAAATTATTATGGTGAAGATTAAACCAGATAAGATTCGCGACGTTATTGGACCCGGTGGTAAAGTGATTAATAAAATTATTGAGGAAACGGGCGTTAAAATCGATACAGAGCAAGACGGTACGATTTTCATTTCTTCAGTTGATGAAGAAATGAACGCAAAAGCGAAAGCAATGATTGAAAACATTGTACGTGAAGCAAACGTCGGCGAATATTACGAAGGCAAAGTCAAGCGAATTGAGAAGTTTGGTGCATTTGTTGAATTATTCCCTGGTAAAGACGGTCTTCTTCATATTTCTGAAATCCAAGAAGAACGGACTAAAGAAGTAGAAGACGTTTTGAAAATGGATCAAGTCATTCAAGTCAAAGTAATTGAAATTGATCGTCAAGGCCGTGTAAACTTGTCACGTAAGATTGTTTTAAAAGAGCAAAAAGAAGCTGCTGAAAAACAAGATCAAGAATAAAATTAATCTTTCAAAATTGTCGACTTTGTCGGCAATTTTTTACTATGAGGAGGAACATGCACATGGTAACAACACAGACTTGCAAAAATGGATTGCGCATTGTTTCCGAAACTATTCCACATTTTCATTCTGTTGCAATGGGTGTTTTTGTGAATAACGGATCACGAGATGAACTGCCAGAAGAAAACGGTATTACTCATTTTATCGAACATATGCTGTTTAAAGGAACAGACTCACGAACAGCAAAAGAAATCGCGCGCGAATTTGACCGGATTGGTGGCGATATTAATGCCTATACATCGAAAGAATATACTTGTTATTATGCAAAAGTCTTAGACCATCATGCAGAGCGCGCAGTGAGCGTTCTTGCAGACATGCTTTTTAATTCACAAATGGATCCTGTAGAATTTGATAAAGAGCGACAAGTAATTCTTGAAGAAATTAGTATGACGGAAGATATGCCGGATGATGATGTTCACGAACAATTATGGCGTGTGATGTATCCGCAAAACTCCATTGGAGCATCGATACTAGGAACGGCTGAAACTTTGGCAAGTTTTACTCCAGAAAAAATTCGTGATTACATGAATCGTCATTATACACCAGCAAACATTGTAGTTTCTGTAGCGGGGAATGTTACTGCCAGCTTACTTGAGAAAGTAGAGGCTTTATTTGGAGATTTTGAAAGAGAAGAAAACTTGAAAGTTTATGAAGTGCCAGTATTTAAAGCAGGACATTCAATAAAGAACAAAGAAACAGAACAAGGTCATTTGTGTCTTGGTTTTCCTGGCGTATCATTAAACGATTCGAACATTTACAATATCACGGTCTTGGACAATATTATCGGAGGCTCAATGTCTTCACGATTGTTCCAAGAAATTAGAGAACAACGTGGACTGGCTTATTCAATTTTCTCTTATCATTCAGCGTACTCTGATCATGGAACTTTCGCGATTTATGGAGGAACTTCTGATGATCAAATGGCTGAAATGCAACAAGTTATTTTAAGTCTGTTAAAAGAGTTAAAAAAAGACGGCATTACACAAGAGGAAATTACCGATTCTAAAGAGCAGTTAAAAGGTAGTTTAATGCTTGGACTCGAAAGCACTAGTGCACGGATGAGTCGTAACGGCAGACATGAATTACTACTCGGCAAACATCAAACTTACGATGAGGTATTAACGCAAATAGATCAAGTATCGCTTCAAAAAGTAACAGAGTTACTGGATAATTTAATAGAATCACCAGCTATTTCCATCATCCAGCCAAAAGAAGCTTCTTTCGTATAAGGGAGCTTTTTTTATGATTTCACTTTTTATCACAATAAATTATGTTACAATAATTCAAATTACCAGTAGAGGAGCGAATAGGTTGAAAAAATTTAACGTGGCGATTATGGGAGCAACAGGTGCAGTTGGTCAGCAAATGAAAGAACAATTGGAAAAACGGAACTTTCCGATTAACAATATTGTGTTTTTGTCATCTAGTCGTTCTGCTGGAAAGAAAATTGATTTTAATGGCAAGGTCTATACAGTACAAGAAGCAAAGGCTGAGTCATTTGAAGAGATCGACATCGCATTATTCAGTGCAGGTGGAAGTGTTTCGGAAAAGCTCGCTCCTGAGGCTGTTAAACGAGGAGCAATCGTTATTGACAATACAAGTGCGTTTCGAATGAGCAAAGACGTTCCGTTAGTAGTTCCCGAAGTAAACAAAGGTGATCTTCGACTTCATAAAGGAATTATTGCTAATCCAAATTGTTCGACCATACAAATGGTTTGTGCATTGCAGCCGTTAAAAGAGTTGTTCGGGTTGAAAAAAGTAGTGGTATCTACTTATCAAGCTGTTTCAGGTGCAGGTATTGATGCTATTAACGAATTGAAAATGCAATCGATCGATTTTGATAACGCAAAACAAGCAGAAGCCAAAATGCTGCCAGTCAAATCAGCTGAGCATCATTACCCAATTGCTTTTAATGTTATTCCACAAATCGATCAGTTTGCTGATAATGGTTATACATTAGAAGAAATGAAAATGATTAACGAAACAAAAAAAATTATGCATGATGACGCTTTAGCAGTCGCAGCAACTTGTGTACGTCTTCCGGTAGTAACAGGACATTCAGAATCTATTTATGTAGAATTAGACAAAGTAGCGACAGTAGAACAGATTAAACAAGCAATAAAAAATGCACCAGGTGTTAAATTGATGGACGACCCATCAAACCAAGTATACCCAATGCCGTTGATGACAGCAGGTCTAGACGAAGTGTTTGTTGGACGAATTCGCCAAGATTTAGACAATCCGAATGGTTTTCATTTATGGGTAGTAGCAGATAATCTTGTTAAAGGTGCAGCACTGAATTCAGTGCAAATTGCGGAAGCTTTGATAGAAGAAAACATTGTGTAATTAAACGCTATTGTTTTTAAAAATAAACTAGCCGTTGTGCTGGTTTATTTTTTTCTTTGGACTGTTTCCGATGATTCCCGTATAATGAATTCTATGGATGTGTACGGGTTAATTTTAGGAGGAAATAACATTGAGTAAAATAAAAAATGAAGTAATAAGAGTAATACCGCTAGGCGGTGTCGGCGAAGTCGGCAAAGCAATGTATGTAGTCGAAATTGACGAAGACCTGTTTGTCGTAGACAGTGGATTGATGTTCCCAGAAGATGAAATGCTAGGCGTCGATATTGTCATTCCAGACATGACATTTTTAGTAGAAAACAAAGATCGTGTTAAAGGGATTTTCTTGACTCATGGACATGAAGATGCTATTGGATCGATTGCTTATTTATTGAAAAAAATTCAAGTGCCGGTTTATGGATCAAAATTGACGATTGCTATGGCTAAAGAACATATTAAAGAACAAGGCTCTTTAAAGCATGTGAAATTCTTTGAAGTAACAAACAAAAGCCGTATGAACTTTGACAAAACACATGTAACATTTTTTCATACAACACATAGTATTCCTGATGCACTTGGAATTGTTTTCCATACTTCAGAAGGTGCCGTTGTTCACACAGGTGAATTTAAGTTTGACCAATCAGCCAAAGGAAGCTATAGACCCGATATCGCAAAAATGGCGAAACTGGGAGAAGACGGTGTTTTAATGCTGCTGTCTGATTCGACAGAAGCAGAACGTCCTGGATACACGACTTCAGAAATCGTAGTTGCTGACCATATTTTGTCTGCCTTTATTGCAGCAGAAGGTCGCGTGCTTGTATCATTGTATTCATCAAACTTTATCCGCATCCAGCAGGTATTTGATATCGCCGCAGCTACAGGTAAAAAAGTTGCAGTCGCAGGAAGAAGTTTAGAAAGTAGCTACGAAGTTGGTTTACGTCTTGGGTATTTAACTGTAGACGAAGAAACAGTCATTTCACTAAAAGACTTAGAAAATTACCGCGATGATGAAGTTGTTATCATTGTAACTGGTAACCAAGGAGAGCCACTTGAAGCTTTAGATAAAATGGTTCGCAAGCAACACAAAGACGTAAAAATAAAATCGACTGATACAGTTCTGATTACATTTACACCATCACCAGGTATGGAAGTTTCTATGTTCCAAACGATGAACAAATTGGCGAAAGCTGGAGCGAACGTATTGACTTCAAGTAAAAAAGTTCACGTATCGGGTCATGGCAGTCAAGAAGATTTGAAAATGATGCTAAACATGATGAAGCCAAAATACTTTATACCAATTCAAGGTGAATACAAAATGCTGATTGCGCATTCTAAATTAGCACAGCAAGTTGGGATAAATAAATCCGAAATTTTCATCGCTGATAAAGGCGACATCGTCGAATACAAAGACGGCAAAGTTCGAATGAGCGGACGCGTTACTGCTGGAAATGTCTTGATTGATGGAATTGGTATTGGAGATGTTGGAAACATTGTTCTTCGCGATCGTAAACTACTTTCGCAGGATGGAATTTTTATTGTTGTGGTTACATTAAACCGTAAAGAAAAGAAAATCGCTTCAGGTCCAGAAATGATTTCACGTGGATTTGTGTATGTGCGGGAATCAGAAGAACTGATGGAAGAATCTACGCGACTTGTTCGAAAAGTCGTTGAAAAGTATGTGACAAGAGACGCTTTCGAATGGAATAATATTAAACAAGAAATTCGTGACACCTTAAATTCTTATTTGTTCCAGCAAACAAAACGTCGTCCAATGATTATCCCGATTATTATGGAATACTAAGCGTAAAAAAGTAGAAGGATTTCCATACCGATTTGATTCGGAGGAAATCCTTTTTCGATTATGACAGAAAAGAGGGATAGGCATGAATAGGGCTCGTGAGAAAACGAAAAAAAAATCAAAAGCGAGAGCAAAAGTAAACTCTAAAACAAAATCTAAAAATAAAAAAAGACAACCTATGCCAATGATTGCGTATGAAGTAATAGGCTTGGTTATGCTTGGAATTGCTGTATTAATGACATTCCAACTCGGTGTCATTGGAAAAATGTTATATAACATAGCAGAATATTTAGCGGGCTATATAGCATTTCTAATTCCATTATTACTAGTGTTTGTAGCTATATATGTCATGGTGAAACGAAAATGGCCAAAACCAAAAGCGAAATTTGCATTTGGTTCTTCGTTCATATTGATCGGAATTTTGCTCGTATGCCATTTAATTTGGGCAGCGAGCAGTATTTTACCCATTACTTCATCGAATGTGCTTGCTGAAACCATTCGAACAACACAAATGACTGGTACGATTTGGAATAGCTATTTAGCCACAGGGGGTGGGATTTTAGGCGCGTTCTTGTATGCTTTATTGCATGTGTTGTTTGATACTGCTGGTACTTGGATTGTAGCAATTATTTTACTTTCTATTGGGGCAATCATTTTAACGGGGAAAGCAGCAGCACCATTTATTGCAGAAAAAATACCTAGTGCACGTCCAGCGCTTGATCGATTAATGAGTCGTTTTCAACAAACTAAGTCAAAGCCAAAGAAAATACGTGCTTCTCATAAAAAGTCAGAACCTGAACAAGTGTTAGAAATTAACGAATCGTTAGCTTACGAAGAAGACGATGACCAAGAAGACTTTTTATATCGTCCGAAACAAGAAGAACCGATCATTTCAGCATTTACCGAAAATGTAAAACCGAAAAAAGAAAACACTGCAGAAGCATCTGTAGAAAAAAAAGCTCCGAGCGATGTTCAACTTCTTTCTACTTCAGAAGAATTAGAAAACGAAGAATATCAATTACCGCCACTTAGCTTGTTGACGCTTCCTCCGCATCAAGACCAAAGTGGTGAATATTCAGGGATACAAAAAAACGCAAAAAAATTAGAGAAAACGTTCCAAAGTTTTGGTGTGCGTGCAAAAGTGACACAAGTTCACTTAGGTCCAGCTGTTACGAAATATGAAGTATTGCCAGATACAGGAGTCAAAGTGAGCAAAATTGTAAGTTTACACGATGATTTGGCATTAGCGTTGGCAGCGCGTGATATTCGAATTGAAGCACCTATCCCTGGAAAATCTGCGATCGGGATTGAAGTACCAAACTCAGAAGTGTCAATTGTTAGTTTGCGAGAAGTTTTAGAGTCTGAAGAAAATAATAGACCAGATGCTAAACTATTATTTGCATTAGGTAGAGATGTAACAGGTCAAGCGGTGATGACAGAGTTAAACAAAATGCCCCATTTACTAGTCGCAGGTTCAACGGGCAGTGGGAAATCAGTATGCATTAATGGCATTATTACCAGTATCATTATGCGCGCTAAGCCACACGAAGTAAAAATGATGATGATCGATCCGAAAATGGTCGAACTAAATGTTTACAATGGGATTCCACATCTGCTTGCACCTGTAGTTACGGATCCACGAAAAGCAGCACAAGCATTAAAGAAAATTGTTTCTGAAATGGAAAGAAGATATGAACTTTTTTCGCACACAGGCACTCGCAACATCGAAGGTTATAACGAATATGTTCGTGTCTTCAATGAAGAAAACGAAGATAAACATCCGAAATTACCATTTATTGTGGTAATCGTGGATGAATTGGCGGATTTGATGATGGTTGCTTCAAACGAAGTAGAAGATGCTATAACGCGCTTAGCTCAAATGGCACGTGCGGCAGGAATTCATTTGATCATTGCAACGCAGCGTCCGAGTGTTAACGTTATTACGGGTGTTATTAAGGCGAATATTCCATCGCGTATTTCGTTCGCTGTTTCATCAGCAATTGATTCACGAACCATTTTAGATATGGGAGGCGCTGAAAAATTACTGGGTCGTGGCGACATGTTGTTTCTTGGCGCAGGTCAATCTAAACCTGTTCGTGTGCAGGGAGCTTTTTTATCAGATTCAGAAGTCGAAAAAATTGTTGACTTTGTGATCGAACAACAAAAAGCGCAATACCAAGAAGACATGATTCCGACTGAAATAGATGAAACGAAAATAAGCGAAGACACAGACGAAATTTACGACGATGCTGTTCAATTAGTTACAGAAATGCAAACAGCATCTGTTTCGATGTTGCAACGACGATTCCGAGTTGGCTATTCGCGTGCAGCACGTATTATAGACCAAATGGAACAGCGTGGAGTAGTTGGACCTTACGAGGGTAGTAAGCCACGTACTGTTCTAGTTCCAAAGAAGGAAGAATATTGAAGCTTAATCGTTTTTTTGTGATAATTTAATCAGTTATTTTACAAACTAAATTAGAAAAATCACTAAATTCTACAAATTGCTATTTATTTCATTTCTAATAAGTGGTATAGTAATTCTGATTAGTAGGAATGTTTTACATCAGATGTCTGATCTCTGTCATAGGTGGTGAATCGGATGACTATTAAAGCGGATCATCGTGCTTTGTATCTTCAAGTAATCGATCGAATGAAACAGGATATTGCTGCGGGCGTATACAAAGAGAAAGAGAAGTTACCGTCTGAATTCGAATTATCGAAAACACTTGGAGTCAGTCGAGCGACTTTACGAGAAGCGCTTCGGCTGTTGGAAGAAGACAATACTATCGTCAGACGCCACGGTGTTGGAACATTTGTTAACTCAAAACCTCTATTTTCTTCAGGTATTGAACAGCTGACAAGTGTCTCTGACATGATCCGCCAGGCAGGAATGGAACCAGGTGCTATCTACTTGAGCACGTTGGAGAGCCTTTCTTCTGAGGAAGATATAAAACGCTTTCATTGCACTGGCGATGATACAATTATAACTATTGAACGCGTTCGTACGGCAAACGGAGATCCTGTCGTCTATTGCATTGATAAGGTTCCTTCGAATTATTTGCCTTCTGATTTTTTAGGACGCACTGAAAGTTCCATTTTTACAGCAATTGAAGAATCGGGGAATATTCATATTTCTTATGCGGTGACATTTATTGATCCGACTGGTTATCATGAAGACGCTTCCCCAATTCTGGAATGTGAACCGGAAACGGCATTATTAGTTTTAAAACAGCTCCATTACGATGAGGACGATCGATTGGTGCTTTATTCAAAGAATTACTTTAGAGCTGACAAGTTCAGCTTTCATGTGGTTCGTAAACGTGTGTAAAACAGCAAATTCCTGCTAATATCAAAAATTCTTTGGGGGTTATTACATTGACAAAACGTAAATTCGGTTTAGGGCTATCATTAATGCTTGCTGCTGGTACACTGCTCGCTGGTTGCGGAAGCGACGAAAAAACATCATCTGGCGGATCTGAAGGCGAAAAAGGTGGAGAAGAAACTTCTGACTTTTCTGTAGCTATGGTTACAGATGTTGGTGGAGTAGATGATAAATCATTTAACCAATCAGCATGGGAAGGCCTACAACAGTTTGGTGAAGAAAAAGGTCTTGAAAAAGGCGATGGCGGTTATGATTATCTGCAATCTGCATCAGATGCAGACTACAACACGAACTTAAATAACTTGATCCGTCGCGATTTCGATGTCGTATACGGCATTGGTTTCCTAATGGAAGGTGCTGTAAAAGAAATTGCTGAACAACAGCCTGAAGCTCAAATCGCAATCATTGACGCGGTCGTAGATGCTCCAAACGTTGCAAGCGTTCTTTTCAAAGAGCAAGAAGGTGCATTCCTTGCCGGCGTTGCAGCAGCTCTAATGTCAGAATCGAAGAAAATCGGATTTGTTGGTGGAATGGAAATTCCAGTAATCGAGCGTTTTGAAGCAGGATTCCTTGAAGGTGTTGCGGCAGTTGACGAGTCAATTGAAGTTGATGTTCAATACACAGGAGCTTTTGATAAAGCAGAATTAGGTAAAACAACGGCTAACCGCATGTACTCAGCTGGAGCAGATATCATTTTCCACGCAGCTGGTGGTACAGGAAATGGTGTATTTACTGAAGCAAAAGAACGTAAAGAAGCAAATCCAGACACACCTGTTTGGGTAATCGGAGTTGACTCAGATCAATACGACGAAGGTCAAACTGGCGACACTAACGTTACTTTAACATCAGTATTAAAACGAGTTGATTCAGCTGTTATTAATATCTCAGAACAAGCTATGAACGGTGAATTCCCAGGTGGCGAAACAATCACTTATGGTTTGTCTGATGAAGGTGTAGGTCTTGCTGATTCACGTGGAGCAATTCCTGAAGACGTGCTGAAGCAAATTGAAGACTACAAACAACAAGTTATCGACGGCGATATTGAAGTTCCTGAAACTGTCGAATAATAGAAATTTTAACACGGTCATCATAAAGACCGGTTCAACCGGTCTTTATGATTTTTTTATGCATAAGTTAAAGATTATTAGAGGAAAGGTTTTTGATAACGGAAGCCTTTCCTGTATTAATTAATTTAAATGAAGTCAGCAGTTTTAAGGGAGTGACAACAGTGGAGTATGTAATCGAAATGCTGAATATTCGTAAAGAGTTCGGTACATTTGTCGCCAATGACAATATTACGCTGCAACTAGAAAAGGGAGAGATTCACGCATTACTAGGAGAAAATGGTGCAGGGAAATCGACTTTAATGAACGTCTTATTTGGATTGTACCAGCCCGAAGGTGGAGAAATTCGAGTACGTGGAAAGAAAGTAGATATTTCAAATCCGAACATAGCCAATGATCTTGGCATTGGAATGGTTCACCAACATTTTATGTTAGTCGAAAACTTTTCTGTTACGGAAAACATTATTTTGGGAAGCGAGCCTACTAAATACGGGATTACTAATAAAAAAGATGCGGCTAAAAAAGTTCAAGCATTATCAGAACAATATAGTTTGAACGTAGATCCAAATGCCATAATTGAAGATATTTCAGTAGGAATGCAACAACGTGTAGAAATATTGAAAACGCTTTATCGCGGAGCCGAAATTTTGATTTTTGATGAGCCAACAGCTTCATTGACACCTCAAGAAATTATAGAATTGATTCAAATTATGAAACGATTAGTAGCTGAAGGCAAGTCGATTATTTTGATTACACATAAACTAAAAGAGATTATGGACGTTTCTGATCGCGTAACGGTTATTCGAAAAGGTAAGGGAATTGGTACCGTCACTACATCTGAAACCAATCCGAACGATCTTGCCTCATTGATGGTCGGTCGTGCAGTGGAGTTTACTACAGTAAAAGGAGAAGCTTTTCCAGGAGAAGAAGTTTTAGATATTAAAGACTTAGTAGTTCAAGATTATCGCGGAATTGATAAGGTTAAGAGTCTGAATTTAAATGTTCGCAAAGGTGAAATTATGGGGATTGCTGGAATTGATGGCAACGGACAATCAGAGCTTATTGAGGCTATTACAGGTCTTCGTAAAGTGAAAAGTGGGACCATTTCTCTCAATGGCAAAGATGTTACCAATATGAAGCCACGAAAAGTAACAGAAGCTGGTGTTGGACATATTCCTCAAGATCGCCATAAGCACGGATTAATATTGGATTTTCCAGTAGGGCATAATATCTCGCTTCAGACCTATTACAAAAAACCTATTTCCAAATCGGGCATTATTGATTACAACGAAATCAATGAAAAAGCCTTGCAAATTATAAAAGATTTTGATGTTCGAACACAAGGACCGTCAGAATTAGCACGTTCTTTATCAGGAGGCAATCAACAAAAAGCCATTATTGGGCGAGAAGTTGATCGAGATCCAGACTTGTTAATTGCAGCATTGCCGACTCGAGGTTTAGACGTAGGCGCTATTGAATTTATTCATAGTCGTTTAATTGAACAACGCGATAACGGTAAAGCAGTATTATTGATCTCATTTGAATTAGACGAAGTTATGAATGTTTCAGATCGAATAGCTGTTATTCATGATGGAGAAATTGTCGATATTGTGACGCCAGAAACAACAACAGAGCAAGAACTAGGCTTACTTATGGCAGGACATACAGAGCAGAAAAAAACAAAGGATTTAACAAAGAAAGGTGAGGATCAGCATGTCGAATAGAGCGACCAATCTCTTGGTCCCCATCATTTCCGTTATTTTAGGATTGTTGGTCGGCGCAGTTATTATGCTGGTCAGCGGCTATAACCCACTTGAAGGCTATGCTGCTCTTTGGAACGGAATTTTTGGAGACTTATATACTATCGGTGAAACCATTCGTCAAATCACGCCTTATTTATTAGCAGGACTTGCAGTTGCTTTTGCGTTTCGTTCAGGTCTTTTTAATATTGGTGTTGAAGGTCAATTAATTGTTGGATGGTTTGCTGCAGCATATGTAGGAGTAGCCGTGGAATTGCCAAAAATCATTCATTTGCCATTAGCGATTTTGGCTGCAGCAGCAGCGGGCGCATTATGGGGATTTGTACCCGGACTGTTAAAAGCAAAGTTCCACGTTCATGAAGTAATCGTCACGATTATGATGAACTACATTGCTTTACATGTATCCAATGCGTTAATCCGCACTGTTTCTGATGGCGGTGACCGCACAGGTAACATTTTTGCCAGTGCATCATTGCGTTCTGATTTTTTAGAAGAACTAACGGACTTTTCTCGCTTACATTACGGAATCATTATTGCCTTGGCGATGGTGGGCGTCATGTGGTTTATTTTAGAAAAAACTACACTTGGCTTTGAGTTAAAAGCAGTTGGTTTTAACCAAAACGCTTCTAAGTATGCGGGGATGAATGTCAATAAAAATATCATTTTGGCCATGGTTATTTCTGGTGCATTTGCTGGACTTGCAGGTGCTATGGAAGCTCTTGGAACATTTGAGTATGTATCCTCTAAAGGTGGCTTTACTGGCATCGGCTTTGACGGGATTGCAGTAGCATTACTTGGTTTGAATACACCACTTGGTGTGGTATTTGGTGCTACGTTGTTTGGCTCGCTAAAATACGGAGCGTTAAACATGCCAAATGCGGCCGGTATTCCAATTGAAATTGTTGAAATTGTCATTGCAGTGATTATCTTCTTTGTAGCATCTGGTTACATTATTCGTTTGCTGTTGCTCCGTGCAGCAGCTAAGAAGAAGGAGGCGAAGTAATATGAGTTTCCTTGATGTTCTATATTTCATCGTTCCTTCAGCGATTTTCTATGCTGCGCCACTTATTTTAGTGGCAATAGGCGGCGTCTTTTCCGAAAAATCTGGAGTCGTGAACATCGGTCTCGAAGGATTGATGGTCATCGGTGCATTTGTCGGGATCTTGTTTAACTTATTGTTTGCTGATACATTTGGCGGAGCGACGCCGTGGCTTGCGTTGGTCGCAGCAATGCTAGCGGCATTGCTATTGTCACTGTTGCACGCGGTTGCATCGATTTCGTTCCGCGCAGACCAAGTAGTCTCTGGGGTTGCCATTAACTTGTTAGCGGCAGCATTATCGATTTACTTAGTGAAAAGTATTTTTGGAAAAGGACAAACTGATTTCATCACAGAACGTTTTTCACGATACAATGTTCCGTTTTTATCGGATATTCCAGTCATTGGACCTTTATTATTTAAATCGGTATACAACACCTCATTCTTTGCCATTGCGGTAGCGTTTGTGGCATGGTTTGTCATTTATAAAACCCCTTTTGGCTTGCGTCTTCGCGCAGTCGGAGAACATCCGATGGCCGCAGATACAATGGGAATCAATGTCACAAGAATGCGTTATGTGGCCGTTATGATTTCCGGGGCTTTAGCGGGGATTGGGGGTGCCATTTATTCGCAAACGATTACGAATGATTTTGGACATGCAACCATTAACGGACAAGGATTTATGGCTTTAGCTGCGATGATCTTTGGAAAATGGCATCCACTAGGTGCTATGGGAGCTGCTTTGTTCTTTGGATTTGCACAATCGTTGAGTATTGTGGGTTCGCGCATTCCATATATTTCAGAAATTCCAAACGTCTTCTTGTTAATCTTGCCGTATGTCTTAACGATTATCGCGTTAGCCGGCTTTATTGGCCGTGCTAATGCACCGTTAGCCAATGGTAAACCTTACATTAAAGGACAACGATAAGACTTTCAAAAGAGCCGTCAGTTGCGACGGCTCTTTTTTATGCACATAAATTCGGTTAGTATTTGGCATTGCGGCTTTTCTTTATTTGCAATTAACGGAAAAGGTTCGGTATAGTTAAGATATGAACGACGAGAGGGGATTCTACATGTTTGAAACGATTAACATTGCTAAAGGCGTGAATGTACACGTTAATGAAACGACACAGTTTAAAACGATAAATTTTTCAATCAAATTTAAAGATAAACTGACGGAGGAAAAAGCGTCTGCCCGCTCGATTTTGGCAAACGTTTTGCAGCATAGTAATGAGGTTTATCCTTCGCACACTGCACTTCGTATGGTATTGGATGATCTTTACGGAACTTCTCTTTACATAGATTCTTCAAAACGAGGCAGCGAGCATGTTGTAACTTTGAATGTTGAAACGGTTAATGATCAATACCTTTCTGAAAAAGGCGTGCTTGAGAAAGTGTTGAACTTGATGTATATCGTTCTATTTAAACCTAATTTTGAAAATGATTTGTTTAAAGAGTCTATTTTTATACGAGAAAAACATTCGATTGTTCAACGCATTGAATCGGTGTTTGATGACAAGACACGCTATGCACAACAGCGTATGATGGAACTCGCTTTGCCGAACCATCCTGCTTCGATTACATCAAACGGCACGATTCAAGCAGTAGAAGCTGTTACGAACGAACAATTAGTTGCTGAGTACCAAGAAATGCTCACTCAAAATGAAATTGAAATTTATGCAGTAGGCGATGTGAAACCGGAAATGATCGCGTCATACGTCCGTGAATTTCTCCATTTTAAAGATCGTGAAAAAGCAATTGCTGTGGCTCCAATGGAATTGGTTAAGCCTGAGCAGTCACGTGTCCTTGAACACGAAGACATGAAGCAAGGCAAACTGCATATGGCATTCTTTACACCAATTACTTTCCGTGATGAAAAATTCCCAGTTATGCAATTGATGAATGGTGTTTTTGGTGGCTATGCGCACTCAAAAATATTTGTAAATATTCGTGAAAAAGAAAGTATGGCGTATTATGTATCTAGTTCTTTTGCTTCACAATTTGGGCTGATGTTCGTATTAGCAGGCATTGATTCCAAATTAGAAAAAAAAGCTGTGAGCTTGGTTTTGAAACAATTAGAAGATGTCAAAAAAGGCAATATTTCAGATATTGAACTTGATCAGACAAAAGCGCTGCTCATCAATCAATTAAAAGAAGCACTAGATTCTGCACGTGGACAAATTGAAATATATGATCAGTATATGGAATTGACAGAGTCTTTCGAACCTGAATACATGATTAATAAATGGAAAAACGTAACGAAAGAAGATATTGCAGCAGTCGCTGAGGAATTGTCTTTAGAAATGACTTACTTCCTATCTGGTAAGGAGGATGACACAAATGCATAAAGTTGAATTTGATCAACTAGGTGAAACACTTTTTCATGAAACGCTTGATAACGGTTTAACCGTTTATATTTTACCGAAAAAAGGATTTTCGAAAACGTTTGCTACATTTACTACAAAATATGGTTCGATTGATAATCATTTTGTACCTCAAGGTGAGACAGAAGCTATTAAAGTACCAGATGGCATTGCTCACTTTTTAGAACATAAAATGTTCGAAAAAGAAGCAGGCGACGTATTCCAAGAGTTTAGCAAACAAGGCGCTTCAGCAAATGCTTTTACTTCATTCACGCGCACGGCTTATTTATTCTCCGCAACAGGTGAAATTGACAAAAACGTTAAAACATTATTGGATTTCGTGCAAAGTCCGTACTTCACAGAAAAAACAGTAGAAAAAGAAAAAGGCATTATTGCACAAGAAATCACAATGTATGATGATCAGCCAGATTGGCGTCTTTATTTTGGGATTATCGAAAACTTGTATAAAAATCACCCAGTTAAAATTGATATTGCAGGAACAGTAGAATCGATTCAAGACATCACAGCAGAGCATTTGTATACATGCTACAACACGTTTTATCATCCATCAAATATGATTTTATTTATCGTTGGAAATGTGGATGCAGAACAAATGATGACTTTAGTAAAAGATGACCAAGCACAAAAAACGTTTGCAGAACCAGCAGAAATCGAACGCGTCTATCCAGAAGAGCCAAAAGAAGTAGCGATTAAAGAACGTGTGTTAGAAATGAGCGTTCAGAAGCCAAAAGTTTTCTATGGTTTGAAACCGGAAAAACTTGATTTGATTGGACCTGAGATGTTGAAGCATGAACTAGCTGCTCAACTTGCGTATGAATTGTTGTTTGGACGCACATCGGATTTTTATCACGAAGCGTATGAAAATGATTGGATTGATGAATCCTATTCGTTTGATTATTCGTTAGAAAGCGGCTTTGGTTATGCTTTGATTGGTTCCGATACTCATAAACCTGAGACATTCATTAAAGAAGTTAAACACACGCTTCAAAATGCTGTTGAAAAATGGCCTTTTGGACAAGATGATCTTGATCGTGTTCGTCGAAAAAAAATCGGCTTTTTCTTAAGAGCATTAAATTCACCAGAATACATTGCAAATCAATTCACAAATTACGCATTTAATGAAATGAACTTGTTTGATGTAGTTCCTGTACTTGAAGAATTAGAAGTTGCTGATCTTCAACAGGCATTTGCTTTAGTTAGCCACGAGTCTCAACATTCTGTTTTCACGATTATGCCTTCGAAAAAGGATGCAGAGTGAAGCGATTTGCTGTGTTATTAGGGGCTTCCGGTGAAATTGGTGAAAGCATCGCGCGACAAATGGCAGAAAGTGGTTGGTCTTTGTATTTGCACTGGAATACCAATTCCACTGCCATACTCGCACAACAACTAAGTATGAGTTATCCAGCGCAAGAATTTATCGCTGTGCAAGCTAATTTTATGGATGACTTGAGTGCTGATCAATTGGTTAGCAACGTTTACGATGCATCTTGTATTGTAATTGCAAGCGGTCACTCTCTTTTAAAAATGCTAATCGATACATCCGATCAAGAAATCGAAAGCTTATGGAGCGTACATGTTAAAAATCCGATATCGGCCATTCAGTCGATATCGCGTTTTTTTTATCGTTACGAAAAGTCTTATATTGTCTTTGTTTCTTCGATATGGGGAGAGATTGGGGCATCTATGGAGACTGTTTATTCTGCTGTGAAAGGTGCGCAACTGGCGTTTGTCAAAGCTTATGCGAAAGAAATGGCGCCATCGGGCACACGTGTGAATGCTATATCTCCAGGCTTTATTCAAACAAAGATGAATGCGAGCTTGTCTGAAGACGAATTACAAAAGATCAAAGAGGATATTCCACTCGGTTTTGGAACTCCTCAAGATATTGCAAACGCTGTGGATTTCTTAACTGGAGGAAAAGCAGATTACATAACAGGTCAGACAATACGTATTAATGGCGGATGGTTGATGTAATCGCATTTATATATCAAATTGTTCTTTCACGACAGCAGTAAATCAGCTATTATATTAACTAGAAATCCTTTTAGATAATCGATAGGGAGAAAGGTCGGATATTGTATGAAAGAATGGTATTTTGAATACGAAATCCAAGTTAACCGTCCCGGTCTTCTTGGCGATATCTCTTCTCTGCTTGGGATGTTACGAGTAAATATTGTGACGATAAATGGTGTAGACCAAGGGCGTCGTGGAATGTTACTTCGTGCAGAACACGATGTTCAGTTAGAACGTTTTGAACAAATTGTTTCAACAATTGATACAATTTCTGTGACAAAATTCCGTGAGCCAAAATTACGAGACATTTTAGCCATTCGCCATGGTCGGTATATTCAACGCGATGTAGATGATCGTAAAACTTTCCGTTTTGTTCGGGATGAATTAGGGTTATTAGTGGATTTTATGGCAGAAATTTTTAAACAAGAAGGCCATAAATTGGTAGGTTTAAGAGGGATGCCTCGCGTTGGGAAAACTGAGTCAATTGTCGCAGCAAGTGTTAGTGCAAATAAGAAGTGGATATTCTTATCTTCTACCATGATTAAACAAACCGTACGCAATCAATTGATGGGCGATGAGCATAACGACAATAATATCTTTATTTTAGATGGCATTGTTACGCGCCGTTCATCGGACGAACGTCATATGCAATTGGTTCGTGAAATGATGCGCATGCCAACCATTAAAGTTGTAGAACATCCTGATAAGTTTGTAGAGCAATCAGAGTACAGTATTGAAGATTTTGATTATATTATTGAATTGCGTCACCATCCGGAAGAAAAAATTACTTATGAAGTATTAGAACAAAACACTTTCATGGATGACAAAGCACAAGGCAGTATGTTTGGTGACGGATTCAATTTTTAAGTAGGCGGGTGATCATTTTGAATGAGTTAGGAACTCGACTAAAAGAGGCGAGAATCGCCAAAAAAATCAGTTTGGAAGATCTGCAAGATGTGACGAAAATTCAAAAACGTTATTTAGCTGGGATAGAAGAAGGCGAGTACAGCACAATGCCGGGTGCATTCTACGTTCGAGCGTTTATTAAACAATACGCTGCAGCTGTGGATCTTGACGGTGAAGCGTTACTTCAGCAGTATCCAATAGAGATGCCTGTAAAGGAACCTCACGCTCATACAACAACACCGACTACTTATACGTCGAGAAGCCGTTCGATTACTCGAACCGCTCCAAGTGATGTGTATAGCGAAGTCATTCCGAAAGTTCTCGTGGCATTGTTTATTGTATTGATACTCGCAGTGGCTTGGTATTTTTATGATGCTTCAACAAATGGTGCCTCATCAAGTGACCCAATTGAAAAAGGTCTTGGTGTTCCATATGAAGAGCCTGCATCAAGTGTGCAAGAAAAACCAGATAAACCAGTTAAAGAAGAAACGCCAAAAGAAACTGAAGAAAAACAACCTGATCCAATTCTTATAATGGAAGAAACTCAAGGGGAAACGACAACTTATTCATTTCAAGGAGCAAATCCTGAACTTGAAATTGCGGCGAGTGGACCTTCGTGGGTTGCAGCTACTGATGAAAACCTACAAGAACGATTATCAAAAGCACATGTACTGCAAGCTGGAGAAACAGAAATCATTGATTTGTCAGATGTAGAATTTATACGTGTGCGTATTGGTGACTATTCGAATATTAATTTAAGCTTGAATGGTGAGACCATTGAATACGCGCAGCAAACAAAACCCCAAAATATTGTTATTCAGTTTAAAGTCAGCGAATAGCCATCTTTGGATGGCTATTTTTCTTGAAAGTTTGAAAGGAGAAACAACAATGAATATACCAAATCAAATTACCATCTCGAGAATTTTATTGATTCCTGTATTTATGGTGGTTATGCTGGCCGGTTTTGACTGGGGCACAATGACCCTTTTTGGTGCAGACATGCCCGTTACGCACTTTGTTGGAGGACTTATCTTTATTTTTGCCTCATTGACAGATTGGGTAGATGGATATTATGCGCGTAAATTCAATTTAGTCACGACTTTCGGAAAATTTTTAGATCCGTTAGCAGATAAGTTGTTAGTATCAGCTGCTTTGATTATTTTAGTAGAATTAGATTTTGCGGCTTCGTGGATCGTTATTATCATTATTAGTAGAGAATTTGCTGTTACAGGACTTCGTTTAGTATTGGCTGGTGAAGGTGAAGTAGTTGCGGCAGGTGGTTTGGGCAAAATCAAAACCACTGCTCAAATTTTAGCAATTGCTGCTTTATTACTACATGATACAATTTTCGTTTTAGTTGGTTTGCCATTTGGACAAATTATGCTTTACATTGCACTGATTTTCACAGTATGGTCGGGCTGGGATTATTTCTATGCCAACCGTCGCGCGTTAATGGCTTCAAAATAAGCGCAAAAAAAGGAGTTCATATAAATGAATGCAGAAATTATTGCAGTAGGTTCAGAATTATTGTTAGGTCAAATCACCAATACAAATGCTCGTTTCTTGTCTAACCATTTAGCAGAGCTCGGCATTAATGTGTATTACCATACCGTAGTAGGAGACAATCCAGCTCGCTTAGAAGATGCTATTACAATTGCGGAAAATCGGGCAGATCTTATCCTATTTACAGGAGGATTAGGCCCAACTAAAGATGACTTAACAAAAGAAGCGATTGCACGTCACTTGAACACGTCACTTGAAAGTAACGAAGAAGCATTAAATTCAATCGTCGCTTATTTTGAACGTGCAGGTCGTTCGATGACAGAGAACAATAAAAAACAAGCGCTCGTATTAAAAGACAGCACGGTTCTTGTGAACCATAATGGCATGGCACCGGGCATGATGTACACAAAAGATGAACGCGTGTATATTTTACTGCCGGGACCACCAAAAGAAATGGAGCCAATGTTTCAATTTGAAGCAAAGCCAAAGCTTGCTAGTTTATTAAACAAAGCAGATGTGATTTTGTCGCATGTCCTACGTTTTTATGGAATTGGAGAAGCAGAACTTGAAGACCGTCTACACCATATTCTTGAAAAGCAGACCAACCCGACCATCGCACCGCTTGCGACTGACGGGGAAGTGACGTTGCGCATTACAGCAAAAACTACTACAACTGAAAAAGCTTGGCAATTAATCAATGGCGCAAAAGATGAAATTCTAGACCTCGTAGGGGATTATCTTTACGGCTATGACAATGATTCACTTGCATCGAAAGTAATTGAACTGCTAAAAGATCAAGGCAAAACGATTTCGGCTGCTGAAAGCTTAACAGCGGGACTATTTCAGTCTGAGTTAGCTTCTATTGCTGGTGCGAGTGCTGTATTATCAGGCGGTGTAATTACTTACAATGAAGAAATGAAAGTTCACCAACTCGGCTTATCTGCTGAAATGCTTGCTGAATATGGAGTCGTCAGTGAACAAACAGCACTAGCGATGGCCGAAGCTGTACAACAAAAATTTAAAACAAACATTAGTGTTTCTTTAACAGGAGCAGCGGGACCTGATGCACATGGCGATCAGCCAGCAGGCACTGTGTGGATAGCAGTAGCAACCGATCAAGGAACCTCTTCCTACCGGCTCCAGTTATCAGGTATGCGCAATACAAACCGTTTAAGAGCGGTGAAATTAGCGCTTTATTACGTAATCCGTACATTAATTGAAGAAGATGCGCGCAAAATTTAATTTTGCGTGTTTTTTTATCGCCAAAATTGGGAAATGAGTAAAATAAGACAGTTAAAAATAATATTTGAAAATAAATAACCGAATAAACGTTCGCTTTTTTCTTGTGTATTTCTCATTGAGCTAGTATAATAGAGACAGATAGAAAATAGGTTTTCATTTAGAGGAGGATTTTTTTTGAGCGATCGTAAAGCAGCATTAGACATGGCGTTAAAACAAATAGAAAAGCAATTCGGTAAAGGTTCTGTCATGAAATTGGGAGAAAAAACCGACCGTAATATATCATCCGTTTCAAGTGGTTCATTAGCATTGGATACAGCACTAGGAATAGGTGGATATCCACGTGGTCGTGTAATTGAAATTTATGGTCCAGAAAGTTCAGGTAAAACTACTGTTTCGCTTCATGCTATTGCAGAAGTTCAAGCTACTGGCGGAACAGCTGCGTTTATTGATGCTGAACACGCATTAGACCCGGTATATGCAAAAAATCTTGGCGTTAATATTGATGAATTATTACTTTCTCAACCAGATACTGGGGAACAAGCACTTGAAATCGCTGAAGCATTAGTACGCAGTGGCGCTGTTGATATCGTCGTTGTCGATTCAGTGGCAGCACTAGTTCCAAAAGCTGAAATCGAAGGCGAAATGGGCGATTCGCATATGGGGTTACAAGCGCGTTTAATGTCTCAAGCACTACGTAAATTGTCAGGTGTTATTAACAAATCCAATACGATTGTTATTTTCATAAACCAAATTCGTGAAAAAATTGGTGTGATGTTTGGTAATCCAGAAACAACTCCTGGTGGACGTGCGTTGAAATTCTATTCGTCTGTCCGTTTAGAAGTACGTCGTGCTGAAGCATTAAAATCAGGAACTGAAATTATTGGTAACAGAACAAAAATTAAAGTCGTCAAAAACAAAGTAGCTCCGCCGTTCCGTACTGCTGAAGTCGATATTATGTACGGAAAAGGGATTTCACGAGAAGGTGAAATTGTAGATATTGGTTCTGATTTAGAAATTATTCAAAAAAGCGGATCGTGGTATTCGTATAACGAAGAACGCATTGGTCAAGGTCGTGAAAACGTTAAGCAATTCTTGCTTAAAAATCCAGAAATCCGCAATGAAATATCTAATAAGATTCGTGAATCTTATGGTATGTCAGCAGCCACTTATACAATCGCTGCAAACAAAGATGAAGCGGAAGATTTTAATCTTTTGCTTGATGATGAAGATGAAAAGTAAGACCAGCTGAATAAGTAAAGATGAGCCGCTAAGCAGAAGCTTTGCGGTTTTTCTGTCGGCTAACTCTCAGGTGTTATGGCTATACAACTTCACCACATTGTCTAACACCTGTCAGCGCTGAACAGGCGCTTCTGCTTTTCCTGGGTTGACACGACATAAGTCCAGCTATACAATTAAAATTGTATAATTTACTAATTTTAAAAATAGTTGCAGTGAAAGAGATTTTCGATAGTCATCTTTTAAAATGAAAAAAATCAATAGCAAGAGGAGGTGTTCGAATGGATAACGTGATCATCTTCACTTTGCTTGGTATCATCGTCGGTGTAGTTGTTGGTTATTTTGTAATGAAAAAATCAAATGAGTCCAAAATGGCAGGTGCGAGAAACTCTGCAGAGCAGATCATCGAAGATGCAAAGAGAGAAGCCGAAGCGCAGAAAAAAGAAGCCCTTTTGGAAGCAAAAGACGAAAATCACAAATTGCGTACTGAAACAGAATCTGATATTCGAGAACGCCGATTAGAATTTCAAAAACAAGAAAATCGGTTGTCCCAGAGAGAAGAAAATTTAGATCGCAAGGATGATGCATTAAACAAAAGAGAAGCAGGTCTAGAACGTAAAGACGAAACGCTCTCAGAAAAACAACAGCATATTGAACAGATGGAGAGCAAAGCCGAAGAACTAGTTCGACAGCAGCAATCTGAAATGGAACGCATTTCATCTTTGACACGCGAAGAAGCGAAATCAATCATCTTACAGGATGTTGAAAAAGAACTTTCAACGGACATTGCGGTAATGATGAAAGAGTCGGAAGCTCGCGCCAAAGAAGAATCGGACAAAAAAGCGAAAAACATTTTGTCATTGGCGATGCAACGTTTTGCTGCAGACCATGTAGCAGAAACTACAGTATCTGTAGTCAATCTACCAAACGACGAAATGAAAGGGCGTATCATTGGGCGTGAAGGACGTAATATCCGGACGCTTGAAACTTTAACAGGTATCGATTTAATTATCGACGATACACCAGAAGCGGTTATTTTGTCAGGATTCGATCCGATTCGTCGCGAAACAGCACGATTGGCACTTGAAAAACTGGTATCTGATGGCCGTATTCACCCTGCGCGTATTGAAGAAATGGTTGAGAAGTCAAGACGTGAAGTGGATGAACAAATTCGTGAAATTGGTGAACAAACGACATTTGACGTAGGCATACACAATTTACATCCTGATTTGATCAAAATTCTTGGACGCCTTCGCTACCGTACAAGTTACGGACAAAATGTACTGAAGCATTCTGTGGAAGTGGCATTCTTGTCAGGCTTGATGGCAGCAGAGCTAGGAGAAGACGTAACGTTAGCACGTCGTGCGGGTCTTCTTCATGATATCGGTAAAGCAATTGACCATGAAGTTGAAGGTAGCCACGTAGAAATTGGCGTGGAACTTGGTACGAAATATAAAGAACATCCAGTGGTTATTAACAGTATTGCTTCTCACCACGGTGATACAGAAGCAACTTCAATTATTTCAGTTATTGTGGCAGCAGCAGATGCATTGTCTGCCGCTCGTCCAGGAGCAAGAAGTGAAACATTGGAAAACTATATTCGCCGCTTAGAAAAACTTGAAGAAATTTCAGAGTCGTATGAAGGCGTTGAGAAGTCATTCGCTATTCAAGCGGGACGTGAAATTCGCATCATGGTGCGACCTGAACAAATTGATGACATGACAGCACATCGTTTGGCTCGCGATATCCGGAAACGGATTGAAGAAGAGCTGAATTATCCAGGTCATATCAAAGTGACGGTTATTAGAGAAACTAGAGCAGTTGAATACGCAAAATAATAAGAGTAAGGCTTCGATGAATGTCTATTCAAAGAAGCCTTTTTCTTATGGAAAAAGGTGAGTTTGTGAAAATTTTATTTATTGGAGATATCGTAGGATCAATCGGAAGAGATGCACTTGAATCGTATTTGCCGAGGTTAAAAAGAAAATATGCACCAGATGTGATTATTGCTAATGGTGAAAACGCTGCAGCAGGACGCGGTATTACGAAAGCGATTTATCAGGATTTATTATTCATGGGGGTAGACATGGTAACAATGGGCAACCACACATGGGATCAAAAAGAAATTTTTGATTTTATTGATGATGTCGACTACTTGATTCGTCCTGCTAACTTTTCAGAAGATGCACCCGGGCGTGGCATGGCAACAGTTACGAAAAATGGACGGACATTATCTGTCATCAATTTACATGGACGAGTATTTTTGCCGCCACATGAAGATCCATTCCAAAAAGCAGATGAGCTAATAACGGAAGCGAAAGCCATTTCACCTCTTGTGTTTGTGGATTTTCATGCAGAAGCAACGAGTGAGAAGATTGCAATGGGCTGGCATTTAGATGGCAGAGCTTCTGTTGTTGTTGGAACGCATACGCATGTGCAAACAGCGGATGCACGTATTTTACCAAAAGGTACGGCGTATATTTCGGATGTGGGAATGACGGGGCCTTATGATGAGATACTTGGGATGAACAAAGAAGCCGTATTGTATCGCTTTAAAACCAATATGCCAACTCGATTTGAAGTACCAAAACGTGGTCGTTCAGTAGTTAGTGGTTTTTTTACAGAAATTGATGACCAAACTGGCAAAGCTTTAAGCTTTGAGCGTGTATATATCAATGAAGATTATCCATTTCAAGGATAAATCTACAGCTTCTTGACAAAACTTCGACAATTCAAGCAGAGACCTTGAAGTACGTTCCCTATCTTCAGTATAATAAGGGAGCAATTGAACGAATAATCATGTCTTAGAAGTAAAGATACGATTAAGATTTGGATCCAAGGATTATTATGTGAACAAATGGTAGAGAATTTTTGAGGTAGCAGATATGCATAGTTTGAGTGTTCTTATTAAAATAAAGCGATGAAAGTCGGCATTATCGAAACTAAAACATGGTCGCAGAACGGTTACCAAATAGAGACTGCAGTAGACCAAGAAATGGGTGTCTAAAATGACGTACACAAAACAAGAAATTGTCGACAAAGCACGTGAAGTTGCAGATATGATCGCAGCAACAGAAGAAGTGGATTTCTTTAAACGTGCAGAAGCACAAATTAACGAAAACCAACAAATTCGCGAAAAAATTGCTAGCCTAAAAAGTTTGCAAAAACAAGCTGTCAATTTCCAAGCATACGGCAAAGAACGAGCATTAAATTTGATAGAAGGCAAAATAGCGAAGATCGAAGAAGAAATTGATGCTGTACCGATTGTTCAAGAATTTAAACAATCTCAAAGCGACGTGAACTCTTTATTGCAAATGGTATCAACAGCCATTTCCAATCAAGTAACGAACAACATTATTACTGAAACAGGCGGCGACTTGTTACGTGGCGAAACAGGATCAAAAGTCCGCAACGACAAACCAGGAAGCTGCGGGTAACAAGAAAAGCGTAGGCGATCGTTTAGTTCCGATGGCATAAGAAGATCTGGCGAAGTGGCGCACTTTGCCACACAGCCAGAATGGCTTATGCCCGAGGAACTGATCGCTGGAGCTGGACAAAGAAAAGCATAAACGACCGCTTATGACCCGAGGGATTGGTCGTTGAAGCTAGAAAAAGAAAGAAAAGCGTAAGTGCCTGTCTAGTCCCGACAGGCAGAAAGCAGATCACTAAATTAAAAAGGTTTAAACAGAAAAAAACTGAAAGAGCTAAAGCTCTTTCAGTTTTTTCTTTTCTACCTGTATTTTTGGTACAATAGAAAGACGATAATCGATTTGAAAGAGGTTTTAACATGGCGCCAACACCAATGATGCAACAATATTTTCAAGTGAAATCTGAATACGTAGATGCTTTTTTGTTTTTTCGTTTAGGTGATTTTTATGAATTGTTTTATGACGATGCAATTCACGCATCACAAATACTCGAAATCACATTGACAAGCCGTGGTGGTACAGGCGATGACCGAATACCGATGTGTGGCGTTCCTCACCATGCGGCAAAAAATTATATCGATCAACTTATTTTAAAAGGCCACAAAGTGGCTATTTGTGAGCAAGTAGAAGATCCCAAACTGACAAAAGGTGTTGTTAAACGAGAAGTAGTCCGTTTAATTACACCAGGAACTCATACAGAAGGAAAAAGTGTGGATTCCAAATCGAACGTTTTTTTAGCTGCAGCAGATGAATTATCTAACGGCTTTGCTTTGTCATATATCGACATCAGTACAGGTGAATCCACCGCTACTTACATAGTAGGTACTGAAAAAGCATTGTTACAAGAGTTACGTTCTTTAAGCATTCGTGAACTGGTTGTGTCAGAGCAATTATTTGTATTGCTGACAGAAGAAGAACAAGATTTGGTATTATCGATTGAAACGATGGAAGAAGCACTCAAAGCAAATACGTTGCTAACGGTCAATTGTCCAGAAGACTTGCACACCAGTTGTCATCGGTTGATGACGTATATTGCGCGTACACAAAAACAATCGCTTGATCATATTCAAGTGTTTAGTTACAAAGAAAACAATCAATTACTAAGCATTGACTTTCATTCGAAACGAAATCTGGAATTGCTGCAATCTATTCGTGGCAATGAAACAAAAGGAACTTTGTTGTGGCTACTTGATGAAACAGTAACGGCAATGGGAAGCCGAAAACTCAAACAATGGTTGCATCAGCCGTTGGCGAATAAACAGATGATTGAAGAGCGCCAAGAACTGGTGGCTGCGTTAATCGATCACTATTTCGTGCGTGTAGAGCTTCAGGGACTGTTAAAAGAAGTTTATGACCTAGAACGCTTGTCAGGGCGAATCGCCTTTGGTAGCGCTAGTGGAAGAGATTTAGCACAGCTTCGAAGTTCTCTCGAAAAAGTACCGATGTTAGTTGAAGAGTTAGCAAAATCCGATAATCCAGCTTTACTTGAATTCAGCGGAAAACTAGATCGCTGTACTGAAGTGTGTGAACTCCTCCAGGCAATCAGTGAAAATCCACCCTTGTCTTCAAAAGAAGGCGGCGTTATTCGTGATGGTTTTCACGAGCGGCTAGACGAATTTCGAGATGCTTCGCGTAATGGAAAAGACTGGATTGCGCAACTGGAGCAAAAAGAACGGAAGTTAACAGGCATTAAATCACTAAAAATCGGCTATAACCGTATTTTTGGGTACTATATTGAAATTTCAAAAGCTAATATGCATTTAGCAGACTTAGAACGATATGACCGAAAGCAAACATTAGCCAACGCAGAACGGTATACTACACCGGAATTAAAAGAAAAAGAAGCATTGATTTTAACAGCTGAAGAAGAAAGTTTAACGCTCGAATATGAGTTGTTTGTTACTATTCGTGATGAAGTGAAGCAGTATATTTCACGAATTCAACGTCTAGCTTCTTCTCTTAGTGGATTAGATGTCTTTTTGAGCTTTGCCAACATAGCAGAGAAATACCGCTTTGTAAAACCTGTTTTTAATGATTCAACAGAAATTTCTATCATTGAAGGACGTCATCCAGTTGTTGAAAAAATGCTCAACAAGCAACATTATGTACCGAACAATTGTGTGTTGGCTGAAGATGCCAATATGTTATTAATTACTGGACCAAACATGTCAGGTAAAAGTACGTATATGCGACAAGTGGCACTGACGATTGTTTTAGCACAAATTGGCAGTTACGTACCTGCAGAATCTGCAAATTTACCAATAGTCGATCAAATTTTTACGCGCATTGGTGCGGCTGACGACTTGGTTTCAGGTCAAAGTACATTTATGGTTGAAATGCTAGAATCACAATATGCCATTACGCATGCAACTAAAAATAGTTTATTGTTGTTTGATGAAATTGGACGAGGTACATCGACTTACGACGGCATGGCACTGGCACAGTCAATGATTGAATACATTCATCGTGAAATTGGAGCGAACACACTATTTTCAACGCATTACCATGAGTTGACAGCATTGGAAAAGTCACTTGAGAAATTGCATAATGTTCACGTAGCTGCAATGGAGCAATCTGGGAAAGTGGTTTTTCTTCATAAAGTGAAAAAAGGACCAGCAGATAAAAGCTACGGCATCCATGTTGCAGAACTGGCGAATTTACCGGAGCCAATTCTGAAACGCGCGCGCGAGTTGTTGAAAACCTTTGAAAAAGATAAAAAACAACAACCTGCAACGATTGAGCAATTATCGTTTTTCGATGAAACAGATACAAAAAAAGATGAAATCTTGCAAACCATCAAAGATGTTCAAGTATCTGCGATGACACCGCTTCAAGCTTTGCAAATGATCAATGACTTGCAAGAAAAGTTAACTAATCAGTAAGGAGTGAGCACATGGGCATCATTCAGTTGATGGACGAACCTCTATCCAATAAAATAGCCGCGGGTGAAGTAGTAGAACGCCCAACTTCTGTCGTAAAAGAATTAGTCGAGAATGCCATTGATGCTGGCAGTACCGCAATAGAAGTACTACTTGTCGAAGCAGGGCTGACTTCCATTCAAATTGTTGATAATGGAGCAGGTATGGACGCGGACGATGCGTTATTGTCTTTTTCTCGTCATGCGACGAGTAAAATAGCTAATGAACACGATTTGTTTCGAATTCGGACACTAGGGTTTCGCGGTGAAGCATTAGCCAGTATCGCATCTGTCTCAAAAGTGACGTTGCATACATCTAACGGCGAAAATGGCACGTTTGTTCATATGGAAGGCGGACGTCTTATTGAACAACGTGTGGGTTCTCTTAGAAAAGGAACCGATATCAAAATTGACCAATTATTTTTTAATACACCTGCTCGTTTAAAATACATGAAAACTTTACAGACAGAACTTGGGCATACCATTGATTTACTCAATCGATTTGCATTAAGTTACCCAGAAATTTCTTTTAAACTATTGCATGATGAAAGGGTCATTTTGCAAACATCTGGTAGTGGCGAAATCAAGCGAGTGCTGGCAGATATATACGGAGTGGCAATCGCCAAGAAAATGATTCCTTTTGAAGGCGAGTCACATGACTACAAAGTATCGGGCTTTGCGTCACTCCCTGAGATCACACGCGCTAATAAAAATTATATTTCTTTATTTGTTAATGGACGTTGGGTTAAACATTATGCAATCGTAAACACAGTCTATAGGGCATACCACACGTTCTTGCCTCTTGAACGACAGCCGATTGTGGTGATGAACATTAAAGGAGATCCTTATTTGACGGATGTCAATGTGCATCCATCCAAGCAACAAATCCGTCTCAGTAAAGAAAAAGAATTGATGGATTTAATTTACGAAACAATTCAGCGAACGATTAGTGCAGTAGTCCGAGCACCTATTATTGATAAACCAAAACCAGTTAAACACGCGCCTACAAAACAAATGGATTTCTGGAAAAGCTCATTTACCGTCCAAGAACCAAAAGAAGTGCGCACGGAGGAATGGTCAGAGCTACCAGTTGAACAAGAAGAGGTGCCAGTTCAAGATGAAGTTTCTTTTGTTGAAAAACTGCCGCCTGTTATCGAACATGTAGGAAAACAAGAAGAAAGTCCTCAATTTCCAGAACTTGAAGTAGTTGGTCAAATTCACGGAACGTATATCGTTGCACAAAGCAATGATGGATTTTATTTGATCGACCAACACGCAGCACAAGAACGCATTAAATATGAATACTTTCGTGAAAAAGTAGGCGATATCGATAGCAATGAACGCCAATCGCTTCTTTTACCGTTAACATTCCACTACAGTCGAGATGAAGCTTTAAGATTAAAAAGTCAATTGCCAACCTTATCAGACAGCGGCGTATTTTTAGAAGAGTTTGGAGACACTTCATTTATTGTGCGAGAATACCCAACATGGTTTCCAAAAGGCTTTGAACATGAAGTTATTGAAGATTTGATTGAGCAAGTATTAACAGATCGCAAAGTAGATGTCAAAAAACTGCGAGAAGACGCAGCGATTATGATGAGTTGCAAACGATCCATTAAAGCCAATCATTTTCTGCAAAAGCACGATATGGAACGGTTACTAGCAGATTTGAAAAAAGCAGAACAACCCTTTACTTGTCCACATGGTCGTCCCGTTATCATTCATTTTCGAACATATGACGTTGAAAAGATGTTCAAACGTGTAATGAATTAACATGCTAGTGTTTGTTCATAATAGGTAAGGGATGAGTAAAAGGTACAATTCAAGAAGAAAGGGTGTAGAGAATGCAAGTAAGAAAAGACTATATGCGCGCTTCTGATGGTCATGAACTGTACTACGTATGTTATACGCCGGAACGTCCGATTGGGCATGTTCATCTAATTCACGGAATGGCGGAGCACATAGGACGCTACGAAGAATTTGCGAAATACTTAGTGTCAATTGGCTTTATCGTATCAGCACACGATCAACGTGGCCATGGAAAAACAGCCCAACGAAATGGTATTTTAGGCTATTTTGCTGACGAAGATGGCTTCCATCGCATAGTCGAAGACATCGACACAGTTATTACTGAAGTGCAACGAGCCACAGGTGCATGGCCACTGGTATTATTTGGTCATAGTATGGGTTCGTTTGTGACGCGCCGCTATATTCAGTTACATAGCGAAAAAATTCATCGTGTGGTTTTATCTGGTACAGGCGGAGACCCGGGCTTTACCGGTAAAGTCGGAAAAGCAGTTGCACGTGCATCAGCAAAACTTTACGGAAAAAAAGAGCCAAGCGAAGCGCTTGGCAAATTAACGTTTGGCAACTTTAATAAACCATTTGCTGACGAAGGGTCTGCTTCTGCTTGGCTAACGCGTGATAAAGAAATGGTTGCAAAATACGAAGCCGATCCGTACTGTGGTTTTGAGTCGACCAACCAATTCTATATTGATTTATTTTCAGGACTTGCTGTTATAAACAATTCATCAGAGATTGCTAAGATTCGTAAAGACTTATCTCTTTTATTGATTAGTGGAGCACAGGATCCTGTTGGTGATAACGGGAAAGGTGTATTCAGTTCAGCTAGAGCGTTTAACGATGCAGGAATCACTAATGTTAAAGTCTATTTGGTAGAAGAAGGACGACACGAATTGTTAAATGAAATCAATCGTCACGATCACTTTAAAGTTATCGGAGACTGGATGTGCGGAAATGATTGATGTAGTAGCCATTGTGGGACCGACAGCGTCAGGTAAGACGGCGTTAAGTCTTGAGCTGGCAAAGCGATTAAATGGAGAAATCATTAATGGCGATTCGATGCAAGTTTATCGAGATATGACAATTGGGACAGCGAAGATTTTGCCAGAAGAAATGGCTGGAATTTCACACCATCTTTTAAATATTAAAGATCCAGAAGATAGTTTTTCAGTGGCGGAATATCAAAAACTAGTGCGAGATACTATAGCTGATATTCATTTGCGAGGAAAATTACCAATTATTGTTGGGGGTTCTGGTTTATATGTGCAAGCCGTGTTATTTGATTATCGTTTTTCAGAAGAGCCAGTAGATCAAGAATTACGCGAACAACTGCAAAAAGAACTTGAGCAACTCGGACCTGAACATATGCATCAAAAATTAATGGCACTAGATCCTACTTCAGATATTCATCCGAAGAATACACGTCGTGTCGTGCGTGCAGTTGAAATCTTAATGAGCGACCAACCTAAAGAAAATCGTAATTTGTCTCAATCACCGCTGTACAATGAAGTAATTATAGGGCTAGATATTCCCCGAGATGTCCTATATGAACGCATTAACCAGCGTGTAGACTTGATGCTAGAGCAAGGACTGATTCCGGAAGTAATGGCTTTGCGAAAGCGTGGCATACGCGACGCTCAGTCGGTACGTGCGATTGGGTACAAAGAAATTTATAGCTACTTGGATGGACGTTTAAGCTTTGAAGACGCGGTTGGAAAGCTAAAGCAAAACTCACGGAAATTTGCAAAACGACAGTTTACGTACTTTAAGAACAAGCTTCCAATTTTTTGGATCGATGCATTGGCAAATTCTGAAAAAAGTATATCGGAAATCATAGCATTTATGCAGGAAAATGACCGAACGTGTCGAATTGATAAACTAGCGGAAAATCAAATGCCAACAGAGAAATAGGAGGATTTATATGAAACCGGTTAATATTCAAGATGTTTATTTAAATCAGCTTCGAAAAAATAATATTTATGTGACGGTCTTTTTACTAAATGGCTTTCAATTAAAAGGAACCATTAAATCTTATGATAATTTTACAGTGTTGGTTGAAACAGATGGCAAACAGCAATTAATTTACAAACATGCTATTTCAACTTTTTCACCGTCAAAACCTGTAGCAATTGAACACGAAGAATAAGAAGATTTTCGGACTGCACTTATGGTCCGTTTTTTTATGGGTTGAGTCCGTCGAATCTACACGGCAGCCTGCACTTTTCGGGTTGTCTAGCTCCGGCAGTCAGATTCTAGGGTCATAAGCCACTCTGGGCTGTGCGACAAAGAACGCCGCTTCGCCAGTGCGTCTTATGCCCGTCGAATCTACACGGCAGCCTGCACTTTTCAGGTTGACAGTTATCTTGTATGGGTATAGCATTTTAGTATAAATGAGATTTATTTTCAGGAGGGGTATTCATGAAAATCATTACAGCAGATGAATTGGAAAAACGTGTGGAAGCTGGAGAAGAGTTGAACATTATCGATGTTCGTGAAGCGGACGAAGTGGCTGCCGGAATGATTCCAGGCGCAAAACATGTTCCTCTTGGTGATGTTGAAGAACGCATCGGAGAATTTGATGCTCAAAAAGAATATCATGTGGTATGTCGAGCAGGACGCCGTAGCGAAATGGCTTGCGGTATTCTAGAGTCAAATAAAATTAACACAACCAACATCGAGGGTGGCATGACTGCTTGGAATGGTGAGACGATCGCATAACTATAAAAAAACAGACCTCGGTGATATACGCCGGTAGGTCTGTTTTTTTAGGATACTTGAATTTTACGAGCGGGCAATCGCCATTTAAAGGTATAAGACAAAATTCTCAAAATCGTAATAAGCACGAATAACGAGTAAAGCATCAAATCAGATTCAGCCCAATTAAAGCTGATAAACAAGCCAGCTAAAGCGGCCCATACAGCATAAATTTCTGATTTTAACACGAGCGGTTTTCTTCCAGCTAACATGTCTCGTATAATGCCCCCACCAGATCCTGTCAATACTGCTGCAACAATAACGGCGAACAAAGGCAAGTTTAGTTCGACTGCATAAATCGCACCTTGAACCGCAAATGCGGACAACCCAATGGCGTCAAAAAAGTGACCCCAACGATTCCAATGACCAAGCAAATTATGTGGAAATAAGAAAACAATTGTAATCGAAATAAAGGCCAGCTGAAACATGAATTCTTGCTCCCATAAAGCAGAAACAGGTACGCCAATCAATAGATTGCGGATCGCACCGCCGCCAAAAGCTGTGACAACGCCAAGAAGATAAACGCCAAAAATATCGTATTCTTCTTCCATGGCGATAATTGCGCCAGATACCGCAAAAGCAATTGTACCAATGGCGCTTAGTACTTCCCAAGCCATAGCCTTTTTCCTCCTCAACATGTAACTCTATGAATTGTAGCAGAATTTGACGCTATTTCAAGTCATGCTCCATAATAGAAAGAGAAATTAGAAAGAATGGAGAATTATATGTTAACTACCATTAAAAAAATAGAAAAAACGATTGAAAAACAGCTCCAATTAGCTGATGACACAGCTTATGTAAATCAGAAAAAAGTATTGGCTGCTTTTCACAACCAGCGCGTAAGTGATCATCATTTCAATCCTTCGACTGGCTATGGCTACGACGATGATGGACGAGATACACTTGAACGCGTATATGCAGATGTCTTTAGAGCTGAAGCCGCACTCGTACGTCCTCAAATCATTTCAGGAACACATGCCATCACGATTTCCTTGTTCGGCATACTGCGGCCTGGTGACGAGTTGCTTTACTTAACAGGCAAACCTTATGATACATTGGATTCTATCGTTTCGGGTGGCGAAAAAGATACTGGGTCATTAAATGACTTTGGCATCAGTTACCGGCATATCGAATTAACTTTTGATAATAAAATCGATTGGCAAACAGCTGAAAAAGCGATATCAGGAAAAACAAAAATGATTGCCATTCAACGATCTAGAGGATACGATACGCGTCCTTCTTTTACGATAGAAGAAATAGAAGAAATGATTGTATCGATTCGCCGAATAAAACCAGAAGCTATTGTATTTGTGGATAATTGTTATGGAGAATTTGTAGAAACGCGTGAACCAATTGAAGTCGGAGCAGATTTGATCGCGGGTTCTTTAATTAAAAATCCAGGTGGAGGTTTAGCGAAGATCGGCGGCTATATTGCGGGACGAACAGCATTAGTTGAAAAATGTGGTTACCGAATGACCTCACCGGGTATAGGTGGGGAGGCAGGTGCATCACTCAATGCTCTGCCAGATATGTATCAAGGTTTTTTTATGGCGCCTCATATTGTCTCGCAAGCTTTAAAAGGAGCTATTTTTACTTCAGCCTTATTAAGAACAGGCCGGAATGGAAACAACACCTCATTGGAGTGACAAACGGACAGATTTGATTCAGTCGGTATCTTTTCAAACTGCTAAACAAATGATTGCTTTTTGCCAAACGATACAAGCAAGTTCTCCGGTCAATGCGCAATTTAAGCCAGAACCGGCGTATATGCCTGGATATGAAGACGATGTCATCATGGCAGCAGGCACATTTGTTCAAGGGTCGAGTATTGAGTTGACAGCTGACGGCCCGATTCGTCCCCCTTACACAGCCTTTGTTCAAGGTGGTCTTACATACGAGCACGTTAAAATTGCGGTTCTTAACTCAGTTGATGAGTTAAACAAGTTGAAATTAGTTTGACAGATTTCGAGCTAAAAACATAATGAAATCGATGTAAGGAAAACTTACATCAGTTTGACAAGAAACCTAACATATTATATACTTTTGTAAGTAATAATTAATTAGAGTAGGTGAATCTTATGACGAACCGGGTGCGACGGACAATGCCGCTTCTCCCAATCAGTATCGTTATGCAACTTACAGAATTGACAGCGAGACAAATCCGTTATTATGAGGAGCATGAGTTAATTTATCCTGCTCGTACAGAAGGCAACAAGCGTATGTTTTCGTTGGATGACGTTGATATCCTTCTTGAAATTAAAGATTATTTAGATCAAGGACTCAATATGGCAGGAATTAGAAAAATATTTGACTTGGGCTTACGACATGAGAATGTAAAAGTAGAACCTAAGCATATAAGTGATGAAGAGTTGCGCATATTGTTGCGAGAACAACTAAAACATCAAGCAAGACCGTACGAATTAGGTGGCTTTAAGCAAAGTGATTTATCCCGTTTTTTTCATTAATAATGGGCTCACATACAACATTCATAGGAGAGTGAAGCGAACATGAGCAAGTATTCAAAAGAAGATATTCACAGATTAGTAAAAGAAGAAAACGTTAATTTTATTCGTTTACAATTTACAGATATTCTGGGAGTCATTAAAAACGTTGAAATACCAACATCTCAGTTAGACAAAGCACTCGATAATAAGATGATGTTTGATGGATCTTCTATCGATGGATTTGTACGTATCGAAGAATCCGATATGTATTTATTTCCAGACCTTGACACATGGGTGGTTTTCCCATGGATTACTGGGAAAGGAAAAGTTGCTCGTTTAATCTGTGATATTTATAACCCAGATGGCACGCCATTTGCTGGAGATCCGCGCAACAACTTAAAACGCATTTTAAAAGAAATGGAAGAGCTTGGATTTACACACTTTAATCTTGGCCCAGAGCCAGAATTTTTCTTATTCAAACTAGATGAACGCGGCGAGCCGTCTCTAGAGTTAAATGATCATGGTGGCTATTTTGACTTAGCGCCTATGGACCTTGGTGAGAACTGTCGACGTGATATTGTTCTTGAGCTTGAAGAAATGGGCTTTGAAATCGAAGCTTCTCACCACGAAGTAGCACCAGGACAACATGAAATTGACTTTAAATACGCTGATGCAATCAAAGCGTGTGATGATATTCAAACGTTTAAACTGGTAGTAAAAACAATTGCACGTAAACACGGTCTTCACGCAACATTCATGCCTAAACCGTTATTTGGTGTTAGTGGATCAGGCATGCATATGAACGTTTCTTTGTTTGATGGAAAACGCAACACGTTCTTAGATGAAGACGGCGATATGAAACTAAGCAAAACAGCTTACCAATTTATCGCAGGAGTTATCGAGCATGCTAAAGGATATACAGCAATTACAAATCCACTTGTGAACTCATACAAACGTCTAGTACCAGGATATGAAGCGCCTTGCTATATTGCATGGTCAGGACAAAATCGAAGTCCGTTAGTACGTATCCCGTCATCACGTGGATTATCTACTCGTGTAGAAGTACGCTCAGTTGACCCTGCAGCTAATCCATACTTAGCAATGGCTGTATTATTAGGTGCAGGTCTTGATGGCATCAAGAGAGATTTAGCGCCACCAAAAGCAGTAGACCGCAATATCTACATGATGAATCAAAAAGAACGTGAAGCAGTTGGCATCGAAGATCTTCCAAGTTCGCTTTATGACGCATTACGAGAACTACAAAAAAATGAAGTTATGACTAAGGCATTAGGCAAACATATTTTAAATAACTTTGTCGAAGCAAAAGAAATTGAATGGGAAATGTTCCGCACAAGCGTACACCCTTGGGAACGTGAACAATATTTGAAGATGTATTAAGATGAAAACCGTTAGAGCTTTAAGCTCTAGCGGTTTTTTCTCGTTTGACGATAAATCAATTCTCACTTCAGGTTTACTATCTATGTAAAAAGGATATAGTATAGTGCAGCCTGTAAATTTAGTAACTCATACTGAATTTTCCTTTTGAAAGATCGAAAGGAGGATTTTGTGGGAGGGGATTAAATTGAGGAAAATTCAGGGACTACCGAATTTAGTCAATTATTTGGAGTCAGTAGATTATCCACTGGCTGTAGAAGAGATTACTGATTTAATGTTGAGAAGAAAAATTCCGCATCGCAAAGCCTATAAAGATGTCATTATATTTAACTTAGAACATATCGATTGGTGGATTGCTGAGCAGCGGAAACAACGATTAATTGAAAATTCGTAATTAAAAAAACCTCGAACTCCTTTTAAAAGGGATTTGAGGTTTTTTTGGAAAGTTTATACACATTTTCTCATATGCTGTTATAATAATCTAAAAGCAGAGGGGATGTTGACAATGCGCTTTTTGATGACCATCATCATCTTTTTGATCTTTTTTTCATTTGCTGGGATCGGTGTGTATGTTGTTGGACCTGATTTATCGGCAGAACGTTTCGTACTTGAAGCGACTGAAAAACTGAAAGATAGTGGACAGATGGAAAAAATAGTGGAATATGTAGAAAATGATCCGCAAATGATTCAATATATAGAAAAAGCAGAGATTTCAGAGCAGCAGCAAGCACCAGAAAAATCACAATCGCAACAGTCTTTGCCTTTCCAAACAACTGAAGATGCTGCTAATACATTAGTGAAAAAAGTAGGATTTACCAAGTTAGTCAAAATGAAGTCTCAAGTTGAAAAAGGCACGATGTCAACAGAAGACGTGATCGATAAGTTGGAAGAAGAGTTAACTGAAGATGAGCTATTAGCGCTAAAAGTCATTGTTCTAAAAGAATTGTCTAAACAGCAATAGCGTTTGGACTATGGTACACTTATTCAGAAAGAAAAGAAAACCTTAGTAGATTAGAGGAGGCCATTTCATGAAGATGTTTCGAGTAGAATTTAATTTTGATAAAGAAAATACGTTTGTTCATCACATTCAAGCTGTGGATAAAGAATCGGCATTAAGTCAAATCCCATCAAATGGTACTTACGAAGTTTCCGATAATGAAACAAGCAATATTTATCGCATCACAATCAATTTAGTTAATTATATAAAAGTCAGCGAATTGTAGAAGGTTTCTTCTTGATAAGCTGCACAGAGGTGTTGCAGAAGCAGCATCTTTTTTTACGGCATTATTTTGATGAAAGTCAATAATAGGAGGAATTGTAATGGAATTTAAAGGTCCAGCTGTTTACGAAGAGACGGATTTTTTAACTAACTATTTGAGAAGAAGAAATCGCGTGGATAGTCCGAATAACAGTATTGAAAAACCAGTAATTTATGAATTGCTTGGATCGTTTCAACACCAACGCATATTAGATTTAGGATGCGGAGATGCGAGTTTTGGCAAAGAACTATTAGCGAACGGTGCATGTAACTATCATGGAGTTGAAGGGTCTGGACAAATGATTGACTTAGCGATTCAAAACTTAGCAGGTTTTTCAGGAGAACTTACACAGTCAAAACTTGAATCATTTGACTTTCCAAAAAAATCGGTTGATACTGTCACTTCTCGCTTAGTCATTCACTACTTAAAAGAAGTAGATCAATTGTTTCGGGATGTCCATGCGAGTTTGAAAGATGGAGGTAAATTTATCTTTAGTATACAACATCCATTAACCACGTCTTCTTTTGCAAGCAAAGAGTCGGGTGAAAAAAGAAGCAATTGGATTGTGGATGATTATTTTATAGAAGGCGAACGCAAAGAGCCATGGATTGATAAAATAGTGGTCAAATATCACCGTACCGTTGAGAATTACTTTACCGCTTTAACACAGGCTGGTTTTAATGTAACAGGGTTACGCGAGGGGATGCCAAGTCGACATCATTTTCAAGACGAAGAAGGATACGAAAGAAGAAAACGAATTCCAGTTATTTTAGCGTTTAGCTGTTTAAAAGGATAACAAATTTACATAATAAAAACACCGTGAAATTTTTCACGGTGTTTTTTGGATTAATGAATTTGGCGATAGACGCCAACAACTTTACCTAAAATAGATACTTGTTCCACAATAATGGGATCCATTGAAGAATTTTCAGGCTGTAAACGGAAATAATTATCTTCTCGGAAAAAGCGTTTTACAGTTGCTTCGTCTTCGGCAGTCATTGCGACGACGATATCGCCATTATTAGCGGTTTGTTGTTGTTTTACGATAACATAGTCGCCGTTTAAAATACCAGCTTCGATCATACTTTCTCCCATGATTTCTAACATGAAGATGTGATCATCTTCTGTGCCATAACTTTGTGGAAGTGGAAAGTATTCTTCAACGTTCTCAATCGCCGTAATGGGTGTACCGGCAGTTACTTTACCAATTAAAGGTACGTGCAATACAGGACTTTTATCAATTAAAGCTTCATCAGTGCTAATAACTTCGATAGCTCTTGGTTTAGTCGGATCTCGACGGATTAAGCCTTTACTTTCAAGACGGGCCAAGTGACCATGAACAGTCGAGCTAGATGCAAGACCCACGGCCTCACCAATTTCACGAACGGAAGGCGGATAGCCTTTTAAGCGGACTTCTTCTTTTATGAATGTCAGGATGTCTTCTTGACGCTTAGATACTTTTTTCAACCGTTTCACCTCATTTTGAGTAATTCTACTTGATTTCTACCAATAGTATACCAACTCGGGCATTGAAATGCAAACATAGGTTCGAATTTTAATTGTTGACAAAAACACTTGTTCGCATTAATATGAGAACATACATTCCGAACACTCATTCCCAGGAGGCGATTTAAATAACAATCATCCGACAAAACACTTATCTTATTTTATTTTTCGTGTTAATTATGTTGTTTACTTTTTATGCAATTTTGTCCCATACTAACAACAGTGCACAAACAAGCCAACTTGAAATAAAAGAAGGCGATACACTGTGGACTTTAGCTGAATCTTTTAGTGGTTCGACGCCGCATCATGAATGGATAGAAGAAATTATGAAAGAAAATAATTTAACAACTGCTAAAATTATCGCAGGTGATTCTCTTGATATCCCTAGTGATCAACTTAACTACGTGCCAGATGAAACGAAAAAATTTGCAGGTGACAATGAATGAAGAAAATCGCATTATTATATTGTCGTGTCAGCACAACAAAAGACACACAAGAATCTTCACTAGAGAGACAAGAAGAAGAGCTAATGAAGTTTGCGTTTCAGCAATCCTATAAAGTGGACGGTGTCTTTTCCGATCAGCATAGCGGCTATGAAATGGACCGAGAAGGATTACTAGAAATGCTCAATGCCATTAAAACAGATGCAGTGGACGCTGTTTTCATTCAAGATGAGACCCGTCTAGGTAGAGGGCATGCAAGGATAGCCCTCTTGCACGTAATGAAAAAATACAATGTTGATGTGTATACGCTATCAGATCAAGGACCTATTGCGCTAAATGATATGGATGATATGGTGCTTGAAATTTTAGCTATCGTTGAAGAATATCAGCGCAAAATACATAATGCTAAAATCAAACGAGGCATGAAACGCGCTGTAAACAATGGGTATAGACCGGAAAAAAATCTTAAAGGCAAAGGCAATCCGGACGGACGAGAGCGTATTGATTTACCAATTGATCAAATCGTAAGTTTAAAGGCTAATGGCTTAACGTTCAGTGAAATTGCCGTAACATTGCAAGGATTTGGCTATCAAGCGAGCAAAGCGACAGTACATCGTCGTTACAAAGAATACGAACGACTGATGGAAGACTAAAACATTGCAGAAATCGGACTTTTTTTGTACGATATGAAAAGAAGAAAGGTGGATGTACATGTTATCACCCGATAAGTTAAATCGTATCAACCAATTGTCACGCAAATCCAAAACCGATGGCTTAACAAAAGAAGAAGCACATGAACAAACAGCTTTGCGTCAAGAATACTTGCAAACTTTCCGCAAAACAATGCGTGGCACAATTGAAAACGTAAAAGTAATTGATCCTAACGGAAATGATGTAACTCCGGACAAGGTCAAAAATATCCGAGAGAATAAGTATTTGAATTAACTACTTATTCTCTTTTTCATTGTATTCTTTTCTATTGTTGACTAAACTAGAAAGGGATTAACTATTTGTTTGAGAAAGGATGTTACTATGTCAACCCACGCAGATCAACTTGCAGTAACTACAATTCGTACACTTTCTATCGATGCTATTGAAAAAGCAAATTCTGGTCATCCAGGATTGCCAATGGGCGCAGCTCCAATGGCGTATACATTATGGACGAAACACATGAACCACAACCCGAAAAACCCTAATTGGTTTAACCGTGACCGTTTTGTGTTATCGGCAGGGCATGGTTCCATGCTTTTATACAGTTTGCTTCATTTGAGCGGCTATGGTTTGGAAATGGATGAAATCAAAAACTTCCGTCAATGGGATTCAAAAACTCCTGGACATCCTGAATTTGGTCATACTGTAGGTGTAGAAGCTACAACCGGACCGCTTGGTCAAGGAATTGGAATGGCTGTTGGTATGGCTATGGCTGAACGCCATTTAGCAGCTACTTATAATAAAGACGATATGAACGTTATTGATCACAATACTTTCGCTTTATGCGGCGATGGTGATTTGATGGAAGGTGTCGCTGGAGAAGCAATTTCTCTTGCAGGTCACTTGAAGTTAGACAAACTGGTTATTCTATACGATAGTAATGATATTTCGTTAGATGGACCACTGAGCAAAAGTTTTTCTGAAAACGTACAAAAACGTTTTGAGTCATACGGTTGGAATTACTTACGCGTAGACGATGGTAATCAATTAGACGATTTGTCTGAAAAAATTGCGCAAGCTAAGCAATTTTCAGACAAGCCCACGTTGATCGAAGTCAAAACAGTGATCGGTTACGGTTCGCCAAACAAATCAGGTAAAGCAGATTCTCACGGTGCGCCACTTGGTGAGGATGAAATGAAGTTGACGAAAGAGCATTACGAATGGACATTCGAAGAGGATTTTTATGTACCGAAAGAAGTGTATGAAACCTTCGAACAAGCAACTGAAGAAGTAGGAGCAAAAGCTGAGTCGGAGTGGAACGAATTATATGCCCAATACGAATCAGCACATCCCGAGTTAGCTGAGCAATTACAAATGGCTATTCGTGGTGAACTTCCAGAGAACTTTGATGCTGAATTCCCGACGTATGAAGCCGGTAAAAAACAAGCAACGCGTGCTTCTTCTGGAGACATGATTAATGCAATCGCTAAAACGGTTCCTTCATTCTTTGGTGGTAGCGCCGATCTTGCTGGATCTAACAAAACAAATATTAAAGGCGCGGGCGACTTTGACGCTGAACATCCTGAAGGACGTAATATTTGGTTTGGTGTACGAGAATTTGCAATGGGTGCTGCTTTAAATGGTATGGCACTACACGGTGGACTGCATGTCTTTGGTGGAACGTTCTTCGTCTTTAGTGACTATGTACGCCCAGCTATTCGTTTGGCTGCATTAATGGGACTTCCTGTCACATATGTCTTTACGCATGATAGCGTAGCAGTTGGTGAAGATGGTCCAACTCATGAGCCAGTGGAACAATTAGCATCTCTTCGTGCAATGCCAAACTTGAGCGTTGTTCGTCCTGCTGATGCTAATGAAACAAAAGCAGCTTGGCGTTTAGCGTTAACAGCTAAAGCGACACCAACTTTATTAGTACTGTCGCGTCAAGACTTACCAATTCTAGAAAAGAGCGGAGAACTTGCTGAAACTGGCGTTGAAAAAGGTGCTTATGTCGTGTCACCTGTTGAAAACCCACAAGCATTGTTATTAGCGACTGGCTCTGAGGTTAGTTTAGCAGTAGCTGCACAAAAGCAATTAGCTAAAGAAGGAATTAACGTATCGGTCGTTTCAATGCCATCTTGGGATCGTTTTGAAAAACAAGATAAGGAATACAAGCAATCTGTTATTCCAAAAACAATTAAAAAGCGTCTTGCAATAGAAGTAGGAACTTCATTTGGCTGGGATCGTTACACAGGAGATGAAGGCGAAATTCTGGCAATTGATCGCTTTGGTGCGAGTGCGCCAGGAGATCGCATTATGGAAGAGCTTGGATTCACGGTTGAAAACGTAGTTAACAAAGTTAAAAACTTAGTTAACGAGAAATAAAATGGAGAATGGGGCATTTGCTGCTCCCCTTTTTTTATTATTTTCCTACATATGGTCACAATTCTTTTTTTATAGTATAATCCATTGTGGTGCACTACTTATTTACGCAACACGAAGGAGGTAACAAGAATGAATACATGGATCTGGATCGTAATCGTTATCGTGGCTTTACTCGCAGGTGTTGCACTTGGATTCTTTATCGCACGTCGATACATGATGAAATATTTGCAAGATAACCCACCAATCAATGAAGAAATGCTACGAATCATGATGATGCAAATGGGACAAAAACCGTCTCAAAAGAAAATCAATCAAATGATGTCTCAAATGAATAAAGCATCAACTAAACCAGAAAAAAAAATTAAAAAATAAAAGTACTCTTCGGAGTACTTTTTTTATTTTGACTAGATTTATCAATTAAAATTTTGGATAACGGGTATTGTCTTTGTAAAGGTTACTTTTCAGTTGTGTAAGCTAAAGTCAATACTAAAGGAGGAATCAGTAATGAGTGAACAGCAAGAGTTGCGTTTTTACTTGCCTGTGATCGAAGAAGATGAAAAAGAAACCGGAACATTTAATTTAGAGACAACAAACATGAAGAAATCGTTTCCGATGTCTATAGATAAGATCCAAGAGTTGGTAAAAGACATGACTGATTACAATCTGGATACCATTGAACTTCATGTAACAGGCATAGTTAAAAGTGGACCGATTACGGAATTGTTTATTGGTGTCGAAGGAGAAGCGGGTATGAAGCTTATCTTGAACAAAAAGAAAGAAACATAAGAAAGCACTCCACAGAGTGTTTTCTTATGTTTCGAGATAGAAGAGAAGTTATTGAATTTCTTTTTAGTGAGAGGTTAGTAAACTGTACGTCATTAAAAACTCAGCAACAGTTTTTTCGTACTCTTCTGGATTCATATTAAACGATTGAGCATGAGCTCCTTCTTTAAACATTTTTAATTTTTTTGGTCCTTTTTTTAATTCGTACAGTTCTTCGCTCATTTTGGGTAAGACAAATTCATCTCTAAGGCTGTGGATAAAAAGAACTGGACTTTGGATATTTTGGACCGTTTCTCTAGGCGAGACCGTCGACATCGAATACCCATCACGCATTTTCATAAATAGACTTGCGAGACGAAGGGCTAATGTAGTCCGGAGTGGTGTGGTCGTTCTCATAACGTGCAGAACTTGTTCGTAAATATCAGAGTACGCACAATCGGAAATATAGAAATCTGCCGTGTCTTCCATGCCAGCATATAGAAGCGTTGTAGCAGCACCCATGGATTCGCCATGAATGCCATAAAACAAGTCAGTTCCAACATGGAGTTTGAGTGCTTTGACAACAGCTTTTAAATCAAATTTTTCGAAATGACCAAAGCTAGTCGTTTTGCCGCCTGAATCACCATGTCGCCGGTGGTCATAAACGACTGAGTTAAATCCTAAACGCTCAAACATACGGGCGAATCTAAACGAATTTACTTTTGATTCTGTGACACCATGACAAATAATTACATAGCGATTAGTAGTATGAGGTTCTAGAAATATAGCTTTAATCGGATAACCATTTTCAGATTCGATCCACTGTTCATGTTTTGGAACGTTTGTGTACCATACTTCGTCATAACGTTTTGCGCTAGTTTCTCGTTCTAAAATAAGCTGATCGTCTTTCTTCTTAACATACATCAATCGATTACTAGCTATTATGCCAATAACAGTAGCCGATGCAGTAAGAACGCTAGAAGCAATAGCTGAAGTCCAAATCAATCTTTTTTTCATAATACAGGCTCCTCAAGACCGGTTTTTATATAAAGTATACATACCTGTTGTCACAGGATTTGTCACATGCGGCTCGATTGTTTTGATTGCCACGCATAAAAGATCTAAATCAATTCCTGTTTGGACATTCATGCGGTGAAGCATATTAACCACATCTTCTGTTGCTACGTTACCCGTGGCGCCAGGAGCAAAAGGACAGCCACCTAAACCGCCAGCTGAAGCATCAAACCTCGTAACGCCAGCTTGTAAAGCTGAAACGATATTGGCTAATGCCATTCTACGCGTATCATGAAAATGAGCGGCTATCAAAATTTCAGGGAATTCCTGAACAAGTTGATTGAATAAGTCATAGCTTTCTTTTGGATTTGCCATACCAATAGTATCTGCTACACTCAATTCATCAACTCCCCAATCGACAAATTCTCGACAAAGAGCTATGGTTGCTTCTGGAGCAATAGCCCCTTCAAACGGACAATAAAACGCAGTAGAAATACAGGCACGAACAAAGATACCTTGTTTTTTCAACTCAAGAACAAGCGGTTTTAATGCATCCATGCTTTCTTGCGTTGTTTTGTTAATGTTTTTTTTATTAAACGTATCAGAAACACCCACAAAGACAGCGAGAGATTGTGCGTCTGACTCAAGAGCCGTATCAATGCCAAGTTTATTTGGTGTTAACACAAATTGTCGACCCATTTTTTTGGTTCCGGCCACAATTTCTTTAGCATCAGCCATTTGTGGTACCCATTTGGGAGAGACAAAAGAAGTTAACTCCATTTCGTGAATTCCAGCCTGCTGCAAAGCATCAATAAATTGAAGTTTGTCTTTTGTTTTAACAAGCTTTCCTTCATTTTGGAGACCATCCCGTGGCCCTACCTCGATAATCGTTGCATTTTTTGGTAAACTAAACATAGTATCCCTCCTACTTTCCATTGTATAGAGGAGAGGGATAAAAGAGCAACTAACAAACAGTCAAATAAGGGGGAAAATTCATGTCACAAGAAATTGTTATTGTAAGCGCTGTCCGAACGGCGGTAGGTTCCTTTCAAGGAGCTCTTAAAGATATTCCAGCAACCACTTTAGGGTCAATCGTTATAAAAGAGGCGCTTAAACGCGCAGGAGTCCAGCCAGAACAAGTATCTGAGGTTATTATGGGCAATGTGCTACAAGCAGGGCTAGGGCAAAATCCAGCGCGTCAATCATCTATTCATGCAGGTTTACCAGAAACAATTCCAGCTATGACCATCAATAAAGTATGTGGTTCTGGATTAAAATCTATTCAGCTTGCTTTTCAAGCAATTTACGCAGGGGATGCAGAAATTGTAGTAGCTGGCGGAATGGAAAATATGAGCCGTGCTCCTTATTTAATGGAAAATGCTCGGAGTGGTTTCCGTATGGGTGATCAAAAACTAGTGGATAGCATGTTGGTTGACGGATTAACGTGTGCATTTAATAATTACCATATGGGCGTTACAGCCGAAAATTTATGTGATCGTTACGATATAACGCGCGAAGAACAAGACAAATTCGCGGCGCGTTCACAAGCGCGTGCAACAGCTGCGATAGAATCGGGTCGATTTGATGAAGAAATCGTGCCGGTAGAAATTCCGCAACGCAAAGGAGAACCTGTTATTTTCCAAACAGACGAATACGTGAAAAGCAGTTCTAATGAAGAAAAGTTAGGGAAATTGCGTCCAGCGTTCAAAAAAGACGGAAGTGTAACAGCAGGTAACTCATCAGGTATTAATGATGGAGCAGCAGCAGTTGTAGTGATGTCAAGAGCCAAAGCAGATGAATTAGGATTAACACCACTCGCAACAATAGTAGCAAGTGGTACTGCTGGAGTGGATCCCGCTGTAATGGGTATTGGTCCAGTACAAGCTGTGAAAAATGCTTTATCTAAAGCGCATATGTCACTTGCTGATATCGAATTGATTGAAGCAAATGAAGCATTTGCAGCTCAGTCTATTTCAGTTGATCGTGAATTAAAATTCAACCATGACATTTTAAATGTGAATGGGGGAGCGATTGCAATTGGTCATCCGATAGGTGCAAGCGGTACTCGTATATTTGTTACATTGTTGCATGAAATGATCAAGCGTGATGCCAAGACAGGTCTTGCGACTTTGTGCATCGGTGGCGGTCAAGGAATTGCAACTGTGATCAAGCGTCCATAAGGAGAGAAAATTCGTGGCTAGAAGAAAAGAAGAAGCTAATGGTATATTTTCTGAAGACATATTATCGAAGTTAAAAGAAACAAAAAAAGATTTACTTCAAGAAGAGCAAAAACTAGAAGAAGAAAAAGAAGCACAACGCATATTTGAACGCAAAGAACGCGAGAAAAACTTATCTTTCGCTGAACTGTTAGAACGTCATGGAGACAAAGGCAATAAGTTTTAACGACTCAACAATAGAACATTAAAAGAGCTTGCAGGTGATCAGCTGCAAGCTCTTTTGCTTATTCTTTTTCAGTGTATTTGAGTGATCTATCCATGAAGACAGCAAACTCAGCTCTAGTAACATCTGCTTTTGGATTAAACTTACCATTAGGAGATCCGATTGTAATTCCTGCAGCATATAATGCATCGATATACGGATCTGACCAACCATTTGGATCAACGTCTGGGAATGTATGTGTCCCTTTTTCCTCGATATCAAACGCGATTACGAGTACTTTTGCCATTTCTTGACGTGTCAGCATACCAGCAGGACGGAATTTGTTTTGATACCCTTCCACAATTCCGGCTTGTTGAGTAGCCATAATAGGTTCGAAGTATTTATGGTTTTTTGGAACATCGCTAAAGTATTGATAAGGTGCTTTGCTTTTCAGTTCTGGCAATGCGCGAGTAAACATTAGCGAAACATGTTGTCTTTCAATGCTATTTCTCCACTTGAAAGTTTTATCCGGATAGCCTTCAATTATACCTCTTGCAGCCATTCTTTCAATTGCTTCGTAAGCCCAGTCTGGTTTTTCTGGTGTTACGTCTGGGAATGTTGGCTCTGTTGGCACAGGTTCCGGCTCTGGTTCAGGTTCTTTAAGTCCAGTCGTAAACTGATAAATTGGTGATTTTTCACTTTCGTCAGAAGCATTGGTAATATTCATATACCACTGGTAAGTTGTTTTTTCGGTTAGGTCCTTCCACTGAGTAGAAGCAATTTCACCAGGTTTCAAGTTAGTATCTTGACCGATTAATTGGTCAGTATAAATATTAACAGCCATATAGTCTGTTTCAATTTGTCTTGGATTTGGTTTTGCTTCAACATCTGCTAAGTCAAAGTTTGCTGTAAAGCTTTCTTTAGCTTGATCAAATTGATCAAAATCGAAATCATTAAGATAAGGTGAGTACGAAACAAAATCAAGTGTTTCGTCAGTAGGATCAAATGTCAGCAAACGTAAATATCCTTGTCCGCGGTCATCAGCAAGATTCCCTTGATAATTCCCCAAGACTTCCAATACTTCACGATCGGTACCATCTTCATTTTTAACTTGTTTAACTCGATAATTTGAACCATGGTGATGTCCACTAAGAACCATTTTGACATTTTTATTAGGATTTACAATTTCTCTGTTCACAATTCGGGCGCTCTCTGTCACATATTGAGCCAAAGAGTTAATGTTTTCATGCATACCAAGAATTGCGTTATGATCGGCGTACTGTTCTAGCACTTTATTAGCCCATTCAACGGATTCACTAGTACCATCTTTTCCAAAACCAAGATAAAGCATAATGAAATCATGGTCTCCAAATGAGAACAAATCATAATGATTTTGGTTTTGTTCATTCATTGCTTCACCAAACCAAGGTTTGTCTTTAAAGCGATCTAAACCAGCATATTTACCGAAAAGCGTATAATCATAAACCTTTTGTGTTCGATCAGGCATGACATCACGATTTCCTGCTAAGACGCCGTAAGGAATATTGGCTGCGTCCATACGATCTAAGTTTTCTTTTGCGACTTCCCACTGCTCTGGCTTGTCGTATTGATTGACTAAATCTCCTGTATGCATTGCGTATTCATATCTTCCTTTTTTAAATTCTTCAATCATCCAATCTGTCATTGAAGTCCAAACTTCTGGATAGTCTTCTGCATAATACTGTGTATCTGAAAACCAGAGCATTGTAAAGTCTTTGTCTTTAGAGTCGGTAAGTGTTCCAGAATCGTGAACCATTGCTTGAATTTTACCGTCTTTAACAAATCTTTCAAGATCAATTTCGGAAGATAAAACAATTTCATCATTGTTTTGATTTCCTTCGACTTGACTCAACGCAATCCAAGTACTAGCTTTGTAATCCCAAGCAGATAAATTGGCAAGTCCACTAGATAACGTTTTACCTTTCCAGTAAAGTTCAATTTCATTACCGGCGGTTATATCTTTAGAAACATCAACTACAAAGCGTTGAGAAGGAAAGCCGTTACTGCTTTTAGTAATCGCGGTTTTCCCATCATCGGCTGCAATGGCGTCGATTTCTTGGGTTGTTAACTGAGTTCCGTTTTGAATCTCAACAGAAATGGGATTGTCCGCAGAGTCATTTGTAAAACCAGTCATATTGTTGCTGGCTGCAAAATCGTATTTAACGCCTTGTTTAAAGTCGACTGTTTTAATAGCAACTCCGGTAGAACTTTTTACAAGTGCTTCTAGCATAGGATTTAAATTGATGTCTTTTGCGTAATCTACTGGATTAACATTTGTGGGTTTTTCTGCATTTGTTGCGGCAGATGGTAATAAATTTGTACTAGTTAAAACTAAAGCGAATGTGGCTGCAGTAGCAAAGAATTTTTTTATCATTTTTTGTCCTCCTTTAATGGGTAATACAGACAATACATAAAAACTACTTTACTTTCAAAAAAATAAGTATAAAAGCCTATTAAAGTCCTTTCTATTATTATTTATTAGTTAAAAAGTAATCTTATCTATACATATTAACAAAGTATAATAAAAAAACAACTGAATTTTACATATTTTTAGAATATTTAATAAACTATAATGTGGTAATTAATTCCTGGTTCCAATTACTATAGTTTTTTGTAACGTTTTTTTAAATAAATTAAAAATAATAGATCGTTTCATAAAATTAGTAGGTACTTGATGTTTGATTAATCAGAAAAAAGTGATAAGGTAAATATGAAATTGTAAGAACGTAAAATAAGTCGAAATGGAGGTATTCATATGGCTGATGAAAAAAACGTGGAACAAACATACTCAAGCAGAGCTGAAAGAGAACGGATTGGACGTCAAACAAATTCAGGGTTTGCGCGTGTTGAACGTGCAGAAACTGAAAGTGGATCTACAAATATTCCTACAGGGCCAATTGGCAGTAAATTAACAGAAGAAGAAATACGCAAAAGAGTTGGACAAGGAAATTTTGATTCTGCAAAAGACGATAACCAAACTGGATCTATTAATAGTTAAGCATAAAAAAACAAACCTCATTTTCAATTAGAAAAATGAGGCTTGTTTTTTTGTGTTATCAAGCATTTAGTGTAGGTGCTAAAAATGTCCATATTAGACTTGCTTCTTCAGGAGAACGTGGTGTTATAACTAAAGACTTCGGATAAGGGACTGCCACATACTGTTTTTTAATATATTTTTTCACATATGGATTTTGATCTACTGCTCTCACATACAGAGCTTGAGTTGCTTGAGAAAGTATTTTCTTTTTTCGTTCAATTGACCACTTAAACCAGGCATAGAAAGCATTATCACTAAGCTCTTCTTCGTAATGATCAATCAAACTTTCAGCTTCTGGAAGTCGATCAAGTGCGATCAATGTGGAGACCGCTAAATAACGTGCACCTTGATGATCGCCAGGATTTAAACGTAACAGCTCATAGTAAAGAGGGAAAGCTTCTTCAAAACGACCTTGTTCCCAATAAAAATTTCCAAGCAAGAACAACGACCGCAAATACGACCGGTTTGGCACATAAAGCCAAGCCACATCCATTTCAGGCTCAAAGCGTTCTTTGCTGCTAGCGATCGCTTTTTGAAGTAGAAGTTCTTTCTGTTTCAAGTCTGTTTCTACTTCAGCTTCTAGTAGCAAAGCATCCGAATTTGTTGGATCTAGTTGCTGAATTTTTTCTAAATTCTCAGTACGATTAGTGCTTGTGTAGGCAGCGTAGGCAAGCAATTGAGCATTTTCAGCTTTTGTTTTTGGTTCATAAGATTTACTGTGATAATACTCCATTTGCCGTTTTAATTCATTTTCACTCGAAATAGTGGCATTTTTTAAATGCATATACAAGTGCCAGTTCTGCAGTTCATTGCCTTTTGGATCTGTTCCCACTTCAAATGCATAAACTGCTTCTTTTTCTTCGTCATTTTCTTTATTGTGCATAGCTGTATGATAAAAAGCGTCAAGTTCATCTTTGAAACGTGTTGCGTTTTCAGTTGTGACCGAAAAGTAGTGAGCTGTTTTTTCAAGGTTCCACTCCAATTGAATAAATTGGTGATCAATAGCGAATTGAATCGCTCCTGCAATCGCTTCCTGAGGAATTTTTGCAAGAGGCTCTATATGATGGAAAAACACTTCGATGAACTCATCACTTTTTAAATCGTGCTCGATTAGGAAGTTCTCTAGTTCTTCAACCTTTTCAAGAACTGTTGAAGATACTTGCTCAGCGCCAAGAAGACCGCTGCTTAAGATTTGATAAACAGCGAGTATATTATGTTTATAAAAATCAGGCACTGTAAGGAGTTCAGAACTATCATACATTTCTTTGAGTTTTGAAATACTGTCATCGTTAACATCCACTGCAATGGTTAGACTGTTTAATACCATTAAAAAATGATTTCCCACTCGAACATCCGGTAAGTAAAAACCCGTAGCAATATTTCCAACTTCTACAGAGAACGATTCGTTCACTTCAATTTCCATGACTGTTCCAGACAGTACATCGCAAACTTTCGCGCGGTAATTGGAAATAGAAAGAACTCTGCCTGCCATAAACAATGGGTTTATCCAAGAGTTCAGAATTTGCTTTAGTTGTGTTTGACTTTCTTCAAGGATTTTTCGTTCGATAAAAGAATTCCAAATAGCTACATGTTCTGAAAAGAAAAAGATGTCTCCGATTATTCCATTTGCTTTGTCTTCTCCATATAATGGCACAAGAATATTTTCCACTTGGTCTTTCCATTTGACTAACTCTTTTTGTTCAGAAGGGCGTGGATGATTTTCGAAAAACTCTTGCAACAAGCCTTGTAGCACTTTATTTTGTTCTTCAACCAATTGTTTCGAAGAATGATTCGCTTCACAACATTTTTTATATTTTTTGCCGCTATTACAGAGACATAAGTCGTTTCTACCAATGGTCTTAATCATACTGAAGGCTCCTTTAGTAGCATGCGTTCTTCTTCGCGACTATGAATAGCATTTACTACAAGTAGTGCGTGAAATTGTTTCATGACTTCATAGCTCAGTCCTTCTTCAACAAGCAATTGTTTAATATCAGCTGCAATGATTCGTAAAATGTCGTGATCGCGTGTTAAGTCAATAACCGCTTTCTCAAGTTCTGGTTTTTGTTGAATCATGTCTTGATAAAAGCCTTCTTCTTCTGCATCAGCATGGCTAATGATACGCGTTTCCCAAAACTCCAATAAATGATCTGCTGCTTGACGCGCAACTTCAAATTCTTTAGCTCTTAACAAGTCTTCTACTTCCTCCGTTTTAGTTAGCGCTCCAGATAAGGCGCCTTGATGAATCGCGTGATGAGCATGTAACTGGCGCAAAGATGGTCCTGACATAATCATTCATTCCCCTCATTTTTTTTCAGTATAACATGATAAAAACCATTGATTTTCCAGCTAGGGCATTTCCTTTTGCAAAAGAGGGAAGTCCCTAATCGAGTGTTAGGAATAAGAGGTTAAGTGACAAGAAATTCTTGGGAAATGGAGTATTTTGGAAGTTTAATCTCATAAAAGTACATAACTAGTTTCACAAATACCTTCTTCTACTTGTAGCTATAAGTATAAGAAGGCAGAAAACTCACAGCATTTTCTCAGAAATCGCCAGAAATAAGCAGAAAAATAGTGAGGAAATAGTATCGGATCGTTTCAATTTTCAATGAACAAGGGAATTCCAATGGTTCAATAGGACATTCCCTAATGTGAACTTTTGTGTGCGACTAACATAATAAGGGTATACGAATGAATTTTTAATTGATTCCCTTCAATGTCTTTCATTCTGAGAAGGAGTGTGTATAAGCGATGAAGAAAAAATTCGGATTAAATTTCTTTAAACCAGTAGAAAGTTATTCGGGCAGTTGGTCGATCTTGGAGGAAAAAAGCCGAGATTGGGAAAACATGTACCGTCAAAGATGGTCACACGATAAAGTGGTACGCACAACGCACGGCGTAAACTGTACTGGATCATGTAGTTGGAAAGTATTTGTGAAAAATGGAATTATTACTTGGGAAAACCAGCAAATCGATTATCCATCTTGTGGACCTGATATGCCTGAATTTGAACCACGTGGTTGTCCGAGAGGCGCTACGTTTTCTTGGTATGAATACAGTCCATTGCGTGTTAAATACCCTTATATGCGCGGAAGACTTTGGAGGCTGTGGAAAGCAGCTCGTGCAAGTCACTCAAATCCAGTAGAAGCTTGGGCAAGTATTGTAGAAGACCCTGAAAAAGCTACGTTTTACAAATCTGCACGCGGAAAAGGGGGTCATATCCGTGTTAACTGGGATGATGCACTGGAATTAATCGCAGCACAACTAATATATACGATTCAAAAATATGGACCAGATCGTGTCGCTGGATTTACACCGATTCCTGCAATGTCTATGGTTAGCTATGCTTCAGGAGCACGCTTTATCTCACTTTTAGGTGGAGAAATGTTGAGCTTTTACGATTGGTATGCGGATCTTCCACCAGCCTCTCCACAAATTTGGGGAGAACAAACAGATGTTCCAGAATCATCAGATTGGTATAACGCAGGTTATTTAATGATGTGGGGTTCAAACGTACCAATGACCAGAACACCGGATGCGCATTTTATGACAGAAGTTCGCTATAAAGGAACGAAAGTTGTATCGGTTGCACCTGATTATGCGGAAAACGTAAAATTTGCAGACAACTGGCTAGCTCCTCACCCTGGAACGGATGCTGCGTTAGCACAAGCAATGACGCATGTTATTTTAGATGAATTTTATCAACAACGTCAAGAACCAATGTTTATTAATTATGCAAAACAATTTACAGATATGCCTTTTATGATCCTATTAGATCCACACGAAGATTCGTTAAAAGGTGGACGCTTTTTACGTGCTAGTGATTTAGGCGACACGTCGCAACATGCAGAGTGGAAACCTGTCATCTTTGACGAAGCTGCTAACAAATTGATTGTGCCAAATGGAACGATGGGACAGCGTTGGGAAGAAGATAAAAAATGGAATTTGATTCTTGAAAATGAAGACGGTTCAAAAGTAGAACCTGCAATGAGTGTCGAAGGACATCAAGAAGAGTGGAAAGAAATTGTTTTTCCGTATTTTGATAACCAAGGAAATGGTGTTTTCAAACGTGTCATTCCAACAAGAAAAGTCCAGTTAGCAGATGGCACAGAGCGTTACGCAGCAACTGTTTATGATTTGATGTTAAGTCAATACGGAATTATTCGTATTGATAGTGAATATAACGCAAAAGGGTACGATGACGAAACATCTCATTATACACCGGCTTGGCAAGAAAAAGTTACTTCCGTTAAAGCATCAATCGTGACACAAATTGCGCGTGAATTTGCTCAAAATTCACTTGATACAGGTGGGCGCTCCATGATTATTATGGGCGCGGGAATCAACCACTGGTTCAATAGTGATACGATTTATCGTGCGATTTTGAACTTAGTTATTTTGACAGCGTCTCAAGGTGTCAATGGTGGAGGTTGGGCTCATTACGTTGGACAAGAAAAATGTCGTCCAATTGAAGGTTGGTCATCCATTGCTTTTGCGAAAGACTGGCAAGGACCAGCAAGATTGCAAAATGCCACTTCTTTCTTTTACTTTGCGACAGAACAGTGGAGATATGAAGAAAGTGGCACGGATGCCTTAACATCTCCACTTGCTGAAAATGTTGCATATCAGCATCCAGCAGATTATAACGTGTTAGCTGCAAGATTGGGATGGCTCCCTTCTTATCCACAGTTCGACAAAAACAGCTTGCTGTTCGCAGAAGAAGCTGCTGAAAAAGGTGCTAAAACAAATAAAGAGATTATTGATTATGCGGTTGAACAAGTAACATCACGTAAAACAAAATTTGCAATAGAAGATCCAGGAGCACCCGAAAATTTCCCGAGAACATTATTTATTTGGCGTTCAAACTTGATTTCAAGTTCTGCTAAAGGCCAAGAATATTTCATGAAGCATCTTTTAGGTGCATCAGATGGCTTGTTGGCTGAACCGAACGTTACTGAAAAGCCAGAAGAAATTGTATGGAGAGAAGATGTGGAAGGCAAATTGGATTTGATGGTAGCACTTGATTTTCGTATGACATCAACACCACTTTATGCTGATATTGTCTTACCAGCAGCTACTTGGTATGAAAAAACGGATCTATCTTCAACAGATATGCACCCATTTGTTCATCCATTTAATCCTGCAGTAAATCCACTTTGGGAATCTCGTTCTGATTGGGATATTTACGCGAAATTAGCTGAAAAGTTCTCAGAAATGGCAGGAACGCATTTACCTGGTGTATACAAAGATGTCGTGATTACGCCTCTTGCACATGACTCAATCAGTGAAATTTCACAGCCTATGGGAGTTGTGAAAGATTGGGCTAAAGGAGAAATCGAAGCGATACCAGGAAAAACAATGCCTAACTTCAGTATCGTAGAACGAGACTTTACTAAGATTTACGATAAATACATTACGCTTGGGCCTAATTTATCTATTGGTAAAACGGGTGCACACGGTGTTAGTTTTTCTGTAGCAGAAGAATATGAAGAATTGAAACATATTAATGGGACTCATTTCGATGACTCAATTAAAAACGGCTTACCAAAAATTCAAACAGCTCGCCAAGTGGCAGATGCTATGTTAAATCTATCTTCAGCAACAAATGGACGAGTATCACAAAAAGCGTATATTGAAGCTGAAAAAGATACAGGTGTCGAACTGAGAGACATTTCTGCAGACCGTGCAGCAGAGAAAATTACTTTCCAAAGCATTACGGTTCAACCACGTGAAGTTATTCCAACACCCGTATTTAGTGGATCAAACAAAATGGGCAGACGTTATTCGCCATTTACAACCAATATTGAACGGCTAGTGCCTTTCCGGACGTTGACAGGCAGACAGCATTTTTATATCGATCATGAAATTTTCCAACAATACGGAGAGGCATTGCCAATCTATAAACCAACCTTACCGCCAATGGTTTTTGGAAAAAATGATAAAAAAATAAAAGGTGGCGTAGATTCACTTGTCTTGCGTTACTTAACACCTCATGGAAAATGGAATATCCACTCTACTTACCAAGACAATCAACACATGCTGACATTATTCCGTGGAGGTCCGACTGTTTGGATCAATAACGAAGATGCAAAAGCACACGATATCGATGACAATGCCTGGCTCGAAGTTTACAACCGAAACGGTGTAGTTACGGCTCGTGCTGTTGTCAGTCATCGCATGCCAAGAGGCACAATGTTCATGTACCACGCACAAGACAAGCATATTCAAGTACCTGGCTCTGAAATTACAGACACACGAGGCGGCAGTCACAATGCGCCAACACGCATTCACATGAAGCCGACTCAAATGGTTGGAGGATACGCTCAACTTAGCTATGGTTTCAACTATTATGGACCCATTGGCAATCAGCGTGATGAATACGTTGCAGTCCGAAAAATGAAGGAGGTTGACTGGCTTGAAGATTAAAGCACAAGTAGCGATGGTGATGAATTTAGATAAATGTATCGGTTGTCATACCTGTAGTGTCACTTGCAAAACCACTTGGACCAACCGTAAAGGTGCCGAATATATGTGGTTTAACAACGTAGAGACAAAACCGGGCATTGGGTATCCGAAACGCTGGGAAGACCAAGAACTGTACAAAGGCGGCTGGCAACTTCGCAAAGGGAAATTAGAGTTAAAATCAGGCAATAAGTTATCGAAAGTCGCATTGGGAAAAATCTTTTACAACCCGGACATGCCAGAAATGAAAGATTATTATGAGCCTTGGACCTATAATTATGAGCACTTGACCAATGCTGGTGAATTAGAACATTCACCAGTGGCACGTGCGCATTCAGTTATCACAGGGAAAAAAATGGACCTTGATTGGGGTCCAAACTGGGAAGATGATCTAGCAGGAGCACACATTACAGGACCACTCGATCCAAACATCCAGAAAATAGAAGAGGAAATTAAATTCAATTTTGATAAAGCCTTTATGGTTTACTTGCCAAGGCTTTGTGAACATTGTTTAAATCCAAGCTGTGTAGCAAGTTGTCCTTCTGGTGCCATTTATAAGCGTGAAGAAGATGGCATTGTGTTAGTCGACCAAGAAGCTTGTCGAGGCTGGCGCTATTGTATGACAGGTTGTCCATACAAAAAAGTATACTTTAACTGGCAAACCAATAAAGCTGAAAAATGTACATTCTGTTTCCCACGCATTGAGTCAGGATTGCCTACAGTGTGTTCGGAAACATGCACAGGACGCATTCGTTATTTGGGAGTTCTTCTATATGATGCAGATCGTGTTTTAGAAGTGGCTTCTACACCGGATGAAAAAGATTTGTACAAAGCGCAATGTGATTTGTTTATCGATCCGTTCGATCCAGAAATGATCGCTTTGGCACGAAAAGATGGCATTTCAGAAGATTGGATCGAAGCAGCCCAAAATTCGCCTGTATACAAACTCGCGATTGAACATCAATTGGCTTTTCCACTTCACCCAGAATATCGAACACTACCAATGGTTTGGTATGTCCCACCACTTAGTCCAATCATGAATTATTTTGAAGGAAAAGATTCGATTAAAAATCCAGATATGATTTTTCCTGCAATTGAAGAAATGCGGACACCTATTCAGTATTTGGCAAATATGCTGACAGCTGGCGACACGGAAACAGTGAAAAAATCATTACAACGTATGGCAATGATGCGTTCTTACATGCGTGCTAAAACAACAGGGAAAGATTTTGATGAAAGTCGCTTAGAACGAATTGGCATGACGGCACACCAAACAGAAAAAATGTATCGGTTACTGGCAATTGCGAAATACGAAGATCGTTTTGTTATTCCAACCACACATCGCGAAGGTCGCGTAAATCCATATCGTGCTCAAGGAATGGAAGGCTATGATACTGAAGGTATGGGAGGATGGGGAACTGATTCTGGTGGTTCTTGTGATAGTTGTGGCCCTGCAACTTCAAGTCCGACCGGCACTGCTACGAAGACGGGGAAAGAAATTTACGAAGAAAATTTCTACGGAGGTATATGGCGTGATTAATTTAGAAAAACTCTATCGATACAAGCAGTCATTCGGTTTTATTGCGCATCACTTGACCTATCCTGAAAAACTCGATTTTCACCCGTCGCAAATCGAGGAATCGTTTGATGTGGATCATCCGGCATATGAACATGCTTGGCGATATTGGAACTTAATGCATGACATGAGTTTGGATCAAATTCAAGAAATGTATACAGATATTTTCGATTTTGACAAAGATAGTACCTTGTTTATGACGTATTTTAAATTTGAAGATGCCAAAGAACGTGGACAGATGCTAGCAAAATTAAAAGTTTCGTATGAAATGTTCGGTCTTGAAATGCCAGATTCAGAGCTATCGGATTTTTTGCCGCTAATTTGTGAATTTCTATATGCAGCAGAATGGATAGGAGATCCTCGTGCACCACAAACTTTTCATATTTTAATTGCTGTATTAGAAGACGGAACCTATCATTTGTTAAAATCATTAGAGAAAAAAAACAGTCCTTATTTCCATCTTGTTAAAGGACTACGTGAGACCTTTAAGATATGTATCGAGCAGGAGGTGCCTGCAGATGGAAACGCTAGATAAGTTTATTTGGGTGGTCTTTCCTTATCTTTGTATAGCCATTTTCATCTTTGGTCATCTTTACCGATATGGCATTGATAAATTTCACTGGACAGCTAAGTCCAGTGAATTTATTGAAAAAAAACAGTTAATGATGGGAAGTCTTTTGTTTCATATGGGCATCATCCCAGTTATTTTTGGTCATATTGGGGGATTAGTTATTCCGATTTCATGGATGAATGCGATGGGGGTTAGTCCTCATCTTTACCACATTGGTGCCATTTATATCGGAGGGATTTTCGGTTTTATGACATTGATTGGCATGTTTATTCTAACCTTTCGTCGATTCACGATCTCAAGCGTTCGGAAGTTGAGTTCTTTCTCTGATTTAGCAGTTAACGCTCTGTTATTATTTATTGTTTTTGTCGGTATGTATGCAACTTTAGTGACAAATATTGTACAACCTGAATTTGATTATAGAATGACAATATCTGTTTGGTTCCGCGATTTGTTTTTATTTAACGCCAACCCAGCTATTATGGCAAGTGTGCCATTGTCTTTCAAAATTCATGTATTAACAGGCTTTGCGATATTTGCGTTTTGGCCATTTTCACGTCTCGTACATGTATGGAGTGTTCCGTTGAATTATGTAGGCAGAAGTTATATCCTATATAGAAGACATAAACCAACAAACTAAAAGAAATTCTCTTTTAGTTTCATAGGAGACCAAAGTATGAATACCAACAAAGATTATCAAGTGCAGATTGAAAAAATAAGAGAAGCTCTTCATTGTGATATTATTGCGCTGGCTTTAGTCGAATCGGCGGAAAATATGCATGTATTAAAATGGCAGTATACTTCAGGTACTATAAGTGAACGCATCAAGAAAGTAGTTTTGCAATCAGGAAAAGGAATTGCGGGAGGCGTATTTAAAAACGGTAAACCATTACTGATGGCAGATGTGGAAGAATTCACTGTAAAAAATGATTTGTTCAATTATCCAATTTTGAAATTAGAAAAAATTTTGAGTATAGGCGCTACGCCTTTATGGCATAGCGGAAGAGTGGTAGGGGTTCTCTTAGCTGGATTTCGAGAACCTCATTTGATGACACCAGAAAGATTGGACATGTTGATTAGCATGTCTAAATCTGATATAGGCACGTTGGATGGAAAGGAATTGATGTGGAGTTGATTTCTAATGAAAAAGATCAATTAGTTGACCTGATGCTAAAAATGTATGCAAACAGTTCAGAAGCCATTTTGTTTTTTTCAAGTGAAGGTAAAACCATATCAATGAATCCGGCGGCAGAAAAAATTATGGATGTTCAAGCGTTAGAGCAATTGAAAAAAGGAGCAGAAGATGCTCTGTGTATGGTCTGCAGAGGGTACACGAATGAAAGTAAACTGATGACTTGTGAGGATTGTTACTTCACTAGCTTTAATCATTCAGATTTTTCTTCTTTTCAAGTATTTTTAGAGACCGTAGGAAAAGGGACTATACCGTATTCTGCAACATTCCATGTCATCGATCCTGAAAAAGGAACAAGGGTATTTATTTTAAGAGATTTATCCATTAAATTTGAAACGCAAAACAAACTTCAACAAAATACAATGATGAAAAATGTTATTAAAGCACAAGAAAACGAACGGAAAAGAATTTCAAGAGAGTTGCATGACAGTGTGGCTCAAGAACTATTAAGTGCGGTTGTTGATTTGCGTGCTTTAAAGTACATGACCAAAGATGAAGATGTGTTAAAGAAAACAAGTGAAAGCATGTCAACTTTGCTTCGCTTGATGGATGACATTCGGAATTTATCGGTTGAATTGCGGCCTTCTGCGCTTGATGATTTCGGTTTAGAAGCAGCTTTTCGCTCTCATTTTAAACGACTAGAAGAAAGTTTTGGTTTAACGGTAAACTTTGTGTCGACCATTAAAAAAACACGTTATGAAAACGAAGTGGAAACGGTTCTATACAGAGTCTGTCAAGAAGCGATTTTCAATGCCATAAAATATGCGCAAGTTGAAGTTGTTGAAGTTCTATTGTTTGAAGAAGTAAATACTTTACGTTTAGTTGTGAAAGATGGAGGAGTTGGATTCAAACTGGGATCCAATCCTATCGGTACGGGTCTTGGTTTGTTTGGTATGAATGAACGCGCTGAGTTGGTGCAAGGTAATTTAACCATTAATTCTGAAATTTCGAAAGGAACAACAGTAAACTTACGTGTACCTTTAAATGAAAAGCGGGAGGTGGCGAAATGAAAATCGTCATAGCCGATGACCATGCCATTGTTAGAAGTGGATTTTCAATGATCCTTAATTTCCAAGAAGACATGGAAGTTATTGCGATGGCAGCAGATGGAATCGAAGCTTATCAAATGGTAGCTAAACACCAACCGGATGTATTATTGTTAGATTTGAGCATGCCACCAGGAGAAAGTGGATTAGTAGCAACTGGAAAAATCAAAGAAGACTTTCCTGAAACCAAAATTCTGATTTTAACGATGCATGACGACGAAGAATATCTATTCCATGTATTAAAAAATGGTGCTTCTGGTTATATGCTAAAAAGTGCACCCGATGAAGAATTACTTCAAGCAATTCGAGTTATTTATAGTGGAGGAACTTATATTCATCCGAAAATGGCTACGTCTTTAGTTCGCGAATTAGTAAACAAAGATCATAAAGTAAAAGAGTCTGATCCTTTCGAATTATTGTCTAAACGGGAAATTGAAGTGCTTCCTTTAGTTGCAAAAGGATACGGAAATAAAGAAATTGCTCAAAAACTTTTTATTTCTGTGAAAACAGTAGAAGCGCATAAAGCCAAAATTATGGAGAAGTTACAGTTAAAGAGCAGACCTGAATTAGTCGAATATGTACTAAAGAAAAAATTATTAAATTTTTGACGAATAGCTAGGAGTTGATCATTTAATGGCAGAAAAACCTGAGCTTCGCTTTAAAGAACCTGGTATGAGGTTATTGGAAAATGAACATGCGTATTTAAGTTTTTTAATGAACGATTGGCATGCGCTTGTTTTGTCGTTCGAAAATACAAACTTGAGTCTTGAAAAAGGCCGTGAAAACATGAAGAATTTGAGGCAAAAGCTTTTTGAATTTGTTGAGCCTTTTAAAAATCACACGGATAAAGAAGAGGAATTCTTTTTTCCAGCGCTCGGAAATTATATTGGGTTTGAACAAGGGCCATTAGTCGGTATACAAGAAGAACATCAAGAAATAGACGCATACATTGGTCATTTTTTCCATCATACACGCGACAACATTGACCTGTTAACATTGGAGCAAATGAAAGCAGTTGCTCAAGATGCTGCAGAAGCATTTGAAGTGTTAACAGTTCATTTTATGAAAGAAGAAACGGTATTGTTTCCAATGGCTGAAAAAGCAATGAAAGCCGTTGATCAAGATGAGTTATACAAAAAAATGAATACCCTTATTACTTAAATAGATCTAGCTGCTTCCTTTAGAAGTAGCTTTTTTTATTTTAAGGGTTTCCCTTGCCAGCTGAAGGGCACTCCCTTATTAAAATAGATACACTCTCAAGATACAATGTAAGTAGGAAATGAATGCGGAAGTTATAACTAAAATTTTAATGGAAAAGGTGATTTTGATGATTAAGAAACTGCAGTTGCCCCTTCAAACGATGAACTTGGTAGTCGGCTTTATGGTGTGGGTAATAATATCTTCTCTTATTCCTTTTATTCGCGAGGATATTGCTATTGCACCAGAGCGACTAGCGATAGTTACAGCTGTTCCAGTTGTTTTAGGCTCTATTTTACGAATTCCATTAGGTTATTATGCAAATGTCTTTGGAGCACGAATTATATTTTTAGTCAGTTTTGTTTTGTTATTGTTTCCGGTCTTTTATTTAAGCGAAGCTTCAAGTTTTTCGGATCTTATTATTAGTGGATTGTTTCTAGGGATCGGGGGAGCTGTATTTTCTGTAGGGGTTACGTCTTTGCCCAAATACTATCCAAAAGAAAAACATGGATTTGTTAATGGGATTTATGGTGCAGGGAATATCGGAACCGCTATCTCTACATTTGCTGCTCCATTAATCGCAACGCAAATTGGTTGGTCCGCGACTGTCAAAGTTTACTTGATCTTACTGTTACTTTTTGCAGCTTTAAATTTCTTTTTAGGCGATCGTCACGAACCAAAAGTGAAAACTCCTATTATTGAACAAATTAAAAGTGTCTATAAAAATGAGAAACTTTGGTTTTTTTCGCTATTTTATTTCATCACATTTGGCTCGTTTGTGGCATTCACAATTTACTTGCCTAATTTTTTAGTCAGCAATTTTGAACTAGAAAAAGTGGATGCTGGTATGCGTACGGCTGGTTTTATCGCACTTGCCACTTTTCTTCGGCCCATAGGCGGCTGGCTTGCGGATAAATTACAGCCACTGTTGTTATTGATGGGTACGTTTTTCATCTACACGATAGCAGCGATTGTTTTGGCTTTCTCGCCAACTATTGGGCTTTACACAATTGGCAGTTTAGCAATTGCTGTAAGTGCAGGTATTGGAAATGGTGTTATTTTTAAACTGGTTCCGTTTTATTTCAATAAACAAGCAGGCATTGCAAATGGAATTGTTTCGATGATGGGCGGGCTTGGAGGATTTTTTCCACCCATCATGTTATCCGTAATTTTTTCTATCACTGGGCAATACTCGATTGGTTTTATGTTGTTATCTCAAGTAGCTCTCGCCAGTTTGGTGCTAGTTGTTTGGATGTATTATCAAGATCGTTTACTGCTAGCAGTTGAAGTATTTAACTCAACAGGACAAGGAATCTTAGTGACCGATACTTCGGGAAATATCAGAACAGTTAATCCTGCCTTTACTAAATTAACCGGTTATGAAGAAAGAGACGTTATTGGACAAAATCCAAGTATTATGAAGTCTGGAAGACAGTCCAAGAATTTTTACAGAGATATGTGGCAGGAAATTGAACGGAATGGCGTATGGCAAGGGGAAATTTGGAATTTGCGTAAAAATGGAGAAGAATATTTACAGTGGTTAAATATCAGTGCAGTAAAAGATGATACAGGAGAAGTTGTTCGTTATGTCGGAACGTTCACAGACATTACTTCTGAATACGAGAAAAAAATAACCGTTCCCGAATTATTGCCTAATTAACTTACTAAGCATCAATGTAGCGGTCGATCGATAAAAAAAGTTGCCAGAAAGGTGGATTCATTGATGATAAAACAAGCATTGACGGATCAGTTAGGACGGCCAATGAGAGATTTGCGTATTTCTGTTACAGATCGATGCAATTTCCGGTGCTCTTACTGTATGCCGAAAGAAGTTTTCGGCGATGATTACGCTTTTTTACCGAAACAAGAACTTCTGACATTCGAGGAAATTCATCGACTCACTGAATTGTTTGTTTCAATGGGTGTTAAAAAAATTCGGTTAACTGGTGGAGAGCCCTTATTACGTAAAGGATTACCGGAATTAATTAAACTAATTTTTTCAGTCAAAGGCGTAGAAGACGTCGGATTGACTACGAACGGAGTTCTTCTTAAAAAACACGGTCAAGCCTTGTACGACGCAGGATTAAGAAGGTTGAATATTAGTTTAGATGCACTCGACCCTGAATTGTTCGGCAAGTTAAATGGAAGAGGAGTCAGTTCAGAACATATCTTAGAACAAATTGACTACGCAAAAGCACTTGGCTTTAGTATTAAAGTGAATATGGTTGTACAAAAACATGTTAACGACGTTGAAATTCTTCCAATGGCTGCTTACTTTAAAGAACGAGATATTACGCTACGGTTTATTGAATTTATGGATGTAGGTAACGATAATAATTGGAGTTTTAAAAAAGTTGTGACTAAAAAAGAAATACTGGAAAAATTAAAAACTGTTTACACATTAACACCGGTTGACAAGGATTATTTTGGAGAAGTAGCAAAACGCTATCGTTACCAAGATAGCGATGCTCAAGTAGGCTTTATCACTTCTGTTTCAGAATCATTTTGTTCATCATGTACAAGATCCAGGCTATCTTCAGACGGAAAATTCTATACTTGTCTTTTTGCTACAGAAGGATTTGATGTTCGAGAACTTCTTCGAAATGATTGGACCGATACGCAACTTCTAGAAGCCATTGGTGCAGTTTGGAACGGGAGACGTGATCGTTATTCAGATGAACGAACTGAAGCAACGGCGAAAAATCGCAAGAAAATTGGTATGTCCTATATAGGAGGCTAAGTATAGGGTATAGTAAAGAAAAGAATGTTCTATATAGGAGGTAAATTGTGGGGGCTAATGGAGCAGAAGACTCATTTTCAGCACATAAGCATTTATGTGTTTCCATCGTTCCGATTTTTAATCATCTGGAACAGAACGAACTAAAAGAAATTGACAATGTAACACAACACAGAAATCTGTCAAAAGATGAAATTCTATACCGCGCCGGAGAAAAATCTGATTCTTTGTACATCATTCACAAAGGTCAATTAAAAACTTACCGTTTAACCGAAACAGGAAAAGAACAAGTTATTCGTATTCTCTATCCCGGTGATTTTACAGGCGAGTTGGCTCTTTTTACCGATGATGTTCATGACTCATATACAGAAGCAATGGAAACGACTGCTTTGTGCATGATAAGCAGTAAAGACATTCGCGCGTTATTCTTGAAATATCCTCAAATATCATTAAAAATTCTCAAAGAGTTTTCAATAAGATTAGATCAGACCGAACATCAAATGACTAGTTTTGCAACAGAAGACACGGAAACAAGAATTGCCCTTTACTTGATTCAACAAACAGAGCTAGAACAAAATCAAGAAATTCAATTGCCCATGTCACGTAAAGATCTCGCATCGTTTCTTGGAACTACGCCAGAAACGATCAGCCGAAAGCTAGCAAAGTTTGAAGATGAAGGATGGATACAGCAAGTAAACCAAAAGACCATTCGTATTGTCGATATGGCTTCGTTATCTCTTTATAAGTAAACCCAGCAACAATCCGTTTAGCAGCGGAATAGTTGCTGGGTTTTAATTATTTTCTGTGCTCTTGGTAAGCCGCTTGTCGGGTTATTGTTTTGGCTTCGTTGATTTGTTCAGTTGAAACAGGTGTTTCATAAGCGTCTATAGTTGATTTGATCTGCTCTGCAGAACTGGCACCTACTACAATAGAGCTGATGGTTTGATGTTGTAAGACACTTTGCAGTGCCAATGCATGCAAATTATCATGGACTGACATTAATTTTTGTAACGTAGTTTTTAGTTCAAGTGCATCATAAGTTAAGTAACCGTCCATGTTTTCTGCGCGTTCGAGACCTTCACCTGTCAGTAAACCTTTTGCGAGTGAACCACGTGTAACGACAGATTTCTCCGCTTGGTGAATCGAGTCTAGCCATTCTTCTGGTCGACGATCCAATAAACTATATTGCATCATAATAGAAGAGATATCGCTATTTTTCAAAAAACGATTGATGACGTTTGGGCGAATCGATGAAATTCCATACGCGCGAATCAATCCTTCTTTTTTCAAATCATCGAAAGCTTCAATCGTTTCTTCTGCATTATCGTCGATTGTGCCGCCATGCAATTGATATAAGTCGATATAATCAGTTTGCAGTCTTTTCAAGCTTGCGTGAATTTGTTTTTTAATATAAGTCTTGCTTGGATTCCATTGTATTTTGTCTGTTTCTGGGTTCCACTCATTTCCTACTTTAGTGGCAAGAACAACTTCTTTTCGGTGCTGTTGTAAAGCTTTTCCGACAACTTCTTCATTTGCTCCTTTATCATATAAGTCTGCTGTGTCGAAATAATTAATACCTTGTGAAATTGCTGTGTTGACAATAAGCTCTGCTTCGTTAACATCAGTTGGTAAAGACATACAACCAAATCCGATTTCACTTACTTTCATACCGCTCGTACCCAATAAAATTTTCTTCATCTTTCCACCTCATTTAGTCTATCGTATCTATTATGGTATACTCTTTGTCAGATAAACCACAAATGAAAAGAGGATTTAAATGAAAAAATTTGAAGAAAAAACAATCCAGTCTAATCGCTTGTATGAAGGAAAAGTCATTAATTTGAAAATTGATGATGTATCGCTTCCAAATGGTGGCATGTCAAAACGCGAACTGATTGAGCATCCAGGAGCGGTTGCCATAATTGCGATTACCCCTGATAACAAAATCATTTTAGTCGAACAATACCGTAAAGCGTTAGAACGCTCGCTTATTGAAATTCCAGCTGGTAAATTAGAACCTGGTGAAGCGCCAGAAACGACAGCAATGCGTGAACTAGAAGAAGAAACAGGATACACAGCAGAAAAACTAACTAAAATCCAAACGTTTGCTACATCCCCTGGATTTGCCGATGAAGTGGTTCATTTATTCGCTGCAGAAGGGTTAAGCAAAGCAACCAATGGTGCCGTCTTAGACGCTGATGAGTTTGTGGAACTTATGGAAGTCACTCTTGCAGAAGCAGAACAAATGGTTAAAGACGAGAGAATTTATGATGCTAAAACAGCATTTGCCATTCTATGGATCAAACATCAATTATCAATTGAGAATTGAAACGATTATTACTTTGTAACGATTATAAATAAAGAATGGATAGTATTGTTGTAATTGAGAACTCCCTTTTGATATAATAAAGATAGTTTGAGGGAGGGCGTCGCATGGAAACCAGAATTGACCGGATTAAAAAACAACTGCACGCTGCGAGTTATAAATTGACGCCACAGCGTGAAGCAACTGTTCGGATTTTATTGGACCATGAAGAAGACCATTTAAGTGCAGAAGACGTCTATCTTTTAGTAAAAGACATTGCACCGGAAATCGGATTGGCGACTGTATATCGGACATTAGAACTTTTAACAGAATTGAAAATTGTCGACAAAATAAATTTTGGTGATGGTGTGTCGCGTTATGATCTACGTCAAGAGGGAGCAGCTCATTTCCATCATCACCTCGTTTGTCTGGAATGCGGAGCAGTAGATGAAATACAGGAAGATCTTTTGGAAGATGTGGAAAACATAGTAGAGAAACGTTGGAATTTCCAAATTAAAGACCACCGTCTTACATTCCATGGCATCTGCTGGCGCTGCAACGACAGCAGTTCTCAAAATCCATCAGAATAACTGATGCCAAAGGACGGCCCATACAGGTCGTCCTTTTTGTATGGAAAAAATGGATTCTTAACAGAATGTCTTAATCTAAAATATAAGGAGGTAGACTTATGAATTTTGGAAAAGATGCACTCGACGATTATGTGCATTTTCTACGTGTTGAAAGACAGCTTGCGGATAATACATTAACTTCTTATAAAAGAGATTTGAGTGTCTATCTCCATTATTTAAAAGAAGTTGAACAATTAGAGTCCTTAAAGAAAGTAGAACGGGTACACATATTAAATCATTTGCGTCATTTAAAAGAGACCACAAAAACATCGCGAACCATTGCACGTCATATCTCATCAATACGATCTTTTCATCAATTTCTTATCCGTGAACGAATTGTTGAGACCGATCCGACTGTCCATTTAGAAATGCCGCAAATGGATAAAAAATTACCCAATATCCTTTCGGTTGAAGAAGTGGATGTACTTATTAAAGCACCGGCCACAAACAAAGCTAATGGACTACGTGACCAAGCGATGCTAGAACTGCTATATGCCAGTGGAATGCGAGTAAGCGAATGCATCAACTTAGATATAGAAGATGTCCATTTAACAATGGGGTTTGTCCGCTGTATAGGGAAAGGTGGAAAAGAACGCATTATTCCATTAGGGCAATCAGCATTAAAATCGTGTCAAACTTACTTAGAAAAAGGACGCATGGATTTAGTAACGAGTAGTGAAAAAACAGATGCTCTATTTATCAACCAACGTGGAAAAAGACTGACGCGACAAGGGTTTTGGAAATTATTGAAACAACATGCTCAAAAAGCGGGTATACAAAAAGAATTGACACCTCATACGCTCCGGCATTCATTTGCAACACATTTACTAGAAAATGGTGCTGATATACGAGCGGTTCAAGAAATGCTTGGGCATGCTGATATTTCGACAACGCAAATATATACTCATGTCAGCAAAACACGATTAAAAGATGTATATTCTCAATTTCATCCACGTGCTTGAAATAAGTCTGACTTCCGACAAGAACAATATATGTGGTAAAATGAAAATAAGATGAAGGAGGAATTTTTTATGACAATTAAATCATTTAACCGTATTCATTTAGTAGTATTAGATTCAGTAGGAATTGGTGAAGCTCCCGATGCTAAAGATTATGGAGATACAGGTTCAGATACACTTGGACATATTGCAGAAACAGTTGGCGGATTAAACATGCCGAATATGGAAAAATTAGGACTTGCAAATATTGTTCCAGTAAAAGGATTGGCAAGCACAGAAGCACCAACTGCTTTTCATGGTAAATTGCAAGAAGCGTCTGTAGGAAAAGATACAATGACAGGTCATTGGGAAATTATGGGTTTAAACAACGATACACCATTTAAAGTTTATCCGGATGGTTTTCCAGAAGAGCTTATTAAGCAACTTGAAGAAAAAACTGGCCGTAAGGTTTTAGGAAACAAACCTGCAAGTGGGACTGAAATATTAGAAGAACTTGGCCAACAACACATGGAGACAGGCGCAATTATCGTGTACACATCCGCAGATCCTGTTTTACAAATCGCAGCGCACGAAGAAATAGTTCCGTTAGAAGAGCTGTATCGCATCTGTGAAATCGCTCGTGAATTGACGTTAGAGCCTGAATATTTAGTAGGCCGTGTGATTGCACGTCCATTCCTCGGAGAACCAGGTGCATTCAAGCGTACATCAAACCGTCATGACTATGCTTTAGCACCATTTGGTCGTACTGTAATGAACGAATTAAAAGATGGTGGTAAAGAAGTTATTGCGATTGGCAAAATTGACGATATTTATAACGGTGAAGGCGTGACAAAAGCAATTCGCACGAAAGACAATATGGATGGCATGGACAAACTGATCAAAGTCATTGAAGGAGATTTTCATGGACTAAGCTTCTTAAATTTAGTGGACTTTGATGCACTTTACGGTCATCGTAGAAATCCACAGGGTTATGGCGAGGCGTTAGAAGCATTTGATGTTCGTTTGCTGGAAGTGATGGAAAAAATGCAACAAGATGATTTATTGATTCTGACAGCGGATCACGGCAATGATCCAACATTTCCTGGAACTGATCATACGCGTGAATACGTTCCGCTTTTAGCTTATTCACCGCGTTTTGCTAAGGGTGGAGAGTTAGAAACAGGTACAACATTTGCGGATATCGGTGCGACAATTGCTGAGAATTTTTCAGTAACTATGCCTAAGTTCGGCAAGAGCTTTTTATCTCGTATAAACGAATAGGCTGCCATCTTGATAAGCAAGTTCAGCTTCTAAAAATTAAACTGAGAAGGTGGTAGTATTCATGAGAATGGTAGATTTGATTGAAAAGAAAAGAGATGGGCATGAGTTAACAACAGAAGAAATAAATTTTGCAATCACTAATTATACAAATGGTGATATTGCTGATTATCAAATGAGTGCGTTTTTGATGGCTATTTATTTTCAAAATATGACAGAACGAGAACGCGCAGATTTGACTTTAGCTATGGCTGAATCAGGTGACCAAATCGATTTGTCAGCAATTGATGGTATCAAAGTGGATAAGCATTCTACAGGTGGCGTAGGTGACACAACAACTTTAGTTCTAGGACCGTTGGTTGCGGCTTGTGGTGTCCCTGTTGCAAAAATGAGTGGACGTGGACTGGGGCATACAGGCGGAACTATTGATAAATTAGAAGCAATTGATGGCTTTCATGTTGAACTTTCAACAGAAAAATTTATCAAACAAGTTAATGATCACAAATTAGCAGTAATTGGTCAAAGTGGTAACTTGACACCTGCAGATAAAAAATTGTATGCCTTACGCGATGTAACGGGTACCGTGAACAGCATTCCGTTAATTGCTAGCTCAATTATGAGTAAGAAAATTGCAGCAGGAGCAGATGCTATCGTTTTAGATGTTAAAACAGGTGAAGGCGCATTTATGAAAACCCCAGAAGATGCTAAAGAATTAGCACATGCAATGGTTGGAATTGGCAATGCAACAGGCAGAAAAACAATGGCGATTATTTCAGATATGAGCCAACCGCTCGGATTTGCGATTGGCAACGCATTAGAAGTTAAAGAAGCAATCGAAACTTTACAAGGCAAAGGACCGGAAGACTTAACAGAATTATGCATGGTGCTTGGTAGTCAAATGGTTGTTGTTGGAGGTAAAGCAGAAACGTTAGAAGAAGCGCGGACAATGTTAGAAAAGGTGATTGAAAATGGTCAAGCATTAGAAGTTTTTAAGCAATTCATAGCGGACCAAGGTGGCAATCCAGACGTGGTGGATGACGTCACATTATTGCCACAAGCTAAATTTGTGACAGAAGTCCTTTCTAAAGAAGAAGGCTATGTTTCATTTTTAGAAGCAGATGAAATTGGCACAGCTGCGATGGTGCTGGGTGCTGGTAGAGCGACAAAAGAATCGATTATTGATTTAGCAGTAGGTATTGTTCTTCACAAGAAAGTTGGAGATTTTGTAAAAGCTGATGAGTCGATTGCAACGATTTATTCTAATACAGAAGACCTCGCAGAATGTTCTAAAATGATATATAATAGTATTGAATATACAAGTAAACCGGTGGAAAAAATCAAGCTGATTTCAGCTTTGATCATCGATTAACAAAAAATCTTGCTGGGTAATTGCTCAGCAAGATTTTTCATATCTAGTTACTACCAGGAGGTTTTCAAATGTATTTATACGGTACACAAACGATTAATGAACAAGGTCATTTGATCATTGGAGGAGCTGACTCAGTAGAGCTAGCTAAAACATACGGGACACCTCTTTTTGTTTACGATATCCAATTGTTTCGAGAACGTGCGAAAGCTTTTCAGCAAACGTTCGAACAAGCTGAAATTGGCTACCAAGTTGCTTATGCAAGTAAAGCTTTTTCAACTGTTGCTATTTATCAAGTCGCAGCAGAAGAAAACTTGTCATTAGATGTGGTTTCGGCTGGAGAACTTTATACGGCTGTTCAAGCAGGATTTCCTGTTGAAAAAATCCATTTTCATGGCAACAACAAAAGTATAGAAGAGTTGCAGATGGCGTTCGAAGTAGGAATTGGCTGTATTGTTGTAGATAATTTTCATGAAATTGAGTTAGTAAAGAAACTTGCTGAGCAACTAGAACAACCAATGAATATTCTATTGCGAGTAACTCCTGGTATTGAAGCTCACACACACGATTACATTACGACGGGTCAAGAAGATTCTAAATTTGGCTTTGATTTGAAAAATGGTCAAGCAGATCGCGCATTTCAACAAACATATACCCATGATTATTTAAAAGTAATGGGTCTGCACTGTCATATTGGTTCACAAATTTTCGATACTGGTGCATTTCAACTAGCTGCTGAAAAACTTATACAAAAAATGGCTGGATGGAAAAAAGAAGTCGGATATGTATGCACAGTACTAAATCTTGGTGGTGGATTTGGTATTCGTTATACAAGAGAAGACAAACCGCTTGAGCCTGCGGTTTATGTTGAGCAAATGATTGAAACCGTCAAACAAGCAACAAAAATTTCCGGATATCCCATTCCTGAAATTTGGATTGAACCAGGTCGCTCGTTAATAGGCGACGCCGGCACGACGCTTTATACTATTGGATCAATAAAAGAAATTCCAGATACGAAAAAGTATGCAGCCGTTGATGGAGGCATGTCGGATAATATTCGACCAGCCCTGTATGGTGCTAAATATAGTTCGCTTGTTGCCAATAAAGCAAATGCTGAAGTGACTGAACAATACACAATTGCTGGCAAATGCTGTGAGTCTGGCGATAAGCTGATTGAACACGCAGAATTAACTGCTGTTGAAGCTGGCGACTTATTAAGTGTTTTCTGTACAGGAGCATACGGCTATTCAATGGCCAGCAACTATAACCGAATTGCACGACCAGCAGTTATTTTTGTTGAAGATGGTGTGCCTCAGCTAGTTGTGAAACGTGAAACCAATGAAGATTTAGTCAAGCAAGATTTACCCTATTCACGAAAGGCTGTTAAAAAATGAAAAAAGCAAATATAATGCTGCTGTTGTTCATTTTAGCAATGGCGGTAGCGTGGGGAATTGTTTATTGGGTTTTCTTTGCAGAAAATGTCATTAACGGTTAAAAAAGGCTCTCTTGAGTTATTAATCGATTTATAGTAGTATGGTAAAAGCCGCTTTTAGACGAAAATGAGGGATTTAACTATGTTGTATAGATATAAGAAATCATTCGAAAAAATAGCTATGGGGTTAATGTCGTTCATGCCAAGAGAACGAGAGTTAAAAAAACTTCAGCAAACCATGCATATTTATGAAGAAAATCCAGATTGGCAACTTTTTTTGTGGAAAAAAGAAGATGATTTTGTAGGCTTGCTAGGAATCAAAGTAGACGTGACATCTTATACAATCCATCACATATCTGTAAATCCGTCGCATCGTGGTGAAGGTATAGGTCATGAAATGATTGTTAAAATTCAGCAAATTATGCAGGATCGAGAAATGATTGCAACAGAAGAAACAGCAGCGTTTCTAAGAAAGTGTCCATTAAAAAAAGGCGACCTTTAGTTAAAGGTTCCGCCTTTTTTTTTGTTCACGTAAACTAATAATCGAAGATCGATCACGAAGTCTGTGTTTGTGCATGAGAAAATAAGCGTCTTGTTGTGTTGGTGGATTTTCAGAACGGTAGCACTTGATTGCCGATTTCAGTTGTTCATTGGTAATCGGGATATCTTGATTCCAAAAAGGTTGACGTTCTGTGACAGCTTTAATCGAATCGCTCAACATACTAATAAGTTTCTCATGGTCAACTCCCTCAACCCAAATACCACCGTCTGCGAGTTTTACTTTAGCACGTATAAACGATCGTAATGCACCTTGATAATTGCTTCTTCGCCAATGGTACATTCCAACAGCCAATTGGATCCAACCGGTTAAAGGATGCATTTTATCTTTAGGTGCAACAGATTTCCAGTAATCTTCGCCGACTTCATGGCATTCAAAAAAATCTTTTTCATAATTAAAATTAACAACATACTGAATAAACAGTGGATGATGAAGTGGATGCATTTTGATCTCCTTTCTATTATAATGAAGAATAATTGCCCATTAATCGGGATAAATGAGTATTTTAACAGTCAGGTGGTACAAGTATGTCATACGAAGTGAAAGTAGAGGCTTTTGAAGGTCCTCTTGATTTATTATTGCATTTAATCCACCGTTTGGAAATTGATATTTACGATATTCCTGTTTCTCAGATTACTACACAGTATATGGAACACATACGAGCGATGCAAGTCTTGGAGCTAAACGAAGCAAGTGAGTACCTCGTAATGGCCGCGACCTTATTAGCAATTAAGAGTAAAACGCTCTTACCTGTTCATGAAGGAGAACTGGAAGAAGTAGCATATGAATTCGACGAACAAGACCCACGAGAAGAATTGGTATCACGCCTGTTGGAATATCGAAAATTTAAGAAAGCTTCTGATAGTTTAAGAAAACTAGAAACAAATCGTTCTGCAATTTTTACAAAAACACCCATGAATTTAACTGAAATGCAGTCGACAATGATTTTCGAAGATGTTGACCTTAATGCGAATGCTTACGATATGCTTGCTGCTTTTCAAAAAATGCTTCGTCGAAAGCAATTGAAAATACCATTATCAGCGCGTGTTGCAAGACAAGAAATTTCGATTAAGCAACAAATGATAGGTATTGTTGAGCAGTTGAGGTTGTCAAGAGATCCTATTTGGTTTAGTGACTTATTTTCATCGAACGATAAAAGTGTTTTAGTAGTATCATTTTTATCAATACTAGAATTAATGAAACGTCAAGTCATAGCGGTAGAACAACAAAAGAACTTTACAGATTTAATGATAAAACTCAGAAAGGACAAGTGGGAATATGAAGATGACTCTTTCGAGTAAAATAGAAGCACTTCTTTTTGTAGCCGGAGATGATGGGTTAACATTCAAGCAGCTACAATTTTTAACGGAATCCGAAACAGAAGAACTCCAATCAGCAATTAACGAATTAAGTGAACGATATACTTTTTCTATAAGTGGAATTGAATTGAGAGAATTAGCTGGGATTTTTCAATTAGTGACAAAACAAGAAGTTGCTGAAATCATTCAAAAACTAGTAGACAATCCGCCTGTACAGGCTTTGTCGCAAGCTTCTTTGGAGGTATTGGCGATCATCGCTTACAAGCAGCCAATTACACGAATCGAAGTGGAAGATATGCGCGGAGTCAAAAGCGAGAAAGCTCTTCAAACGCTATCAGCTAAAGGACTAGTTCAAGAACTTGGTCGTGTAGAAGGGACAGGTAGAGCGATATTATATGGAACGACAAACGAATTTTTAAACTATTTTGGGTTGAAGAATTTAGATGAACTTCCTTTCTTACCAGAAGAAGAAAAGGCAGATTCAGACGAAGATGCAGATTTATTTATGACTAATTTTCAGCAAACCTTTAAAGAAGAACTAAAAGTATAAGATTGTTAGAAAGCTACGCCATTGACAGTCTTCTTTTGTTTTAAGCTAAGTACTTCCACTTTCAAGAAAAATGTGACATAATTCCGAGAGGAACGAACGGCATATCAAGTTATTGTAATACATTTGCAGTACTTAGCAGGGCATGTCCGAAAATAGGCGCTTGTGCTTTTCGATTTGTCTAGCTGCAGCCCCTGAGACTCAGGAGCGTACGCTTTTCGAAAAAATACTAATGAGGTGAACTTATTTATGGAAAGATTACAGAAAGTACTTGCGCATGCAGGCGTAGCGTCAAGACGTAAATCAGAGCAATTGATTTTGGACGGAAAAGTAAGAGTTAACGGAAAAACAATTAAAGAACTGGGAGTAAAGGTAACAAACTCCGATAAAATCGAAGTAGAAGGCGTTCAGCTTGAAAAAGAACAGAAAGTCTATCACTTATTATACAAACCACGCGGCGTTATTTCAGCTGTTTCTGATGATAAAAACCGAAAAGTTGTAACAGATTTTTTTGAAGGTATAGATAAACGAATTTATCCAGTTGGTCGCCTAGATTACGATACATCTGGTTTGTTAATCATGACAAATGATGGTGAATTCGCCAACATGTTGACACATCCAAAATTCGAAATTGATAAAACGTATGTCGCGCGTTTAAAAGGCATTCCAGAAAAAGAGGATTTAAGAAAGTTAGAGCGTGGCATCAAATTAGAAGATGGCATGACAGCACCTGCTAGAGTAAAGCTTTTGTCAGGCGATAAAAAGACAGGGAAAGCGATTGTTCAAATTACGATTCACGAAGGAAGAAATCGTCAAGTTAGAAGAATGTTTGAAGCCATCGGGTATCCCGTTCAAAAACTGAGCCGTGAGCAATTTGCATTTTTAACATTACATGGATTAAATGCAGGTGAATCGCGTGAGCTTTCTGCCCACGAAATAAAATTATTGCGTGTGCTAGCTGAAACGGGCAAGCGCGTTTAATTGCTTAACGTTCACAAACCCTTCAAAACTCTAAACTTATGACTGTTTAAACTTTGATATAATTAGGCTTGCATAATAAACCTCGAAGGAGGAAAAGATTTGGACAAACAGCCAAAAGTAAAAAATAATAACAAGAAACGAAAAAGAGCTTTGATGAGAACAACCATCCTAGCAATTTTAATAGCTGCCATTGGCTATACGGTTTATAATAGCGCGACAGCAAAAGATGTGACAGTGTTAGAAGTTGGGGATAAGGCACCTGATTTTTCATTGGTCGACTTAGAAGGCAATAGCCATAAGTTATCAGATTACAAAGGACAAGGCGTCTTTTTAAATTTTTGGGGAACATGGTGTAAACCGTGTGCAAAAGAAATGCCCGCTATGGATCGGCAATATCAAGCTTTTTCAGATGAAGGTGTTCAAGTACTTGCGGTAAACATCGCCCAGTCGGATTTTGAAGTTCAATCTTTTGCAGATCAATATGGACTGTCTTTTCCAATAGTAATTGATAAAACAAAAAGTGTAATGACTGCTTATAATATAAGACCATTGCCAACGACAATACTGGTCAATTCAGAAGGTGAAATTCAACGTGTTATTACAGGTGAAATGACTGAACAGGATATTGAAGGGTTTATGGAAGAAATCAAACCTGATTAAGGAGATTTTTTGAATGGAAAACTTGCAATGCCAATGCGGTCACACAAATCCGCCCGGCACAAAACTCTGTGAGTCATGCGGGCGGTCTTTGACTGAAAAAGAACAAAATAGCAAACTAGTCGATATGCGTTACGAAGGAACAGCTAGACGTTCTCAAACTTATAACAAATCCATCATTGATAAAGTATGGAATTTTTTCTCGAGTGTTAAAGTGGGCGTTAGTATTATCGTTATTTTGTTAGTAGCTGCAGCAATCGGAACCATCTTGCCTCAGCAAGCTTTTGTTCCAGCAAATACAGAAGCGACGATTAAAGATTATTACGCTGATACTTACGGCATCATTGGAAAAATTTATCACGGACTTGGCTTTCATGATTTATACAGTTCATTTTGGTTTATCATTCTAGTTGGAATGTTAGCAATTTCCTTGATTATCGCCAGTCTCGATCGGTTTGTACCTCTTTATAAATCACTGAAAAATCAACGCGTGCTTCGCCATCCAAGCTTTATGGAAAAACAGCGTATTTATGCTGAAGGGCCAGGAACAGAAGACACGTTGAAAAAAGCAGAAAAAAAATTAACAGAACTAAAGTATAAAGTTCGTACAGACAAAAATGGATTATTGGCTGAAAAAGGTCGCTTTGCTAGATGGGGGCCTTATGTCAATCACATCGGACTTATCATCTTTTTGTTTGGTGTAATGTTGCGCATGATGCCTGGATTCTATATTGATGAAAGTCTTTGGATTCGTGAAGGTGAAACAAGAGCCATTCCAGAAGTGCCAGGCTATTACCTTGAAAGTGAAAACTTCGAACTTGAAAATTATTCAGGTGAAGGTGGCGAACAAATCTTTGGAGAAGCGTTGGATCGTGTGGGGACAGTCGCTAAAAACTACCAAACAGATATCGTCTTGTATCAGAAAACAGAAGACGCATTGCCAGGAGCAGAAGATGGACGCGAAGTTGTGAAAGAATTTCCGATTCGTGTCAATCAGCCGCTGAAATTTGATGGCTATGCGATCTATCAAATGGATTTTCGTTTAGATGAACTAAAAGCCATGACTTTTGCATTAACCAACAAAAAAACAGAAGAATCACTAGGTGAATTGACCATTGATTTAATCAATCCAGCCAAAAAATATGAACTTGAAGGCGGTTCTTCTGTAGAATTACTTGGTTATTATCCAGACTTTTCAGGATTTGAGGAAGGCGAACCACAAACAGCCACACCGTTACCAAATAATCCTGGCTTTTTAGTAAAACTATTTACTCCTGAAACACCAGAAGGAGAAACGAGTTTTATTACAATTCAAAATACGATTGAGCCTCTAGGTGAAAATGATTTCAAACTAACCTTCCAAAAAGCTGATACACGTGATGTCTCAGGTTTAACGGTTCGTAAAGATAGCACGTTACCGATTCTTGGTCTTGGTGGTTTAATCTTTATGATTGGTGTAGCACAAGGGATGTATTTTAATCACCGCAGATTCTGGATTCAACAAAAAACTGATGGCACAATTTTATTAGCCGGTCATACCAGTAAAAACTGGTTTGGTTTGAAAAAAGATCTCGATAAAGTTATTGAATATGCCGAATTACCAGCCTACACAGATCAACAAGATGAAATCGATAAACAAGAAAAAGCGGAAAAGGAAGGTGAAGTATTGTTATGACATTAGCCGATATTAGTTCAAACTTATTATACGTAGCCTTTATCGCTTATCTAATTGCGACATTTGTTTTTGGTGGAGCAGTTAAAGGCAATAAAGAAGGAACATTTAAGTCAGAAAAACGATGGGGCAATGTTGCGATTATCATCACCCTTGTCGGTTTTGCTGCAAACCTTGGCTATTTCTTCACGCGATGGGGAGCAACTGGCCATGCACCACTTAGCAATATGTTCGAATTTACCACTGCTTTTGGAATGACTTTAGTTGGTGGATTTATTATTTTGTATTTCTTATACAAAACGCCAGTTCTCGGCATGATTGTATTGCCTGTGGCTTTGTTGATCATCGCTTTTGCTAGCATGTTCCCGAGTGAAGTTAGTCCGCTTATTCCAGCTCTTCAAACAAACTGGTTGGCAATCCATGTCAGTACAGTTGTTATTGCAGAAGGTATTCTGGCCATTAGTGCTGCAGCTGGTTTAATTTATTTACTAAAAGTTGTAGATCCTACGAAAAAATCTAAACAACGTTTTTGGTTAGAAGCGATCATGTATTCTTTAGTACTAGTTGCTGGTTTTGTATTAGCAAGCTCGTTCTTCTCACTGACAGGCTATGAAGCCGAATTTACTTATGTAGATAAAGAAGGTGCAGAAGCTGCAATCACATATGCAATGCCTCCAATTTTTGGGATGAATGAATATGTTGCGTTAACAGAAGATGCACTGACACCACTTGTTGAAACACCTGCGATAGTTCATGCTGGAAAGTTAACGACAGTTGTTTGGTCTATTTTAGTTGGGACTATTCTTTATTGGTTGATTCGCTTAGTTTCAAGAAAGCGCATTGCGGCTATTTTGAAGCCTTTTGTTAAAAACGTAAACTTGCAATTGATGGACGAAATCGGTTATCGTGCTGTTATTATTGGATTCCCTGTATTTACATTGGGTGCATTAATTTTCGCGATGATTTGGGCACAAATTGCTTGGTCTCGCTTCTGGGGCTGGGACCCGAAAGAAGTATGGGCACTGATCACATGGTTATTCTATGCAGCATACTTGCACTTGCGTTTAGGCAAAGGCTGGCAAGGCGAGAAATCTGCGTGGCTCGCCGTAGTTGGTTTTGTCATCATTATGTTCAACTTGGTAGCTGTAAACTTAATAATCGCCGGGTTGCATTCTTACGCATAACAAGCAGACCTTTTCCGGTAACGGAAAAGGTCTTTTGTTTTCATTTGAACTTTGTTGTGAACTCACACTTTTCTTTATTTTTAACGAGGTTATCGGTACAATGAAACATAACAGCAGAAAGTTGGAGGGGTTAACATGTCTGAAGAAATTACGATTTTGGTTGTAGATGACGAAGAAAGAATTCGGCGATTGTTGAAAATGTATTTAGAACGTGAAGGCTATTTAGTAGAAGAAGCTGAAAATGGCGTTCAAGCGTTAGAGATGGCATTGGAAAAAGACTATCATTGTATTTTGCTTGACTTAATGATGCCTGAAAAAGATGGTGTTGCAGTTGCAACAGAACTTCGTGAAACAAAAATGACGCCGATTATTATGCTAACAGCCAAGGGAGAAGAAGCTAATCGAGTCGAAGGTTTTGAATCTGGAGCAGATGATTATATTGTTAAACCATTTAGTCCAAGAGAAGTAGTGCTTCGCGTCAAAGCAATTTTAAGACGTTCATCTGCTTATTCGCCAATTTCGAATTCAACAGCTTCGAAAGACTTGGTTGTTTTCCCACACTTGACAATTGATCATGATGCACATCGTGTGACAGCAGATAATGTAGAAGTGAATTTGACACCAAAAGAATATGAATTGCTATACTTTTTAGCAAAAGCTCCTGATAAAGTGTTCGATCGTGAGCATTTACTAAAAGAAGTGTGGCATTATGACTTTTTTGGAGATTTAAGAACAGTGGATACGCATGTAAAGCGCTTACGCGAAAAGCTCAATCGCGTTTCAGAACCAGCTGCGAAAATGATTGTGACGGTATGGGGCGTAGGTTATAAATTTGAGGTAGGGAATGAATAGAATATGGAATAGTGTCGTCGGGAAGCTGTGGATTACGATCCTGCTTCTCGTTTCCTTTGTTCTTTTTATTGTGACCGTTCTTCTTTTGGAGTTTCTTGGAAACTATCATAGTCAAACAGTGGAAGAAGCGTTAAACAGTGAAGCAAACATGATTGGCAATATATTCAATGACCATCAACAAGTATCGATTTCCTTAGATATTATTGAAGATATCATTGGACCTGAAACCAATGCAGTAATCGCTGAAAAACCCTATGATAGCAGCTATTATCTTCACGATGGAATAAATGGGTCAAAAACAAGAGAAAAAATATTGAATGAGCCAGCATTTCAAAAAGTATTTGAAACCAATGAAACTGTTATGAAAGAAATCCTGCTGCCATCACTAACAGAACAAAATCGTTTAGAATCGTATATTGTTTTGGCGAGCCCGCTAAAAACTGGAGAAGAAGAACACGGTGTTGTCTTTATTTATCAATCCTTAGAAGTTATGGACCGCACTGCGGAACGAACAACTAATATTGTTTTTTTATCTGCATTTATCGCATTATTATTAACGACATTTTTTGCTTTCTTTTTATCATCACGAATTACATCGCCTCTTCGAAAAATGCGTGAAGGTGCGTTCGAGCTTGCTAAAGGCAATTTTGACACTAAAGTGAAAGCGACTTCAAGTGACGAAATCGGTCAATTAGCGATTGCTTTTAATCAAATGGGTCGACAGCTCAAACACCATGTTGAAGTAATCAATCAAGAGAAAGAGCAATTATCAAGTATTCTAACATCAATGGCAGATGCTGTTATTACATTTAATCAAGACAAAACTATATTATTAAGTAATCCACCTGCAGAAAAGCTATTGCAACAATGGATGTTTAAAAATGGTTCAACAAAAGCACAACCATTGCCACCAGAAATGCTTCACATGTTGGATCACGTGCTCGGGTTTGAAGAAGAACTTGAAGAAGAATTAGAAATTGAAGGGGCATATTATGCTATCAATTTTAGTCCTCTATATAGCGGAGAATCAATTCGTGGAGCCGTTGCAGTGTTGCATAACATGACCGAACAACATCGCTTAGAAAAGCTTAGAGAAGACTTTATAGCGAATGTTTCTCATGAGTTAAGAACTCCAATTGCGATGCTTCAAGGTTATAGTGAAGCCATTCTAGATGATGTTGGAGCGACAGAAGAAGAGCGACGTGAAATGACGAGAATCATCTATGAAGAATCACAACGAATGGGTCGTTTAGTTACAGATTTATTGAATCTTGCACGGATGGAATCGGGCTATATGAGACTGTATAAAGAAATAGTTCAATTAAATAGTGCTATTGAACGTATGACTCTTAAGTTTACTCAAATCGCAAAAGAAAACGAAGTCTACTTATCGTTTGAAACAAAACTCGATGATTGGGCAACTAGCGAAATGGATGAAGACCGAATTGAACAAGTGATGACAAATCTCATCGATAACGCTATTCGTCACACGCCAGAAAACGGAAAAGTAGTGGTTCGTGTTGAACAGCAGCAAGAATACGCTAAAATTTCAATTAATGACACCGGAGTCGGTATTTCCAAAGAAGATTTAGAATTTGTTTTTGAACGTTTTTATAAAGCGAACAAAGCAAGAACGCTTGGCAAAGGTGGAACAGGTCTTGGTTTAGCAATTGCTAGTAATATTATTCAAGCTCATGAAGGTAAAATACACGCAGAAAGCCTTGAAGGACAAGGAACTTCTTTTGCCTTTTACCTGCCTTTGAAAAACATGTAACTATTCGAAGACAGAGACGACTAATCTTAAGAACGGAGGGAGTATATTGAATGACTCCGTTTTCCATCGATTGTATGATGAGTATCATCAAGATGTCTTTCAATTTTTAATTTATCTTGTGAAAAATAGACATTTAGCAGAAGACTTAATGCAAGAAGTATACATTCGTGCTTTTCGTGCGTTTGATCGTTTTGAAGGACGAAGCTCCGAAAAAACATGGCTTTTTTCCATCGCTAAAAATGTGGCAATTGATCATTTTCGAAAAGCAGCTGTGCGGACAAAACATTCAATGGAGTACTTTGATTGGGAAACACAGCAATTGGTTTCGTCTGAAAAACTTCCAGAAGAAGTGTCCTTGTTAAATGAAGATAAAGTACTTTTGTATAAAGCGTTAGATACATGTACTGGCGATCAAAAAATGGTCATCATCATGCGGTTTTTTCAAGATTTGTCGATTGCAGAAACTGCAGAAATTTTAGTTTGGACTGAAGGAAAAGTAAAAACTACGCAACATCGTGCAATAAAAGCTTTACGCGAAAAATTAGTAGCTAGAGAAAGGGGAGATGACAATGCCGAATAACAAATGGACCGATGACGCTATCGAAGATTTGTTAAAGGAGTTCCCCGAGATAAAAGACAACCGGTCAAAAAAAAGAGTTTACAATCAATTAGTTCAACGAAAATCAGTGAAGAAACCTCGGAAACCGTGGTTACCAATTTTGATTGCAGCATTAGCTTTTATAGCTATGGGTATTTTAGTTTCTTCGATCATTAGTCAAAACGGAATTGACTTTGCTCAAACAAAAAATGATTCTAGTGATGCAGCAGATGAGTCATCAGCAACAATGAAGGAAAACAACGAATTATCAGAAGTTGAGGATTCTAACGAAAGTGAATCGGATCAGTTTTCTACAGCACAAGTAGAAGATACAGTGAGAACGGCGGTTTATGAAAGCGAGATTAGTGATCAAACTGTTATGACTATTGGACTGACTGTGCAAGCAATTGTAGTGCCTGTGACGTTCTTGATTCCAGCTGAAGAAATTGCGAGCGATTTTAAAAGTTTGGTCCCCACATCTTTAGAGTTGTACCAAAAATACGCTGATGATATTAATGAAAAAGCACTCGGTTTTGATAACTATCATCCTTATATTGGGACATTAGAAAAAACTACTACAGGCATTCGTCATATGTTGCCACAAGATCATCAATACGATAAGGCTTCTGCAAGTATAGGTATCTATTTCAATACACTATCAGCAAGTTTTAACGATGCAGATCAAATTGAAGTGGTCAATAAAGACGGATCAGCTGCAGAGTTTTCTCAAATTGGTCCTGTTGAAAGTAGAGTGCCTACTCAAGAAAATCTTGCTTACTACTCAGTGGCTGCAAAAAATGGTGACATTTATCTTGCGCCAGGATACGATATGCCTTTTGCTTCAGTGAGCGAAGCTATTAGTTCACTCACTAAAAGTCCGAGTGATTTGTATAGTGGAACAATTCCCGAAGACTTAGTTTTTCAAGTAATTGAAACTGATAAGCTTGTGACAGTTCGATTTGAAACAGAAGTCGACTTAAATGCCATCAATCAGTTAGACGCTGTACGAATGATCGAAAGTCTGACATTAACAGCCAATTCATTTCATAAAGAAGCTAAAATCGAAGGGCTGCAACCAGTCAATTGGAATGGCTTTGACTTTAGCCTACCTTTGCCAATTCCTATAGCACCAAATTTACTGGAATGGACAGCGCAATGAGAAAAGCAGTGTTGTAAACAAATTTGTTTACAACACTGCTTTTTTATACTACGATTAGGCTATAACAAAATAACGATTCATCTTCGGGGCAGGGTGCAAGTCCCTACCGGCGGTAATTGAACTCTGTTCATAAGCCCGCGAGCCGTAAAACGCAGGATTTGGTGAGACTCCAAAGCCGACAGTATAGTCTGGATGGGAGAAGGTGAAGGTGCGGACGTTTGTCGTTTACATGTAGACGGAACGCTTGTTAAGTGTGCCTTTTCTCCTTTAAGTAATTAATGCTTAAGGGTTTTTATATGTAAATGCGAGGTCTAAACTTTTCTTCTGGTGAATCACTACAAGGAGAGAGGAACATGAAGAATAAAAAGTTACAAACGATGATTGTCATTGGAATGTTGAGCAGTATTTCTTTTATATTAATGCTTTTTAACTTCCCATTGCCAGCGCTACCTGCTTTTTTAAAAGTGGATTTTAGTGATGTGCCTGCATTAATCGCAGCAATTACGATGGGGCCAGTAGCAGGAATATTAGTTGCTTTCTTTAAAAACGTGCTAGATTGGCTTTTTGCAGGAAGTCCTACTGGAGTACCTGTTGGTCATATGGCAAATTTAGTGACGAGTTTGCTGTTTATTTTGCCCGTTTATTTTATTTATCAAAAAGTGGCGACGAAAAAAGGAATGGCATTCGGCTTAGCAGTCGGTACATTGTCGATGGCAATTGGAATGAGTGTTTTAAATTATTTTGTCTTTTTGCCGATGTATACGTATTTCCTCAACATGCCTGCAGAAACGGGAACTGCTCTATTCGGGACGATCGTTTTAGGGATTTTACCATTTAACTTAATTAAAGGCGTTCTTTTGACAGCTATTGTCTTGCTTATGTTTAGCAGCATGCACAATTGGATTGAAAAGCAGCGTACCTATTATTTGTCATAAAATAAAAAACGATGCGCCATTTTAATTTAACAGGATGGTGATACGAAAAAACAGGTAGCGAAAAGCAAAACTTTTCGCTACCTGTTTTTGTCGTTTGTGAAATTACACAACTAATTAAATGCTTTAATGAATAATCATATGAAAATGTCTTGATAAACAATGAATATAAATACAACAAAGCAAGATTATAATATAAAAAATAAAAAGAAGATTGAAATTTATTATTTAAACAAAAAAGAATGGAAATGGAACTAATAATATTAAAGAAGTGTTGTGAGATTTAGTCTATTAAAAAAACTCATAATGTGTAGATACCGAATTTTAAAAAATTAGCTCTAATTATGAAAATTATTTTAAGTATTATTACAGTTTACAAAATATTTATACATACCCCTATTATTCTTTATATTCAAGAAACATACAATTTCTTCTCTCCTTATGTTAACATTCGAATTGTCATGCAATTCTGATTTGTGTGAACAAAAAAGCAAAGGGGAAATGGAAATTGTCAAAAGTCAATTTTATTAAACTTTTCAGCGCCATTCTGACTTTCGTGTTGGTTTTTTCGCTCCTGTCACCGTTCTCGGTTTCAGCAGAGCAAAATCTTTCTGTTAAAGAAAACCAACAAACGCAAAGTCAAATGGAAATCAAAGCAGCTATCGCCGATCAACTTCGTGTGATCGACAGTCAGCCACGACTTCACAAAGCACTTGAAAAAAAGTCTGGTGAGGAGACAGTCGATGTAATTGTCCACTTGTCAAAAAAACCAGTGGGACTTGAACGTGCAATTGTAAAGTCAAAAGGCAAAGCATTTTCTAATGATGCCAAAACAAAAGTCAAAAAGAATGTAAAAGCGCAGCAAGCATTAGCTAAAAAAGAAATGCGTGCTTTAAACATAATTGTTAAAGAAGGTTTTGCTTATGACACGGTTCTTAATGGATTTGCAGCAACCGTAAAAGCAAAAGATTTGGATAAAATTTTAACAATCGAAGGCGTAACATTGGTTGAACCTGATACAGAGGTTCATGCAATGGAAACACCGAAAACCACTGCTGCTGGAGATGTTGATGCAGCAATGGACAATAGTATCTCTTTCTTAGGTATTGAGCCTTTGTGGCAAGAGGGGTTGGAAGGTCAAGGAGTGAAAGTTGCAGTTCTTGATACAGGGATTGATCCAGACCATCCAGAATTTACGGGCATTTATAAAGGCGGAAAAAACTTTATTCCGTTTAACCCAACTGTTTACACAAAATCACGTGCGATAGACGATGCATCAGAAACAAGACCGTCTGAACGTGTGTCAACTCAACCCGAATTTAATGCAAACGGGAGTTCATTTTATACATCACATGGAACACATGTTGCAGGCACAATTGCTGCAATTGGAGCAAACGAATACGGCATTAAAGGAATTGCGCCGAAAGTTGACTTGTATGCCTACCGTGTACTAGGTGCATATGGAAGTGGTTCAACTTCTGGGATCATTGCAGCAATTGAAGAAGCAGTTATTCAAGAAATGGACGTCATAAACCTGTCTTTAGGTGGAGGAGCAAATACGGAAACCGATGCAGGTTCGTTTGCGATTAACAACGCGATGTTATCAGGTACGATTGGTGTCGTAGCGACAGGGAACTCAGGGCCAAAACGTGGCACAATGGGAACTCCTGCTACTGCCCGTTTAGGAATAGCGGTAGGTAACACCACCAATCCAGAGAAAATATATGAAGGTACGATGAATGTAGTGGCTGGAAGTTACACATTAGACAAATCACTTCAACTAATGGGAACCACATTTGGTCAAAATCTTTCTGAACAACTTTCAGGAGAATACGAGATAGTAGCGGTGCCAGGATTTGGTAAACCGACAGACTTCGCAGAAGTTGATGTACAAGATAAAGTAGCGTTAATTTCTCGTGGGGAAATTGCTTTTGTGGATAAAATCGCAGCTGCAAAACAAGCAGGTGCAAAAGCTGTAATTATTCATAACTTTGCAGGTGGCACAAACGCCCCTGGAGCTTCAGGTACATTTTTAGGCGATTCTTTCGAGTTCTTACCGACTTTTGACATGTCTCAAACAGACGGAGAAGCACTTCGTTCGGCACTCTCTGGCACTAAAGGAAGCATTTCGTTTGATGGATTTACAAACACAACAACAGAAGGAGATGAAGTGAATGCATCAAGTTCACGTGGTCCTTCTACACCCAATTTTGATATTAAACCGGATGTAAGTGCACCAGGAACAAATATTATGTCAGCAATTCCTATGTACAAAGCTGATTTCCCGGATGCATCATACAGCCAGGCGTACACGCGCAAAACAGGAACATCGATGGCGACTCCTCATATTGCAGGAATCGCGGCTTTGGTAAAACAAGCACATCCAGATTGGAATGCGTTTGATGTGAAAGTTGCACTTTCCAACACTGCAACAATTTTAGACACTAAAAAGTATGATGTTTTTGCACAAGGAGCAGGTCGAGTGAATGCATATGCGGCAGTTCATCCTAATGCATTAGCTTATGCTCAAGACCAAGCAATTGTGGACGAAAGTGGAGAATTAGTTGATAACATAAAAGGCACGGTCACTTTTGGTACACAAAATATTTCGGAATCGGCTGTTTCAGTAGATAAAGAAATTTTAGTTAAAGATATGGGGCAAAAAGGTGGGATTTATGATGTCACTGTTGAAATTACTAAAGGCTTTGCCGGTGCCACATTAACAGTAGACCAAACTTCATTTAACTTGAATGGAGAACAATCGTTAACCGCTACATTAGTAGCGGACCAAAACGCTCAAACAAACCCTGGAGACGAATTGCTTGGGTATATTCATCTGAAGAATGGAGACTATGAAATTTCACTTCCATTCGCTGCTGATTTTGGAGGCACTGGATTAGCAGAAATTAAGAATATGAGCATTACAGAAAAAGACCTGTCTTTTAATGGAGATGGTGTGAAAGACAATGCTCAATTAGCATTTACACTAACTAGAGACGTAACTTCTCATTATATTGAACTATGGGACATTATGAATCCTGAAGGTGGTAAGTTCGAAGATGGCTATATAGGCTATTTTATTGCTGGACAAAAGCTAGCTGCTGGTTCGTATACATTATCTATAGACGGCATGTACCAACCATGGGATGCCACGCCACGTACGACAATTCCAGATGGCCTTTACACAATTGATTTTAAAGTAATCTCTCAAAATAAAGCGGTAAGTGATTTTGTTGGACCAATTATTGTGAAAACCACTGCTCCTGAGATCGCAGGTAGTGTTGAAAATGGTCAAGCAACGGGTCAAATTACGGATAAATACATCGACTACAACACAGAACTCAAGAAACACGAACTAGACTACGACTTGAATGACAAATTAAATGCAAGCTATGTAACGACAGTGGACGGTCAAAAATCTGAGCCTGTTGCTTTAAACTTGTCTGCAGATGGAACTTTCACTTTCCCTGTAACAAAAGAAACCAACACGGTAACGGTGTTCGTCAAAGATGCTGCGGGAAATACTGCAGAGTCGTTAATTTATGAAAAAGAAGAAGAAGAACCAACGCCAGAACCCGAACCAAATGACAACACAACATTAATCGTCAACAATGAAAACATAACGATCAACGGCAACAAAGGGAAACTTGTGGTTTGGCAAGAAGCGATTTTAGCCAATGGCAAAACAAAGAAAACCAATGTGACAAAAGAGGCTACGTATACAGTAGCCGATGAATCCATTTTGTCTGTAGAAAATGGTTTAATCACGGCTAAGAAAAAAGGGTCAACCACTATTACAATTGCTTATAAAGATGATGAAATCACAGTAAATGTAACGACTCGTAAATAATTCAAAATAAAATCTTGACTTTTGATGGTCTGTAAAAATCAAAAGAGCTAAGAGCCAAGTCATTAAATGACTTTGGCTCTTAGCTCTTTTATGGACGTTCAATCTTCATATTTTAACGGATCGCCTTCAAAAGAGCTATCTGCTACTTTGATAGAATCTGTTGGACATCCTTCAAATGCATCTTCCATGTCTTCTTCGAGTTCGTCTGGAACTTGTTCTGTTCCCATGTTATTATCTAAAATAACAAAAGCAATTCCTTCGTCATCGTAATCATAAACATCAGGTGCAGCAGCTCCACATGCACCACAAGCGATACAAGTATCTTTATCAACAATGGTATACTTAGCCATATTGTTTTTCCTCTCCTTTATCTCCGAACAAGTTCAGTTATGCTATCGTATTTATTCTAAAGGTGTTTGAGAACTTTTTCAACCTAAAACCGCTAGGGGGTGCAAGCTTGTTATTTAATGAACTTATTTTAGCCATTATGAAGACCGTTAATAGGCAACGGACCATTTCTTCTCCTTATCATTTGATCCGAGGAAAGAAGTCTGGACAAACAATTCAGGATATTGGCTATTTTGGCCTTTATCCTTATTTTGGTGTTTTGCCAAAATTGGATAAGAAAGACTATGACCAGTCGGTTCAAACCCTTTTTTCAAAAGGGTATTTATTGGTTAATGATCATGTGATCGAGCTTTCAAAAAGTGCGTTAGAAGTTAGCGTACCTCCATCTCCATTGAACGGTTGGAAGTATAGAGGCAACGAAGCACTCTTTTTTAGCCGTTTGTCATTAATTGTTCAAACTTTATCTCATGTTAGTCAGCAAATAAAGACTTTCGATCCAGTTGTAAACAATGAAGAAGTACAAAAATGGGTGAAAAAGTACTTACAGCAAATTCAGTTTCGTGAAATTGCTGTATCACAAGCTTTTAAAAACGAGCTTATAACTACTTTAACCAATTCAAACGTTTCCGAAACTCATAAAACGATTTTAATGGAACGTTTATCCGGTTTTGAATTAGGTGGCTTGACGTGGCAACAAATCGCTACATCTAAAAATCTTCACATTTTAGATGTACAACTAATGATGGTGGAAGGCTTGCATGCTTGGATGGATCTAATTGAACAAACCAAACCTTCCTTGCTTATAGGTTTAATGGAAGGAATCATTCAACCGTCTTCTTTAACCGCTACGGCTGCACGGACAGAAAAGCTATTTGATAGAGGGTTTACTATAGAACAAGTTGCCTCTTTACGTCAATTGAAAACAAGCACCATTGAAGATCATATTGTAGAGTTGGCGATGAACAACCCTAATTTTAACTATGAGCCGTTTGTCTTTCCGAGTTTATACGAAGAAATTATTGCTGAAAGTCATCGTTTAAAATCAAAAAGGTTACGTGAAATAAAAGAAAGCTTACCACAGGCCAGTTATTTTCAAATTCGATTAGCACTTGCGATTAAGGAGGAACAACTATGAATTTAGAAAATTTATTGTATACTACTTATGGATTTTCTTCTTTTCGTCCTGGACAAAAAGAAATTATCGAACGTGTCATAAGTGGTGATGATGTCATTGCATTATTGCCGACAGGAATGGGTAAATCTATTTGCTATCAATTACCTGCAAAAGTTTTACCGGACAGCATATTAATTGTTTCTCCTTTATTATCATTAATGCAAGATCAAGTTGCTCAATTAAAAAAAATGGGAGAGAAGTCTGTAATTGCCATCAACTCGTTCTTAAAACCAGAAGACAAAGAAAAAATTATGAACCGTCTTGGCTCTTATAAATTTATTTTTATCTCTCCCGAAATGTTAGTTCAACCTTTCATAAAAAAAAATCTGAAAAAAATTCGAGTTTCCTTGTTAGTGGCAGATGAGGCTCATTGTATTTCTCAATGGGGATTTGATTTCAGACCAGATTATTTGCGAATTTCTGAAATTTTACCGACGTTAAATTTTCCTCAAATTCTGGCACTTACGGCAACAGCCACTGACAAAGTGACTGAAGAGATTAAAGAATACTTATCTTTGATGGAACCGTATATCTATTGTCACCCCATGGATAGAAAAAATATTGTTTATGATATAAAAAAATTTGAAGACCGACATGAAAAAATAGAGTTTTTAAAAACATTTATCCATCGATTTAATGGTCCTGGAATTATCTATGCCGGAACTAGAAAAAAGTCCCAAGAATTATCTGCTCTTTTGACCGAGCAAGGAATTTCTTCTGCTTTTTATCACGGAGGAATGGAGCATCAAGACCGTATTTTTGTTCAACAGCAATTTCAAAATGGAGAAATACAATGGATCTGTTCTACTAATGCATTTGGAATGGGTGTTCATATTTCTAATATTCGTCAAGTTATTCATTTTCAACTGCCTACTTCAATTGAAGGATATGTACAAGAAGTAGGGAGAGCCGGAAGGGACGGAAAACCGGCTTTGGCTACATTGTTATATGCACAAGGAGATGAGGGTTTACTTGAAAGTCTAGTAATGGATGACTTACCTACTCAATATGAAATAGAAGAAGTTTATCACAAAGGAGCAGCAGCCACTTACTTGATTGATCAAGGAATAGTGCGAGAAACCGCTTTTCGAGTAATTTCTTATTGGATGACGAAATTGCCATTAGAAGGCATTATTCGACAATTGGAATTACTGAGTATTGGTAAGAAACAACAAGTAATGAAAATTAGAGAATTGGTTTCGCTTCAGAATTGTCTACGCACTTACCTAATTGAAAGCTTTGATCAGCAGTTGATAATTAAACCTGATAATTGTTGTGTGAATGATGGAATCGATTACGAGAATTTTGAAGCTTTTAATTACTCAGCAAAAAACAACGTGCTTGTTGAATGGGAAGATCGTTTACGTGTAATATTACCTATGTAAGGTTTTAATTAACTGTCATTTACAAATGAGTCTTTTTTCGTCATAATAGATTTATATATATACGTAAAGATAGGGGTAGTCAAGCATGGGAAATAATAGTTACCGTGAATCGATCGAAAAGAATAGACAAGAAATTTCGATGGACAAAAACTCTGTGTTGTCTAGAGCAGCACAAAAACAAGCTCAAAAGCCTAAAGCTAAAAAAAGTAAAGGTCTCTTGTTGCCTGCATTATTTTTTATCTTTATCTTTATCCCGATTTCGATGCTGATTTATGTGGCTTTTATATTTCAACCCGATGATTCATTGACAGCCAAATCTGTAGAAAACGAAGTAAGTTTCGAAATGAATTCCGAGCCCTCTGCAACTTCTGTTGCTCTTGCTAAAAAAGAAGAAGAGGAGAAAGAAAAGGCTGAAAAAGCACAAGCAGCAGAAGCAGAAAAAGCACAAGCTGAAGAGCAAGCAAAAGCAGAAGCAGCACGAGTACAAGCAGAAAAAGCACAAGCTGCTGAACTAGCTCAAGCAGAACAACAAGCAAATGCACAGGCTACCGAAAAAGCGGAAGCAGCAGAAAAAGCAAAAGCTGAAAAAGAAGCGGAAGCAAAAGCCAAAAAAGCAGAAGATAAAAAAGAAGAAACCCCGAGTGCTAATGGTAAAACCTATGTTGTTCAGTCTAGTGAAACACTTTATCGAATCGCTGTGAATAACTATGGAGCAACAGGTGCAGCAGCAGCAGTTGAAAAAATCAAACAAGCAAACGGGCTAAGTTCAAACAGTATTAGTCCCGGTCAAACCTTAACATTACCATAAAATTAGTGGGTTAATTTAGATTTAAATAGGGAATAGCTAAAAGATAAAAGAAAGTAGGAGATCAAATGTTTGTTAAAAGTGTAATGGTGGGAAAAGAAAAATGTTATACAGTCAAAATGGAAGATTCTGTACAAGTGGGATTTGATTTGTTAGATAATTACACAATCGATGCTTTACCAGTAGTTGAAGGAACTGAATTTAAAGGAATCTTTACTTGGTATCATGCATATCGTGCGTTTTTCTACTCTGGTAAAACGAAAGCTGAGTTTATCAGTTCAACCAAAGTTAGTGATGTAATCGTCAATCAAGAAGTTTATTTGAATATTAACGATGTTTACGAAAAAGCTTTAGTTAAACTAGCCGACTTCCCAATTATTGCAGTAGTAGAAAACAATCATTTCTTAGGGATAGTTACACGTTTTGATATTGTTAATCAATTGCAAAGCGCTTTTGGAATGAACGAACCAGGCTACCGCATCACGGTTACTTCTGTTGAATCAGAAGGACGTATTGGTCGTTTAGGAGAAATTATTGAGAAGCATAAAGAATCTGTAATTTCGCTCGTTACATTCGATGAAAGCAATAAAATGGTTCGACGCATTGTGTTAAAGGTTGAAAAGAAAGGCAACATTGACCGATTTATAAAAGAACTTGAAAAATCGGGCTTCCGAGTGTTAGATATTGCTGAAGATTAATAGAAGTGTAAAATAAAAAACATAAGCCTCGCTTATGTTTTTTTCTTCGTTATGAAAGGAATCTCTCTATGAAATATTTAATGCGAATCGTTTTAGCAGCAATTGCCTTGTTGGTCTTTATGGTAAGAAATGCTTTTTCAGAAAATCTGGTGAAAAAAACCATTAAACTGCCAACACAAAAAAAGTTTAGACCATTTAATCTGCTTTTTATCGCTGATGTCCACAGAAGAATAATTAAAGCTGAGTCACTTAATTTTCCTATTGATATTATAATTATAGGAGGGGATTTAGTCGAGAGAGGTGTACCTCTTGAAAGAGTCGCTAATAATATTAAACTATTAAGCGCTTATGCGCCCGTATATTTTGTATGGGGCAACAACGACCGAGAAGTAGATGAAACCTCGCTCAGAAAAATTTTTGATTATTATGGAGTTATTGTAATGGATGATATATCAGTACCACTCTTTGGCAACGATCAGTTAAGGCTAGTTGGACTTGATCATTTTGCTTATAAGCCAAATGGATTTGAAAATGCTTTTCGAGATGTTAAAAAACAAGATACCGTTATTTTTGTTTCTCATACACCTTTCGATTTTTGGAAAGTAAAAGCTCCTTACTCTGCTGATTTACTGCTAGCAGGTCATACCCACGGTGGTCAAATCCGAATTGGACCTTTTGGGATGTTTAGAAAAGGTGCGATAGAGTGGAAAAGAAACCGTGTCGAACTAATTAGTAATGGGTTTGGGACGACCACGTTGCATCTTAGACTTGGTGCACCTGCGGAGTTTCATTTACTGACGATTACACATTCAATCGATGCGAGAGAATAAAATAAATGCAAAGGAAAGTTGTTTTTTCTACAGAGAAAGCTTAAGTACAGGAGATGTTTTATAATGGAGAAAGTGGATGCATTAATTATCGGAGGCGGTCCTTGTGGCTTATCGGCTGCGATGGAACTAAAGAAAATAGGTCTACAAACAGTAGTTATTGAAAAAGGAAATATCGTCAATGCTATTTTTAATTACCCGACACATCAAACTTTTTTTAGTACAAGTGAAAAATTAGCGATTGGTGACGTTCCTTTTATTATAGAAGAGCATAAACCAAAGCGTAATCAAGCGTTGGTTTACTACCGCGAAGTTGTAAAAAGAAGCGGAATTCAAGTGCGGTCGTTTGAAACCGTTGAACGAGTGGAAAAAAATGAGTTTTTTACAGTTACTACAACAAAAGGTCAATTCCAAGCAAAGTACGTAATCGCTGCTACAGGCTATTACGATCAGCCAAACACATTGGATGTTAAAGGCGCAGATTTGCCGAAAGTTATGCATTATTTTAAAGAAGGGCATCCTTATTTTGATCAAGATGTGTTAGTGATTGGCGGTAAAAATTCTGCTGTTGACGCTGCTTTAGCACTGCATAAAGCAGGCAGCAGAGTAACAGTTTCTTATCATGGAACTAGCTATTCAAAAAGCATTAAACCTTGGATCTTACCAGAGTTTGATGGATTGGTGAGAAAAGGAGAAATCACGATGCTTTTCGACTCGATGGTGGATCGCATTACCGATCATAGCGTTGAGTTGACTGCAAATGATCAAAAAGAAACCATTCCAAATCAATTTGTTTTTGCTATGATTGGCTATCATCCAGATCACGTATTTTTAACATCAATGGGGATTGTAATTGAAGAACATTCGGGGAGACCCATATTTAATGAAGAAACAATGGAGTCTAATGTAGAAAATTTATACATTGCTGGAGTGATTGCAGCAGGCAATAATGCCAATGAAATTTTCATAGAAAACGGTCGATTTCATGGCCATCAAATTGCGGAAGCGATTGCCAAAAAAGAGCGACTTATGTAAAGAGGAGAAGTTTAAAAATTTTTAACTAACATGCGTTTAGTCAAGTAAGAAAGGAAGTTCTGAAATGAAAAAAAAGGTATCTTTAATTACAACAGGCGGAACGATTGCCAGTAGAGAAGTTTCAAATGGACTATTAAAATCAGGAGCGATTTCAGGAAAAGAATTAGCAGAACTTTGTCAACTTCCTGAAGATATTGAAGTAAAAGTAGTGGATGTTTTGCAACTGCCAAGTATGCATATTGGTTTTGTCCAAATGCTACAAATTAGACAGGCAATTCTTGAAGAATTAGAAGATCCAGAAGTTGAGGGTGTTGTTGTAACTCATGGAACAGACACATTAGAAGAAACATCTTACTTTTTGGATTTAACAATTGATGACGACCGAACAGTTGTAATAACAGGCTCGCAGCGGTCTCCTGAAGAAGTCGGAACAGATGTCTATTCCAACTTGCAAAACTCGATCTACGTGGCTGTAGATGTGAATTTACGAGGAATAGGTGCTGTTGTAGTCTTTAATGAACGAATTTATAGTGCGAAATACGTAAAAAAAGTTCATTCTAGTAATTTACAAGGCTTTGATTCTTTTGGGCATGGTTATTTAGGGATTATTGATAATGATACTGTACGAGTTTATCAGAAACCGGTCATACATGAAGTACGTGTCATTAAAGAGACGTTGCCGCGCGTGGATATTATTAAATGTCATTCAGGGCAAGATGGCTATTTAATCGACCAGCTGGTTGCAGGTCCTTGCAAAGGAATAATTTTAGAAGCTGCAGGTCGAGGACAAGTATCTCCACACATGGTAGAAGCGATTGACCAAGCGGTAAAAAAAGGAGTACCTGTTGTATTAACAACGAGTGCTGAAGAAGGAAATACGTATCCAGCCTATAGTTATCCGGGTAGCGCGCATGATTTGATGGCACGTGGCGTAATCCTCGGAAGTGATTACGATAGTAAAAAAGCACGTATTAAACTAGCGGTATTGCTGTCTGCTGGGAGAGATGTACCGGACGATGCCTTCCACCGATAAGAAACAAAGGGCGAGCTGAAAACAATGGAAGAGCATGATACAATAGGGACAATTCAACTAAAGGGGTAAGCGTATGATCATTTTATTGACTGTAGCAATAGCCCCGGGCCTAGCGCTTTTCAGTTATTTCTATTTACGTGATCAATTTGCTGGGGAACCATCAAAGCTACTGTTTCAAAGTTTTATATATGGAGCTGTTTTGACATTCCCAATTCTTTTTGTTCAATATGTATTTGATGCTGAAGGAGTTTTTGTGAATCATTTTTTACAAAATATTGTGTTTTCAAGCGTGATTGAAGAGTTTTTTAAATGGTTCGTCTTGTTAATTGCGGTATATCGTCATGTAGACTTTGAAGATCCGTATGATGGGATTTTATATGGTGCCAGCATTTCTTTAGGATTTGCTACTGTCGAAAATATATTATACATACTAGAGTTCGGCTTACAGACTGCATTTATTCGTGCATTTTTACCAGTTTCAAGTCATGCGTTATTTGGTGTTGTTATGGGGTATTATTTTGGTATAGCCAAGTTTAGTAAAGATAATAAGCGTAGACGCTGGATAGGGTGGGCTCTTTTAAGTTCCATTATTCTCCATTTGGCTTATAACACAAGTCTTTACATATACGATAATATTATGTATGGGGCCATTCCATTTATGTTGTTTTTATGGTGGTTTGGTCTCCGAAAAGTTAAACAAGCCCATTTGCTTTCCGTGTCACATTACGTTGAGCAAAGTTCTACAACACAGTCAGGGAAATAAATGCATACTAAAAGGTCTTACACATAGAGACTTTTTTTTTATGTTAAAATGTGATGAATTCATAAGATGAGGTGACTATTTTGACAAAACCAATACAAATAGCAATCGATGGTCCAGCAGCAGCTGGAAAAAGCACAATAGCAAAAATAGTAGCAGAACAGTTAGGTTATATTTATATCGATACAGGTGCGATGTACCGTGCCATTACAATGAAAGCCTTATCAGAAAGAATTAATATGGCTAGCAATGAAGAAGCTGGAAAATTATTAGCGAAAACAGAAATCGACTTACAGCCATCAGAAGATGGCCAGCTCGTATTTCTTGATAAGAAAAATGTGACAGAAGCTATTCGATCTCAACACGTAACAAAAGCAGTCTCAGAAATGGCGACACATAAACTAGTACGCAAGCACATGGTTGAATTACAAAAGCAACTAGCTAAAGACCGTGGAGTGGTAATGGATGGTCGTGATATTGGAACGCATGTCTTAACGGACGCTGCATTAAAAGTATTTATGTCTGCATCTGTTGAAGAAAGAGCTCGAAGAAGATTTGAAGAAAATAACAAACGTGGTATTTTAACATCACTTGAAGAGTTGCAAGTTGAAATTGCTGAACGTGATAAAATGGATAGTGAACGTCAAGTATCACCATTGCGTCAAGCAGAAGACGCTGTGTTTTTAGATACCACCACTTTAACCATTGATCAAGCAGCACAGAAAATTTTGAAATTGGCCGAGGAGAGGATGATTTAAATGAATTTATATGCTTTTGGCAAAGGACTTGTAAAAACGGTATTAAGTCCTCTTTATCGCTTTGAAGTAATTGGAGCTGAAAATTTTCCGAAAGAAGGAGGAATTCTTCTTTGTTCAAATCACATCCATGCACTTGATCCTCCGGTTGTCGGGATGACTGCACCTAGAACGGTTCATTTTATGGCGAAAGAAGAGTTGTTCAATGCTCCGATACTTAAATCCATTTTACCAAAAGTAAATGCTTTCCCTGTAAAGCGTGGCATGAGCGATCGTGAAGCCCTTCGAACAGCGTTAAAAATACTAAAAGGCGGAGAAGTGGTTGGCTTGTTTCCAGAAGGAACTCGCTCTACCGACGGAGTTTTGCAAAAAGGACTAAGCGGAGCTGGATTTTTTGCGCTGCGAGGAAATGCAGACGTAATGCCGTGTGCAATTATTGGACCTTACAAAGCATTTCGTAAAGTGCAAGTGGTTTACGGAGAACCCATACGAATGGAGCCATATCGTGAGCGGAAAGCTTCAGTGGATGAAGTAACGGAAGCAATTATGGGGAGTATTCAGAAGATCATAGACGACTACGCTAGTAATAAGTGATAATTTTTGTTTTTATTAGAGAATTCGAATAAAATAGAAGATGGATAGTTTGTGAAGGAGGGCTACTTATGTCAGAGGAAACGAACATGTTGGAAAACCGTGACTTCCAAACAGGAGATCGCGTCACAGGGGTAGTGTCAAAAATAGAGGAAAAAGCTGTTACGGTAACAATTGAAGGAGCGCCTTTTGATGGCGTTATTCCAATTAGTGAGTTATCAAGCTTGCATATCGAAAAAGCATCAGATTCTGTTGAAGTTGGAAACGAGTTAGAACTGATTATTACTAAAGTCGAAGATGATAACTTTGTTTTATCCAAACGTAAAGTAGATGCTGAACAAGCATGGGACGATTTGGAAAAGAAATTCCACTCAGGAGAAATTATTGAAACACAAGTAAAAGACGTGGTTAAAGGTGGTTTGGTCGTCGATTTGGGTGTGCGCGGATTTGTTCCGGCTTCTCTTGTGGAAGATTACTTTGTCGAGTCTTTTGAAGACTACAAAGGCAAAACACTAACATTTAAAATAGTTGAGATGGAAAAGGAAAACAACCGGTTAATTTTGTCTCATCGGGCAGTTATTGAAAAAGAAAAAGAGTCACAAAAAGAGCAAGTAATGGGACAAATCCATGCCGGAGACGAATTGAGCGGAAAAGTTCAACGCATTGCTTCTTTTGGAGCTTTTGTTGATATTGGAGGAGTAGATGGCTTAGTCCATATCTCTCAATTATCACATGAACATGTGGAGAAAGTTTCTGATGTTGTTACTGAAGGTCAAGAAGTAAAAGTGAAAGTATTATCGGTTGATCGAGATTCAGAACGTATTTCCTTGTCCATCAAAGAGACATTGCCTGGACCGTGGGATACGATTGATGAAAAAGCACCTAAAGATTCTGTGCATACTGGAAAGGTTAAAAGACTGGTTAGCTATGGTGCATTTGTCGAAGTGCTCCCAGGTGTTGAGGGATTGGTTCATATTTCGCAGATTGCTCATAAACATATTGGAACACCCAACGAAGTTTTAACAGAAGGCGAAGAAGTGCAAGTTAAAGTATTAGAAGTAAACAAAGCTGATAAGCGATTGTCTCTTAGTATTAAAGATTTGCAGGAAAAACAAAATGATCAAGACTTTTCAAGTTATGATATTCCTGAAGAGTCGTCTGGATTCTCTATCAGTGATGTTATTGGTGATAAATTAAAAGGATTTAAAACCGAATAATATGTCAAGAGCTGAACGGAAAATGGATCATATACAGTATGCTTTATCCACAGGACAAAGCAGTAAAAATATGTTTGATGACATTCGGTTTGTACATCAGGCTCTGCCTGATGTAGCAGTATCTGATAATTGCATAAAACCTGAAACAGGTGATTTGAAGATGAAATCACCTGTTTTTATCAATGCAATGACTGGTGGCGGAGGGCACGATACACAACAGTTAAATGGTCTTTTAGCGCGTGTTGCAAGAGAAACCGGAATCGCGATGGCTGTTGGGTCGCAAATGGCTGCTTTAAAAGATGCAAGTGAACGTCGTACCTATTCTGTCGTCAGGAAAGAAAATCCAAATGGAATTTTATTTGGCAATCTCGGCAGTGAAGCAACTGTTCAACAAGCTCACGATGCAATTGAAATGATCGAAGCTGATGCATTGCAAATTCACTTGAATGTTATTCAGGAATTAACCATGCCTGAAGGAGATCGAGATTTTCGTGGTGCACTCGAGCGTATACAAGCTATAGCTGAGCAAGTAAAGGTCCCTGTAATTGTAAAAGAGACGGGATTTGGTATGTCTCGAGAAACAGCAGGGAAATTAAAACAAAGTGCTATAGCAGCAATTGATGTCAGTGGCTTTGGTGGAACAAACTTTGCGCAGATTGAAAATGAACGACGTCGAAAAAAATTGGCTTACTTTGAAGACTGGGGCATTCCGACAGCTGCTTCAATTGTAGAAGTCAAAAGTGCATTTGATAAAATAGTGCTAGCATCTGGCGGAATACAAGATGCACAAGACATAATCAAAGCATTTTTATTGGGCGCCGATGCTGTGGGTTTAGCTGGTTCGTTTTTAAAAACTGCGATGCAACAAGGAGAAAAACAATTGATTGCTGATATCGAATCACTGCACGAAGATTTGTCGATGATGATGACAGCGCTTGGTGCTAAAAAATTGATAGATTTGCCAAAATGTCCTGCAATAATTACTGGAGAATTAGCTCAATATCTTTCTATGAGAGGCTTTGATCCAGCAAGCTATGCAATTATGAAGAATAACTGAATATTGCACATATGGAGGAGATGGACATTTAACAGATGCCATCTTCTTTTTCGTGTATAATAGGCATATCAGAAGTGGAAGGATGAAGTTATTATGTCAAAACCGGTAGTAGCAATAGTCGGCCGGCCGAACGTTGGTAAGTCCACGATTTTCAATCGCGTGGTAGGAGAACGAGTTTCAATCGTGGAAGACATTCCTGGAGTAACACGTGACCGTATTTACAGCTCGGCAGATTGGTTGACACACGAATTTAATATTATAGATACAGGAGGCATTGATCTTAGTGACGAGCCATTCCTAGAACAAATTCGACAACAGGCAGAAATCGCTATGGACGAAGCAGATGTCATTATCTTTCTTGTAAATGGACGCGATGGTGTTACAACACAAGATGAGCAAGTAGCTAAAATTTTATATCGGACAAAAAAGCCGATCATTTTAGCTGTCAATAAAATCGACAATCCCGATATGCGTCACATGATTTATGATTTCTATACATTAGGTATGGGCGAACCTTTTCCGCTTTCAGGATCACACGGACTGGGATTAGGAGACCTACTGGACGAAGTGGCTAAAAACTTCCCAGCAGAAGATGATGAAGAATATCCGGACGATGTCATTAAATTTTCATTGATTGGTCGTCCAAATGTCGGCAAATCTTCTCTCGTAAACTCATTTTTAGGAGAAGAACGTGTTATTGTCAGTGAAGTAGCAGGAACAACACGCGATGCTGTGGATACACAGTATGAGTACAATGAACAACCATATGTCATTATTGATACTGCAGGAATGCGCAAAAAAGGGAAAGTTTACGAAACAACAGAAAAATACAGTGTTTTACGTGCTTTACGTGCAATTGAACGCTCGGATGTTGTTTTAGTCGTCTTAAATGCAGAAGAAGGTATTCAAGAGCAAGACAAGAAAATTGCAGGATATGCGCACGAGGCTGGTAAAGCAGTCATTGTTATCGTAAACAAATGGGATGCAGTTGAAAAAGACGAAAAAACGATGAATGTTTTTACGCGTAAAATTCGCGAGCATTTCTTATTCCTTGATTATGCGCCGATCATGTTTGTTTCAGCAATCAGCGGCAAACGTGTGCATAGTATTTTAGAGATTGTCAACAAAGTGAATGATAATCACTCAAGACGTATTCAATCGAGTATTTTAAACGAAGTAATCGAAGATGCAGTAGCTATGAACCCTGCACCATCAGACAAAGGCCGTCGTTTGCGTGTTTACTATGCAACGCAAGTCGCGATTAAACCACCAACATTTGTGGTTTTTGTTAACGAGCCAGAAATAATGCATTTTAGCTATGAACGTTTCTTGCAAAACCGGATTCGCGAAAGTTTCGATTTTGAAGGAACTCCTCTTCGTCTTATAACGAGAGCTCGTACTTAAGATAAAAAGGTGGGTTTAACTTATGGAAAAAGTTTCAGTTTTTGGAGCGGGAAGTTGGGGAACCGCGCTGAGTTATGTACTTGCTCAAAATGGTCATGATTTACTTCTTTGGACACATCGGAAAGAACAAGCCGATGAAATCAATCAGCACACAAACAAACGTTATTTAAAAGATGTGAAGTTGCCAGAAAGCTTGAAAGCAACAAGTGATTTGCCTCAAGCAGTTGCGCATAGTTGTATTTTTGTATTAGCTGTACCTACAAAAGCGATTCGTGAAGTATGCCAAGAGATTAAAAAGAATCTTGATCAAAAAATACTGTTTGTTCATGTTTCAAAAGGAATCGAACCAGATTCCTTAAAGCGGATTAGTGAAATGATTCGCGAAGAAATTCCTGAGCAATGGATTGAAGATATCGTAGTGTTGTCTGGACCGAGTCATGCAGAAGAAGTAGTACAAGAACATCCAACCACTGTTACAGCAGCTTGTGAGAACACTGAGTCGGCCATTCGAGTCCAAGATCTATTTATGAATCAGTATTTTCGTGTTTATACGAATACGGATGTCATTGGTGTAGAAATTGGAGGAGCTTTGAAAAACATTATCGCTTTAGCTGTCGGAATTACGGATGGATTGGAGTTTGGTGATAATGCAAAAGCTGCCATTATGACGCGAGGACTAGCAGAAATTGCGCGTTTAGGAGTTAAGATGGGTGCAACACCTCTAACTTTCTCTGGATTGACTGGAGTGGGCGATTTAATTGTAACGTGCACAAGTGTTCACTCGCGCAATTGGCGAGCAGGGAACATGTTAGGCAAAGGAAAGTCGTTAGATGAAGTGCTGCAAGAAATGGGGATGGTCGTCGAAGGAATTCGCACGACTAAAGCCGCTTATCAACTTTCTAAAGCTTACGATGTACCAATGCCGATTACAGTTGCACTTTACTCGGTTCTTTTTGAAAATGTATCAACTGACCAAGCAGCTGGAAGCTTAATGGGGCGGACCAAAAAGAACGAAATGGAAGATTTAGTCGACTTACTTTAATTGTCACAAAAGAAGAGGAAGCTCCATGCTGACTCTTCTTTTTTTGTGCTATACTATGGACTGAAACACTATGAAAGGCGGGCAATTATGAGTTCTTTAGACAAAATGTGGGTATCATTTGCTGGAATTGCTTTTTTAATGATTTCGATGGGTATGATTTACTTGAGCAGGTATAAACTAAAGAATGGCATCCTTAAATTTACGTTTGCACTAGTTGCTTATATCTTACTAATTCTTGGATTTTTCATCATGGTATTCACAGTATTTAGCGGCCCTACAGGCGGCGCGTGAGGTGAGAAAAATGAAAAAAATATCAATGCTAAGTTTGCTTTTATTGATAGCTGTTCTTCTGACTGCTTGTGGTTTTCCACAAGATGAGAGAGCTGGAAATCAAGTTCCTTATGAAGATCAATTACTCACTGTTCAAAATGCAGTAAACCAATATAGAGATGAAACAGGTGGACTGTTGCCAATCAAAACAAGAGACATGGAGATTGATCAATACATCAAATATCCAATAGATTTTTCGAAAATTGTGCCTCAATACACGGCTGAAATCCCGTCCAATGCATTTGAAACAGGTGGCGTTTTTCAGTATGTATTAGTAGATGTTGAAGAAAATCCAACCGTAAAATTAGTGGATTTAAAAGCGGCTGAAGCGATTAGATCAGTAAATGTACGGAAAAGTGCTAATGGTGGACAAGCGCCAATTGCTGAAATATTAGCGGATAATGTCTACAAATTTAACCATAAAGCAATGGGTTTTTCAGAAGAACCGACAGTAGTCAGTCCATATAGTGACCGGAATTTGCCCATGGTGATTACCGGCAGCGGGGATGTTTATGTCGATTATGCAATGGATCTTTTTACAGCTCTTCAAGAATATGAAGGTGAGTTGAAACCTGGCCAAGACATTCGATTTATCCTGTATGAAGACTTCCCAGTCTTGCCAGCTTATTCACTTCCTTACACAATTAACGAAGACAATGAACCGATATTTTTAGAAGAGTAAAACCCCTGATTTGATGCGTTTTAACAGAAATAGCTTCTTTTTAGAAAAATATGTCAGTATTTGAAGGTTATATTAGAAAAGAGAGCTGTTTGTTGTTGCTATGCGATTTTCGATGTGATACTCTTTTTACAGGATTGATGGTTGCATCCCCTTTGAGAGGAGGTGAATAGCATGAACAAAACAGAATTAGTGAACTCTGTTGCTGAAGCAGCTGAACTTTCTCGTAAAGACGCTGCCAAAGCAGTTGACGCTGCATTTGAGACGATTCAAGACGCTTTAACTAAAGGTGAAAAAGTACAGTTGATCGGATTCGGTAACTTTGAAGTACGCGAACGCGCGGCCCGCAAAGGACGTAACCCACAAACTGGTGCTGAAATCGAAATTGCTGCAAGCAAAGTTCCTGCATTTAAGCCAGGTAAAGCGCTTAAAGACGCAGTGAAGTAAGCTTTAGCCTCTGTACATAGGATGACTTTTGCGAGACACAATCTTGCAAAAGTCGTCCTTTTTTTGAGCCAACAATTTTGCGAAACACCTGTGCGTGTGCTACGATTCATGTGAGAAAAGTAGAAGCGATTGAGCAAAATTCGACAAGGGGAAGACAGACCACAGAAGTAGCGTCTTTTTCCACATAGATGAAATGGCTTACGAATTGAAAAAAGCTTTCAAAACTAAAAATATAGAGATAAAAAGATTGGATAGGTTTCGTTAAGAGGCAAATAACAGTAGTCTTTAACATCCTGCTACAAAAAACGATTCGTCTTCAACAGGAGGAAGCAGAATGATAGATGTAAATGCACAAAAAGTAGACCTTGATAAAATAGAACAAGCAGTCTCAATGATTTTAGAGGCGGTTGGAGAAGACGTAAACCGGGAAGGATTAAAGGATACGCCTAAAAGAGTAGCTAAGATGTATGCGGAAGTATTCTCAGGATTAAAAGAAGATCCAAAAGAATATTTTAAAACAGTTTTTCATGAAGGGCATGAAGAATTAGTGCTTGTCAAAGATATTCCTTTCTACTCGATGTGTGAACATCATCTTGTGCCTTTTTTCGGTAAGGCCCATATCGCCTATATTCCGCGCGGTGGAGTCGTGACAGGATTAAGCAAACTGGCTCGTGCTGTAGAAACAGTCGCTAAACGACCGCAACTTCAAGAACGCATTACTTCGTCAGTTGCAGATTCGCTAATGGATACTTTAAATCCACATGGTGTTTATGTCATGATAGAAGCGGAACATATGTGCATGACCATGAGAGGGATCAAAAAACCAGGAGCGAAAACAGTAACAGCAGTTTCGCGTGGCGTACTTGAAACCGATGCAGTAAAGCGTTCGGAAATTATCACATATATTAATATGAACTAAAACTTAAAAAGTAGGTGCGGAAATGGCTCAGACAGAATATATTGTAATTCGCGCTCAAGAAGATGGCGTGAACGTAATTGGATTGACTCGCGGCAATGATACAAAATTTCACCATACTGAAAAATTGGATAAAGGCGAAGTAATGATTGCTCAATTTACAGAGCACACTTCAGCTATGAAAATTCGCGGAAAAGCGGAAATTCATTCTGCTCACGGCATCGTTGAAAGTGAAGCTAAAAAATAAACGATATTGATGAAGGCAGGGCTATGCCTGTGATATACTATTGTAGTATGGCTAAATCATGAATGGAGCAAGCGGTATGAAGGGACATCAAATACAATCGAAAATACTCTCTATGGAAGTCGAGATCTTAAATGCTGTACATCAGCGGACGCTCGATCAATTTACAGAAGGTCCCTCTGTCAAAGAGTGCCGTTTGTTTTTTTTACTGCTGCCTTTTTTAAGCGGGAAAACTTGGTCGATGGAAATTGAATCTTCTGCAAAAACAGTTGCAATCGTCTATGCAGCATTGCATTCCCATGATCAAATAAGAGAAGAAACTCCTATTGTTAAAGAACAGCAGTTAACGGTTTTAGCTGGAGACTTATACAGCGGTATTTATTATCAAATGCTTGTTAGCACAAAGAACATTGCTATGGTCCAACAATTGGCAACGGCTATTATTCGAGTGAGTGAAAGTAAAACTTCTTTTTTTGAGCAGAAACCTCGAACAATGGATGAAATCGAAAAAGCAATAATTGTTATTGAAACTGAACTTTTAATGTCATTTTATAATTTTTACGGTTATTCTGAATATGCTCAGCTTGCAAAACAGGCGTTACTTTACTTGCGGTATGCCGAAGAACTTGAGCGTTTAAAATCTGAAAACTTCACGCATTTCTTACATGAAGCAAATACAATTTTGCTCGATAAAAATTATACAAAGTATTGGTTGATGGAAAAACTGTGTAATTTGCATGAACAAATAACCATGTCCATCACTGATTGTAAACTTGACTATGAATTAGAACAGTTTTTGCTCCATCAAATAACCCCGCACCAGCATAGAGCTGAGCAGCTGACCCGAGAAGGATGACTGATATGCCTAAAACAAAAGAACAAAGAGTTCATGAAGTATTTGAAAAAATTTCTGAAAACTATGATCAAATGAATTCAGTCATTAGTTTTCAGCAACACAATAAGTGGCGCGAAGATACGATGTACAAAATGCAAGTGCCAAAAGGTGCCGCAGCTATCGATGTTTGTTGCGGAACGGCTGATTGGACTATTGCATTAGGAACAGCAGTTGGAGAAACAGGACAAGTTATTGGGCTCGATTTCAGTCAGAATATGCTGAATGTCGGATATGATAAAACAAAAGATATGCCGCAAATCAAATTGATACAAGGGAATGCGATGTCTCTACCATATCCTGACAACTCATTTGATTTTGCGACTATTGGATTCGGGTTACGTAACGTACCAGATTATCGTCAAGCGCTTACTGAAATGCACCGCGTGTTAAAGCCAGGTGGAATGATTGCTTGCTTAGAAACGTCACAGCCTGAAAATATTATATTCAAACCGTTTTTTAGAATGTATTTCCGTTTTATCATGCCAGTTTTCGGTAAACTATTTGCAAAAAGTTACAGTGAATATTCATGGCTTCAAGAATCGGCCAAACTTTTTCCCGGAATGAAACAATTAGCGAAGTTGTTTGCAGAAGTCGGATTTGAAAAAGTAAAATACAAACCATACACTGGAGGCGCCGCAGCCCTCCATTTAGGAATAAAAAAAGTAAACTAGCGGGAGAAGGATTTTAAGTGGAAAAGATGAAGTTGAAATTGCTCTATTCCGATCTTAAACCGGAACTAGAAATGATCGAGAAAGAATTGGAACAGGCAGTGGATTCCGAGTCTCTCCTTTTAAATGATGCGTCTCTTCATTTATTGCAGGCCGGAGGGAAAAGAATCCGACCTGTTTTTGTTTTACTTGCTGGAAAATTTGGAGAGTATAACATTGATGTGATGAAACAAGTCGCTGTGCCGCTAGAACTGATCCATATGGCGTCTTTAGTCCACGATGACGTCATAGATGACTCAGAGATTCGTAGAGGTAAACCAACCGTTAAATCACAGTGGAACAACAGTGTGGCTATGTATACGGGCGATTTTATTTTGGCGAGAGCATTAGAGAGAATTACTGAAGTCAAGTCACCTCGTGTACATGAGATTTTATCTAAAACATTGATTGAAGTTTGCCGAGGCGAAATTATTCAAATTGAAGATAAATACAAACTTGATCAAAACTTGCGAGATTATTTACGACGCATCAAACGAAAAACAGCCTTATTGATTTCATCAAGTTGTGAATTAGGTGCGCTTGTCTCAGGTACGGATGAGAAAACAGCAGCACATTTACGTCGATTTGGTTATTTTATTGGAATGTCTTTTCAAATTATTGATGACATTCTTGATTTTACATCAACAGATGAAGAGCTAGGTAAACCCGCAGGTAGCGATTTTATTCAAGGGAATATTACGTTGCCCATTTTATGTGCACGAAATGATTCCGCAATCTATGCGATGTTAAAAGCCAATTTGAAGAAAGAATTGACGAATGACGAGCGATTGGAAATTGTCAGTACAATACGCAATAGTTCGGGAATTGAAGAAGCTAAAACAATGAGCGAGCGTTACCTTCAGAAGGCTTTGCGTGAACTGTCCTTTTTACCAAAAGGTCAAGGCGTAAAAACCATGCGCAAAATTGCATTTTTTATTGGAAAACGAAATTTTTAAGTTGTTGGTTGACAAATGACTCGACAATGATAGTATTTTTTAAGGTGGGCAAAACGCCCGAGCTTTTAATAGAGGAGTGTTTACATTGGAAAAAACATTTTTAATGGTTAAACCAGACGGCGTTCAACGCAACGTAATCGGAGAAATCGTCGCACGTTTCGAGAAAAAAGGATATCATTTAGTAGGTGCTAAATTGATGCAAATTCCAACTGAATTGGCTGAAGAGCATTACGGCGAGCATAAAGAGCGTCCATTCTTCGGTGAATTAGTTGAATTCATCACTTCAGGTCCTGTATTTGCAATGGTTTGGGAAGGCGAAAACGTTATTTTGACTGCACGTCAAATGATGGGCGCGACTAACCCGAAAGATGCTGCTCCAGGAACAATCCGCGGAGACTTCGCAGTCACTGTTGGTAAAAACATGATTCACGGTTCGGATTCTGCTGAAAGTGCAGAACGTGAAATCGGCTTGTTCTTCAAAGAAGAAGAATTGGTTTCATATGAAAAAACAATGAACAACTGGGTTAACTAATTTACCCGATCAAAAAGCTGTCCCAAGTGGGGCAGCTTTTTTGTATAGAGAATCGCAATGTATCCTCGATAAAATTTCAATTGATTGAAGTTTCACTTTATGTCCTTTTTATATGGAATTGAAGAAATGTCTTATGGTATAGTGGTATATAAATACTTTAGCACGTTGAAGGGAGAAAGTGTAAATGCGTTATTTAACAGCAGGAGAATCACACGGTCCACAATTAACAGCTATTATAGAGGGGTTGCCAGCGCAGTTACCTTTGACGGCAGAAATGATTAATAAAGAATTAAAAAGACGACAAGGTGGACACGGACGTGGTAGAAGAATGCAAATCGAGAAAGATACAGTCGAAATTGTTTCAGGCGTCAGACATGGTAAAACATTAGGGTCTCCTGTCGCTTTAGTCGTTAAAAATGACGATTGGAAACATTGGACTTCTATTATGGGAATCGAACCAATTGAAGAAACAGAAAATGTGAAACGCCAAATAGCACGTCCACGACCTGGTCACGCCGATTTAAATGGCGGCATGAAGTATGGACACCGTGATCTTCGGAATGTTCTAGAACGATCGTCAGCACGTGAAACAACAGTACGTGTGGCAGTAGGTGCAGTAGCCAAGCAATTACTCGCTGAACTTGGCATCAAAATTGTTTCACATGTTACAGAAATAGGGGGTATTAAAGTAAATCCTGAAAGTTATCTTGGAAAGTCTGCTGATGACATCAGAGAAATTGTTGAAAACGATGCCGTCTATTGTGCAGATCCATTAGTAACGAAACAAATGACAGATTTAATAGACGAAACGAAGAAAAATGGTGATTCTATAGGTGGTACAGTCGAAGTAATTGTAGAAGGCATGCCAGCGGGGATTGGTAGTTATGTTCATTACGACCGAAAACTCGATGCTAAAATGGCAGCTGCCATTATGAGCATTAATGCTTTTAAAGGTGTCGAATTCGGTTTAGGGTTTGATATGGCCAGAAAACCTGGTAGTGAAGTACACGATGAAATTTTGTGGGACAAAGAAAATGGATATACACGTAAAACTAATAACTTAGGTGGATTCGAAGGAGGCATGACGACGGGTATGCCAATTATTATTAGAGGAGTCATGAAACCTATTCCAACTTTATACAAACCACTGAAAAGTGTTGATATCGAAACAAAAGAGCCTTTCCAAGCAAGTATTGAGCGATCGGATAGCTGTGCCGTGCCGGCGGCTTCGATTGTTGCAGAGCATGTTGTCGCATGGGAAGTAGCAAATGCATTGCTAGAGCAATTTGATGCAGATCAAATGCCACGCTTAGTGGATAATTTGAAAAACTATATGGATTACACAAAGGAGTTTTAAATATGAGGCAATTGCGAGTCGAAGCTGATCGCCCTTATAGCGTTCATATTGGTTCTGGAGTGTATGGGTTGTTTATGGATGCTTATCGACCTTTACTCGATGCAGCCGATCGAATTGTAATCATCGCTGATGAACGAGTGGCTGAGCTTCACTTACACTATTTGATGAGTTTTTTATCGAATTGGGAAATTGCTGTTTTTACAATTCCATCAGGAGAAAATGCGAAATCTGTGGAAACTTTTATGGCCTGTCATAGCTTTTTGCTTACGGAGCAGTGTTCACGGAATTCTATATTGTTAGCATTTGGTGGAGGCGCTACAGGAGACGTTGTTGGGTTTGTCGCTTCAACATTTATGCGTGGGATTTCATTTGTACAACTACCAACAACCATTTTAGCTCACGACAGTGCAGTAGGCGGTAAAACGGCTATCAATCACGAATTAGGAAAAAATATGATTGGGACATTTTATCAGCCAGCATCCGTGTTGTATGACAGCTCTTTATTAGTTACATTACCTCTTTGTGAAGTTCGTTCAGGCATGGCAGAAGTGATCAAACATGCTTTTATATCCAACAAAGGTTGGCTTGACGAAATATTGGCTATCAAGGATTTTAAGCAATTGACTGAAACAGACTTAACTTATCATCTAGAAAAAGGCATTGCTGTAAAAGCGGCGATTGTTGAAGAAGATGAATTTGAAGGCAGTGTCCGGAAATATTTGAATTTTGGGCATACATTAGCCCATGCTATAGAAGGCTATCTCGGCTATGGTAAAGTTACTCATGGTGAAGCGGTGGTGGTTGGGATGACGTATGCGTTGCTTTTGTCTAATCATCATAAATTGGACGAATTTATTCAATGGTCTATAGCGAATAGCTATCCATTCCATTTACTTAAAAAATTACCTTTTGAAGAATTACTGCCTTATATGAAAAAAGACAAAAAATCGTCAAAAGGGGTATTAAATTTTATTCTTCTCGAACAAACAGGACAACCGTTTGTAGAAGAAATAGATGAAAAACGTGCACGCTCAGCTTACGACAAACTAATTTTGCAGATAGGAGAAGTGATTTCATGATACGTGGAATAAGAGGGGCAATTACGGTTTCCGCAGATCATGCGGATGAAATCCAAGAAGAAACACAACGTCTTGTTTTGGAAATGGCTAAAGAAAATAACATTGAGCCCGAAGATGTCGCATCTGTTATCATTTCGACAACTACAGATATTTCTTCAGCTTTTCCTGCTAAAGCCGTAAGAACCATTAAAGAGTGGAATTACGTACCCGTCATGTGTACGCATGAAATGGATGTTCCAGGCAGTATGCCTTTATGCATCCGTGTCATGATGCATGTTAATACAGGCGTGGGTCAAAAAGAAATTCATCATGTTTATTTAAACGAAGCTAAAAAACTACGTCCGGATTTATCAGCTAAAAGCCAGGTGAGTTCAAAGTGACTAAGCATATTTTAATTATTGGATTGGGCTTGATTGGTGGATCTCTCGCAAAAGCGCTTCAGCGCAATCGTGATGTCCATGTGGCAGGCTACGATTCTAGTGCGTTAACTTCAAGGAAAGCCTTTAAAATGGGTATCATACATAGTTCACCACCATCACTTGAACAAGCTGCATCAGAAGCAGATGTTATTATTTTTGCGACGCCTGTAGGTGCCACGATCAAGTTGATGGAACAAAGCAAGTACTGGAAATTAAAAGATGATGTCATATTAACAGATACCGGCAGTACAAAAACACAAATAATGGAAGCTTCTAAAAAGCTAAACCATCTGTTTATTGGTGGTCATCCTATGGCTGGATCGCATAAAAGTGGTGTAGAAGCTGCAAAAGAGGTCTTGTTTGAAAATGCCTTTTATATTTTAACGCCAAACCATCAAACTGATGAAAAACACATGCAATGTTTAACAAATTTATTAGCAGTCACGAAAGCTAAAATCAAAGTGTTAACTGCTGAAGAACATGATCATATGACTGCAATTGTTAGTCATTTCCCTCATTTAATTGCGGCATCGCTGGTTCATCAACTTGACCATGAAGAAAAATTCCCGTTCACTCGCCAATTAGCAGCGGGTGGTTTTCGAGATACTACACGTATTGCTTCAGCAAATCCAGAAATGTGGCGAGATATTACGACTCAAAACAATGTGATGATTGTTCAACAGTTAGAAAACTGGATGGAGCAAATGGAAGAGTTAAAGCAAATGCTTCAAAAAAATGACCCGGAGCCGATTCAAGAGTATTTTACACACGCTAAAATGGTTCGAGATAAATTGCCGATTTCTGGACATGGTGCTATGTTTTCAGTGTTCGATTTATATATCGATATACCTGATGTGCCAGGAGTTATCTCGGAACTGACGGGCTATTTGGCAGAAGAACAAATCAGCATTGTCAATTTGCGAATTTTAGAAACACGTGAAGATGTCTTCGGTATACTAATTATTAGTTTTCAAACTACTGAAGATCGCGCGCGTGCGCAAAAATGTATTTCAACACGTACGATTTACGATACGTATATTTCTTGAGAGGATGAATGGCTCTATGGCTTTATCGTTATCATATAACAATCCAAGCTTAACCGGCAGTATACAAGTTCCGGGAGATAAATCAATTTCTCACCGAGCAATTATGTTTGGTTCTATAGCGACGGGCATCACGACAGTCGAAGGCTTTCTTATGGGAGATGACTGTTTGAGCACAATTTCTTGTTTTAGAAAATTAGGCGTAGAAATCGAAGTGACGCACGATTTAGTGACCATCAAAAGTCAAGGAGACGATTTATGGAAAGAGCCTTCTCAAGTTTTAGATACAGGAAACTCAGGTACGACCACGCGTCTAATGCTCGGGTTATTAGCAGGAACTTCTTTTCATTCAATCATGGCTGGAGATCAATCAATTGCTAAACGTCCAATGAAGCGAATCATCAGTCCACTTCGTGAAATGGGCGCAGATATTAAAGGACGTCAAGACGGACACTACACACCGTTAGCGATTCAAGGCACACAGTTGAAAGCAATTGACTATACGTTGCCGGTTGCTAGCGCACAAGTGAAGTCAGCGGTGTTATTAGCTGCTTTAAAAGCAGATGGCAAAACCATTATCCACGAACCGATTGTATCGCGTGACCATACAGAAATTATGTTGGAACATTTTGGCGCAACAATTACGCGTCAAGATCATGTCATAAAACTTGAAGGCGGTCAAAAGCTCACAGCGGCTCATGTCCAAGTCACTGGAGATATTTCGTCTGCTGCATTTATAATTGGAGCTGTTTTAATTACACAAGACAGTAAAGTGGTATTAAAAAATGTCGGCATCAACCCAACACGTACAGGAATTTTAGATGTTGTTGAACAAATGGGTGCGCGTATTGAAGTAAATGAAAATGACACACAAGGTGAACGCTCAGCTGACATAACAGTCTACTCAAGTGCATTAAGAGGAATTGAAATTGGTGGCGAAATGATTCCGCGCTTAATTGACGAACTGCCGTTGATCGCATTGATTGCTACTCAAGCAGAAGGAACGACTGTCATTAAAGACGCTGAAGAATTGCGTGTGAAAGAAACAGATCGGATTGCAGCAGTTGTTAAAGAATTGTCAAAAATGGGCGCAGCTATCGAAGCGACAGAAGATGGCATGATTATTCACGGTCCAACAGAGTTAATAGGTGCTAAAATGACTTCTTACGGAGATCATCGCTTAGGAATGATGGCGGGGATAGCCGCTTTAATAGCGACAGGAGAAGTTGTGATTGATGATGCCGAATGCATTTCAATTTCCTATCCAAGTTTTTTTGAACATCTCAATATACTGACAAAATGACTCTCCTAATGGAGAGTTTTTTATTATGATAATAACTGCCTTTCGTGTAGGATGATAGGTAGAATGTGAAGGAATAGGTGATTGTATGGCGACTATAGAACAAATACAAAAAGCGGTAGAACAAGGAGATCCCAATCTTCTAAATACCTTACTTGATGATTATTTACTTAACGGTAACCCGGATGAGCAATACGGTTTGTCAGAGTGGCTAGCAGAAATCGGATTTGTGGAAGAAGCAATCAAAGTAATCGAACATCTTGAGTTTATTTTTCCGGAAGAAGCACAACTTGTTATTGACCGAGCTAATTTATTAATTGATGCAGACCGAGAAGATGATGCATTAAATGCTTTGATGGAAATCTCAAAAGACGATGAATTATATGCTCAAGCACTTGTAACATTAGCTGATTTGTTCCAATTGCAAGGCTTGCTCGAAGCTGCGGAAAGTCGGTTAAATGAAGCAATCGAATTATTGCCGGATGAACCTCTATTGCAACAAGCAAAAGCAGAGCTATTATTAGATTCTGGGCGCTACCTTGAGTCTGCCACAATTTATCAACAGCTTGAAGCACAGCAAATTGTTATTGAAGGCGTCAATATTTCTGAGAGACTTGCTGAAGTATATAGTGCAGGAGCGGCTTATGAAGAGGCCTTGCCTTATTACGAAAGGGCTCTAGAGAGTCAAGCTTCGCCCGACGTTTTGTTTGGAGCAGCATTCGCAGCTTTTCAGACGCGTCAATACGAGATGGCTGTTCGCCGTCTTGATGAATTAATTGGAATTGATTCAGACTATTTTTCTGCTTATTTATTAAAAGCTCAAAGTTTGAATATGGCAGAAGATTATCAAGCTGCATATCAAGCAATAAGTGAAGGAATCGCAAGAGACGAATTTGATAAAGAGCTCTATCTCTTTGCAGGAAAACTTGCATTAAAACTGAGTAAGTCAAATGAAGGTGTTCATCATCTGCGACAGGCAATCGCGCTAGACCCGGAGTATATGGAAGCAATTTTTACGCTGATATCTTATTTCCATTTACAAGAGCAAGATGATGATGTACTTGAGCTTGCGACAATGGTCATTGAAAGTGGGGATGACTGGTCTGGTTTATATCCCATGATTGCAGAAGCTTATGAACGTACAGAAGACTATGCACAAGCGATGATTTATTATGAAAAAGCTTACAGTTCTTTTAAAGACGACGTTGTTTTTCTAAAGAAATACGCTTTATTTTTAATAGAAGAAGGAAAAAGAGAAGTTGCTCTCGAAATTATTAAAGAATTGCAAGTACTAGAACCAGAAAACCCCGAGTGGTTTGATTGGCAACAGTCTTTCGATTGAAAGGAGGAAGTTTCATGACCGCTTCAATATCCTTAGGTGAAAAAAAGCAATTTGTCCGTTGGTTTTTGCAATCATACAAGATGAAAAGACGTGAATGCATTTGGATTTTGAACTATATGCTAAGTAACGAAGAGCTACTCGATAAAACTCATTTTGTTGAAGAAGCGCATTATTGTCCACGCGCGATGGTTATGTCCTCAAGTGAGTCGAAAGAAATTCCATTCCGCTTTTACAAGGGGAATTTAATGACAGCAGATGCAGAAAAGTCATTTCATGATTTGCGGTTAAATCCGGAAGAGCATTTGTATATTCAATTAAACTTTCCAAACATTCCACCGCCGGTACTATACTTATCGGTGCTAGAAGAAAATCCATATGTACCTGAAGATGCATCAATTGATGAGAAAGATCGTCAAACTGCTGAACAAATTCTCGCAGAGAGTATGTCGATTTTTCAAGAAGAGTCTCTTTCTAAACAAATTGATGATGCTTTGGATGCTAACGATCGTGATCGTTTCTTTGAACTTTCATCAATACTGCAAACATTGAATTCTACTAAAAAAAACGGAGAGTGAAAAGCGATTATGCATTTTATCGGAAAAGAAATTGATCAATATTTAAATCAGCAAGACTATATCGATACAGTTGTAGTGCCGCTACTTCAAATAGATTTGAGCGAAACAGGAATGAAGTCAAGCGCAGGGGCTTCTGAGTATTTGCAAAATTTAACGGCTTTGCTTGAAAAACAATTTAAAGGGCGGATTCTTTTGCTGCCGCCTATCTCTTATGGAAAAACTGCAGACCGACAACGAATAGCTGATGAACTGACAAAAGAAGTAGAGCATACAAAATTCAAACATGTATTTTATTTGACTACTGATTCTGAATGGCGAACATTGGATAGCTTGAAAAATGTTTTATGGTTACCGGCAATTCCAATAGAAGATATGGATCAATCGTTTAAAAATTCGGTAATGGAAGATCAGTTAAGACAGGTATTACCGCTATTTACAAAAGAATGGTCACATCATTCATGAAATGTTCACAAACTGCTTGAATAGGCTCTTTGCGATATTGACCTACAGAATTGATTGATATATCATTAGGTTGTCCTAGTAATTATATTTGAATGAGTATGTCCATTGGACTGACCTTGAATGTTAGAGGGGGGAAAAGGATGAGTAATAATCGTGTATCACGACGTCAATTTTTAGGCTACACATTAACAGGTGTAGGTGGTTTCATGGCAGCAGGTATGTTGATGCCAATGGTTCGTTTTGCAGTAGACCCGATTCTTCAACAACATGAAGGCGGAGACTACGTTTTAACTGATCAAGCTGTAGCTGATATCACAGAAGAGCCAGTGCGTGTCGACTTTACATTTGAACAAACAGACGCTTGGTACAAATCTGAAGTGACGAATTCAGCTTGGGTGTATAAAGAAGGCGACAAATTAATCGCACTTTCACCAGTTTGTAAACATTTAGGTTGCACAGTGAACTGGGCAGGTTCTCCGGAACACCCGACACAATTTTTCTGTCCGTGTCACGCTGGCCGTTATGAGAAAAATGGTCAAAACATTGCAGGAACACCGCCGCTTGGACCACTGGATGAGTATCAAGTTAAAGAACAAGATGGTTTTGTTGCAATCGGCGCAGTAAGAGATAACACACTAGTTTAATAGTTAGGGGGTACGACACCAGTGCTAAACAAGTTATATGATTGGGTTGATGAGCGATTGGACATTACGCCTATCTGGCGTGATATTGCTGACCATGAAGTACCTGAGCACGTAAACCCCGCACACCACTTTTCAGCATTTGTTTATTGTTTTGGGGGACTTACATTTTTCATTACAGTGATTCAGATCTTATCCGGTATGTTCTTAACGATGTATTACGTGCCAGATATTGAAAATGCTTGGCAGTCGGTTTACTATCTTCAAAACGAAGTTGCTTTTGGAGAAATTGTGCGTGGGATGCATCACTGGGGGGCTTCTCTTGTAGTTGTTATGATTTTCCTTCATACCCTACGAGTATTCTTTACAGGTTCTTATAAGAAACCACGTGAATTGAACTGGGTAGTTGGCGTTTTACTATTCGGTGTCATTCTTGGGTTAAGTTTTACAGGTTACTTGCTTCCATGGGATATGAAAGCTCTATTCGCAACAAAAGTTGGGATTGAAATTGCAGCTTCTGTACCGGTGATTGGCGATTCAATCAAAATTCTATTGGCTGGGGATTCAACAATCCTTGGTGCACAGACTTTGACACGATTCTTCGCGATTCACGTCTTCTTCTTACCTGCAGCGTTGCTTGGGTTGCTAGCTGCTCACTTTATTATGATTAGAAGACAAGGTATTTCAGGACCGCTATAAATCATTGCGTAACAAGGATTTTTTAAGGAGGGAACACTTATGCATCGCGGAAAAGGGATGAAATTTGTAGGGGATTCGCGTGTTCCAGGTTTGGAATTCCGTCAGCCGAATGTTCCTAAAGATTACTCCGAATACCCTGGTAAAACAGAAGCTTTCTGGCCGAACTTCCTTTTGAAAGAATGGATGATTGGTTCAGTCTTCTTAATCGGTTATCTGCTGTTGACAGTTGCTCACCCATCGCCTCTTGAGGGCCAGGCTGACCCGACTAATACAGCATATATTCCTTTGCCAGACTGGTATTTCTTGTTCTTATATCAATTACTGAAGTACCAATTTGCTTCTGGACCATTTAATATCGTGGGCGCTATCATTGTTCCAGGACTTGCTTTTGGAGCACTTATGCTAGCACCATTCTTAGATCGTGGACCAGAAAGACGTCCTTCGAAACGCCCATTGCCAACAGGATTTATGATTCTTGCTATAGTAGCAATCATTTTCCTTACATGGGAATCAGTAGCTAACCATGACTGGGAAGCTGCTGAAGCACAAGGGCAAATTACAGAAGAAGTGGAAATCGATACAACTGATCCAGGATATGAAGTATATTCTGGCGCTGCATGTATCAGTTGTCACGGAGATAATTTAGAAGGAGCTGTTGGACCAACACTAGTTGGGACTGGCTTGACTCCTGAAGAAATCTCTGAAATTGCTGTCAACGGGATTGAAAAAGACGGAGCGCAAGTAATGCCTCCTTCATGGGATGGAACAGATGAAGATCTACAAGTCCTAGCTGAATTTATTTCAGGCCTTGAAGCAGAATAATCAATAATAGAAAAAGAGCCGGGAAACCGGCTCTTTTTTTCTACCTTGAGAGGAAGAAAAATGATGCTTTCCTTCGCGATTAAAATTTCAGCTTGGCTAATGTACCGTCCATTTTTGATTTTGCTATTTTTGATCAATTTAGGTGGTACCGTTTATGGATACATATGGTATGGCTGGCAGTTAAAAATTACAGAACCTATTTTTTTGCTATTTGTTCCGGATAGTCCGACAGCTAGTTTGTTTTTTACAATTGTTCTGGGGTTATGGATTTTTGGAAAACGAAACCGGTTAATTGAAGCATTGGCTTTTATCACACTGATTAAATATGGCTTGTGGGCAGTTGTTATGAATTTGTTGACACTTTGGGAAACGGGTTCAATCGGCTGGATTGGTTGGATGTTAATAGGCTCTCACTTTGCAATGGCGTTGCAAGCGGTCCTATATATCGAGCACTACCGTTTTGGGTGGCTATCCGTTGCGTTAACAGCAATTTGGACATTGCATAACGATGTGATCGATTACGTATTTGACCAAATGCCTATTTATAGCAGATTAAGCGAATACAGTAGCCAAATTGGTTATTTTACATTTTGGCTTTCTATTGCTTGTGTCAGCTTTGCCTTTTATGTAGCTTATTTGAATAAATCACAATCCGTTTTAGTTGACCAACACTGACTATTGAAAGTAAAATAAAAGCATCAAGTAGAAAGAGGTGCTGTTTTACAGATGAGTATAGGCGGTTATATCTTCTATTTTATTCTTTTGTTGATCATCCCATTATGGGCTCAATTTAAATTAAAACGAACATACGGAAAATACTCGAAAATACGTTCAACATCAGGACAAACAGGTGCTCAAGTCGCACGCATTATATTGGATGCTAATGGTTTGCAAAATGTTAAGGTTATTGAAAGTCGCGGTATGCTCAGCGATCATTACAATCCTGTGACCAAAACAGTGGCACTAAGTAGCCATAACTATAATGATGCTTCTATTGCTGGTACAGCTGTTGCGGCTCATGAAGTAGGACATGCTATCCAAGATGCAGAAGATTATTCGTTTTTGCGCTTGCGTCATCGGTTAGTGCCGATTGTAAACATTTCATCAAATATGTCATGGGTTTTTATTATGATCGGCTTTTTCTCCGCATGGAGTGGGGCGTTACTGATTGGTATTGTTCTGTTAGCAGCGGGTGTTGTATTCCAGCTAATAACTTTGCCTGTTGAGTTTAATGCCTCCAGTCGAGCGATGGACCAATTGTTATCGCATAACATTATTCGAAACGAAGAAGAGCGACACGCTAAAAAAGTGTTGAGTGCAGCAGCCATGACATATGTGGCAGCTACTGCAGTTGCCGTTCTTGAATTGGGTAGATTGATTTTAATTTATACAAGTATGAATCGTTCATAAAAAAACGGCCCACATAGGGCCGTTTTTTTGTACTTTCCTGTTATTCAATTGGTCGTTTTTCTTCATCGAGCGTAAATCCTTCACCCATTACATCGTGAACATCCATTAACGAAACGAATGCATGAGGATCTACCGAATTAATAATGCTCTTTAACCGCACAATTTCATTTCTTGCAATTACACAATACAATACTTCTCGTTCTTCTTTCGTGAAATGCCCATAGCCTCGAAGAATGGTAATGCCACGATCCATTTCAATAGCAATGCGACTGGCGATTTCTTCCTGCGAATTTGAAATGATTAACGCACCACGACCTGAATAAGCACCTTCTTGCACAAAGTCAATAACCCGAGCGCCGATAAAAACAGCAACAAGAGTATACATCATGGAGCGATGATCGAGAAACGTTAACCAAGATAACATAATGACGACGGCGTCAAACAAGAACATGGTTTTCCCCATGCTCCAGCCTATGTACTTTTGGGCTAAACGGGCAATAATATCTACGCCTCCAGTAGTTCCTCCGAACCTGAAAATAATACCGAGTCCAATGCCGACAAAAACACCTGCAAACAATGCCGCTAAAAATAAATCATCTTGTAAGTTGATTTGAATTTCATAGATTAAAAAGATTTTCAAAAAGAAAGAAACCGCTACAGTGCCGATAACGGTATAAAGAAAAACTTTTCTACCAAGAAGCTTCCATCCTATAAAAAATAATGGAATGTTTAAAAGCAAATTCATTAAAGCAGGGTCCCAATTAAAGATGAAGTACAAAATCAATGTAATCCCAGCAAAACCGCCTTCTCCTAATTCGTTTTGGATATTAAAGTGAACAAATCCAAAACTATAAATAGCAGCTCCAACAAGGATGAAAAAGACGTTCTTAAATTTCAATTCTTTCACTATTGCTAAGCTCCTTTCGTAAATATCAACTTCTGTATTATCGTTTAAATAATGTGTTTTGACAACATCCTTTGTTTTCTTTACGATTGACTGAGGAGTGTGATGAAATGAACGGTGAAAAAACGATGAAACAGTTACAAGAAGATGTAGACACATATATTGGACAATATAAAGAAGGCTATTTTCAGCCAATGGAACTGATGGCTCGTTTAACTGAGGAAATAGGTGAACTTTCAAGAGAAGTCATGCATCAATATGGACCGAAAAAAAAGAAAAATTCTGAAGATGACAATAGCATCGAAGAAGAAATGGGCGATCTTTTATTTGTTTTAATATGTATGGCTAATTCTATGGGTATTGATTTGGCAGATGCACATGACCAAGTAATCAAAAAATTCAATACGCGCGATCAAAATCGTTGGACGAGAAAGGACGAACAAAAATGACGATTCGTGTAGCTATCGCAGGAGCAAGAGGTAAAATGGGAAAAGAAGCGGTACATACTGTAATGAACAATCCAGAGATGGAATTGGTATCGGCACTTGACTATAAAGAAATTGGACGAACCTTAGCAGACACTCATTTGTTTCCGGCTAATTTTACTGTGCCCATTTTTACAAACCTTGAAGAACTTTATTCAGAAACAGCACCCGACGTATTCGTCGATTTAACAACGCCGGAATTTGTATATGAACATACAAAAAATGCTTTAGAGTTAAATATACGTCCAGTTATTGGGACGACTGGTTTCTCAGACGAACAACTCGATGAATTAAAAGTTCTTTCAAAAAATAAAAAAATTGGATGCATCATCGCACCTAACTTTGCGTTAGGAGCGATATTGATGATGAAATTCGCAGAACAAGCTGCTAATTATTTACCAGATATTGAAATCATTGAAATGCATCATGATCAAAAAAAAGATGCTCCATCTGGAACAGCATTAAAAACAGCACATCTGATTTCACAAAATAGAACTATTCATCCACAAGGACATGCTGGTGAAAAAGAAGTTCTCGAAGGAGCTCGTGGTGCTAATTACGATGGTATGCGCATTCACAGCGTTCGTTTGCCTGGTTTAGTTGCTCATCAACAAGTCTTGCTTGGTGGGGAAGGTCAATTGCTGACACTACGCCATGACTCTTTTAATAGAGGCTCATTTATGTCAGGAATTGTGTTATCCATTAAGACAGTAATGGAAAAAGAAGAACTTATTTATGGCTTGGAACACATTATTGACTAAAGGAGACGATCTAATGAATATCGCATTAATTGCGCATGATAGAAAAAAAGATGACTTAATCCAATTTGCGACGGCTTATGAGCCGATTTTTGCTCAACATACACTATATGCAACTGGAACTACCGGACAACGAGTTATTGACGAAACCAGTTTACAGGTCAATCGTTTCCGGTCTGGTCCACTTGGTGGCGATCAGCAAATTGGTGCTATGGTTGCACAAGATAAAATGGATATGGTTATTTTCTTTCGTGATCCTTTAACAGCTCAGCCACATGAGCCTGATGTAACGGCTTTGATACGTCTGTGTGACGTCTATAGCATTCCGTTGGCTACAAATATGGGAACTGCTGAAGTGCTTTTAAAAGGGCTAGAAGAAGGTTTTATTGATTGGCGTTTACTTGGTGAGAGAAGAGGATAGGAGAGAATGATGTGCGGAAAATGAAAATTGGCATTACTTGCTATCCTACTGTTGGAGGATCTGGTGTTATTGCTACAGAATTAGGGAAGATGTTGGCAGAAAAAGGACATGAAGTGCATTTTATTACATCTAGTACACCTTTTCGTTTAAATAAAACTTACGCTAATATTTATAATCATCAAGTAGATATTAATACTTATTCTGTTTTTCAATATGCGCCATATGATATTGCATTAGCTACCAAAATTTCTGAAGTGATTAAAAATGAAGGCTTGGATCTTTTGCACGTTCATTACGCAATTCCACATGCTGTTTGTGCTATTTTAGGACGCGATATGGCAGCATCAAACATTGGCATCGTGACGACTTTACACGGCACAGATATTACGGTGTTGGGAGCGGATTCTTCTTTAAAAGAAGCTATTCGTTATGGCATCGAAAAATCTGATATCGTAACAGCTGTATCGAACTCGTTAAAAGAACAAACATATGAACTGATACAACCCATTAAAGAAATTGAAACAGTTTATAATTTTGTTGATGAACGTGAATACTTTTCGCAAGATGCTAGCAAGTTAAAACAACAGCTTGGTATTAATGCAGATGAAAAAGTCATGATTCATGTTTCGAACTTCCGTAATGTGAAACGAGTTCAAGATGTGGTTGAAACATTTGCATTAACATATGAAAAAATCAAGTGTAAATTATTATTGATTGGTGATGGACCTGAGATGGGACGCATCATCCAGCAAGTACGAGAACTGGGATTAGACGAGCAAGTCTTATTTCTTGGCAAACGAGACGGTTTGGCTGAATTTTATAGTATGAGTGATATTAAATTGCTATTATCTGAAAAAGAAGCATTTGGTTTAGTGTTATTAGAAGCAATGGCGTGCGGAGTTCCAGTTATTGGATCGAATATCGGAGGTATGCCTGAAATTATTGAACCAGGCATTAATGGCTATCTTGTTGAATTAGGTGATACACAAAAAGCAGCTGAATATGCCACTCGACTGTTACGTGATGACTCACAATTGCAAAAGTTGAGGCAAGGAGCCTTGAAAACAGTAGCAGAACGTTTCTCTTCATCAAAAATTTTAGAACAATATGAAGAGTTATATGAGCAATTGATGGACAAGAACAACAAATGAAAACAGCCATTAAAGTCATTAAAATATTGAAAAAAGCTGGGTTTGAAGCATATATAGTTGGTGGAGCGGTACGTGATTATTTACTAGGAAAAGAGCCTTGCGATGTGGATGTAGCTTCTTCTGCTCTTCCACAACAAGTCAAAGCATTATTTACTCGAACGATAGATACAGGGATCGACCATGGGACGGTATTAGTGCTATTAGACGGAGAAGGCATCGAAGTTACGACATTTCGAACAGAAAGCAGTTATTCCGACAACCGCAGACCTGATTCTGTTGAATTTGTTCAATCGCTTTGTGAAGATCTTCAACGACGTGATTTTACGATTAATGCGATGGCAATGACTGAAAGTTTAAAAGTTATCGATCTCTTCGGAGGAAAACAAGATTTAACAAGTCAACTCATTCGTGCAGTCGGTGACCCAGACGAGCGTTTTCAAGAAGATGCATTACGCATGTTAAGAGCTATTCGTTTTTCGGGTCAACTAGGTTTTACTATTGAACGCGAGACTCTTACTTCCATAAAAAGTTATGCTTCATTAATTCAAACGATTGCAGTTGAACGGGTAAAGTCGGAAATTGATAAAATTTTTACTAGTCTAGATACACAAAAAAGCTTGAAGTATTTAAGAGATTCAAGATTGACGATATTCTTACCAGCAGGAGAGCTTTTCGAAAATGATTGGACATTCTATAGAACAAATGGTCATGCTATTTTTGGATGGTTTTACTTATTGCACCAGCAAAATCAACCGTTTTCGGCTATAAAAGACTATCGTTTTTCCAATGCAGAAAAGCGAGTTATTGAAAAGAGCTTAGAGCTAGTAGCTTTGACTACATGGGATCAGTGGACATTGTATTCGTATTCGATAGAACAATTAATAATGGCAGCTCAAGTAAAAAAAGTAAACATGGAGTTGGAAAAAGAAAAAGCTTTATTGCCGATACAAACAAAATCTGATTTGGCTGTCAATGGCCTTGACTTTATGCAGTGGACCGGAGAAAAATCAGGACCTTGGCTAAAAGTATGGCTTGAAAAAATGGAAAAGTTAGTTGTTTATGGTCTATTAACTAATGAGAAAGAAACGATAAAGGACTGGTTTGTAAATGAATATCACCGTCACGTATAAAATAGCAAAACGAATGCTAGAGTCAACTGGTGAAGCTCTGTCAGGCCAACAACTAGCAGACGAATTTGGCATTTCTAGAACGGCCATTTGGAAGCACATGAAAGAACTCGAAGAAAAAGGATATGAAATAGAATCTGTTAAAAAAAAGGGGTATCGCATTGTTTCGATACCTGATACGTTAGAACCAATTACAATTCAAATAGGATTAAAAACAAAACGAATTGGCCAACGCATAGAATACGTTGAAAGTTGCACATCAACTCAAATTATTGCACATCAATTAGCGCAAGAAAATGCTCCAGACGGCACAGTGGTGCTAACAGAAACGCAAACAGCTGGACGTGGCAGGATGGCTAGGAAATGGGATTCTGCTGCTCACAAAGGGGTGTGGATGAGTATTATTCTACGTCCAAATGTACCGCCTCAAAAAGCACCTCAATTTACACTAGTAACAGCTGTTGCAATCGTTCGAGCGATTGAAGAAGTAACTGCATTGCAACCTAAAATCAAGTGGCCGAACGATATTTTATTAAATGGCAAGAAATGTACAGGTATATTGACAGAACTTCAGTCGGATGCTGATGGTATACAAGCATTAATTGTAGGGATCGGACTAAATGTGAATCAAGACAAAGAAGATTTTGATCTAGAGGTACAGGGTATTGCAACGTCTTTAAAAATGATAAGTGGACAAACCGTCAATCGGCAAGAACTAGTCCGAGCCGTGCTTTTTTATACTGAACTTTATACGCAAATGTATATTGACGAAGGTTTCGGGATGTTAAAAATTTTATGGGAAAGCTACTCGACAACAATTGGTCAGCCGGTGAGAGCAAGAATGACGAACCATACATTAGAAGGTATTGCTGAAGGGATTAGCGATGATGGCGTACTTCAATTGCGGACACTTGACGGGAAACTTCATGGCATTTACTCAGCAGATATTGAAATGACCAATTAAGAAAAATATATTTAACTTTTAATTTCTGTTATAGTATTTTTAATGGGCAGTATCGCTTGCGAACTGTACCAAACAACCGCGATTCCTTAAAAATGAATAAAAAAAGTTCTGCCTTGATCAGATTCACGACAGGGACGGAGGAAACCTAATTCACATTTACTGTCCTTCTGTCTTTTTTTCGATAGAAGGGCTTTTTATATGGTTTTCTTCCCGAAAGGAGAGAAAAAATGTTGATTTTACAAACGGTGGAAGAACTTAAAGAATGGGTTCATGAAACCAAAAAAGCAGGTCAGACGATTGGGATTGTTCCAACGATGGGGTTTTTACACGAAGGACATTTGTCATTGGTAGAAAAAGCAAAAGAGGAAAATGACAAAGTAGTCATGAGTATTTTTGTTAATCCCGCTCAATTTGGGCCAAATGAAGATTTTGATCGGTACCCAAGAAATTTAGTACGCGATCAACAACTTGCTAAAAAAGTGGGAACTGATGTGATTTTTGCACCGAGTGTGGACGAAATGTATCCTCGGGACAGTTCAATTAAACTAACTGCAGGAACACTCGCACATGTACTGTGTGGTGCCAAAAGACCAGGACATTTTGATGGTGTATTAAAAGTAGTTACCAAGTTGTTTCATTTAACAGAAGCCAATCGGGCATACTTTGGTCAGAAAGACGCGCAGCAATTAGCGATTATCGAATCTTTAGTAGCAGACTTTAATTTTTCAATATCGATACGAAGAGGACAAACAGTACGCGAACAAGATGGACTTGCTAAAAGCTCTCGAAATGTTTACTTGAGTGATGTTGAGCGAAATGAAGCACTTCATTTAAAAAAGGCACTGGAAATAGGGAAAACTTTGTTTTTAAAAAAACAAGATCCGGTCGAGCCTATGATTTCTTACTTAACGGAACACACATCTGGAAAAATCGATTATATCGAACTGCTTGGATATCCATCTTTGACAAAAACTATTCAAAATGACGTAATTCTTGCGTTAGCTGTTCAATTTGAAAAAGCACGTTTGATTGATAATCTTATTTTTAATCCAAAGGAGAACTGACTCATGCTTAGAATGATGTTACATTCAAAAATTCATCGTGCAACGGTAACGGAAGCAGATTTAAACTACGTAGGAAGTATTACGATCGACCAAAATTTACTAGACGCTGTTGGCATGTTAGCAAATGAGAAAGTACACATTGTAAACAACAACAACGGTGCCCGTTTTGAAACATACATCATTTCAGGAGAACGTGGCAGTGGTGTGATTTGTGTGAATGGTGCAGCAGCACGACTTGTTCAACGTGGAGATATTGTCATTATATTGTCGTATGCTTATGTGATGAATGAGAATGCACGTGACCATAAACCAACAGTCGCAATTATGAACGCAGACAATCAAATTAAAGAAATCATTCATTATGAACCTGAAGCAACTATTATGTAAATGAGCAGCTCCCTAAAATGGGAGCTGTTTTTCTGAGTAAATAAGAAATTAAAAAGAAGATTGAATTTTCATCTTGAAAGCTTAAAGCGATAGGATATGTTACAATTTTTTTAGGTAATCACCTAAGAAAGAGGGGCTAAGATGAATACGCAAAAGTATGTCGTTGTCGATATTGAAACAACGGGCCATTCCCCTGCAAAAGGTGACCGGATTATTCAACTCGCGATGGTGACAATTGAAAACGGTGAAATCATCGATACATATACAGAATTTATTAATCCAGGACGTACGATTCCATTATTTATACAGGATTTAACCAATATTACTGATGAACATGTAGCGAAAGCTAGAGCTTTTGAATACTACGCTGAAACGGTTTATGACAAAATGCAAGATGCTATTTTTGTAGCACATAATACAAATTTCGATTTGCCTTTTTTACAAGCCGAGCTCAAACGAAGTGGATTGCCAACATGGCAAGGACTTACAATGGATACAGTTGAATTGGTTAGACTTATGTATCCAACAGCGTTTAGTTTTAAGCTTCAAGACATAACATCAGAACTTGGAATCCCGCTGGAAAGTGCTCACCGTGCAGATGATGATGCAATGGCAACAGCTTTGTTGTTTTTACGTGCGAAAAATGATTTAGAAGCTTTGCCATACGATACATTGACGTTTCTTCATAAACGATCATTCTACTTGAAATCAGATTTGTCTCGTTTGTTTTTTGAGTTAACACAGAAAAAAAGAAATTCACTAGCAGATGATTTTGAGCGTTTTAAGGGTGTTCCACTTAAGTCGAAAGAATCTTTTACAGCAGACGTGAGTAAACCAGTTTCTCAATCACGAGATTGGCGAGAAGGACTCGAAACGGTTTTTTCAAACTTTGAGAAAAGACCAAGTCAATACGAAATGATGGCATCTATTGAACAGGCATTGGTAGAGAAAAAAGAAATTGTGATTGAAGCATCGACGGGTACAGGTAAAACAATCGGTTATTTATTGCCTGCTGTTAACTACGCCCTTGATACTGGAAAACAAGTGTTGATTAGTACGTATACCACTCATCTACAAGATCAGCTTGTCTTAAAAGAAGGGGCAATGATTGAACGTTTCATTGGTTCTCCAGTACGAATTACGTTGATCAAAGGCTTATCGCATTATATTGATTTAGCAAGATTTGTCGAATTGCTTCAAGGTGACGATGAATCGTACGATGAGACGTTCACAATTATGCAAGTATTGGTTTGGTTAACTGTTACAAAAACAGGTGATTTAAATGAAATTAATGCTTCTAGTGGAGGTCAATTTGTGTTAGATAAAATTCGACGTTCACATATACGTAGACTCACAGTACAAGAGAAAAAAGTCGATTTTTATGAGTTTGCATTATATCAAGCGGCACATGCGCATGTCATTGTTACAAATCACGCATTTTTATTAAATCAACATTTAAGTAAAAAAACAATACTTGCAAATGTTGATGCGTATATATGGGATGAAGCACATCAAGTTGTTCAAGCTGCGGTGTCACAACATGAAAAAACATTTGTTTATACGCAGTGGAAATACATTTTTGGTCAAATTGGCAGTTTAGACGATCAGCAATTAGCGACAATGCTTTTTGAAGCAGCAGAGCGCACTGGATTTTCAAGTGTGCTAGAACAATTGAGACTTGAATCGTTGTTTTTAAAGTTTAGAACTCTTTTTGATGAAATAGCAACTCTGATTTCAGCGCAATTCGATGCTAAATTTGCTGCAAGTCGTCACAAAAAAAATTCTGTACTTTTAAGTGAATTGTCACTTGATGACAGCCGATTTACAGAGATGTTGCATTATTTAAATGAGTGGATTGATTTGTCACAACTGATTTTACAAAAAGCGGACAAACTAATCGAAAAAACGATAAAAGATCAGTTAATGATTGCCGATTGGCGTTATTGGACAGAAGAGTTGATGGTAAAAGCAGTTGAATTTAGTGAAATTTTCGTCTTTCCATTATCAGATGAAGTTAGCTGGGTTGAAGGAGACTTAAGAAGTTTGCCTACAAGTTTGTCATTGTACAAACGACCGTTTGCTGTTGCTTCTTTAGTAGATAAAGTTATGGCTTCTGCACGGCATGAAAAATCCATTATTTGGTTGTCCGGAACAATGACCGTTCCTGCAAATGAGCGTTTTATTGTTAATCAAATTGGGATTCCCGAGAATGTTCCAATTTTGAAATTTGAACCACCAAAAGATTTTTATCAAGGTGCTCATGTTTATATCGTAGAAGATATGCCAGATATCCAACATGTTTCTCAGCATGAGTATATTGAATCGGTTGCGGATGCTGTCGTTCAAACGGTTATTGTGACGGAAGGACGCTGTTTTGTGCTATTTACATCACAAGATATGTTGCGGAAAACAGTCGATTTAATCCAAGAAACTGGTTTGCTAGATGACTATATGTTGTTCGCACAAGGTATTTCATCCGGTAGTCGAATGAAGTTATTAAAATCTTTTCAGCGCTTCCAAAAGTCTGTTCTGTTTGGTACGAATAGCTTTTGGGAAGGTGTTGATGTTCCAGGAGACGCACTTCGTGCGGTTATTGTCGTACGATTGCCATTTACTTCTCCAGAAGAACCAATCTTCAAAGCGCGATCTGAAATTATTACACGAGAAGGTGTTAATCCATTTTTGCATTATGCATTGCCAGAAGCAGTGCTTCGCTTACGACAAGGATTCGGTCGTCTGATTCGATCAAAAAATGATAAAGGGTTATTTATTGTATTGGACCGAAGAATCGAGACCAAATCCTACGGTAAAGAATTTATTAATGCTTTGCCAAAGGTCGAAGTATCTAAAGTGTCTTTAGAAAAGATGGTAACCGATATTGAAGCTTGGTATAATAAGCATTGATAGAACGAAAAGGAGGGCGCATCCATGGAGTCGAAAATTGAAGTGATTTCTACAGTAGAGCTTGCGTATCAATCTGATTTATATAAAGTAGTAGACGCCTTGAACCGCACGTTAAAAGACAAGAATTTAATGTTTGGACTAGCGCTCGATAAAGAAAATGCTGAAAAAGCGATTTTTACAATTTATAAAACATAGGTGATGATATGAGACAATGGATTACGTTCATACTCGGATTTTTGTCCTTTTTAGCAGTAGTTATCATTATTTTGGTTTTATTTCTTGGCAATAAGCCTTATTCTGAAATAGAAGAATACGCAATCGATCGCGCAAAAAGTGAACAGTTAATTGAGGAAGTAGAACGAGCATATGTATATACAAACGCAAAAGCATCCGTGACAGTTTTGGGAACAACAAGTAAGGGCGAGTTAACAGCTGTGTTTGTTCCAGTAGGTGATGAAAAGATGCAGACGCTTTCTTTAGTCGACAAAATCACAGCCCAACAAGCACGTGAACTTGTTCTTGAAGAAATGGATGTTCAAAAAATACTGCATACGAAACTGGGTATGGAAAGCGAAGAACCTGTTTGGGAAGTTGCTTTTGTTGATGAAAAAGACACTTTAAATTATGTCTATTTATCAGCAAATGACGGTCAATGGCGAAAACGTATTTTGAACTTGTGAAAGGGTGGAGAAAATTTGATTAATTTAGCAAATCGTGTGCAAACGTTAACACCTTCTACAACTCTAGCAATCACTGCAAAAGCAAATGAATTAAAAGCTCAAGGAATCGATGTGATCGGTCTGGGTGCTGGCGAACCAGATTATAATACACCGGCGAATATTTTAGAAGCTGCTTATCAATCAATGCTAGAAGGCAAAACAAAATATACACCAGCAGGCGGCCTCCCAGCATTAAAAGAAGCTATCATCAATAAATTACAAAGAGACCAACAGTTGAACTATTCGCCAAAAGAAGTAATGGTGGGTATTGGCGCAAAGCACGTGCTCTACACTTTGTTTCAGGTTTTACTTAATGAAGGTGATGAAGTCATCATTCCGATTCCATATTGGGTTAGCTACCCTGAACAAGTAAAATTGGCACAAGGTGTTCCAGTATACATAGAAACGACTGCCAGCCAGGAATACAAGATTTCTCCTCAGCAGTTAAGAGAATCTATTACAGACCGGACAAGAGCAATCATTCTCAACACACCGAGTAACCCAACGGGCATGATTTATTCAAAAAAAGAATTAGAAGCACTGGCAGAAATCTGTCGTGAATTTGACATTTTAATTGTTTCGGATGAAATTTATGAAAAGTTAATATATGGAGATGTCAAACATACCTCTATAGCAACTCTTTCAGAAGATGCAAGAAATCGTACTATTTTAGTTAATGGTGTATCGAAATCGCATTCAATGACGGGATGGCGTATTGGTTATGCAGCGGGTGAGGCTAGTTTAATAAAAGCTATGACAGATTTAGCTAGTCATTCCACATCAAATCCGGTAACAACTTCACAATATGCAGCCATAGAAGCTTATAATGGACCACAGGATGCAGTAAAAGAAATGCGTCAAGCATTTGAAGAGCGTTTGAATGTGATTTTTCCAAAAGTCCAAGGGATTCCAGGCTTTACAGTGCTGCGACCACAAGGTGCATTTTATTTACTGCCAGATGTTTCAGAAGCAGCAGAAAAAACAGGTTATTCGTCCGTTGATGATTTTGCAACAGCGCTATTGACAGAAGCGAACGTTGCAGTTATCCCAGGTTCAGGTTTTGGTGCACCTTCGACGATTCGTTTATCTTATGCAACGTCTTTAGACACGTTGACAGAAGCTGTAAAACGTATTCACCAATTTGTAACATCGAAATGGCAAGACTAATACAACATTATTCTTTGGAGGCTATTGCTGGATGAAAAAAATTACCATTGCCGAAATGGCTAAACATAACGGACAAACAGTTAAACTAGGAGCTTGGATTGCTAACAAACGTTCAAGCGGGAAAATTGCATTTTTACAGTTGCGTGACGGTTCAGGATTTGTGCAAGGCGTAGTTGTCAAAGCAGAAGTTGGCGACGAACTATTCGCTACAGCAAAAGGCTTAACACAAGAAACTTCTGTTTATGTAACTGGAGAAGTAAAAGAAGACGAACGCTCTGCTTTTGGCTATGAGTTAGCTGTAACAGGCATTGAAGTGATTCACGAAGCAAAGGATTTCCCAATTACACCAAAAGAACATGGAACTGAATTCTTAATGGACAATCGGCATCTTTGGTTACGTTCACGCAGACAGCATGCCATTATGAAAATTCGCAATGAAATTATTCGATCAACTTATGAGTTTTTCAATGATAATGGCTTTGTTAAAGTAGATCCACCAATTTTGACAGGCTCTTCTCCAGAAGGCACATCAGAATTATTTGCCACAAAGTATTTTGATGAAGATGCTTACTTGTCTCAGTCTGGTCAGTTATACATGGAAGCTGCTGCAATGGCACTCGGAAAAGTATTTTCATTTGGACCGACATTCCGTGCAGAAAAATCAAAAACTCGTCGTCACTTAATCGAATTTTGGATGATTGAACCGGAAATGGCCTTTATTGAGCATGCAGAAAGTCTTGAAGTACAAGAGCAATACGTTTCTCATATCGTTCAGTCTGTTTTGAAAAACTGCAAACTGGAATTGGAGCGTCTTGAAAGAGATGTATCGAAACTTGAAAAAATAAAAGCACCATTTCCACGGGTTTCTTATGATGATGCGATTACATGGTTGAACGCTAATGGCTTTGACGATATTAAATGGGGCGAAGATTTTGGTGCGCCACATGAAACGGCATTAGCTGAAAGCTATGATATGCCAATATTTATCACCAATTATCCAATTGGTATAAAGCCATTTTACATGCAGCCACATCCAGAGCGTGATGATGTTGTGTTGTGCGCAGACATGATTGCACCAGAAGGTTATGGAGAAATTATCGGTGGTTCTGAACGTATTCACAATTATGAATTGATGAAACAACGCATTCAAGAACACAATTTGGATGAAGATGCATATGCTTGGTATTTAGACTTAAGTAAATACGGAGCCGTTCCGCATTCTGGATTTGGATTAGGTCTAGAACGCACGGTAGCTTGGATTAGTGGCGTGGAGCACATTAGAGAATCAATTCCATTCCCACGTCTATTAAACCGTCTCTATCCTTAAAATCGAATAATACGAAAGGTGGTTGGGATATGAAACAACCTAATCGATTACAAACGTGGATTGAGCAGGGGAATGTTACCATTTCCCAGCTTTTTTTTCAGTTTTATAAAGAACTGAAGATTACAGATGAAGAAGCGATGTTGCTCATGCACATTCAATCCTTTCAACAAGCAGGAAATCAATTTCCAACACCTGATGAAGTGGGTGCACGCATGATGACATCTCAAAAAAGTGTCACCACCATGCTTCAAAAACTGATGCAACAAGGTTATTTAGCTATTGAACAAACAACTGAAAATGATATCTTGACTGAAATCATTTCTTTACAACCTTTATGGGATCGCCTACTGGACTGTGTCTACGAAGAGCAAATTGAAACAAAAGAAAACAACCAAAAAGAGATAGAAGGAGAAATATTCCAAATGTTTGAACAGGAATTCGGACGCTTCTTATCTCCGATGGAAATTGAAATGATTTCGATGTGGATGGACCAAGATGGTCATACGCCAGAAGTTATTCGAATGGCTTTAAAAGAAGCAGTCATTTCACAAAAAATTAGTTTGCGTTATGTGGACCGCATTTTATTTGAGTGGAAAAAGAAAAACATTACCACTTCAACGCAAGTCAACAAGCACGCTAGTCTTTTTAGAGATAAAAATATTCGGGTTCAGCCGACTGAAAACGTAGTGAAAAAAGTTCAATTTTACAATTGGCTGGAAGACCGCAATTAGAAGGTGAAGTAAAAATGATGTCAAAAAAAGAGTGGTTGGCGTGCCTCGAGGAAATGGACCGTATGTTTCCCGATGCGCATTGTGAATTGGTTCACCGTAATCCATTTGATTTATTGATTGCGACACTGTTGTCTGCACAATGTACTGATAAACTAGTGAATCGTGTGACGGCTGATTTGTTTCAAAAATACCGTGAACCAAAAGATTATGTAGCGGTATCGTTAGAAGAATTGCAATTGGATATTCGCTCTATTGGTTTGTTTCGAAATAAAGCAAAAAACATTCAAGCGCTCAGCTGGATTTTGATAAACGAACACAATAGCATCGTACCAGCTGACAGAGATTTATTAATGACGCTTCCAGGTGTCGGACGCAAAACAGCCAATGTGGTCGTTTCTGTAGCTTTTGGCATTCCAGCTCTAGCGGTAGACACACATGTTGAACGTGTTGCTAAACGTTTGGGCTTGAATCGTTGGAAAGATAATCCGCTTCAAGTGGAAGAAACCATCATGAAAAAAACCCCTGCAGACGATTGGTCAAAAACACATCATCAAATCATTTTCTTTGGTCGTTATCACTGTAAATCCCAAAATCCAGGGTGTCACATTTGTCCACTTTTCGATCGATGCCGTGAAGGTCAAAAACGTGAGAAAAAAGGACTTGTTAAACGTGAAATTGTCACAGAAATTAACTAAAGAGCAGACAGATCCTTATTTTTTAGAATGGGCTCGACTCTCAGCTGAACTAGCCTATTTGCATGAACGACGTGATAAAGCGACAGGACAAGCTATGCAGTCAAGTATTAAAATGTTTGAGCAGCTGTTGTTACATTGTCGCTCGGCTTTACAAGATGATGAATTTGAACCATTAAACGGTTCAGAACGATTGTCTTTTATAAAATCCTCGGCTAGAACATATGCCGCTTATCGTCAATTAGATGAATTGTTTTCTGAGTTGAAAAAAATTCTTGCGAGAAAGCGCATTGAATTCAACCAACAGAGCGAATAAAACGAAAAACCCCTCGAATGCATTAGCATTCGAGGGTTTTTGGTTAATTGTTATTGTCATCTTTGCTATCTTTACCATTTCCAGTATCTTCATCTTTACCGCCATCACCATCGTCATTAGCATTGCCATTTTCATTTCCGGAATTACTACTGCTGTTGGCAGGCGGGTTTTCGCTTTCTTCTTCTTCAGTTGGATCTTCAGGTACATCAATCGGATCTTTTTCAACTGCCGGCTCTTCTTCCACTAAAGGCTCATCAGCCGGTTCTTCTTCAGTAGGTTCTTCAACCGATTCTTCTTCGACCGGTTCTTCAACCGGTTCTTCGACTGGTTCTTCAACCGGTTCTTCGACCGGCTCTTCAACCGGTTCTTCGACTGGCTCTTCAACCGGTTCTTCTTCGGGTTCTTCAGGAGCAGCCGCAACTCTTACTACAGTTGAAGCGGGATCACTTCGTTGTGTGCTATTAACCGCTACAACACGGAAAGTATAACTATTTCCATCTTCAAGTCCATTGAAAGTATAAGACTTGCTTGAAGAAGTAGTAAGAACTTGTCTAGAGCCATTCACTTCAACGGATACTTCAAATGAAACATCGCTCTCACTTGAATTCCAAGACAATTGAGCTGAATTGCCTGAAACATTTGCTCTTAAGCCAGTAGGCGTTGCTAAGTCTTCAACAATATAGCGTTGTGAGACTGAATTTGGTTCTGTACCACGAGCGAATAGTTCAGATTTTCTCATGCTATACGGTGTAAATGCGCTTGCTAATTTTAATGGGTCTGAACCAACTTCAATAACTTGTTCAGTTACCGAATCGGGTTGTTCAAACTGAGCTGTTTCTGGAGATGAAATCTCCGACATCACATCTTTAAACAAGCGCTGTGCAAGAAGTCGTTCATTTGAAGCTGTGTCAATGGGTGTCTTTCGTGTAGGGTAACCACTCCAAACAGAAATAGAATAATCGGTTGTGTATCCTGCAAACCAAACATCCGGTGCTGAACTCGAATCCAAGTTGTACTCTGAAAATTCATTTTCAGTATAGTTAGAAGTACCGGTTTTACCCGCCATATCCAATCCACTAATGGAGGCTTCTTTACCTGTAGATCCAGGTAAGTTGACATCTACAACGTCTCTAAGCATATCCGTTACCATATATGCCGTGCTGTCTTTCATAGCTTGCACTGGTTCTGGGGCAACAACTTGTTCAGTTGAACCATCACGAAAAACAATTTTCTTAATAGTGTGTGGCTCTATAAAAGAGCCTTTATTGCCAAAAGCGGCAAAAGCGCCTGCCATTTCCACTGTGGAAATGTTTTTATCAGGAGATCCAAGAACACTTGATTCAAAAACATCTCCAAAATCCAATCCTAATTTTTTACTAAAATCTTCAGCATTTTCAGTACCTACTTCTTGTAGGGTTTTAACCGCTGGAATATTTCGCGAGCGATAAAGTGCTTCACGAATTGTCATTGTGCCAAGGAATTTGCCATCAACGTTACGAATTTCTTGTCCACTGTCGTAAGAATAAGGTTCATCGACAACGGTATTACCTGTTGACCAGTCTAAATATTCAATTGCTGGACCATAGCCTAGAATTGGTTTGACTGTTGAGCCTACTACTCGATCCTTAGTAATTGCGTAGTTATGGCGAACATCACCCGTGTATTCACGTGCTGCGCCAACGGCACTGATACCACCAGTTTTTGTATTTACGACTGTCATCGCAGATTCTACTTTTTCATCAAAAAATAAATCAGAAGCCATTGTTTCGTTTACTTTTGTTTGAACATAAGGTTCTAATGTCGTATAAATAGTTAAGCCTTCATCAAGCGAATAATCACCTTCGAGTGCTTCAAGTTCTTCTACCATCATCTCCATAAACGCTGTATGTTCAGCACTTGCTGTTTGAGGTTGACGCTGATCTTCAGGAACTAACGAATCTGCAAGTACTGCTGATTGTGCTTGTTCTTTTTCTTCTGTAGTGATTTTCTTGTGCTGCTCCATCAAACTTAACACCACATTGCGGCGTTCTTCAGCTCGTTCTGGATTTGTAAATGGATTGTAGCCATTTGGACTTTGAGGCATACCTGCAAGCAGTGCTGACTCTGCAAGTGTTAACTCGGTAAGTGGTTTCCCATAAAAATACTCTGCTGCTGTACCAAAGCCGTATATATTGCCTGACATTAAAATTTTGTTGAAATACATTTCGAAGATTTCTTTTTTATCGTATTTTTTTTCTAATTTATAAGCGAGATAAGCTTCTTGTGCTTTGCGTTTTAAGTTTTTGTCATTTTTTAAAAATGAGTTTTTAATGACTTGTTGAGTAATTGTGCTAGCTCCTTGAGAACCAAAACCGCCGGTTATGTTGGCAATAACAGCACCGCCGAGACGAATAAAGTCGATTCCAGAATGCTCATAAAAGCGGTTATCTTCTGTTGCTAAAATCGCATTTTCCATCGATTTTGGAATATCTTTATAGTTCACATATTCACGATTTTCAGGAGTGATATAAGGAATTTCTGTTTCACCATCTGCTGCATAAATCGTTGGACTGATTGGATCGCGCAAAAGTTCCTCATCTAGTTCTGGTGCGCTGCTTGCATAATATACAAAGAGAGAAGCACCAAATACAATGCCTGCCAATCCGATAATAACAAATGCAAGAATGATACGTTTCATCCACACAAACAAAGGAGACTTTTTCTTATTTTTATTTTCAGTTTTCTTTTGGCGCTCGATTGCTTTTCGGCGTTCTTCACGCGATACTTTTTTATCGTTCAAAATTAGTTCCTCACTTTCGTCGTAATAATGGTGCTTATAAATTCTCTAAAAGAGGCAAGTAGTGAATACGTGGAAAAGCTCCAGGTGTTATTTCAAATGAAGTTTCTTCTATTTCCTGCAAAGTGATCGATTTTCTACCGCCTCTTATCATGCGATTCCAAAAAACTTCAAGTTCGTTAAAAGGCATAATAAAATAACGTTGCCAAGATGAAAAGCGGATAATCATAAACGCCGTACCGTTTTGTTTGACGACTTGGGACATGTGTTGAATTTGGTGGTCATGAATGTTTTTTAACGGAAAGGAAGTTTTATTTTCCGTTTCTTTTGCCTCAAAGTCAATGTATCGACCTTTCCACACACCATTATAATCTGTTGTAGAAGGAGCTTGAAAATAAGCTTCTCGAATTACAGCGGCACTTCTCGATGGATATTCGACTTTAACAATTTGAAGCGGTACAGGCTTTTTATGAATAACAGCTAATCCAAGTTGAAGATAGTAATCATTTGTTTCATTCAATTCATCTTCTAACGTTTTGCCGCGGTTACTGAAAGAAAAGTCTTTCTTCTTTTTTTTAGTCACCGTTTCTTTTGTAGACAAATCTTTCGGCGGAATGAATTTTTTCCCGTTCGGATAATTGATTGCCATTGTGATACACCTCGCTTACTCTATCATATCACAAGCTTTTAGACGACTGATAAGATGAAAGGTTTCCACTCGTTTAAACCTGTTATAACAATCTTATCTAGTAAAAAAGTAGTCATGTGAAGATATATTAATAATAGCGGAAGTTTTTATGAGATCCAACTTGCAGGAATGTCTGTTCGATAAAAGTCGTGTCAATTTAATGGATATGATAAACTAAAGGCAATGGAGGGATTGCAAAATGACAGTTAGAGAACTCTCTTCTACATTATATGATGAATGTGGAAAATGCTTGGATCGCTTTTACGAAATGCGTGAACTAGACGCGGTTCCTGATTTCTATGAAGATGTTAAACCATATGCAGATATTTGGCATGGTAAAATAAATGAATGGCAAACGGAATCATTGCTCTATATTCAACAAGAACGCCCAAAATATGTGCACAAACCGCAAATTGATACAGCGGCAGAAGGCATGACGCAGTTTTTTGTCCAAAGTTTTTATAAAGAGACGAGTAAAAAACGGTTTATCCAAACGATTCAAGCAGCACAATATACATTGCAAACATTGATCTTGGCCATAGATGAATTGAGCAAATTACATGATTAAACGAAAAACCTTACCGGTATTAATGGAAGAGTGGAAAACAGAACCGGATATGATGGAACGGATTGTCCATTGGCACACAAGACAAGAAAAGCCGGCTCATTATAGTGATTTTCCGCTTGAAATGCATAGTAGTTTAAAGTCGGCTCTTCGTAAAAAAGGCATTGAACAACTTTATACGCATCAACGTCAAGCTTTTGATTTAGCAACTGCAGGAAAATCGTTTACGGCGGTAACGCCCACTGCATCAGGAAAATCGTATTGTTATCACTTGCCTGTATTGCATAAAATTTTGAACGATCCTGGAGCACGAGCACTTTATTTGTTTCCAACAAAAGCATTAGCACAAGATCAAAAAAGTGATTTGCACGATTTGATTGAAAAAACAGAAGAAGAAATTTTGTCTTACACATATGATGGCGATACTTCACCTGCTATTCGGACAAAAGTGCGAAAAGCGGGTCAAATTGTCATGACCAATCCGGATATGTTGCACTCAGCTATTTTGCCACACCATACAAAATGGGTATCATTATTTGAGAACCTTCATTACATAGTCATTGACGAATTGCATACGTATAAAGGGATTTTCGGAACGCATGTAGCGCATGTTATTCGCAGACTAAAACGAATTTGTGCATTTTATGGCAGCAATCCAGTCTTTATTTGTACTTCAGCGACCATCGCCAACCCAAAAGAACTAGCTGAGAGTTTAACAAATAGTCCACATCAGTTGATTGACCAAAACGGTGCACCATCTGGCAAAAAGCATATCGTGTTTTACAACCCACCTATTATCCATCCAACGTTTGGTGTGCGCAGAAGCGCGATTCTTGAAGTTCGTGACTTGGCTACTCACTTAATCAAAAATGGCATTCAAACAATTGTCTTTGCCAAAAGCCGTGTGCGAGTGGAAATGCTCGTAACATATTTGCAAGCCGTTACAAAAATGAAGCTACAAGACGATTCGATCAAAGGATATCGAGGAGGCTATTTGCCAACAGAACGACGGGCTATTGAGAAAGGACTACGTGATGGCTCGATTCAATGTGTCGTGTCTACTAATGCGTTGGAACTCGGCGTTGATATTGGTCAGTTGCAAGCATGTATCATGACAGGCTATCCTGGTAATATTGCGAGTGCTTGGCAACAAGCAGGTCGCGCAGGTAGGCGTCAAGAGGAGTCGCTCGTTATTTATGTTGCGCAATCAACAGCGCTTGATCAATACATTATCAATCATCCTGAGTACTTATTAGATCAATCTCCTGAAGAAGTGCGCATTCATCCTGAAAATATTATTATCTTAATGGATCATTTGAAATGTGCTTCTTTTGAATTGCCATTCCGCATTGATGACCAGTACGGAGAATTTGAAGTACAAGAACTGCTGCAGTACTTACAAGAAGAAGGCGTTCTAGTTCGCAGTTCAGATCGCTGGCACTGGATGAGCGATCGTTTTCCGGCTCACGATATATCGTTGCGTTCAGCTTCACAAGAAAATGTCGTGATTATTGATCAGTCAGTTCCGGCAGATACCCGTGTAATTGGTGAAATGGATCGCTTTAGTGCCATGACTTTACTGCATGAAGAAGCGATTTACTTGCATCAAGGCACTCAATTTCAAGTAGAAATTTTAGATTGGGAAGAGAAAAAGGCATATGTTAGGGAAGTTGACGTGGATTATTTTACGGATGCTAATTTGGCAGTTGAGTTAAAAGTAATGAGTGAAGACAAAGAGAAGAAAATGAACAGTTCAGAAGTTTTTTATGGAGACATTGCCGTGCTAGCGATGCCAACTATCTTTAAAAAAATTCGATTTGATTCTCATGATAATATTGGTTCTGGACCAATTTCTTTGCCACCAGAAGAACTTCATACGTCATCAACATGGTTGAGTTTTACAAAACCAAAAGATTTTTCCGAAGCAGAATTATCAGATACCATGACGGGTGCAGCATATGCAATCGAGTCGTTTATTCCGATATTCGTTCAATGCGATAGACGTGATGTTCATGTGGTGCCTCAAGTGAAATCGCCGCATAACGATATGCCTTCATTTTTCATTCATGATTCCTATCCTGGAGGCATTGGCATAAGTGAGCGTATTTATGATTTGTGGCAACCGCTACTTGATAAAGCACAACAGCATGTAACCGAATGTCCATGTCTTGATGGGTGTCCGTCATGTATTGGTGCGCAAGATGCTGCAATTAGTATGAAAAGTCATGTCATCCGACTTTTAGAGGATCTTCGCAAAGAGGAGTGAAGAAACATGTCGTTTGAAAGTAAACTGCTGCAAATGAAAGGCATGCTTAAAAATAAATCAACTATAAAGCAAACACCCAAAACCGCAGATCGACCGCTCCACGAGGAAAGATGGAAAGAGATTGGACTCGAACTCATTGAAAATAAGTTCGGATTTGTTTTTCAAAAGAAAATTGTTTATCCGTTCGATACCCGACACGGTTCGATCGTGTTAAATAGACTAGATTCTGTATTAAAGGCTTGGGAAAAAACAGAATTTGATCATCCCTTCAAATTGAAAGAACAAGATTCGTTGATTTTTTTTGATACTGAAACAACCGGACTCAGCGGAACAGGTGCATATATTTTTTTAATTGGATTATTAGTGAAACGAAAAGACCACTTTGAAATGACGCAATACATTATGCCTGATCCTTCCCATGAGGCGGCTTTTCTTTATGAGACGGGGTTATGGAAATCACAAGAAGTCATTATTTTTTCATATAATGGAAAAAGTTTTGATTGGCCACAACTAACTTCTCGATGGACAATGCACCGACAAGAGTTGCCGAAGTTACCAGTTCCTCAACAAATCGATTTGTTCCATGGAACAAAACGTATTTGGAAAAACGAACTCGCTCGGATGAAACTCAGCACAATTGAGGAAGAAAAACTTGGATTTAAAAGACAAGGAGATGTTCCGGGATATTTGATTCCGGCTATTTATTTGGATGCGGTGAAAAGTGGTTATCCAGAAGGACTAGCAAAAGTTCTTTACCATAATGAACTAGATATTTTGTCGCTCGTATCATTATATGTTGTATCTTCTAATCTATTAATGGAAGATATGGAATCAGAAACGAGTGGGGCATATACAAATATCGGGAAATGGTATGCAGACTTGAAACAATTTGACCAAAGTACAGCTTATTTAGAACACGTGACTATAGAAAGAGGCGCATCTTCTGCACATGCACGTTATTATCTGGCGATTCAAAAGAAAAGAGCCGGTCAATACGAGATAGCTGTTCAATTATTTAAAGAAGCGGCGCCACATTTACGTGGCAGTGTTGAAGTAGAAGCTTGGATTCATGCTGCCAAATTATACGAACATCAATTACGTGATTTAGATCAAGCAGCGATTATGGCTGGATTTGCAAAAGAAGCAAGCGAACATACGATCATACGCCAATCGATCATTGTTGATATTCAGAAGAGATTAGCTCGAATAGAAGAAAAAAAGATAAAAAAACGTCCTCAAGTTGTAGAAGACTAAACACGAAAAAACTACCTTATGCTATACTTAGTGTAAGGTAGTTTTTTTATGGAAGGGCGATTAAAATGGATAATAAATTCACAGCTAAAGACATACTAGAAAAAGACTTTAAAACAGCAATGCGCGGTTATAACCAAGACGAAGTCGATCATTTCCTTGATGAAGTAATTCAGGATTATGAAGCATTTTCAAAACGCATCGAGCAACTTCAAAACGAAACTCAACGCTTGCGAACAGAACTAGAAAATTCACCAAGAAAACAAGCGACTCCAGCTCCTGGAACAACGAATTTCGATATTTTACGTCGTTTGTCTCATCTAGAAAACCATGTCTTTGGCAATAAGCTAGACAATAACTAAAAAAATTGTTTTATAGTATTAAATAACGTATACTAGTAAAGCCATTTGAAATTCTGGCAATCGCTCCGGCACTTCGCCGGAGAGGAAAGTCCATGCTCGCACGGTTCTGAGATGACCGTAGTGTTCGCGCTCAGTGAAACAATAAGTTGAGGCAGCTAGTAATAGCTGACGGCGGGTAGAACGCCTAAGTCTTTGGATATGGCCTAAATACCCTGAAGGTGCCACAGTGACGGAGCTGTATAAGAAATTATACAGGTGGAACGAGGTAAACCCCGTGAGCGAGAAACCCAAATTATGGTAGGGGCACTTTTCTGAAGGAAATGAACGGATGAAGAGGCAGACGCAAGTTTGCAGATAGATGGTTGCTGTCCACTAGTACGAGGTGCAAGCCGTTTGAGTACGTGGAAACAAAACATGGCTTATAGAATTTCACATGGTCTTCAAATGCTTATCAAAGGCTCTCCTGTTAGGGGAGCTTTTATTCATATTACAAGACAAATGTATAATAAAGTTTTACTGTAATGAAATCTATTCGGACGATGAGTCCGAGTTGATTCGCTGCCAGCCTTCAGAAAAGCGAAAGTGGTGTGCGGAATATCGACAGTAGGATAACAGTAAATTTATATAAGCGCTTAGCTATTTATTTAAAAAAATAATTACTGAAATAGTGAACAACTAGAGAGGGAGTCATTATGACAACATTTAAATTGCTCGCAACAGCCGCAATGGGACTTGAATCGATTGTAGCTAACGAAGTAAAAGAATTAGGATACGAAACTGAAACTGAAAATGGCAAAGTATTTTTTGAAGGAAATGAGCGAGATATTGCTAAAGCCAACTTGTGGCTTCGTACAGCAGACCGTGTAAAAATCATTGCTGGTGAATTTAATGCGTACACATTCGATGAATTATTTGAACGTACAAAGGAAATCGAGTGGGAAAAATTCTTACCGGTAGATGCTGAATTTCCAGTTCAAGGAAAATCAGTAAAATCTACATTGCACAGTGTACCTAACTGTCAGTCTATTGTAAAAAAAGCTATTGTAGAACGTCTAAAAAAAGCCTATCATCGCAACTCGTTTTTAGACGAAACGGGACCGCGTTTTAAAATTGAAGTATCGATTTTAAAAGACAAAGTTCAACTTTCTATCGATACGAGTGGTGCAGGTTTGCACAAACGTGGCTATCGCTTAGACCAAGGGGAAGCACCACTAAAAGAAACCCTTGCAGCTGCACTTGTAAAACTGTCAAGATGGACTCCAGATCGTCCGTTTGTCGATCCTTTCTGTGGATCAGGAACGATTGCTATTGAAGCTGCGATGATTGGACAAAATCTAGCACCTGGATATAACCGCGATTTTGATAGTGAAGAATGGCCGTGGATGGGACAAGAAATCTGGGATGAAGTTCGCGAAGAAGCCGAAGGATTAGCAAATTATGATCAGCCTTTGAATATTATGGGAACAGACATTGATCACCGTATGTTAAAAGTTGCAGAAGAAAATGCTCGTGAAGCAGGTTTTGCGGATTTGATCTACTTTGAACAACGACAAGTAAAAGATTTTGTTGCGACAGAAGAAAACGGTGTTGTGGTAGGTAACCCACCTTACGGAGAACGTCTTGGAGAAATTGAAGTAATTGAAGAAATGATTACGGACATGGGTCGTGTTTTTGCTAAACACCCAACGTGGTCTATTTATATGCTGTCATCAATGGGGCGTTTTGAAAACTTATATGGCCAACCAGCCACTAAAAAACGAAAACTATTTAACGGATTTATCCGTACGGATCTTTTCCAATTCTGGGGAGAACGTTCTAAAAATAAATGAGACGAAACGGAAGAGCAGCAGCTCTTCCGTTTCTCTGTGAGGAGAATTTATGAGACAACCACTACCATTTTCATTATCAAAAGATAAAACATTCTTTGAATCACTAAATGACTGGATCGGTGATATATTTTACGATGAGTTGCCTGAAAAAGGCTATGATTTACGAGATGAACAAATTTTTATGTCTTTTCAAATCGAACAAGCGCTAAAAGAAAAGTCTGTACTGTTTGCAGAAGCAGGAGTTGGTACAGGAAAAACGATGGCTTATTTATTGCCAGCCATCGCCTATGCACGTTATACAGGCAAACCCGCACTTATTTCATGTGCTGATGAAACCTTAATTGAGCAATTAGTCAAAAAAGGAGGAGACGTAGATCGGTTGAATGATTTGCTCGATTTAAATTTGGATGTACGATTAGCAAAGTCACGCGATCAATACTTATGCCTACAGCGACTTGAAGGTGCAAAAAAACGTAGTGATGAAGATTTTTTGTACGATATCGAAGACAGCTTACCCGAGTTTGTTAATAAAACCTACTCTATGCAAAACACTTATCCTTACGGTGAACGTTCAAGCTATCCAGAAGTTACCGATGAAGAATGGCAACAAGTCAATTATCACCCTATTCAAAACTGCAACGCGTGTGAATTACGGAACAAATGTGGTCAAACGATTCACCGCAATCACTATCGTCAAGCAACAGATTTAGTGATTTGTTCGCATGATTTTTTAATGGAGCATATTTGGACGAAAGAAACGCGGAAAAGAGAAGGACAAACGCCTTTGCTTCCTGAATTTTCACAAATAGTGCTAGATGAAGGCCATCTTTTAGAATTTTCAGCGCAACGTGCTTTAACGTATGAAGTACAGGAAAGTACACTCCAAGATGTTACAGAAAGTGTTCTTTCAGATGGGATGCGAGAAAAAACATTAAATATGATCGAACAAACAATCGATCTTCACAATGACTTTTTCCGTTTACTACGCCTTTATACAGTAAAAAGTGATGAAGATCGCAAAGCAATTACAAAAGATCCAGAGTTAGTAAAAGTGGGTAATTTACTTGTGCGCCACATTGACTTAATGTTGGAAGAATTTGTTTTTGACGGTGAACTATTCACCATTCCTGAATATGAATTACGTTTAGCAGAAGAGTATTTTGAACAATATATCTTCTCGATGCGTTTGTTCGTAGAAGAAGGGGATGCTGTCACATGGTTAGAAATTAAAGATGAAATCGAGACACTGGTTATTATGCCTCGTCTTGTAACCGATATTTTAGATGAAAAATTATTTGACGGAAAAATCCCAATAGTATTTTCTTCGGCTACTTTATCTATTCAAAAAGACTTTACGTATTTATCTGACAGTTTAGGGATTGACGAATTTCAGTCATTTTCTGTGTCATCTCCGTTTGATTACGAAGAAGTGATGAAAATTTTCAAACATCCATTAGAACAACAGCAGAAATTCGCACGGGTGTATGACTTATTTAGTTCAGGAGATCAGACACTTGCACTATTTACTTCTAAAGTAGACATGGAAAATTTCAAAAAATCTCTTCCACTCGATCATCAATATACCATTGAGTTTGAAGGAGACCGTGAATTATCGACCGTTGTTAAAGAGTTCCAAGAAGGCAAATTCCAAATTTTGTGTTCGTATCATTTATGGGAAGGATTGGATTTACCAGGCGAAGCTTTAACAAAAGTCATCATCGTCGATTTGCCATTTCCACCAAAAGATCCCGTCTTTGATGCAAAACGTAAATTCAGCAACAATCCATTAGAAGAAATCGATCTACCTTTTATGCAACTTCGCATTCAGCAAGGAATTGGTCGTTTGATTCGTACTTCAAAAGATCACGGTGAAATTCATTTATTGCTAAACGAAGATGAACTGCGTGTCGAACATTTATGGGAAACGATTTTACCAGTTCCTGCTAAAAATTTTTAAGCTATAAGTAAAGCTATGATACAATAAGCACATTAAGTATAGGGGGGATTTTTTTGTCACTTGAAAAACGCTTTACCGAACACTTTAGCAAAATTAAAGGCTACGAAGAAGCAATTGCATTATTGTACTGGGATTTGCGAACAGGTGCACCAAAAAAAGGAGTAGAACTACGCTCTGAAACAATTGGTACATTGTCTGCAGAAGTTTTTAGTTTGTCGACTTCGGACGAATTTGGTGAATTGCTTTCTTCTCTAGAAGCAGAAACAGCAAATTTGGATCCGTTTATTTGTCGTTCAGTAGAAGAAGCGCGAAAAGAATACAATTTGAGTAAAAAAGTTCCACCTGAAGAATACAAAAAGTTTGTTGTTTTAAAATCTAAAGCGGAGTCGGTATGGGAAACAGCAAAAGAGAATTCGGATTTTCCGCTGTTTCTTCCTTATCTAGAAGACTTGGTTAGCGCAACTAAAAAAATGGTTGACTATTGGGGTGAGAAAAACGGTAGTGTATACAATACGCTACTCGATCAATACGAGCCGGGTATGACTACAGAAATTCTTGATAGCGTATTCGGCAAGTTGCGCGAACGCATTGTGCCATTGGTACAAAAAATCGCAGCATCTCCGAATAAACCAGAAACGGCATTTTTGTACGAGCATTTTCCGAAACAAGCACAACGAGATTTTAGTCGTGAAATGTTAGCACAACTTGGATATGATTTTAACGCAGGACGACTAGACGAAACTGTTCATCCTTTCATGATTTCAATCAATCGACAAGACATTCGTGTGACTACAAAGTATGACGAAAGCGATTTTCGAACGGCTGTATTTGGTACAATCCACGAAGGTGGTCATGCCATGTATGAACAAAACCTCGGAAATGCTTTAGCCGGTTTGCCGATTGAAACAGGCGCTTCTATGGGCATGCATGAATCACAGTCTCTATTTTGTGAAAATTTCATCGGGCGTAGTGAATATTTTTGGCAAGAAAACTTTGATCTGTTAAAGCAATATGCGCCTGATCAATTTAAAAACGTGCAATTGCTTGACTATGTAAGAGCAATCAATGAGTCAAAGCCATCGTTAATTCGTATCGAAGCCGATGAATTGTCTTATGCACTTCACATTATGGTACGGTATGAACTTGAAAAAGGCTTGTTTAATGGAGAACTACAAGTAAGTGATTTGCCTCAGCTATGGAATGATAAGTACGAAGAATATTTAGGTATACGTCCTACAAATGACGCAGAAGGCGTGTTGCAAGATGTTCACTGGGCTGGAGCAAGTTTTGGCTACTTCCCTTCTTATGCACTTGGCTATATGTATGCAGCCCAGTTTAAGCAAGCGATGCTTAAAGATGTGCCGAATTACGATGAGCTGTTGGTAAAACGGAATATACAGCCGGTCCGCGATTGGTTAACAACCAACATTCATCACTACGGTGCTTTCAAAAAGCCGATGGACATTTTGAAAGATGTGACCGGTGAAGGCTTGAACCCAGACTATTTAGCAAATTATCTTGAAGAAAAATATACTAAAATTTATCAACTAAAAGAGTAAGTATCAACCGCCGTGAACTTCACGGTGGTTTTTCTTTAGTGGATCGAAGAAGACAAATAGTGAATGTTGTGATTATACTAAAAGCGGAGGCGATGGATCATGTTAAAATCATTTAGTTTGGAAAACAAAACAGCAATCGTAACAGGAGCAGGTAAAGGAATTGGCAAAGCAATTGCGGTAGCGCTCGCAGAAGCTGGTGCGAATGTCATGTTGGTGTCACGAACAGTGTCAGACTTACAAGAAACACAGCAACAAATTAATAATAACCGAACCATTTACATACAAGCTGATATCACTAAACGCAACGATATCCAAGCGGCAGTTAAAAAAACAGTAGACCATTTTGGGGCACTTGATATTTTGGTCAACAATGCAGGAATGAATATTCGTTCGTCGTTATCAAATGCAACTGATACGGAGTGGCACCAAATTATGGACACTAATGCACAAAGTGTCTTTATGTTTTCACAAGAAGCTGTGAAAAAAATGACGAGTGGCAGCTCCATTATTAATATTAGTTCTGTCGGGGGAGATCGTGCATTGAAAACCGGTGTGATTTATGCAGCTTCTAAAGCAGCCATTATTCAAATGACAAAAGTTATGGCTATGGAATGGGGACCAAAAAATATTCGTGTCAATGCAATTGGTCCGTGGTATTTCAAAACGCCTTTAACCGAAAAAATTTTAAGCGACCCTGCTTATTTGGATTCCATATTGGCCGTAACTCCAATGAAACGTGTCGGAGAATTACCAGAAGTAGCATCACCCGTGGTATTTTTAGCTTCAGATGCAGCAAGTTACATTACCGGCCAAACACTTTTTGTTGATGGTGGTATGTCGATTCATGGATTTTCATAATAATACTAACATCCTTCTTAAAATTAGGAAGGATGTTTTTCGTTCTCTGATAAAAATGATATGATAGAGAACAGTATGCGGAGAAGGAGATTTCTAAATGACAGTAGTTGATCATAAACAAGAATTGCTTGAAACAGCGCATCTTTATAAAATTTTTGAAGAAAACGAAGATACCGAAAGAAAAGCAAAAGCCCATTTATTCGCAAAAAAAATATTGAAAAACAATTTTATTATTGGCTTTGCCGGACATTTTTCATCGGGGAAGTCATCTATGATCAACGCATTGACAGGCGAGACTTTATTGCCATCTAGCCCAATACCCACAAGTGCTAACATTGTCAACGTTCAAAAAGCAGATACAGATTTTGCAATTGTAAATATGCGCAACAAAAAACCTGTTTATTTTCCAGAGAATTACGATTTTAATGCTGTAAAGGAATTTTGTAAAAGTGGTGATGTTACTCAAATCGACATTGGTCACCAAGCTTCAGTTTTGCCAAAAGGCATAACAGTAATGGATACACCAGGAGTTGATTCGACAGATGACGCCCATCGTTTATCGACAGAATCGGCATTGCATATTGCAGATATGGTGTTTTATGTTATGGACTACAATCATGTTCAATCAGAACTGAATTTTAATTTTACAAAAGAATTACAAAAGTATACAGAGTTGTACTTGATTGTTAATCAAATCGACAAGCATCAAAATAGCGAAATGAGTTTTGAGGATTTCCAACAATCTGTTCATGATTCGTTTGCGGTATGGGGCGTCATACCAAAAGGTATTTTCTTTACATCTTTAAAGGACTTTGATTTTCCAGGAAACGATTATGAACAAGTGAAAACTTTAGTAGCATCTACTATGGAAGGCTGGAAAGGACATATTGGCGCAGCTTCAGATCTAGCGTTAAGTCAATTAAAAGATGAGCATATTAAATTTCTTGAAGATGAAAAAGAAGAACGTTTGCAAGCATTTGCATCTGTTTTGGATCCAGAAGAATGGGAAATGCGTGAAGATCTGAAAAAAGAGAATGCATTAGTGTCACGTAGAATATCTGTTCAAGATTTTGGAAACTGGCAAGCAAAGTTTGAGAAAAGTCGCAAAGAATTACTTGAAAATGCCAATATAATGCCTTATGAATTACGCAATGCGTTAACAAATTATTTAGAATCTGTTCAATCAAATTTTAAAGTTGGCATGCTATTTAGTGGTAAAAAAACAGAAGAAGAGCGCCAAATTAGAAAACTAGAAGTAGAAGAACGCTTAGCGACAACCGTTTCTTCTCAAATAACAAATCACATCAAAAAATTAATGAAATCATCATTAAAAGATGCTGGACTATTAACGGATAATGAATCTTTGGCGATTGATGATAAAGTATTTGATGTGCCATTTTCAGTTGTTGAAGATCAAACGCCAACAGGTGCTTCTGTAACAGGAGATGCTGTATTGAATTTTGCTACGAGTATTTCAGTGGCTGTACAGCGCTGGTTTATTCGTGAAACAGACGGCTGGAAAAAAGCACAAGAAGAAAAATTTGAAAGTATGACAGATGATGCTAGTACAGAAATTGACATGAAAGCACAAGCCTTGTCCCAAAAAATGCTGGCCATTCAAACACTTGAAGAAATGGACAATAAAATTGAAAAAGTAAAAAAATCTTATTCGGCCATACTGCCAAATCAAAAAATAGCAGCAGAGAAACGAGTCGATCAATGGCTAGAAGAATTTCAAATTTCACTTGAGGAAATGACCGAATTCGATCCATCGATGCTTCAAAAAGATGAACAAACACAAGATCAACAAGATCAACAAACCGAGGTAATAGAAATAGGTTCTTTTGATGAGGAAGCTGTAATCGAACGAGCCAACCGGACGGCTAAAGTGATCGATCCGATTAAAGGTTTTGCGGAAACTGCGGCTTACTTAAAACGAAAAGCAAGTCGGCTAGAAGGACAAGAATTCACCATTGCATTATTCGGGGCATTTAGTGCTGGGAAATCCTCATTTGCTAATGCTCTAATGGGAGAATCTGTGTTACCCGTATCTCCTAATCCCACTACTGCAACGATTAACCGAATCCGTCCTGTCTCAGAACAGCATCCGCACGAAACTGCCGATGTGCGTTTAAAAACGCAGTCGCAAATGACTGAAGATGTACAAAATTCTTTTCAAGCGCTAGGTATTCAAGTTTTTTCACTAGAAGATGCTTTCGATAAATCAAAGAAACTTCCAGAAAATACACCAACAGAGCAGCAAGTTCATAAATCCTTTATCACAGCCTTTAATAAAGGATACCCAAACTTTAAAGAGCGTTTAGGTGAAACAATTCGAACCAATCGTGAAGATTTTGGCTTATACGTAGCTAAAGAAGAAAAAAGTTGTTTTGTTAACGAAATTGATTTTTATTATGATTGTGAACTCACACGTAATGGTGTTACGCTTGTTGATACACCGGGAGCGGATTCAATCAATGCCCGTCATACCAATGTGGCTTTTGAGTATATTCGCAACGCAGATGCCATTTTGTTTATCACGTATTACAACCACGCATTTGCACGAGCGGACAGAGAATTTTTGATTCAACTAGGAAGAGTAAAAGACGCGTTTGAAATGGATAAAATGTTTTTTGTCGTTAATGCAATCGATCTTGCGAATGATGAAAAAGAAAAAGATGAGGTAGTGACTTATGTAAGAGAAGAATTACAGCGTTTTGGTATTCGTTTCCCACGCTTGTTTGGCATATCAAGCTTACTTGCACTGCGCGATCCAGAACATTCGGGTATGACGCCGTTTGAAGATGCATTTCACCATTTCTTACAAGAAGAACTAAAAGGAATGGCTGTTCAGTCACTCGCAGAAGAAGAGCAAAAAGCAGTAGATCGTTTTGGTAGCTTGATTGAACATACAGAAACCAATTTATTGAGAAAAGATGAGCGGTTAGAAGAGTTGAAGCATATGGAACAGCAACTGCGTATTCTTTTTGGTACATCTATCGCTAAATTAGTAGAACGTGAAGCGCTTCAAGAGTTGGATGAATTGCTCTATTATGTAAACCAACGAGTTTTTTATCGGTTTAATGACTTTTTTAAAGAAGCATTTAATCCTTCAGTTTTTTCCAATAAGTCAGCACAACAAGCATTAGATATAGCGCTGCAGGATATAAATGAAATGACAGGATTTGATTTTCAACAAGAATTGCGGGTTACAAATTTTCGACTTGCCCAGTTTATCGAAAAGAAACTAGAATCACGATTTAAAGAAGATACAGTCAAATTAAAAGAACGAAATTCTGATTTTTCGTTTACACCATACGAAGTACAAGAAGCCAGTTCTATAGACATATCCAAACCATTCACATCAGCTAATTATTCATCGGTAAAATCATATTACAAAAACAACAAAAGCTTTTTTGAAAAAAATGAAAAAGAAAAGTTGCGCGATGCCTTACAAGCATTAATGGAGCCCGATGCACTACGTTACTTGGATCATCAGAAAAAAGAATTGATTAATTGGGCAACTTTTTGGATTGAGCAAGAAGCGGAGGGTTTACGACAACACGTTTTACGTCAAGCTGTAGACCAAATTGATTCTGAACGAACGTTACTTCAGCAATCTGAAAAATTAGTTCAATGGAAAAAATTGTACGCGAATTTAATAGATGGAAGGGTGTAGAAGATGTCAGTATTTAGAGAAACAACAGATACTAAAAACAATAAATGGATTGATGCGCGATTCGATTTAAAAGATGCAGCTGCTGGAAGAAAAATGTACGAAAAAGAGCATGTAGCAGGTGCTGTTTTTTGGGATCTTGAAAAAGACATGTCGAATATGACTGCACATGAAGGACGACATCCCATGCCAACAGACGAACAAGTAACACAGCTGATTCAAAAAAGTGGATTAAAACAAAGTGATTCCATTGTGATATACGACCAAGGAGGTGCACCATACGCTGCACGTGCTTGGTGGCTATTAAAATATGCAGGATTCGAACAAATTTCTATTAGTAATAAAGGATTTGATGCATTAAAACAGCAAGGCATTTTAGTTTCTACTGAACTGCCTGCTATTCAAGTAACAGAAACAGTGCTTGAATTTAACTACGAAATTTTTGCAGATCAAGCATACGTAAAAAAGGTCATCAACGGCGATGAGTTAGGTGTGTTAGTTGATGCACGTTCAGCTGAACGTTATGCAGGATTAAACGAGCCGATTGATCCTGTTGCTGGACGTATTCCAGGAGCACGCAATCTTGATTGGGCCCAATTTGTTTCCGGTAGCGAATTTCAACTAAGTGAAGATTTTAGCCATATTGTCCAACAACACGAGCCCACTGTTGTTTATTGCGGCAGTGGTGTAACGGCAGCTGCTCTTTATGCGATTATGTCTGAAAAAGGATATGACCAATTAAAACTGTATATGGGCAGTTTTTCAGATTGGATTACAGATGCTGAAAACGTTGTGGAATTTGATCGTGGAGAACATCCAGAAGCAGCAGATGATCAAACAAAAGCTCTACTTGCAAAATTGATTGAAGAAGGCTTTTCAGGCGAAATGCTTATGAAAAAATTCGAATACGAAAAGTCATTATTAGAAGAAAAATAAAAAACCTCCAACAGCTAGATGCTGTTGGAGATTTTTTCGTTATACTTTACGTGATAACAACACACGAATAATTTGATGATTTTCCATTTCACGAACAGTGATGGTATGGTTCGGCAATTCAACTGATTCATCTTCACCAATATCGGTATTTTTTAATTGAATCCAACCACCGATTGTATCAACATCTTCACTGTCATCAAAGTCAATAGCAAATCGATCTTCTAAATCTGACAAGAGGACCCGACCATTTAATAAATAATTGTTGATATCGACTGCCTTAATTTCATCGCGCTCGTCTTCATCAAACTCGTCTCGGATTTCTCCAACAATTTCTTCTAAAATATCTTCCATTGTAATCACACCAGCTGTTCCACCGTATTCGTCTACAACAATGGCCATGTGAACATGTTCTTTTTGCATTTTTAGCAAGACATCTTGAATCGGTGCCATATCGTGAACAAAAGGAATGTCATGAACAACAATACTATCATGCAAATCTTGCTGGTATGTATAATTAGTCAGCATTTCCTTGACGTTGATAAAACCGAGAATGTCATCTTTGTCACCTTTTTCCGTAACTGGATAACGAGTATATTGATGTTCACGCACTATCTCCATCAAATCGCTATGACTCATCTCAAGTGAAATGGTCTCCATTTGTGTACGCGGTAGCATAATGTCTTTTGCTAACCGCTCATCGAAAGAAAAAATGTTCTGCATATACGATAATTCCGTTTGATTGATTTCACCACTATTATAGCTTTTTGTCATGATAATTTTCAGTTCTTCTTCTGAATGGGCTTGTTCATGATCGGAAAGTTCGATACCAAAAGCACGTAAAAGTAATCGCGCCGAACCATTCATCAACCAAATGAACGGAGCAAAAATTACACCAAACAGGTAAAGGGGGCGAGCAAAGATAAAAGCCATTTTCTCTGCATATTGAATAGCTAGCGTTTTGGGCGCTAATTCACCGACCACGACATGTAAAAAAGTAATAACGGTAAATGCAATGACAAAAGAAAGAATAGACGCAGTCGTTTCTTCTATTCCAAAGTTCTCGAAAATCGGACGCAATAGCCGTTCGACAGTCGGTTCACCAAGCCAACCAAGGCCAAGTGCCGTTACGGTAATCCCTAATTGGCAAGCAGATAAATAATAATCTAAATTGCTAATGATTTTTTTCGTTAAAAAGGCATTTTTATTGCCTTCGGAAACAAGTTGATCAATACGGGACTTTCGCACACGGATAATTGAAAACTCCGATCCTACAAATAAAGCGGTCAGCCCAATCAAGAGAGCGACCATAAACAAATTGAGAATGAGTATACTGTCCAATTCGTCCCTCCGACTAGGAGGGTTCACCTCTGCTTTCTATAAGTAAAAATAGTATAACACAAATGAAAGGGCTTTTGCTTCACGACGAATCAATGAAAAATTCAGTTTAAACGTATTGAATGCCGAAGCGAATAAACATATGATGATAAGAGAGAAAAGGAGTGGTTAAATGAAAGTGTTATGGCATGGAGGATCAATTTATACAATGGAAACTGAAGGTGCGACCGTAAATGCAGTGTTAGTTTCGGATGATCACATAGAAAAAACGGGTACGTACGATCAATTAAAGCAATTTGCTGATAAAGAAATAAATTTGCAAGGTGCGAGTATGTATCCAGGGTTTGTTGATAGTCATATGCATATGATTGGTCACGGTGAAAAGTTAATGCGTGTTGACTTGTCAATTATCGAAAGCTCAGAAGAAATGCGAGAACAATTAATCGAATCAACAAAAGATCTGAAAAAAGACGAATGGTTTATTGGGGAAGGCTGGAATGAAAATAATTTCGCAGATCGCAAAATTTTTCATCGCGATGAGCTAGATGAAATTAGTTTATCGCCAATGTTGCTGAAACGAGTTTGCCGTCACGCCATTTTAGCGAATTCGAGTGCGTTAGCGCTAGCAGGTATAACAAAAGATAGCCCAGATCCCGAAGGCGGTGTAATCGTGCGAGATGCAGAAGGAGAGCCAACTGGCTATTTGTTGGATGCAGCACAAGATTTAGTGGCCAATCAAGTTCCAGAAGTGAGCGTTAGCTATTTAACACGTGCATTAAAAAAATCAGTCGATCATTTGTTATCACTTGGTTTAACGGGAGCACATACAGAAGATATGGGCTATTACGGTCATTATTCACGTCCACTTGATGCGTTTAAAAACGTTATTTGTGGTGAGATGAAGTTTCGTGCTCATTTACTAAGAGCTCACAGTGCTTTTGAAGAAATGATGGAAAACGCCTCCTATGGGGAACCGTTCATCGATCCAGGTCCGATGAAAATTTTTGCGGATGGCTCCATTGGTGGACGTACTGCTTTACTGAGCAAGCCGTATAACGATGATCCGTCTACTATTGGAGTAGCAATTCAATCAGATGAAGAACTAAAACGATTAGTTTCTATCGCTCGTAAGCATGGCGAGGCAGTTGCAATTCATGTTATCGGTGACCTTGGTTTAGAAATGGCTTTAGATGCGATTGAAGCTCATCCCGTACCCAAAGGTAAACGAGATCGCTTAATTCATGTCATGGTGGTCCGTGAAGATTTAGTGAAACGCATGCAACAAATCGATGTTGCGCTAGATCTTCAGCCAAGTTTTGTCACATCAGACTTTCCATGGGTAGTAGAGCGACTTGGTGAAAATCGTCTGGAATGGTCTTATGCATGGCAAAAGCTTTTAAATCATGGCCTTATTTGCGCAGGTGGATCGGATGCACCGATTGAAGAAGCCGACCCTCGTTTAGGTATATACGCCGCGGTTACACGCAGAAAACCTTATGATACGCATGAAGGCTTTCTATCAGAAGAAAAGCTAACACGTTTTGAGGCGATTCAGTTGTATACAATTGGTAGCGCTGCAGCAATTGGTAAAGAAAAACAACGTGGTTTGATTTATCAAGGCTTTGATGCAGATTTCACTGTTTTTGATCGAGATTTATTTTTAGGGAATGAAGAACAGCTTCTAGAAGCTGTACCTATCATGACAGTAGTGGCAGGCGAAATCATGTATCAAAAAGGTGGACAATACTAATGGCAAAAGAAGCATATATTATTACTGGTGCTTCTAAAGGGATTGGTTTGGAATGGAGCAAACAGCTAACTGAACAAGGTCATCTTGTTATTGGAATCGCGCGAACGCAACCTGAATATTTCCCAAGCAACTATTTTCTATCTACTGACTTAACGCAATTAGACCAAATCGAAACGGTAATTGAGAAAGCATTAGCATTAGTTACCAAAGATATCGATGGAATTGTATTAGTGAATAACGCAGGAACGGTCGAGCCTATTGGGTTTGCCCACACTAATAGCGCCGACAAAGTTAGTCAAAGTATTGTTCTCAATTTGACAGCACCAATGTTATTATGTGGCGCATTTATCAATCAATTAAAAAATAACTCGGTTAAAAAGAAAATCGTTAATATCTCTTCAGGAGCGGGTCGTAATCCATACGAAGGCTGGAGTGCATACTGTGCTGGAAAAGCAGGACTCGATCATTTTAGTTTGTGTATAGACGCTGAAAATAAAGATGTTAAAGTCGTTTCTGTAGCTCCTGGAATCATCGACACAGGCATGCAAGAAATTATTCGTCAAAGCGATGTAGCAGATTTTCCACTCATTGAAAAATTTATGGACTACAAAAAAAATGGGTTGCTTAGCAGTCCAGAAGAAACAGCGCATTTATTAACAAAAATGACACAACGAGTAGATTTTAACGAGTTGCCTACCATACTGGATATTCGCAACTTACCGTAATCAGAAAAGGAGAGATCTAGTTGAGCAAGACACCAGAAAACATTTTGACCAAACTCACAAACGCGAACCGAGCAGGTATTGACATGACTAGCCCCAAAGCTGTTATTACCTTTTTACTAAGCCAAGGTGAAAAAGAGTCTATTCTCTTTTTTTACAAACCCAACAGTGTTGAATTTGATTTCGATCAATACAATAAATCAGTCAAAGAAATGAACGAACAAACAAATTAATAGTAATAAGAACCGTTTATAAAGCGTTTTTTCACACTTATAAGCGCCTATTAATGCTTTTTGGCTGTTGCTGAAGCTTTTGTAAAAACTAAAGATTGATGAAGATAAGAAAAGATCATAGATAGCGTTACAAAATGTCTTTATATCAAAGACTTATAAAAAAGAGAATACTGCATACAATGCAGTATTCTCTTTTGCTTATTTAACTTAAATCTCTTCTCCATTTAATCTATAAAATTCTAAGCGAGTGTGAAACTCTGCTTGATGGTGACAGTTGGTTTTTAATCGAAAAAAGTTTCCTCTTTGTCTAGATTCAACATATGATTATTGATTGTAATAATATGGTCATTTGTCCAAATTACATTTGTTTCATGCATAGGTTCTTCAAAATAGATATTTTTTTAAACCAAAGAGGACCATTTATTATCCCCACTACACTAATAGAGGTAGCGGCACCACCATTTAATGTGTAGAAGTCAATTGTTGTTTTGGAATTAGGTGATTGAGTTGTCACAATAGGTTCTCTTGCAAATATATTCATAACTGTCCCTAATAGAAAAATTGCGGAAAGTAGAAATGCAATTAAGACAGTCAACCAACTTCTCCATCCTGCTCTCTTGCTACTTTTATCTCTAAATTCAAAAACACTCATAAAAAAAGTAATAACAGTAAGCAACCACAAAGCTAAAGCAGGAGGTGCTAGTGACCATGAATGCATGTAAGAAGCAACTAGAGCTTGGAACGAAAGAGCTGTTATTACTAAAATTAAAATAAAAGACCAAAGGTTAAATTTTGTTCCCATGAAATATCTCCCAAATAGAAGTGTTAAGAGTCTCGTAAACCTTTTCTCTCCGACTAAACTGCTGCGTTAGTTGATGGTAATGTACTTGATATTGAAACATTTTAATAATCGGTAAGTTTCACTGGTCAACAATGAATGACTTTCAACAACTTATTTATTTAGAGAATAATAGCTCTGCTTCTTCGATTTTTCGATTAATGTATCGAAATTCATAAAATTATGAAAAAGAATTTTTGATAAGTTAAAACAAAAGGACTAAAGGTATAATTAGTTTAAATAATCTGTTAAACTAAATTGTATAAATAGACTTTAATTGGAAACATAAGGGGAAGTATGGAGGCGGATTTATGATTCAAGAAATGGCATCATTATCTATCGAGAGGGCATTAATGGATGGCATAAAAGAAATGGTTTTTATCGTACGTGTTGATGATAATGGGTTGTTTTATGAATTTATAAATCAAGCTGCATTAAATAATACTGATTTAGATCAAAATTCAGTTGGCAAAACGTTTTTTGAAACGCAAGCTTCCGAATTAGCTACAATGATCCATTCTCAATACATGAAAGTGCTAGAAAGTGGTAGCCCCGTAGTATACGAGGACAGTTATAAAGATCCTAAAGGTAAACAACGTTATTCAAAAACCTGCCTCACGCCGATGTTTAATTCTTTAGATAAGTGCACACATGTAGTAAGTATTGTGCAAGATGTAACAGGAGAAGTTGAAGCAAAGCAAAAAAGTATGGAGTTTTTAAAAAGCCTGGAAGAAAGTCGCGCTTATTATCATTCATTATTTGAGCAAAATGCAGATGCCGTTTTGACAATAGATTTGGACGGTCAAATAAAAGGTGCGAATCCAGTTGGTTTAAAGCTCAGTCAGTTATCGAAGGAAGAGTTGTATAGGAAACGAATTTTGGATTTTGTAGCACCTGAAGATCAACAGATAGCATTAACCAATTTTCAAAAAGCAAAACAAGGAGAATACATCAATTTTCGTATTAACATTAGACAAAAAGAAAACAAGCAACTAAATGTGTTGGGAAAATTTATACCTATTAAGATTCGGGAAATAACGACTGGCTTTTATGTGATTTTAAAAGATACGCGAGAACTTGATCACATGGTTGAACTGTATATAGAAAGTGAAAAGAATTTTCGGATTATTGCAGAAAATGCTCATGATATTATTATTTTAATCAATCGTCAAAATGAGTATTTGTTCGTTTCACCATCATTAGAGGACGTATATGGATTTAGTTCAGAAGACTATCGTCTTAAAGAGCCTTTTTATAATGTACATCCAGAGGATGAGCATAATTTTTGTGAAAATCTAAAAAATTCGATAAAAAATAAAGAAATTTCTAAAATGCGTATTCGCCTTAAACATAAAGACGAATATTGGATTTGGTCTGAATTACATGGAACACCGGTCTTTGATGACCAGAACGTCTATAGTCATATGGTGATTATCGTTCGTGATGTTTCACTTCAGAAAGGTTATGAAACTCAATTGGAATTCCTAGCCTTTCATGATACATTGACTTCTTTGCCAAACCGTCGATTTTTTCAAAAGTCGCTTGAACAAGCATTAAATGATTATCAGGTAAAAGAAACCAACTTTGCAGTTCTTCTTCTGGATATTGATAAGTTCAAGAGTATCAATGATCAATGGGGCATGAGACGGGTGATGCAGTGATATGTGAATTTGGAGAGCGTTTAAAGACACAAATTCGAAGCACTGATTTGGCGGCTCGTTTAGGGGGCGATGAATTTGTTGTTTTATTAACAGGTATAAATCATGAGGAGTCTGCTTTGCGAATTATCGACAACATCAGACAGGCCATGGTGCGTACTTGGAGATTCGGAGACGTTACTTTTACTGTTTCAACCAGCATCGGAATGACGATGCCAGATGAGAATTCAACAACGTCTTCAGTTCTAAAAGAAGCAGACAAAGCGATGTATGAAGAAAAGGAATTTAAAAGAGGGAACGTAGATGATGATCGCTTTTCTGGTTAACAGCCATAAAAGCGGTTTTTTTACAAAAAGAGTACATATTTTGGTAAATAATTTTATAATCTCTTTAAAGCTGATCGCTAGTATTTATAGAGACTGCTCCTCCATACAATAAAGCTTATCAAACCAATACTAGCAACTACTATTCACTTCAAGTTAAATACTTTTTTTATAAGAAATGAGAAATAGTATTCTATTTTCGACTGAATTTACACCGAGCCATTTAAGTGAAAATATATTCTCGGTAAACAACTAATGTCAAACCTAAAATAAATACAAAGTATAAAATAGAGCCTATCAGTATATAGGATCTTCCTGAGACATAGGCCTGCTGTTCCATTCGAATTCCAGTTTGTCCTTGTATCGACATATCCAAATACCGACTTGTCATGCCTCCTTTGGATTTGAAAAAATAAACGATGCTCAAAGCTAAAATAGCAAATGGGATGGCGATATCAAAAAAAGCAAGTTGCAAAGCAAAAGCAGCACTCAAGTTTCCGAGTGTGAGGACAAAAATTGTCAAACAGATAATCGCTATATTTTTCATCTATGCATACCTCCAGTATAAACTAGTTGAAAGAAGTATTAGTTTTCTTTCTTGATAGAGTTATACGCTTACAAGTATTAAAGGTTTCAAAAAATTCCAACTGGCTTTCTTGTGTGGAAGTAAAGTCTTTTTATTGTAGTGACGTTTGGTGTGGTTCTGGCCAACTGGTTTCGACCATAAAATTACAATCTTATAAAAAACGAGTTGTTTGACTATCTTTACTGTATTTTAAGTAAAAAAAAAGCTGGGAAAATCCAGCTTTTTCAATAATTAATCTAGTTTTATTGACAATGTTTTAACACCACGAACAATCATACCTGGTCGCCATTCTAAGTCAGCACTGTCTACTGCTAGCTCTATTTTTGGAAAACGATTAAACAAACTAGTGATGGCAATTTCTCCTTCTAATCGTGCAAGAGGTGCTCCTAAGCACATATGAATGCCTTTGCCGAATGCCAAATGTTGGCTTTTCTCGCGCTGAATATCGAATACTTCCGAATTAGAAAATTTCTCAGGATCATGATTAGCAGAGTTTAACGCAACAATAACCAATTCTCCTTTTTTAAATTTCTTTTCTTGAAACTCAAAATCTTCGCCTGCCCAACGAGTCGTACTAAACTCTACGGGACCGTTAAAACGTAAAGATTCTTCAATGGCTTGATTGATTAAGTCAGGTTGCTGAGATAAAAGTTGGCGTTGCTCAGGATGTTCAAGCAAAGTCAAAACGGTATTTCCGATTAAATTAACAGTTGTTTCGTGACCTGCAATAATCAGAAGAGTTACGACCCCATATAGTTCCGATTCACTTAAACGTTCGCCTTGTTCTTCTGCTTCGATCAAGCTACTAATTAAATCATCACCAGGCTGCTCACGAACAGTAGCGAACCACTGACCTAAATATTGAATGAATTCGTTCATATGTTCATAAACTGTAGTATTGGAATCTCCACTAGTTCCTTCGATTAACGAATTCGACCACATTCTAAATTTGTCACGGTCAGTCGAAGGAACACCTAAAATTTCACAAATAACAATAATCGGTAATGGAAAAGCAAACTCATCAATGATATCAACTTGGTTTTGACCTTCTAGTTTGGTTAATAAATCATCTGTTATTTCTTGAATTCTGTCACGCATACTTGCAATCATTTTTGGGGTAAATGCTTTTTGAGCGAGACCACGCAGTCGTTTATGGTCAGGTGGATCAGAAAACAGCATATTTTGTGTAAATACGCTCATTTGATCCATGCTACCTCCGTATATTTTAGACATATCTTTAATGAAACGTGAATCTTTTAATACACTTTCTGCATCTTCATAACGCGTGACCATCCAGCCGCGTTGACCATCAGGAAAAAGAACAGCGTGAATAGGATCTGTTTCGCGTAATTTGTGATAAGACGGATAGGGATTCTGTATAAACTCATCTGTAAACAAGCTTGTATTGTCCTGTCGATTTGTTGTCATTGATAGTCCTCCTTTTTTTCTCTATACCCAGTGTGTAATTGTTTACACTGATTTTCCTTTAAATGTGTATATATATAAAGAAGAATAACAGGTTATTTTTTACTTTGATCATTGGTTGCACTGACGTAACAGTAAAGCGGTATAGTTTCATGTATCAATCTATTGGATTATCCTCAATTATTACCGGTCTTAAAATTTTAGCGAAATTGATTACGACGTCTTCTGTGAAAGCAAAATTAGAAATGTCAGCAATATGGATGTAGTCTAGTAGCAACATAGTCAAACTCATCAGGAATAAAAATTTTAACTTAAAACGGTTTTGAAAATATCTGAAAAGTGTGATAATATGTACATGTCCAATTTATATTGAATAAGAAATTGAATTATAGATTTTCACTATGAACAAATCAAATAATTTTAGGAGGGACATGAAATGAATCGAGAATCGTGGTTACCTACATTGAAAACAGATACGCCTGAAGAAGGATATGAACTAGCTGTTAAATTAGCAAGAAAAGCTGTAGGAATGACACAACCAGACGAAGACGTGCGAAAAAAATTGCGTGTAGATTATGCAAATAACGCGGATAGCTTAACCATGGCTTCTCAAGTTGTTGCACTTAATTTTCAAACGGTTGCAGCTGCCAATAATTATTGGACTAATAACTAGCTATGAAAAGGTCTGAAAATTTAATATGATACCTAAGGTAGAGCAAAAAACCTATTGATTCGAAAGTGAATCGATAGGTTTTTTGTGCGGTTACCGTAATAAATAAATCGCCATTAATTATAAATAAAATTAGCAAATTGTAAACAACATATTCATGCTACTAAATAACTTGTTCTATTTTAAGAGGAGTTTTCCATTGGACAATTTGTTATGCAAGATCATACATTTTTTACAAATAGAAAAAATAATCTCTTTTTAAAAAACCGAAATATATGTCTAAATTTTCAGAAAACATGGTATAATTGAACTGTATAAAGAAACTAGTCGCAAATTTTACGCATGAACTTCCTGTTTTTAAAAGCAAAATGACATAGTTTGAAACAAAAGAGTCATAAGTATAGACCCAAGAAAGGGATGATAGTATGAATAGTAAAGGAAAAAAAGTGACATTGAGGGCACTAGAGAGAAGTGATATGGAGGAGCTAAGAAGTTTTTATAACAATCCAGATATTGCTCCACTTCTCGGGGGATGGACAATTCCAATTTCATCTGAACAACAAAATAGATGGTTTGATCGACTGGAATTTGATAATCGGAATTTGCGTTTAGCGATTGAAACAGAGCAAGACGGATTTATAGGCATCTCAAATATTTTAAATATTGACTATAGAAACCGTTCAGCTCATCATGGTATTTTAATCGGTAAAAAAAATATGCAAGGTCACGGCTATGGACGCGATACGGTTATGACGACAATGAAGTATGCTTTTGAAGAGCTTCAGTTGCATCGTTTAGAAGGAGATATTTTAGAACACAATATTCCATCTTATAATTTGTTTATAAAAAAATGTGGATGGATGGAAGAAGGCAGAAAACGAGATTTTGCTTTTCGCAATAACCGTTATTATGATCAAGTGATCGTGAGTATTTTAAAAGACGAATATGAGAAAGTTTGTCAGGAATCAGGATATTGGAGCAAGGAAAAATGATGAATCGACTACAAGGAAAAGTAGCAATTATTACAGGAGCAGCTGGTGACCTTGGAAAAGCAGTGGCTAAAGTTTTTTTAAAAGAAGGCGCAAAAGTTGCGCTAGTCGACCGAGATCTTCAAGCATTAATGTATTGCGAAGCAAACCTTTCTCAATACGGTGAAGTCATTAGTTTAGTAGCTGATGTGACTTCTGAAAAAGATGTATCCACATATGTCCAAGAAGTATTAAGTAAGTGGAATAGAATTGATATTTTTATCAACAATGCAGGTATTATTGGGACGGTTGCGTCTTTAATTGATCAAACTGTCGAAGATTTCGATTTAATTATGAATGTTAACGTTAAAGGCGTATTTCTTGGATTAAAAAAAGTGCTGCCTGTTATGATTCAGCAAAATGCAGGGAGTGTTATAAACACTTCTTCTATTTCAGGACTAATGGGGAGTGGAGGGAACGCTCTTTATGCAGCTACAAAACATGCAGTAGTTGGTTTAACAAAAACTGCAGCTTTAGAAGTTGGCAGCTATTCAGTCAGAGTAAATTCAATACACCCTGCACCACTAGACTCAGCTATGATGAAGAAAAATGAAGAAGGAATCAACAGTAAAAATCCAGAAGAAGTTCGCAAAAGAATTTCTTCCCGCATTCCTTTGGGAAGGTATGGAACTATGTCTGAAGTAGCCAAGTTAATGCTTTTTTTGGCAAGTGATGATTCTGAATATATAACAGGCAGTCAATACCGAATAGATGGAGGAATGGGAGCGCGCTAAAGTAATTTTCTGAAATTGCAATAAATTAACGCTTCCGCAAGAGGTATAAAAGGAGATGAGGTTATGAAACTAGGTATTATGCAACCATATTTCTTTCCGTATATCGGTTATTGGCAATTAATTAAAGCTGTAGATATCTATGTGGTTTATGACGATGTTAACTACAAAAAAAGAAGTTGGATTAATAAAAACTATATTTTAATAAATGATGTAGCCAAGCCAATTACCTTACGTACCGTTAAAGTAAGTCAAAATAAGCTAATAAATGAAATCACACTTGATAGTGATATTATCCACAATGAAAAGTTGCTTAAAACCATTAAAGAAGCCTATAGCAAAGCTCCTTATTTTTCAGAAATTTTTGCGTTGACCGAAAAAATTATCAACTATAAAGAGATAAATCTAGCTAACTATTTGATGAATTCAATCGTTGAAATAGCTAGATATTTAAACATTCAAACTGAAATAATCAAATCGTCCGAGTTGAAAATAAGAGAAGATTTAAAAGGCCAAGAAAGAATACTAGAAATTTGTAAATTACTTTCAGCGGATCAGTATTTTAATGCTGTAGGTGGAACGTCTTTGTATTCGTTTAGAGACTTTCAATTGCAGAATATTGATTTGACCTTTATCAAACCAGCTGACATAACGTATCAGCAAAAAAATCATGAGAATTTTGTCTCTAACTTATCAATCATTGATGTCTTAATGTTTAATAGCAAGGAAAAAGTAAACGCTATGCTTGATGAATTTACAGTGCTTGAAGATTTCCCCGCATTAGTATTTGCAAATCACGAAGTTAAATAAAAATATTATGTTAACTAAAACTCATGCTTATTCTGAAAATGATAGCGAAGTTACCACATGCCCGTATTGTATGATGGAGGAGGAGTTATGAACAAAGATATTTTGGTGAGCATTGATTGTTTAGCCTATAATCATGAAGCATATATCACACAAGCAATTGAAGGGTTTTTAATGCAAAAAACAAATTTTAGTGTTGAAATCCTTATTCATGATGATGCATCTACTGATGGTACTGTTAACATCATAAAACACTACGAAAAACGGTTTCCCGAGTTGATAAAGCCTCTGTATCAAATAGAAAACCAGTTTTCTCAAGGTGTGAAAATGCAACAAAACAATCAGCAACGTGCAAAAGGAAAGTATATAGCTGTTTGCGAAGGTGATGATTTTTGGCTAGATCCTTATAAACTTCAAAAGCAAATAGATTTTTTAGAGGGGAATGAGAAATATAGTTTGTGTGTTCATGGAGCTTATAAATTTTCTGAAGCTTATGGGAAAACTATAGGTAAAGTAAGACCAAGTCGGAAAAATAGAGCTTTTTCTGCAGAAGAGTCAATTGAAGGTGGTGGGGAGCTTTTTCCAACTAATTCAATGGTTTATCGACGTAAGCTAGCAGATGATGTCCCGTCATTTTATTTTGATGCAGGAATAGGAGATTATCCGCTTACGATTCATTTAGCACACAAAGGTCGTGTGTATTACATCGATAAAGCGATGTCTATTTACCGTGTGGATGTAAAAGGAGCGTGGTCTCAACAAACCATAGCCACTGCAGAGAAAGCTGTAGAACAGGATAAAAAGACAGCAGAATTATTAGATCAAATAAATATCCATACAAATTTCCAATATGATAGCTCGATTCAGCTGACTAAAAAAAAGCAGCACTTTTATCTATTACTGAGGCAGCATCGGCTAAAGAAAGCCTTTAGGAAAGAATATATCAAAGTGTATTTGCATAAAGAGTTTGTAAGAAGGGTACTTAAAAAAATGGTAAATACGCAAATATATGCTAAAGAAAAAATTATTTATTTTTTCGAGAAGTCGAAATAAGTGAGAGATGAGGCCAATCCAAGCGATTGGTCTTTTAATTTCCGTTTAGTAATATCTTCATAGTATCTAGAACGGTATATATTAAGCACAGCTAATAAGCCTTAAGTTGTATGAACAACTTGATTTTAAAGCTCTTCATAAAGATCTAAACTTAAGTTGTAATGAGTGAGAAAGTTTAATGAAGTAGAGTAAGAAAACACCACTACTAGAAACAGTAGCATAACAATTCATTAAAAAATATTTACCTTAATATGATGATGCTTTATTATCGGGGAGTGTTGTGCGGAGACAAGCGACAGAAACGTGTGGACCTAACCATCATAATTTTTAATAAGCTTTTATAGTTATCCTATAGAGAATCAATGATCGATTTTAACTGGGAAATCAAACTATTTGTTCATAACTTAAAGTCTTACAAGTACTGTGGATAGTCTACACTTAGTTGGACAGAAAAAATAAGGGGGCGTAGAATAGTCCACTATACGTGAGGAGAATCTACCATGCCACAAAAAAGACGAACATTTTCCCCAGAATTCAAAAAACAGGTCGTCGCGCTGCACGCAGGCGGAAAAAGCCGACCGGATATTGTCCGGGAATACGACCTGACGGCTTCCGCCCTCGATCGGTGGATTGCCCAATCCAATCAAACTGGCTCGTTCGAGGAAAAAGATAACCGAAGCCCTTTGGAAACGGAATTGCTTGCCTACAAAAAACGAAATAAGCAGTTGGAGATGGAAGTGGATATTTTAAAGCAAGCGGCGCTGATCATGGGACGAAAATAGAGATTATCCAACAGAATCAACACCTCTATTCAGTATCAGCAATGTGCACTGTCCTCCAAATTGCCCGCAGCACCTTTTACTATGAGACTTCCGTTTCGGTAGAAAAAGCACACCAAAAAGCCCAAGCAGAACAGGAGTTGAAAGACGAAATCTGGGCGATCTTTCACGAGAATCGCCGCGTCTATGGCACACGCAAGCTGAAAAAAGAGTTGGCGAACAGAAAGAAATGGGTGATCTCGAGACGCCGTATTGGACGCCTCATGGCGTCACTTGGCATCCAATCGAAATACGCGCTGCCATCCTACAAACCGATGGTCACGCCTCCCAATGAAGCGACATACCGGAATGTGCTGAACCGCCAATTCAATCCGGCAGCGAAAAACGCCGTGTTGGTCAGCGACCTGACGTATGTAAAGGTTGGCGGCCGCTGGAACTATATTTGTTTCCTTCTCGATTTATACAACCGTGAAATTGTGGGGTACAGTCTGGGCGAGCGTAAAGACGCTGCCCTGGTTCAACGTGCCTTCGCATCGGTCAAAGGCGACTTGGGAGCCGTGAAGCTGTTCCATACGGACCGCGGATCTGAATTCAAGAACACCGGCATCGATGCGCTATTAAAGACGCACCAAATCGAACGGTCGCTGAGCCAAAAAGGAACCCCTTACGATAATGCGGTGGCGGAAGCCACGTTCAAGATTTTGAAGACGGAACTCATCAACGGAATGTGCTTTGACACGCTTAACCAGCTAGCGCTTGAACTGTTTGATTACGTGAATTGGTACAACCATGTCCGTCTACACAGCAGTCTGGGCTATACCAGCCCTGTCACTTATCGAAACGCAGCCCTTAAAAAAGTTGTTTGATTTAGTGTTGACGTACCACTGTAGTGTAAACGATTATAAACTTGCTAGACCAGCTGCGCAAAGAATGATAGCTGAAAGAATGCTTTCGAAAGAAAATGGAGTTATCGGAAAAAGGAAGAAGCAATAAAATTACTTAATCAAGGACTATAAGAAAATTAAAATAGGTTTCAATAAGTAAAACACGCTTGCTTATTAGTAAAAAGTTACAAAATATTTAATGATAAAGTAATTATTTGAAATGTGAATGTCGTATACTATAATCTAAAGATAATTTTATATATGAAAGATAACGGAGTAAAGTTCAGGAGGAACTACATGCGGCAGTCAATAGATAAAGGAATCAGACATAAATATTTAAGATTAACTTTTTCTTCTGTTATTATCTGTACTTTATTAATTATTGGAATTTATTTCTACATGAATATGGAACAGCAAAAACAAGAAGATGAGTATTCGGAGCTGTTAGAAAAACAAGAAACTTTGCAAGAACTTTCTCGATCGTTAAATCAGCTGTTTTTCCGAACAAGAGGTTTTTATGCTTTTCAAATTGAAAAAGAGTTAGATCAGGCTTATTTGGAATTGGAAAATTTAAAAAAATCTATCGAAAAAATGAACAACTTAACATTAACGAGACAAGAAAAAGAACGAATTATCGATTTGAGTAATTTTGTTACGATTTTTGAAGAAGACATATTTCCTACCGCAATTGCAATTGTACGCGCTAATGATTATGAAGGCTTACAGTCACTATCTCAAAACGGGACCAATACAGCGGTTAATGAGTTTGTTGTGTATGCAGAAGAATATCATGCAGCAACAGAAAGCGTATTGCAACAAATGAACGAAGATATTGTTGGGAAAGCAAAAGGTTTTTCTTTAGTCTTAATCATTTTGTTTGTTGCATTATTTATTGTCACTGTGTTAATTATTTTACGAGCTTTAAATGACATTGTGAAGCCTTTAGAAGGTATGCGCACTTCAATCGAGCGTTTTGTAAATGAGGAAGAAGTATCTTACGAACCGTTGCAACGCTCTGATGAACTTGGTGTTTTATCGATGACCTTTCACAATATGGTCAATACAATTCAAAAAAATCAAGAAAAGCTAACTTCGCAAAATCAAGAGTTACTAACAAATAAAGAGAGCTTACAAGAAAAGAAAATTAAGTTAGAAGAGTCATTAGAAGAAACTGAAAAATCGAGAGAGCGTTTAATTCGATTTAATGAATTAAATCATATTTTATCTTTCACGTTAGATAAACAAAAACTAATAAACGCCACACTCCAGTATTTTAATGACAGGTATGAAATTGATACAGGTGTGCTGTGGTTACCCAAATCAGATGAATATGCATTAATAGGCATTACAGCCTCAATGTTTAAGCAGTTTCAAGAAGAAAGAGTTCAATATCTTTTAACAAGATTGGAAAAAAGTGAATCATTTACGGTAAAAAGAGAAGCACAATTGGAAAAAGGATTTGCGATAAACAGTGTATGTATTCACGATTTGTATGCTGCAGTGAAAAATGAGCAAGGAGTCAATATTGCGTTAATTGGTTTATCTCGCGTAGGTAGAATTTTTTTAAAAGAAGAAGAATTGGATATCAGTGGATTGCTAAAGCGAATTCACTTAGCAATTGATCGAATCGAATTGTACGATGCAGCAATACATGAGCGAACATTAAATGAACGGATTATAAATAATATCAACGAAGGCATTCAATTTATATCAAAAGATGGAGACATGGTTCAACGGAACGATACGATGTGTTCTATGTTAGATTGTGGAGACTTTCCGTTAGATGCTTCTATTGACAAAAAAACATGGCTCGACAAAATGGCTGATCAAACAACAGATCCTGAATCAATGTTTAAGTTTTTGAATAGTTGTATTAACGAAAAGAACATCGAAGCAAACTCATTTCAATATACTGTTAAAGCACCTTATGAGCGCGTGATCGACGTTTATAGTGCAGCAGTCGTTGTAGATAAAGAAAAAACCGGAACAATTTTTGTGCACCGAGACATCACAAGAGAACATGAAGTGGATAAAATGAAATCTGAACTTGTTAGCACTGTTAGTCATGAGCTTCGAACGCCGTTATCAAGCGTTCTTGGATTTACTGAACTATTATTAAACAAGCAACTCAAGCCTGAGAAACAAGAACGCTATTTAAAAACAATTTATAAAGAAGCTATGCGTTTAACAAATTTAATTAATGACTTTTTAGATTTGCAGCGCATGGAATCCGGAGATCAAGTTTATCGAATGGAAAAATTATCATTAAATGAAATTATTATAGAAACGGTTGAAAAATTTCGAACTCAAAGCACGCATCCAATTATTTTAGTAGATGATGCTTCTGATGTAGTAGTACTAGGAGATCATGATCGTATCGCACAAGTGCTAATGAACTTAATCGGAAATGCAATTAAATTTTCACCATTAGGAGGGAATATTACCATTTCATTAAAAAATGATTTGGGCAGTCTTCGAGTAACTATACAAGATGAGGGGATTGGAATTCCTGTTGAAGATATTCCAAAGTTATTTTCTAAATTTCAACGTATTGATAATAGCTCACGTCGTAAAATCGGTGGAACTGGTTTAGGACTTGCAATAAGCCAAGAAATTATTCTTCAACACGACGGAAAAATTTGGATAGAGTCACAAGAAGAGCAAGGTACTCAAATACATTTTGAGTTACCACTCATAACAGAGCCACAACCATTTACTAGTCACGAAGATATAGAAGAAAATCCACCTGTCATGATTGTCGAAGATGATTTGAGTCTCGCGCTTTTACTTTCTGAAGAATTGAAAGTAAATGGCTTTAAAGTGATTTACCATACAAATCCGAGTGAAGCGTTTAAAGAAGCAAAGCGTACTCCACTTGTCGGGGCAGTTATTGATATTATGCTTGGAGAAGAGTTGAGTGGGTGGGATTTGGTTGATATGATGAAAGAAAATTCTTTGACAAAAAATATTCCCATCGTAATTTCATCTGCTTTAGATCCTACATCAGATGCTCAAAAAATAAATAAAATTAGCCATTATTTAACCAAGCCTTATGCTCCAATAAATTTGTCAAAAGTAATGAAAAAATTATTGGATAAGCAAAACCATAACGGTGTTATATTTTACGCATCTAATAATTATGATGAAAATGAAGATGAGTAAAAAAAGTGAATATCAAAAAAGCGAACACGTCTTTAAAAACGTGTTCGCTTTTTCTTATGAAATCAATATATTTTCGACAAGTGTTAAAAGCTCCATTGGACTAAAAGGTTTAGGCATAAAATAGTCTGCACCTTTTTGAATGGCTATTTGCCGATCCGAATCTTGGGCTTTGGCAGTTAGCATTAAAACTTTTGTTGAGTTTTGATCTTTTCTTATTTTTTCTAATACTTCAAGACCCGTGTAGTAAGGCATCATGTAATCAAGAACGATAAGATCGTAGTCTGTGTTTCTAATTTTTTTAAGTGCTTCTTTGCCATCTTCAGCTTCTTCCACTTCAAAATCATCTTCAAGTGTATCAACAATTAGCATTCTCAAAATATCTTCGTCATCTGCTATAAGTATTTTTTTCACACGTACTAACCTCCTGAAATTAAAAAGCTAAGATGAAATTCCTTTACGTTTCATATCGCCCCATTGTGCTTTTTTGAAAAAAGCAGAAAAAATTCCTTGAATTCTCCAAACAACCATTAGCGGGCGATACCAAAAAGCTTCTGTTAATGCCCAGAAGTAAAGGCGCATTAAATGAGATACTTTTGGATATTTGTGAAGTGTCAACTCTTCTAACAACACAGCAAGTGATGAAATGAGTGAACCGTATAACACTGTTACTAAAAAGAGCACGCCTGCAATTTGTGGATCTACTAGCGAAAAGAAAAGTCCACCAAAAATAATGAAATAGCCAAAAAACTCAAATACTGCACCAAGCAGTTCGACAAAAAGAAAGTAAGGCATCGAAACTAAACCAACAGCTCCGTATTTTGGATTTAACATCATTTTTTTATGGGTCCACAACGTTTCAAATAATCCGCGCTGCCAGCGGATCCGCTGAGACTTTAATACTTCTAATGATTCAGGCGCTTCTGTCCAGCAAACAGGATCAGGGACGTATTCAATTCGTTGCTTAGATTTTTCTTCTTTAAGCAAACGGTGTAATCGGACAACCAATTCCATGTCTTCCCCAACTGTATTTTTATTGTAGCCTCCAGCTTGTATGACACGTTGTTTGTTAAATACACCAAATGCACCTGACACAATAAGTAAAATATTCAAATGACTTAAAGCCAATCGACCAATCAAAAATGCACGGAAATACTCGATGATTTGCATAAGTACAACAGGATGCTTAGGAAGATTGATAGCTTCTACTTTGCTTCTAGAAATGGTTGAACCATTAGCAATCCGTACAGAGCCGCCTGTAACAATAACTTGACCATCAGATTCAATAATAGGTTTCATCGTTTTAAGAAGTCCGTCATTTTCCAAAATAGAATCGCCATCAATTGCACAAAAATATGGATAAGTGGATAAGTTAATACCCGAGTTTAATGCATCTGCTTTTCCCCCATTAGTTTTTTGAATCAAACGAATATAAGGGAATATGGAAGACTGATAAATCGCTATAATTTCAGCAGTTTGTAAGTGCATTCGAACCACAAAAGGGATTTTCATCATCTTGAACTCGTTGATCATGCGTTCTGATGTTGTATCTTTTGAACCGTCATCAATAACGATAATTTCTTTTTCAGGATATTCTAATGCAAGTAAAGATCGAACGGTACTAACAACCCCAACTTCTTCATTATATGCAGGTACTAAAATAGAGACAGGATAAGTGTTTTGATTTCTTAAGAGATCTTCTGTAGATTCTCTACGATCGAGTTTGTGTTCTCTTTTTACTTTTTGAAATGCGAGCGCAAAAAGACCTAAATAACTAAAACTCGAAAAGAGCATATACATAATAATGACATAAGACATAAGTGAGAAAAAGTTGTTCATTGCTTTTCACTTCCTATTAGAGATATTTCCCATTGACTGGCCATATCTCGTGCATAACGATCTGGATGATGAACTGCTAAATGGTGAAGTAAAACATCGCCATCTGAAAACTGTGTTAAAGCTTCGGCAGATGAATAACGAACCCACCAAACAGAATCCCCAAGAAGTTCACTAAGCACTTCTTTGTAACGCGATAATTGAAGTTTCCCGACAATTCGTGTAGCAAACATTCGTTCTTGCCAAGAAGTAGAATGCAGAAAAGGAATTAATAAGCTTGGATCTGACAAATGTTGCAAATGCCAAACAGTTTTTAATGCTTGAATTCGTATTTCTTCATCTTGATTTTGAAATTCTTCTTCGATTTGAGGAAGAAAATTAGTTAATCCTGACGTACCAATAAAAGAAATAGAAGCATATTTTAAAGGTTTATTATTTTCTTGATTTAAGAGAGCAGTATTTAATTCTTGCAAACGAGTAATAGGCGAAAGCCTTTTTAAGACATCAATATATAATCGAACGGATGCTTCGGGATACTGTGCCAGTACAGAAATTGTCATAGGATCGTTTAAAGATGTTAAAGTCCTGATAAGTTGCTGTGTTTCTTGATCTAGTTTATGTGTCTTACATAACTTTTCTTTTACTAGTGGCGCAAAAGACTTCATGTGGAAATCTTCGATAAAATATAAGGTATTCATTCGAATGGCCCAATTTCTTTGGTTGATTTGCTTTGCATAGTGCTCTGTTAAAAAATCTTCAGAAAGTTTTGCAACAAGAGGCGACATGGTGCTGTTTTTTGTTACAGATACGTAGCCATTTAATAAGCGTTCAAGAATCACTACTTGATGGGAACTATTACGTATTTCTTTGAGAAAATGCTCATCGGAAGGATCTGTCATATAAGAACTGAAGATATCGGTTAAAGCGTCATATTGCTGATTTATTTCTTGCTCTTTTTTACTTAATTTTTGCTTTCGCCAAGCTAAAATGAACAAAAGAAGTAATTGGCTAAAAAAAAGAACCATGATAAGTATTGAGAAATTTGAAATAGTCAATTGAACATCCTCATTGTTAAACGCTGTACACGTGCTACTACTTCCTGCGCATAAAAAGGTTTAACGATATAATCATCTGCACCGCTCTTCAAAGCTAAAACAATATCGGATTCATTTGTGCGAGAAGTTAACATAGAAATAATGATGTTTTCATGAGGATATTGACTCCGAATATGATGCAAGACTTCTAATCCATCCATTTTTGGCATTACGCCATCAAGTAAAATCATGTAATTTTCATCTTCTTTATACCATTGAGACTTGGTAAAAGTAACTCCATCAGTATACTCTTCAATATAGATATCAAAATCATCAGGATGCCATGTAGAAAATTGTTTTGAAACTAACTTACGTACTAGAGAATCATCATCAATAATAATAATTGTGAGATGTCTTCTTAAATCTTTTGCATCTGTTTTATACAACATTGTTTGATTTCGTCCATTTTTCTTCGCCTTGTATAAGGCTTGATCCGCGTTACTTACTAAATGTTCTTGCTGATGTTGATAGTCACTTATTCCTGCAGAAAAACTTACATAAAACGATGTAAATGAATGGTCTGTAAATGCTGTATTTGCAAATGCTAAACGAATTTCTTCAATTAACGGTTTTGCTGTTTGAGCTTTTGTATTTGGAAGAATCAATGCAAATTCTTCTCCTCCATAACGGAAAAAAATATCAGAATCTCTTTTCATTTTCAATACAAGTTGGCTGAAATTTCTTAAGACTTCATCTCCAATAGTATGTCCGTATGTATCATTTACTTTTTTGAAATAATCTAAATCAAATAAAACTAATGTAAAGTTTTTTTTCGAATTGACTGATGAATTTTTCATTTGTGTAAGCACGTCACTGAAATATTTTCTATTACCTGCTCCTGTTAAGTCGTCATAAAGTGTTTCTTGTGAAAACATTTTTTGGTTTTGCAACCGATTTAATACGTAAGGAACAACATAAGACATGTTTAATGGTTTAGAGAGAAAATCAGTTGCTCCGATTTCCATTGCTCGAATTTGGTTTTCAATTCGATTGTCTGAGCTTACTATAGCAAGAGGAAGGCATTTACTTCTAGCTGTTTCATGAATTCTAGCAACTAATTCAAAGCCATCTATATCGGATAAGTTTAAATCAACAATAACCATATGAGGTTGAAGTGTATAAAAGAACTCCAAGCCTTTTTTACCTGTTAAAGCAATTACTACTTGAATGCCGTTTTTTATCAATGTTTCTTTCAGGTGAGCTGCTGTTTCGACATCAGAATCTATTACCAAAACAAAAGATTCAGAAGGAAGAGGATCTTTAATATTATCCACTAACATTTCTTGGTCTGCATTGCATTTATTGTCTGCAAAAAAAGTACGAGCTTTTTCCATAAAATTTTGAAGAGAGTCGATAGCAATCAAGTTAACTTTGTTTTCTGTATAAAAGGATAATTGTATTTCACAGAAATCAGCTAGTTCTTTTAAACCAATTGTTCCAGCAGTGCCTTTCATCGTATGTAAAAAGCGGTAAACTTCTTGTTCTTGAACTTCTTTTTGTTTATTCCATTTGGAAAAGTCTTGTTCCATTCGCTCTAAAAGTAATGCGCTATAATTTTTTTGAGTCATGTGGATTCACCTTCTTAAAAAATTATCTAGATACTCCCACTATACTATATATATTCCTTTAATGGGCGACTAGCTAACTATGTATTAAGTAGAAAATATGTTGAATTTATAAACTTACTCATTTAAAAAGCTCTTTCTTTTTCTTCAAGTTAAATAAGTTTCAATGACTTAGTCAAATAAGATATGGTAAGCGTAGTGAAAAAATTATTATAAAATGTAAGGTATAGCAAACGCACAAAGATTTTGTGAAAATCAAAATAGTTAATGTTAAAATATAGGAGGAAAAACATGAATGAACCAGTGATTATTGTAGGCGCAGGTTTAAGCGGTCTACGTGCCGCTTCACTTTTCACAGAACAAGGATTAAGCTGCAAAGTACTCGAGGCTCGAGATAGAATCGGTGGTCGGGTATTAAGTGCTTCTGTTCCAAATCAAAAAAACTTAGGAAGATTTGATCTAGGTCCAACATGGTTTTGGCCACAGAATGAATCCGTAATTGATGAGCTTGTAAAAAGTTTGAAACTAGAAACTTTTGTCCAACAAAACCAAGGCGACATGTTGATGGAGCGGTTTCAAACAAAGCCTCCAGAGCGCTGTGTCATAGAAGAGCATATTGACGCTAGAGGAGTTCGGTTGACTGGGGGAATGCAGTCGCTAATTGATGCATTAGCAGAGAAAATTCCTGCAGAAATGATCCAGTTGGAAACGCGTGTTAAAGAAATCTGCATGGACAAGGCTGGAGAAATTACGGTTACAGTAGAAAGAGCAGGTGGAAAGGTAGAAAATATGAGAACAGCTTCGGTTATTCTCGCACTGCCACCACGTCTTGTAGCACGGCATATAAAATTTTCTCCAGCACTTCCAACAGAACTTTTGACTGATATTAAAGAAAAGCCAACATGGATGGGCTCACAAGCCAAAGCGGTTGCGATTTTTGACCGCCCATTCTGGAGAGAATCTGGATTGTCAGGTTTGGTGTTGAGTTCGGCTGGTCCCTTGCAAGAAATTTACGATGCTTCACCTACTAATGGTTCGGGTGCGTTATTTGGATTTTTTGGAATTCCGTCAGAAGCACGTCAACATATGGGACCAGAAAAAGTAAAAGAATTGGTCGCAAATCAATTAGTTAAACTGTTTGGCAAGGATGCTGAAAATCCTCGAGCAATTCTTTACAAAGATTGGTCCAGTGATTTGAATACTGCAGTTGAAGAAGACTCTAGCCCATTCAAAAATTATGCGAGTTATGGTCAACCGCCATCAGCTGGTGACTGGGAAGAAAAAGTGTTTTTTGCAGGAACTGAGACAAATTCACAGTATAGTGGCCATTTAGAAGGCGCGCTTCAGTCAGCTGAACAAGCAGTTAATAAAATTCTTGCGTTAAATTCTAAGTAATTAATAACAGACATGCATGTGATTATTTTATTTCATAAGCTAGATATAATGACAAAAAACCTTTAGGCAACTAAATGCCTGAAGGTTTTTTATCGGATTATTTTACTCGTTCGACTTGGACGAATACGGAGATAATATTACGTCGTTGTGTCATGTACAAGAGCTTCTGGAAAATATCTTCAAGAGAGTTCATGCGTTCGAAAATGGGCATCGATGCATCTTCAATTCGTGTGTCAATAATTTGTGCATCAAAAGCATAGTTTTCCGTAAGTCGACCAACTGGTAAACTAATGCTTTCACCGCCGCCCGCTGTAGCGAAATAAAACGCTTCGTTGGCGGTGATACGCGAATGATCACGACCGCGAGAAGAAGCATTTTTAGAAGGATCTACACCATCTTCAAGCATGCGAGAAGAAATAACGGCTTGGCGAATAGCGGAATAAATTCCAGGGTCAGAGCCTGCTGACAAATCCGTACCGAGTCCAATTTCAACACCCATATCAGCAAAATGCTTGATTGGAATTACGCTATTGGCGAAATACGCATTGGAAATTGGATAATGAGCGATTGCGGTTCCTTGTTCGATATACGTTTTTGCATCTTCATCGCTCAAAAATTAGCATGTGCCATAATCGCTTTTTCAGTCAATAAGCCGAAATCATTTAATACTTGAGCGTCATTTTTGCCGAAACGTTCTTTCACGTGGCTGTGTGCCCAGTCACTCTCGCTACAATGCGAAGTGATATGAACATCGTGTTTAGCCGCAATTTCCCCTAACCCTTCTAAAGCTTCAGATGTACAACTTGGTACAAAACGAGGCGTTACCACTGGATAGACACCTTGCTTTGTTATTTTATTCAACTCTTTTACTCGTTGAATAAAGCGTTCTGTGCCTATTAATGCTTCTTCTAGACTAGCATCTCGGTAGAAATCCGGATTTTCAGCAAGGTCATCCATTACGACTTTTCCGATGAGTCCGCGTTGCCCTTTTTCGGCACAGATTTTTGCTAGCAAAAAACTTGCTTCTTCATGGATAGTCGCAAAGTAAAGAGCGGTTGTTGTTCCGTTTCCAAGAAGCGTTTCGACTAAATGGCTATAAGTTTCTTCGGCAAATGCTATATCTGAAAACTTAGCTTCTAGTGGGAATGTATATGTATTAAGCCATTCATAAAGTGGCAAATCAAGTGCTGTGCCAGTTTGAGCCCATTGAGGAGCATGAATATGCAAATCGATAAATCCAGGAAGTAAATACTGTCCTTCTGTTAGTTCCAACAGCGTTTCTTCACTGCGAGCTTGTTTCAACACTGTGTTATAATCTTGATCATTTGGTGAAAGACGTTTAGCAATAAAGCCATCATCATTAATACAGAAAAGATAATCTTCCAATAGTTCGATTTCCTGTCGGTTAATACTCGAAAATCCTGTTCCTTTAATAACTTTATTCATAACAGTTCATGCCTCCATAATTGTTTTGTATAGGAATTATCATCCATCTTAATTTACTTCTTTATAATAAACGCACAGCATCCGACTAGCGTGATTTCGTTTGTTGATTACTTTTAATAATTTTAAAACAAGACAGAATGACAAAAGAGTGTGACCGATAAGGGTCAACACTCTTTTTTGAAATAAGAATTTTATTTTGCTACCGTTTCCAGCGCCACTTCAATCATGTCATTAAACGTCGTTTGTCTTTCTTGTGAAGTCGTGTGTTCTCCAGTAAGAATATGATCGCTAACTGTTAACAACGTTAATCCTCTTACACCAAATTTAGCAGACAAGTAATAAAGTGCAGCTGCTTCCATTTCAACAGCTAATACACCGTGCTGGCCGAGTTTGTTAGTTGTTGCTTGGTCATCAGAGTAGAAACTATCAGAAGAAAATACATTTCCTACATGAAGCGTAAGTCCTTTATCTGTAGCAATATCATAAGCATTTTTGATTAAATTAAAGTTTCCAATTTGAGGAAGATCAATTCCTGGGAAATCTTTGCGGATCATCGCAGAATCCGTTGCAGCAGCTTGTGCAATAATCACATCGCGAATGTTCACGTCTTGCTGAATTGCACCACATGTTCCGATTCTCACAAGATTTTTCACTTGATAGTCATTGATTAACTCATGAATGTAAATGGATGCTGAGGGCATACCCATTCCGGTTCCTTGAACAGAAACGCGGTTTCCTTTATAAGTGCCCGTATACCCTAACATGCCACGCACATTATTGTAGCAACTTACATCTTCAAGAAAAGTTTCTGCAATATAGGTTGCGCGTAACGGATCTCCGGGAAGTAACACTGACTCTGCTATTTCTCCTGCTTTTGCTTCAATATGAAAACTCATTAGAAAAACCTCCATTGTCGTTGTTGTACGTTTGCATGTAATTGCATCTTTACAAAGCATCATAACATGACAGAAAGAAGTGAGCTGTGAAGACAGCTACCTTATTATTGTGAACTTGTTCACAATAATAAGGTAGCTGTTTTTTTGATTACATACTATTCCACTTGCGAAGCATTTGTATTTCTTCTGCTTGATTGCAAATGGACTCAAGTTTTTTCATATCTACTATATAAATATTCTTTTCACGAATCTCAATTATCTTTTCGTCTTGAAATTCGTTCAAAGTTTTAGACATGGATTCTCGTGTAATCCCAAGCATCGTTGCGAGGAAGGATTGATTGATTTTTAAGTCCACTTTGTAGCCATCATTACTTTGATCGCCAAAATTGAAATAGAAATCGACGAGTAAATTCGCGACTTTTGTCCGAACGTCATACAAACTCAAATAACGAATCAAGCGATTTAAAATACGCGTGCGTTCTACAAGGATCCTGTAGGCATTTCTTAAAATCGCTGGGTATTGTTCCACAAGTTCCAGGAAATCTGTCTTCTTAATTTGCCAAGCTGCAACATTTTCAAGTGCTTCAATAGAAGAAATTCGATAATTGACAAGAGATAAAGCTTCAACTTCACCTAAAATTTCTCCAGGTAATGCAAAGCTGAGCACAATTTCTTTGTCTTCATGTAAACGAAAAATTTTCAGTTTTCCAGAACGAATGATATAAATATCTTCACTTTCATCATTTTCAAACATGAGCATATGATTTTTCTTGAATTGACGCTCTTTGAGCAGTAGAAGAATCTGCTGCAAATCGTTTTCTGAGATACCTGAGAAGATAGGGATATCTGAGAGGTTTGTAATCATGTGAATCCGTCCTTTCAATTCGGTAAGTTTCATTGCGTATCCGCTGCTGTTTTTCTAATGCCGTAATCCCTTGTTGAAAGTCACATGTAATCAACTAGCAATCGTCTATGCTAACTTGAATGTAAGAGAACTTTATTTTTTATTATACAGTACAAACTGAAAATCATATGATGGCGGCTGGATTACACTAATTTTTTTATTTTTCCAAATTACAATGCACAGTATCAATAAATAGAAACGGGCGGAAAAGTAAGATTGAAAATTTAGAAAAAGGGTATTCGAAAAGAGACGGTATAAATGCAAGTTAGAAAAAGATAGATATTTGACTTGCTTGATTGTTTAAAAGTGGCTGAGTTTTATTAAAAAATAGGGGGAATAATTATGTATAAAAAAGTAGTCGGGATGTCGATCATTGCTTCAATCGCTTTGGTTGGGTGCAGTTCGGGAGAAGATGCAAAAGAGCCAATCATTATTGGAGGAAAGCCTTGGACTGAGCAGTATATTTTGCCATATATTTTAGGTGAGTACATAGAGGCCAACTCAGAGTATACGGTTGAGTATGAAGATGGCCTAGGAGAAGTGTCAATTTTAACACCTGCTTTGGAAAAAGGTGATATTGATATGTATGTGGAGTATACCGGTACAGGATTAAAAGATGTGTTGAAACGTGATTCAGAACCAGGTCAGTCATCTGAAGAAGTGCTCGAGGCAGTTAGAAAAGGGTATGAAGAAGAACTAGGAGCGACATGGTTAGAGCCGCTGGGTTTTGAAAATGGCTATACGTTAGCTTACTCTAAAGATAGCGGTTTTGATGCTCAAACTTACTCTGATTTAGCTGCGATTTCTGCTTCTGAAGATGTTACTTTTGGCGGACCACATTCCATTTATGAACGACAAGGTGATGGCTACGAAGATTTAAAAGCTACTTATGATTTTAAATTTTCGGCTACAGAAAGTTTTGATCCCTCTATTATGTACGAAGCGGTTAAAAATGGAGATGTAGACGTTATTCCGGCATTTACAACAGATAGCAGAATTGAGTTGTTCGACCTAGCAACGACAAAAGATGATTTAAACTTCTTTCCAAAATACGATGCAGCTCCAGTTGTCAGATTAGAAACACTTGAAGCGTATCCAGAGCTAAAGGATGTCTTAAACGAGCTTGCTGGACAAATCAGTGAAGAAGACATGTTGGCGATGAACTCTAAAGTAGATGTCGATCAAGAACAACCGCAAGACGTGGCACGAGAATTTCTTATCGAAAAAGAGTTGATAGAAGAATAAAGATGTCTTTTAGCATTATAGTAAGTAGAAAAAATTTAGTAAGTGAAAGGAGTTTTTCGATGAAAGCAACAAAAGACACATCTCTAGCAGAGCGCTTTGCAGAAGTAAGAGACGCTACGATGAAGCTAATTGAACCTCTAGAAATAGAAGATTTTATCATTCAATCCCACGAAGATGTGAGTCCAGCTAAATGGCATATTGCTCATACCACATGGTTTTTCGAGCGGATGATTTTAAAGGAATTCAAATCGGACTATCAAGAATTCAATCCAGCTTTTGATTTTTTATTTAATTCGTATTACAACACGATAGGGCCTTATCAACCGCGGCACCAACGAGGCGTGTTGTCAAGACCGACTGTGGGTCAAGTTATCGAGTACCGTAAGTATATAGATGAGCAAATACTTGAATTGCTCTCTGAAACAACGGATTCCAATATGAAGAAAAAAGTAAAAGACTTGATAGGAATGGGCATTCAACACGAACAACAGCATCAAGAATTGATCTTAATGGATATAAAGTATAACTTTTTTGTCAATCCTCTTTTTCCTACGTATGCACAAATGGAAAAACATTCAGTAAGCAAACGAGACGAAACGCAATTTGTTGAATTTAAAGGAGGATTAGTCGAAATCGGCCATGATGGGAACGGCTTTGCGTTTGATAACGAAAGTCCGCGTCATAAAGTTTGGATAGAACCGTTTAAATTAGCAACAAGCCCTGTGACAAATAGAGAGTATCTTGAATTTATTAAAGCGGATGGGTACGAGCAGCCTGAGTATTGGCTTTCTGATGGTTGGAGTGTTGTTAAAGAACAAAATTGGAAAGCGCCACTTTATTGGTTGAAAGGTCAAGAAGAAAACTGGGAAATCTTTACCTTAGCGGGCATACAAGACTTAGAACTAGACGAACCGGTAAGCCATGTTAGTTTTTACGAAGCAGATGCATTTAGTAGATGGAAAGGCAAAAGGTTGGCTACTGAAGCTGAATGGGAATATGCTTCTCAAAGCGTTGCTATTCATGGGAATACGATGGATGAGGGAGTTTACCATCCTGTAGCAAGTAATAGTGATTCAGAAAGTGAATCGCTGTCCAAAATGTTCGGGGATGTATGGGAATGGACTGCCAGTGCCTATGCATCTTATCCGGGGAGTAAGCCGTTAGAAGGCGCATTAGGTGAATACAATGCGAAATTCATGTGCAACCAAATGATTCTTCGCGGCGGTTCATGCGCAACGCCACTAGATCATATCCGAGAAACTTACCGAAATTTTTTCCCGCCAGAAAAAAGATGGCAATTTAGTGGGTTTAGACTAGCAGAAGACCAGAATTGAAATTTCGAAAAAAGAACAATCGTTTCATATGAAAAAGCAGGCAACCAAGTAGATTTGGTTGTCTGCTTTTTTTCTGCAAAAAAGATATTTCGATGTACTTGTTGCATTTTCATTAAAAAGGAGTAGTATACCTAAATAGACATTGTATATCCACAATGGATGTTGCAAGTAGCTACTCAAATTTTAAAAAATAGTGTTTAACATATATCACACAGAAAAGGAGTGCAGATTATGCAGCTAACAAAGGGTGTCGAGCAGGCTATTTGTATTATTGTGTTGCTGGCAACACAAGAAAGCAGCGCGCCGCTTGCTTCAGATGAAATTAGCAAAAGGCTGGGCGTTTCACCATCTTATATGAAGAAAATAACGAGGAAATTAGTCGTTCAAGGAATTGCTGTTTCGGTACCTGGCAATAATGGCGGCGTTTCATTAGCAAAATCGGCAACGCATATTACAATGCTTGACGTTATTGAAGCAATGGAAGGTCCAATACAATTATACCCAGATACAGGGTTAATTCGTCTCGCTTTTAAAGATGGAGAATACGCACAAAAAGGACAAGAAATTCTTAAAAATGTTTTTTCACAAGGAAATCGGTTATTGATTGAATATTTATCTAAAGTAACGGCTGCAGATCTCTTGAAAGAAGGATTAGGGATGTCGAATTTGCCAACGTTAAACTGGAATAGAGAAACGTTAAGTGATGTATTGAAAAAAGAACAGGATGATTTAAAATGAAAATGTTTAAACAGGAATGGAAGCAATTGTTTTCCAAACCACTTTTATTAGGAACCATGGTTGTTATGATGTTTATCCCGATTATTTATAGTGGTTTTTTCTTAGGCTCGTCGTGGGATCCTTACGGAAAAACAGAACGCTTACCGGTAGCGGTCGTCAACGAAGACGTACCATCAGAATATGAAGGCAAGACACTTGATATCGGTACGGAGTTAGTTGGGAATTTAAAAGAGAATGATGCATTAGATTGGCAGTTTACCGATGCAAAAAAAGCAGAGCAAGGAATGGACGATGGGAAATATTTTATGGTTTTGACCATTCCAGAAAATTTCTCGGAACATGCAGCATCTGTAATGAGTGATGATCCAAAACCGATGGATTTGCAGTACGAAACCAATCCCGGTCGCGGATTTTTTATAAAATCAATAAGTAAGCAAGCGACTACGACGATTAAAGAAGAAATTGCTGAAAGTGTAACCAAAGAATACGTAAAAGCAGTATTTGAACAAATTAATACACTGGGTGAAGGTTTAGGAGTTGCAGCAGAAGGTGCGGAACAACTTGATGATGGAACTATCAAATTGCAAAAAGGCAATGCAGAATTAATCGCAGGGCTTGGCACACTTTCAGAAGGAAGTTTAACTTTCCAGGAAGGCGCAGAGCAATTAGAAATTGGTGCCGGACAGTTTGCTACAGGAGCCGCAGATTTAAATCAAGGAGCGAACCTGTTGAATAAAGGGATTATTTCTTATACAGCAGGGGTAGGCAACTTGCAAAGCGGTGTGGTTGGGCTTGCCGAAGGAACTGCAGAGTTAAATAATAGTGGTCCAAAACTTGTTGAAGGATCACAAAAATTAGAACAAGGTCTAAATTCTCTCGTTCCAGGAGCGGAACAACTAAGTCAAGGTCTATCAGCTACTGAAGCTGGTAGCGTACAGCTAAACAACGGCTTACATGAGCTTCAAACACAAACAAGCGAGTTAACAAGGAGTTCTTCTGGCATTCAGCAGTTGGTATCAGGTCAAGCTGCGCTTGGTGAAGGTCTTGCTAAACTGGCTAATGGCAGTACCACTCTTCAAGAAGGACTTGGTGCATTAAATAACCAACTTCCAACACCAGATCAACTCAACAATTTGCAACAAGGTTTATTAGCTATTCAAGAAAACGTTAACCAATTAAATGGTGCTGTTTCGGCCAGTAGTGCACAGAATGCATCAAAATTGCAGGCGAATTTAGCGGCGGCACAACAAGCTGTTAGCGAAATGCAGCCAACTTCTTCAACTGCAACAGTGGCAGCTCTTGAAGCAACAACTACTTATAGCAGTTTAACTGCGGAGCAACAAGCCGAATTATCAGCTGCAGTAACTGGAAGTACACAGCAACAAACAGCAGCACAACAAAGTGCACTTGAAACGCTCGAGCAAAGTCTTGCTGCTGTATCAGCTAACATAAACGAGCAAATTATTCCCGCATTTCAATCACTCGGATCCATGCCTGAGAAAGTAGCAGAATTGAACAGTGCTGTAGATCAAGTAAATCCTGCAGCCCAAGAAGCTCTTGGTGGATATTCAGCCGTCCGAAATGCACTGAACGATCAACTCATTCCAGGTGTGAAAAATCTCAATGCAGGAGCAGAGCAAGCGGCTGAGACAAGTGGACAACTTCTTGCGGGAATTGAAAAAACAGCAGAAAGTCTACCTCAGCTTGCAGATGCAGTTGATCGGTTAGCAGAAGGAAGCTCTTCACTGAATGACGGTGTATCTTCTCTTGCTTCAGGCTCAATTGGACTTGTTGAAGGTGCGAGCGCGTTGCAACAAGGGTCTATAGAATTAAAAAAAGGAGCAACTGAATACACAGCAGGAGTATCAAAAGCAGCACAAGGAGCAGGACAGCTTCAAGAAGGAACGGCTAAACTTGCGGCTAACTCTGCAGAGCTAAATTCTGGTTCCAGTGATTTGGCAAAGGGTGCAAACCAGCTAGCCGAAGGCGTACCAGCACTTTCAAGTGGTGCAGGTGAACTTGCTGGTGGAGCAACGGATTTACATAGCGGAGCCAGCAAACTAGAAGACGGCTCTGGTGAATTAGGTCAAGGCCTTACAGAGCTAGAGGAAGGAACTTCTGAACTTGCTACAAGTTTATCTGATGGCGCAGAAGATATAGCAAGTAAACAAGTAACAGATGATAATTACGAAATGATCGCTGCACCCGCAACAGCAACAGAAAGTGAACGGAGCGATGTACCGAACTACGGTCATGCATTAGCACCTTATATTTTGTCGCTTGCTCTTTTCGTCGGAGCTTTATCTTTCAATTTAGTATTCCCAATTAACGCACCAGCTGGACGCCCGACTTCAGGAGTTGGCTGGTGGTTTAGTAAGTTTTCACTTGGTTTTATCCAAGCAACAGCAGCAGCACTCATTGTTGATGCAATTATGCTGTTCGGTTTCCATCTTCAAGTCGATCACATCGGAGAGTTTATTGCGGTCTCAGTCATCACTTCACTTACCTACATGTTCTTAATTATGTTCTTAAGTATTACTTTTGGAAATCCAGGACGATTTGTGGCAATGATTATTCTCGTTCTCCAATTGGGTGCAAGTGGTGGTACATTCCCTGTAGAATTAACAAATAAATTTTTTCAGACGGTGCATGATTTTATTCCCATGAGCTATGCCATCCTTGGATTCCGAGAATCGATGTCTTCGGCATATGGAACGCATACTTTCATTACGAGTATTTTAGTGCTTGGCGCTTTTATTGTCGTCTTTAATCTGCTGTTATGGCTAGTGCTTAGCTTGAGAAGTCGTAAAGCATATAGATTGGCAGAAGAAAATTAAGTAGAAAGAGCTGTCTCAAAAGGTCATAAACAATGACTTTTTGAGTACAGCTCTTTTTTTATTTTGTTTTATAGGATTTTGACTTTTTTAAAGGACTTTTGCATTGAAAAGAGAAAGTACTAGTAGCGTAAAAATTACACCGAACAAAACTACGTGAATAGTAGGAAGGAGAGAAATCGAAAGTGCCATACATTTTAGCGAATATCTACACAAAAATAAATCGGAAGGCTTACTTGTACATAATTAGACGCGAACCATTATGGGGGGATGGGTTTTCGGTACCGAGACGGCAAGCAAGATGAATTGGAACTAGGCTATAGCATCGTCCCAAATTATCAAGGCTATGGCCATGCAACCGAAATGGCACAAGCTTTAGTAGCATGGGGAAAAATGCAGTCAGGTATCAACAAAATAATTGCCAGCTGCGATTACGAAAATTATGCTTCTATTCGTGTGTTAGATAAAGCTGGATTGAAAAGAGTTGAGAAAAAGGATAGTAAAATTTATTGGTCAACTTGAAAGGGATAAAAAAATAAACCTTAATTGACTGATACGCAGTCAATGAAGGTTTAGACAAAGTGTTTATTCGACTGGAATTTTCGTGGCTTCTTTTTTGACGAAGTCACTAAATTCGTCGCCCCAATTACAAATAGATGTAACAACAGGCTCTAGTCGAAGACCGATATCACTCAACTGATACTCTACTTTAGGTGGCACAACAGGATAAACAAAACGAGTTATGATTTGGTCTTCTTCTAATTCTCTTAGTTGCCTAATTAACATACGCTGATTGGCTTGGGGAAGTTTTTTCTGTATTTCACTCAGTCGTAGTGGAGAATCATGCAATAGACACCAGATAACAGCTATTTTCCAACGGCCGCCAATAGCTGACAACGCCAAATCTTTCCCAGAGAAATAGGTTTTTTCTTTATAATGAATTTCCAAGTGTTCTCACTCCTTTATGTTTATACTAACCTGTAATGACAAAAAAGTCAGTACTGCTCAATAGGACTTTAGTAAAAAGATAAGTCTAGACTAAAAAACAGTAGAAAAAGGGAGATGTCATGAATAAAAGAGCTGCGATTGCATTTAGATCAGAAAAAGCACTTAATATGAAAAAGTGTGAAAATGAAAAATTAAAAACGAATAAGTCATTATCAAATAATGACACTGATAAAACAATAGTTGAAGTTGACTGGAAGATCATGGGACTTAGACATCTCTTTTTATATCTCGCTTAAACAATTGCAAAAGGAGTAGCCGTGTATAGTGACAAAATCGTCAGTATTGTTTAAAGGATTTTTGTATGTAATGATAGATACATAGTATAAAACAAACAAAAAGAAAGAAGGCATAAATATGAAAAGTAGAGCAGCAGTCGCGTTTAAAGCAGGAGAACCTCTTCAAATCGTTGAAATCGACGTAGAAGAACCAAAAGCAAATGAAGTACTGGTTAAAATTTTATACACGTCAGTTTGTCATACAGACGCGTTCACATTATCTGGAGATGATCCAGAAGGCGTTTTTCCGTCAGTTTTAGGACATGAAGGTGGAGGCGTCGTTGTTTCAGTTGGTGAAGGAGTGACATCTGTAGCCCCAGGAGATCACGTGATTCCACTTTACACAGCAGAATGCGGTAAATGTAAATTCTGTTTGTCAGGTAAAACTAACCTTTGCAGTGCGGTTCGTGAAACACAAGGAAAAGGTTTAATGACCGATGGCACAACGCGCTTTTCATACAACGGCGAGCCAGTTTATCATTATATGGGTACTAGTACGTTTAGTGAATACACTGTAGTCAATGAAGTAAGTTTAGCGAAAGTAGCAAAAGACGCGCCACTAGACAAAGTTTGTTTACTTGGCTGTGGCGTCACGACAGGCATGGGTGCTGTAAAGAATACAGCCAAGGTTGAAGAAGGTGCGGTAGCAGCTGTATTCGGCGTAGGCGCCATTGGACTAGCTGTTGTACAAGGACTGGTAAAAGCAAATGCTAGTCGTATTATTGTGATTGATTTAAACGAAGATAAATTTGAATTAGCGAAGAAAATGGGTGCGACTGATTTTATTAATCCATCGAAATTTGATAAGCCGATTCAAGAAGTGATTGTGGATATGACTGATGGCGGAGTTGATTACAGCTTTGAATGTATCGGCAATGTAGAAGTAATGCGTTCGGCACTAGAATGTTGTCATAAAGGTTGGGGAGAAAGTATTATTCTTGGTGTTGCTGGAGCGGGCAAAGAAATTAGTACACGTCCTTTCCAATTAGTGACAGGTCGTGTGTGGCGTGGATCGGCATTTGGCGGCGTTAAAGGACGTACAGAATTACCAGGAATGGTGCAGGAATTTATGAACGGTGACATTGATTTAGAATCGTTCATCACGCACCAATTGCAGTTCCAAGATATTAACCAAGCATTTGAACTTTTGCACAAAGGTGAATCGATTCGCACAATCTTAACATATGGAGAGTGAAATGATGAGTCTCAAAGTTAGTGAAACAAAACTTGCTTTTGGTGGAGAACAACGTAAATATACCCATTATTCGGAAGTTTTGCAATGTGATATGGCATTTAGCATTTACTTACCATCAAACAAACAACAAAAAGAAATTCCTCTTATTTGGTGGCTATCAGGCTTAACGTGCACAGATGATAATTTCAGTCAAAAAAGTGGTTTCCAAAGGCTAGCTGAACAACATCAAGTGGCAGTTATTATTCCCGATACATCACCTCGTGGTGAAAACGTTGCAGATGATGATGCATATGACCTTGGTCAAGGAGCTGGGTTTTATATAGATGCTACTAAACAACCGTGGTCGGAACATTATAAAATGTATACGTATATCACAGAGGAACTAACTGGAATTGCGTCTACTCTTGTTCCTCATTTCTCAGGGAAAGAAAGCATTATGGGACATTCAATGGGAGGTCATGGTGCTTTAGTAATTGGACTAAAAAACACAAAACGATTTAAAGCCATTTCTGCTTTTTCACCAATTTTAACTCCCACTCAAGTTCCATGGGGAATAAAAGCATTTTCAACTTATTTAGGAGAAGACCAAGATTCATGGAAGTCATGGGACGCTTCAGAGCTGATCAAAGTGACAGAAGCTCCACCTATTATGATTTCACAAGGCACACAAGATGGTTTTTATCCAGAACAGTTGAATGAAACGATATTTTTAAAAAATGCTACAGAAAATAACCAATTGATTAATTATAAGAAAGAGGAAGGTTACGATCATAGCTATTTCTTTATCTCAACTTTCTTAGAAGAACATTTTAATTTTCATATTAATCAGTTATCATAGTTAGTTGTGTAAACAGGGCGTACTTACAGTGAAGTTCATGTGAGTATGCTTTATTACTTTTATGATTGCGAGACAAGTGCGATGAAGTTCGAACAAGTGTCAGCTATAATTAAAAGAGGCCATTTTAAATGTATAATGGCATCAAATTTCAGTTCAACTTAAAAAATGTTAACTAAAAGGTCGTGATGATATGAATTTTAAAAAAATGTTAGAAAATGAGCAGATAAAACCATATTTACTAAAAGCTCGCTACGGTGTAGAAAAAGAAGGTCAACGAGTGGATTTGACAGGGAAATTAGCAGCAACAACTCATCCAAAAACTATTTTAATGAGCAACGAACATCCTTATATCAAACGAGATTTTTCAGAAACACAGTTGGAATTAGTGACCCCTGTCACTGATTCTTTAGAAGAACTTTTTGATTACTTATCTGCGATTCATGAAGTAACTTACCGATCGATGGATAAAGACGAAATGATTTGGCCATTGAGTATGCCACCTGGATTGCCAGCGGATGAGAAAGACATTGTTCTTGCGAAACTAGCAGATCCTGAAGGAGTTCGTTATCGTGAATTGTTGGCACAAGAACACGGACGTCGCAAACAAATGATTAGTGGCATTCATTATAATTTTGAGTTTGGTGAGGAATTAATTCAAAAGCTATTTAAAGCTCAATCTGAAATTACAAAATATCATCAGTTTAAAACTAAAATTTACATGAAAATTACACGGAATTATTTACACTATCGTTGGTTAATTACTTACCTCTATGGTGCGACTCCTAGCAGTGAAAAGAATTTTTTTGAAGACAAGTCGTTAGATCAACCTGTAAGAAGCATCAGAAGCAGTAAATATGGGTACGTAAATTGCAAAGATATTCAAGTGTCCTATAGTAGTTTGGAAAAATACATTTCCGATATTTCGACGATGGTCGAGCAAGGACGATTATTAGAAGAAAAAGAATTTTACGCCGATGTGCGTTTACGAGGTGGAAATAAAGTTTCAGATTTGGAAGAACGCGGTATTCGTTATATCGAGTTACGCAATATCGATATTAATCCTTTTGAACAAAACGGCATAAGCTACCAACAAGCGGAATTTCTTCATATTTTCTTAATTTATATGCTATGGATAGACGAAAGCGAGCAGCATGATGACTGGGTAACTGAAGGTGAAAAAAGGAGCGAAAAAGTAGCGCTGGAGCATCCATTAGCGATTACAGAGTTTAAAGCAGAAGCTGAAGCCATGTTAAATGAAATCGAACACATGGTAGAAAACTTTGAGTTATCAGTTTCTGAGAACTTATTCGATACATTGAGAGAAATGGTGACAGACCCGAGTAAAACGTTAGCAGGAAGACTTTTCAAACAAAGTGAACAAAGCAATCAAAGTCAAGTAGCGACGCGTCTCGGTAAAGCATACTATGACGAGGCTTGGAATAACCCTTATCAACTAGCTGCATTTACCGACATGGAATTATCTACGCAATTGTTAGTGTTTGATGCGATTCAACAAGGCATTGAAGTAGACATTATAGATCGGCATGATCAATTTTTAAAACTAGTATTGAATGATCATGAAGAATATGTGAAAAATGGCAATATGACAAGTAAGGATAGCTACATTGCATCATTAATCATGGAAAACAAAACAGTCACCAAAAAAATTCTTCACAAGCAAGGTTTTCGTGTGCCACAAGGTGAAGAATTTAATGACCTTGCTAACGCTTTGCGTTCGTATCATCAGTTTTCGACGATGGCGTTTGTTGTCAAACCAAAATCAACGAACTATGGTTTAGGCATTTCTATTTTTAGAGAAGGTGCAACTTACGAAGATTATACACAAGCGCTGACACTAGCATTTAAAGAAGATTCATCTGTTTTAATTGAAGAGTTTCTTTATGGAACAGAATATCGCTTTTTTGTAATGAATGATAAAGTGCAAGCAGTCATGGCGCGAATTCCTGCAAACGTTACAGGAGACGGGGCAAAGACGATTGAAGAACTTGTCGCTGAAAAAAACAAAGATCCACTAAGAGGTAGAGATCACCGCACGCCACTTGAAAAAATTCAATTAGGTGAGCTTGAAATTTTAATGTTAAAAGGTCAAGGTAAGCAACCAAGCTCGATTCCTGAAAAAGGAGAAGTCCTTTACTTGCGTGAAAATTCCAATGTCAGTACGGGTGGAGATTCAATTGATGTCACTGATCACATTCGAGACGATTATAAAAACATAGCAGTAAAATCAGTCGCTGCTCTTGGCGCTAAAATTAGTGGTCTTGATTTGATTATTAAAGATATTGAAGTTCCAGCAGCAAATGATAATGCGTATGGAATCATCGAAGCAAACTTTAATCCTTCTATGTATATGCATATCTTTCCGTACAAAGGAAAGTCGCGTCGTTTAACGATGGAATTGCTTGAATATTTGTTTCCAGAGCTTATAAAAAAATAGAATAGTAACTACAAAAAAACACCGGTAAAAACCTGGTGTTTTTTTGTAGTTATAAATAGTAAATTGATTTATCGAATAATTGCTGTTTGTCTTCAAATCGATAATTGTGCCGCCACTTAATAAATACTTCTTTTGCTATCCCTAACTTTTTTGAGCCTTGCACAGCATTCATTTTTTCGATGACGCATACCTCATAAAGTATTTCTTCCAACGACTTATTAAAATTAAGTTCAATAGCCTTTTTGAAGTGATCATAGTTCATTAAAGTACCTCCTGACTTATTCGCTTTATTTAAAAAAGCACAAGCAAGATAGAGCTCATGCCTGTGCATAGTGATTTGGAATTGTATACTATTCAAATGCGACATTATGTTGAACTTGATCTTGGTTAGTCCATGTAATAATTGTTCCTGGCGCAACGGTGATGGTTTCTTCACCGAATTCATAGTCAGCAATATCAACAGCTACTCTATCCATTGCATCTGCGTTGTCATCTACCACAACTGTCATTTGCATTACAGGATGTGGTTCACAAAAAATCGAATACTCGCCAGTTTCGTTAAATACAAAGCTAGTCATCTCACCATTTGACAGTAAGTCCGAAGCAGTTCCACTTTTCGCCTCAGGTGAGCTTTCTTCTGCAGGTTCAGCTTCCGTTGTTTCTTCATCAGTCACTTCTTCCGCTGGCTCTTCTTCTACTACTTCTTCAGTAGTGGGCTCTTCTTCAGTACTCGCTTGTTCTTGCGTTACAGGTTCAGACTTTTCATCATCCGATGCTTGTTCTTGTCCACAAGCGGCCAATGATAAAATTGATGCGGCAAGAAGAAATCCGAATTTTTTAGTAATCATAATAGTTCCTCCTCATTTTTAGTTCTTGCTTACAGAACGTGCACAAAGAGAGATTAGATTACTTTTAATAAAAAAAGTTTAAGCGTATACGAAAATATACTAAATATCTTCTTCTATATAAATCGAAAGAAAATCTGCTTTTTTTCACTTAAGTAACGATTTAGTTTATTGTCAATCACTTGAGAGCTTATCTGCTAATGCTTTACAGATTCTTTATTGAATCTATTCAACGCATTAAATTAATTTTTAAAAAAGTGATCTAAAATAATTCCTTTTGCGTTATGCCTGTATAACGAAAAAAAACGAGAAAAGGGAGCGATTTTAGATGAAATTAAACAAAGTACTTTTAGCCTTACCCCTTAGCCTAGCATTACTTGTACCAACAGCAGCACTTGCAGACAGCCACGGAGGCACAACGCCGACAAGCGAATCTGCAATGGACATGAGCACCGCAACACCTGCGGCGGAATTGCGCATTGCACTAGATACGACTTTAACGGAGCATGCGTTCTTAGCAGTTGAAGCGATGCGTAAAGGCGTCGATGGCGCTGAAGATTTCGACCAAGCAGCCGGTGCGTTACTAGCGAACGCTGACGACTTGTCTGCGGCCGTTGGATCGGTTTATGGCGACGAAGGCGCTGCACAGTTTGATGAAATTTGGAAATCGCACATTGGCTATTTCGTCGATTACGTCACAGCGACCGCTGAAGACAACCAAGAAGGCAAAGACCAAGCGTTAGCGGAACTAGAAAAATACAAAGTGGAACAATCGAAATTCTTTGATACCGCAACAGGCGGACTTTTACCAGCAGCGGCGGTTCAAGAAGGTTTGGACATGCACGTCGATCAGTTGATCATGGCGTTTGACGCGTATGTAGCAGGTGATTTTGAAAAAGCGTATTCATTAGAACGTGAATCGATTCAACACATGAGCATGTTTGCCGAAAGCTTGTCAGTTGCGATCACCACTCAATTCCCGGACAAATTTGACAACACAAGTGCCGATACACCAGCTATTGATCTACGTGCAACATTGAACACAACGTTCACAGAACATGCAGGACTTGCGGTTATGGCGATGCAAGACGGTGCTGACGGTGCAGAAAGTTTTGACCAAGCAGCCGGCGCACTTTTAGCGAACGCTGATGACTTAAGTGCAGCAGTAGGATCTGTTTACGGCGAGGAAGCCGGAATGCAGTTTGAAGAAACATGGAAGTCACACATTGGTTACTTCGTCGATTACGTAACGGCAACCGGTGAAGGCAACAAAGAAGGACAAGAACAAGCACGTGCAGAGCTTGATCAGTATATCGTAGACCAAGCAGCATTCTTAGACGCAGCAACGGAAGGACGCGTTCCTGCAGCAGCACTTGAAGAAGGCTTAACTGCACACGTTGGGCAACTACTGGCGTCATTTGATTCGTATGTAGCGGGCGATTATGACGCAGCGTACAGTTCACTTCGCGAGGCGTATGCGCATATGCAAATGCCAGCAGCTGGCTTGTCTGCAGCGATAGTGGATCAATTCCCAGATCAATTTAACGCAACAGAAATGCCATCTGAAATGCCGAAAACAGGCATGGGCGGCATGTCCGATACCGGATCATTCCCATTGATGTGGGTACTTGCAGGCTTAATGCTAGCAGCATTGACTACAGCAGTAGCAGTTCGCACGCGTAAGCAGTAAGTAGAAGGAACAAAAAAGCTAAATAGAGTGTTAAAGTTAGTAGAATAGTATTATTTTAACTTTTAAAAAACTCTTTCATTTAATGCGTAGGAAATTTCTACAATTAAATGGAAGAGTTTTTATTTGTCAATATTTATTATTCATTCTCTAATTTATTATTGGAAGTATAATCTTCAACGCTATTTTATTTCAATTGACCTACTAAGCTTGTTCTGATAAAGCTTTAAAGTCAGGTGCAGTCGGATTTGCAATATAATGTCCGCCTTCAACTTGAATTGTTTGTCCAGTAATAAATTTAGATTCATCAGAAGCAAGGAAAAGTGCGGTATAACCGATGTCATCCGCTTCGCCATGATAGGGAAGTGCATTATACTTTTCAAAAATCGCCAGTACTTCAGTTGATAAGTTACTTTTAGCAGCGGGTGTTAAGATTAAACCTGGAGCTATACCGTTACATCGAATTTTGTCTTTACCATACTGAGTAGCAGTGTATCTCGTTAAGTTCACAACAGCTGCTTTTGAAGCTCCGTAAGCAGAACGGACGACATCTCCTGTAAACCCTGCCATTGAAGCGGTATTGATGATTGACCCACCACCTGCTTTGATCATATGCGGAATAGCAAAGCGGCTACCTAAAAGCACACTTTTCAAATTTACATTCATAAGTCGATCCCATTCATCTAAATCCATATGGACAATATCTAAGTCTTTTTTTAGATTTGTTAACCCAACGTTATTAAATAGAACGGTAAGCGTTCCATATTGTTTTACAGTAAATTCAACGGCTTCTTTGATAGAAGCTTCTTTCGACGCATCCAAAAAGACACTTGAAGCTTCTCCACCTTCATCTCGAATTTTAGTTGCAGCCTCTTTAGCACCTTCTGTATTAAAGTCGGCAATAACTACTTTTGCGCCTTCTTTCGCTAAAAGCCTTGCTGTTGAAAAGCCAATGCCAGAAGCTCCTCCTGTTATTAATGCTACTTTCTCTTGAACTCGTTTCATCTGTATCTCTCCTATAGAATTATTTTTTTGTTGTTAAGCTTTTTAACAACTTTTCGTTAATGGATAAGTATTGCGCAATTTCATCTTCATCCAATACTTGGAACATGTCCATATGCTGCCGTTTTCCTAATTCTTGTGCTTTTTCGAGTAAACTTATTCCTGATGGTGTGATTTTCAATAGTACTTGTCTGCGATCGAGCTCATTGAATGTCCGAATAGCAAGTTCAAGTTTGATTAATTTTGTCGCAATATTTGTTAAGGCGCCACCAGTAAAGCCGAGTAAATTTGCTAGTTTCATTTGATTTTGAGGACCATTTCGCTCTAATTCACTTAAAACTAGTATAGAAGAAACGCTCAAATTGTAAGGAAAACTATCATTCCAGATAATAATAGCTTTATTCGTAATAGCTTCTACTGTATGAATAAGTTTAAATAAATTTTCTGTCTCCAATTAGTTTACGCCTCGATTCTAGTTTCCTACTTTTAAGAAGTACGGAATATACATATAGATTTACTCAGGCAACTATAAAAAAACGAAAGAATGATTTCCTTCTAAAAATACGAACAACTCCCAGAAACTACTTTAACATTAAAGTAGTTTCCCGAAAAGTATTAAGGCACTAATTTTAAACACTGCTGTGTATTTTTAGTTACTGAAATTCTTATGAAACGTAAGAAATTATTCTTAAGTAGAGCTGAAAAAGAGTAGCTAGCTATTTTTAATTTTTTAAAAAGGAATTTCGAAAAAATAAATAATCCATTTTATATCCTTTTCTATTTACATTTATGTAGGGACAGTATAAACTAAAGAAAAGTTTCCCGAAGGAAAGACATTTCACATCGGAAAATAAATGGCGGAGGGGAAGTAAAATGGTTCCTGCACTTAAAATAAAAAATATACATGTCTCTTATTTTGGTAGAACTGCAATTGAAGCAATTGACTTAACACTCGAACAAGGAAAAGTATTAGGAATTATTGGGCCCAACGGTGCGGGCAAATCAACGCTATTAAAAGCATTACTAAATCTTGTATCAGTCGATAAAGGAAGTATTGAAATATTCGGTGGGACATTAAAAGAAAATCGGAAACGAATTGCTTATGTCCCACAAAGAAATCAATACGACTGGGATTTTCCAATTCATGTTCTTGATGCGGTATTAATCGGTACTTATCCGAATTTAGGCATCTTTAAGCGTCCAAAGAAAAAAGACAAAGAATGGGCTTATGAATGTTTGAAAAAAGTGGGGATGGAAGAGTTCTCAAATCGTCAAATTGGTGAGCTATCGGGAGGTCAACAACAGCGTGTATTTCTTGCAAGAGCACTCGCACAAAAAGCAGATATTTTCTTTTTAGACGAACCATTTGTTGGAATTGACGTATCTAGTGAAGAAATGATTGTTAAGCTGTTAAAAGACTTGCGTGATCAAGGCAAAACAGTGGTAGTTGTGCATCATGATTTAAGTAAAGCAAACGAATATTTTGATGAGTTGCTCTTGCTGAACAAGCATGTGATTCAGTTTGGCAATCCTCAGCAAGTATTGCGTCCAGAAGTTATGCGACAAGCTTATGAAAGTGAATTGTCATTTTTATTTGAAGTTGGGGTGAATGGATAATGGCATTTATTGATGGATTGATTGAATATGACTTTTTGCAAAAAGCCTTGCTGACATCCGTCATGGTAGGTGTTGTTTGTGGAGTCATTGGGTGTTTTATTATTTTAAGAGGAATGGCACTTATGGGCGATGCAATTTCACACGCAGTATTACCAGGAGTCGCAATTTCTTACGCACTTGGCATCAACTTTTTTTTCGGAGCCGTATTTACAGGCGTGTTAACAGCGATCGGTATTGGTTTTGTTAGTCAAAACAGCCGCATTAAACAAGACACATCGATTGGTATTGTGTTTTCTGCTGCATTTGCCTTAGGGGTCATTCTTATAACTGTACTTGAAAGTAGTACAGATCTCTATCATATTTTATTTGGAAACGTATTAGCCGTAAGACCTTCAGATATGTGGATTACATTAACTATCGGGGTAATAGTATTAGTGTCTGTATATGTATTCTATAAAGAATTACTTGTAACTTCTTTTGATGAAACAATGGCACAAGTTTACGGACTTCCAGTAAGACTGATCCATTATTTTTTAATGACGTTACTAACAATGGTTACTGTCGCATCACTTCAAACGGTCGGCATCATATTAGTAGTTGCTATGCTAATTACACCTGCGGCAACTGCTTATCTTTTGACAGATCGTCTATCAACAATGATTTTCTTGTCAGCTTCAATAGGTGCTAGTGCAGCTGTAATCGGATTGTACTTCAGCTTTACTTATAATTTGGCATCAGGTGCAACGATTGTACTTGCTGCAACAACTTTGTTTGTGATAGCGTTTCTCTTTTCACCAAAACAAGGGATTTTATGGCGCAAAATAAGTACGAAGAGAAAAAAACAATTAGCAAATTAAATTTAAACAAAAAAGGAGAGTATACATGCGCAAAAGGAGTAAGTTTTTTATAATGAGTTTGACTTTGTTTGTCATTTTAGCAGGGTGTTCAAACACCGATAGTAGTGAAAAAGATACTAGTGAAGATAAGTTGCAGGTTATAACCACGTACTCAATTCTTTATGATATCGTCAAAAATGTGGGCGGTGACAAGATCGAACTTCACAGTTTAGCTCCTATTGGATCTAACCCTCATGAATACGAAACCTTACCACTCGACGTTCAAAAAACAACCGACGCGGATATAGTTTTCTATAACGGCTTAAATTTAGAAGCAGGTAACTCATGGTTTGAAAAACTATTGAGTACTGCTGGTAAAAGTGGAGATTCAGCACCTGTTTATAAGATGAGCGAAGGTGTTGAACCGATGTTTTTGACAACTGAAGGAAAAGAAGGAGAAGAAGATCCTCATGCATGGTTAGATATTCAAAACGGTATTAAATATACAGAAAATGCAAGAGATGCGTTGATTGAAGTAGATCCAGAACATAAAGAAGAATACGAAAAAAATGCGAAAGAATACCTTGAACAGCTAGAAGCTCTTCACCAAGAAGCCATTGAACAATATAGCAAAATACCAAAAGAAAAACGTATTTTCGTAACGAGTGAAGGTGCATTTAAGTACTTTAGCAAAGCGTACGACTTTGAAGCAGCGTACATTTGGGAAATCAATCAAGAAAATCAAGGAACACCAGCACAAATTACACAAGTTGTAGACAAAATAAATGATCAACAAATTCAAGGGTTGTTTTTAGAAACAAGTATCGATGCCCGAAGTATGGAAACCGTAGCAAGAGAAACAGGTATGGCTATCAAAGGAAAAGTATTTACTGATTCGATTGGTAAGCCAGGAGAAGATGGAGATACGTATATCAAAATGATGAAGTGGAATATTGATACAATTCTTAAAGGATTGACCGACTAATTATCAATAAAAGAGCTGTCTCAAAGATCATGTGATATGACTTTTGGAGATAGCTCTTTTTATTATTTTCTTTGCTGAGATTGATATTCAGGCGTCTTGAAATTATAAACCGGCTTTAAAATAAACAGAACATCAATTGTCTCTTTTGTATGGGTGATAATTTCTTGTATGGATTTATAAGCAAAAGGAGATTCATCAATCAGATCTTGCATCACACTTGTTGTATAGACATTTTTCATTGTTGCCTTTTCCTTTAGCAAGGATAGAGCCATCGCGCATACTAATCAGAATTAACATCAGTTCATCTTTTCTTAAAAAAATGCTGATGTTCATCAGTGAGTAAAAAGAGTACTAATCCATTGCGGGTTAGTACTCTTTTGTTAGTTACAACTAACAAACTACATCGTATTCATTTCTTCTGGAGGTTGCTGTTGCTGCAAAGCGGCACGTAATTGCTCTTCTTGTTTTTCTTTTAATCTTAAATGTGCTTCTGTATAGCTAGGATTAATAGAACCACTGCCTAATCCTTCATTAATCATTTGGTCGATAGCATTAAAACGTTCAAGAGCTGTTAAATGTTGATTTTTCATTTTTAACCACTCCTTTCTTTTTTTCTAATAAGCAGCAATAGAATTAAAAAAATCGAGTGACAGTAGTAGTTGTTTCTTTTAGTATAGCATATTTTATGAATTTTCTGATAAATTATGCTATGGTTAGATTGAGCCATTTTAATCATCGTGGTCTTTATACACCACCTAATGAATAGAGAAAGGACTGATGCGTTATGGGAGAAGCAGCTAAAACAGTAGTTTTTGAAATTGAGCGGAGAAATTCTCCAGAAGAAGATTCGTATTGGGAAAAATTCGAATTGCCATATGTGATGAATATGAATGTGATTTCTGCTTTAATGGAGATTAGACGTAATCCTATAAATAGAGACGGTCAAAAAACGACACCTGTTACATGGGACATGAATTGTCTAGAAGAAGTATGTGGAGCTTGTTCAATGGTCATTAATGGCATTGCACGTCAGTCCTGTACTGCATTAGTTGATCAATTAGAACAACCGATAAAACTGCAGCCAATGAAGACGTTTCCGGTCGTGCGTGATTTAATCGTTGACCGCAGTACAATGTTCGATACTTTGAAGCAATTAAAAGCTTGGATTCCAATAGATGGAACTCATGATTTAGGAGAAGGGCCCCGTATGCCAGAACGCAAGCGACAATGGGCATATGAGTTATCGAAATGTATGACGTGTGGTGTTTGTTTAGAAGCCTGTCCGAACGTCAATGACAAATCAGATTTTATTGGCGCGGCACCTATATCACAAGTCCGTTTAATGAACGCCCATCCAACAGGTGCTATGAATAAAGATGTCCGTTTAAATTTACTTATGGGACCAGGCGGTATACAACTTTGTGGAATGGCTCAAAACTGTGTGGAAAGCTGTCCGAAAGGAATTCCATTAACAACTTCTATTTCAGCGATGAATCGTGATACGACAGTTCAAATGTTCCGCAATTTTTTTGGTAGTGACCGAATGGTTGAATAAATGCAACAAACAAAAAAAGAATGGAGCGTAAATTATGACTATAAAAAAACTGGAAGACCTTCAATTATATGATGAAAAAAAGTTAGCTAAAAATATTTTATTCAACGAAGATAAAAGCAAACTCATTGTTTTTAACTTTCTGCCAGGACAAACATTACCTAAACACGGACATCCTCATAAAAATGCATACGTATTTGTAGTCGAAGGAGAAGGTGTATGTTATTTAGATGAGGTACAGTCTACTATTCATTCGGGAGACGTCATACACTGCAATCCTCATCAAACAATTAGTATAGAAAATACAGGAACTACATCGATGACCGTTTATGTTGTACTTGCAGAAGAATAGAAGGTGTCTCTTTTCGTAAAAAAGCTTTACCGAACATAGAGTAACTAAGTTTTATTTAATAGCGATGCTATTTGCCAATGTAGCACCAGAAGATCAGTGAGAAGTAGATAAGGATATAGATGAAACACTAAAAAGAGCAAACTCAAAAGAGCCATTCGCTGAAAAATGCGATGGCTTTTTACTCTTCATGTTTATTTTTTAAATTACTAGAGAGACTGTTATACTCAAAGAAGTAAGAGTATCTATCAATAATAAAATAAACGTAAAAAACTTAAGGAGGGATCAAGATCTCACTCGACTGGTTAAGCACATTAAGTAATATATTTATTGTTTTAAATGTGGTATTGGCATTTTTTATTTTGTTTTTTGAACGAAAAACTGCTTCTTCTGCATGGGCTTGGATCATGATACTTTTCTTTATACCAATAGTTGGATTTGTTCTTTACTTGTTATTCGGAAAATCGTTAAGACGAGAGCGGTTAGATCTGCCAGTTGCTTATGAAAATCAAAATTTCTTAGAGCTTATGAATTGTCAACTAAATGAAATGAGAGACAATCGCTTCTTGCCGACTACAACGATTCCCGAAAAATGGTGGGATCTTATCCAAATGAATTTGACCAGAACTGAGGCACCTTTGTTGAAAGCGTCTGATATTAAAATTCTTAACGATGGCACTAAAAAGTTCGATGCTTTGTTTAACGATATACAACATGCTACAGACCATGTCCACTTGCAGTATTTTATTTTAAAAAATGATGAGTTGGGTCAACGGTTAGTGACATTGCTGACTGAAAAAGCAAAGCAAGGTGTAGAAATAGTATTTCTGTACGATGATTTGGGATCGAAAAGTCTTCCGAAAAATTTTTTTAAAGAGTTAGAGGCAGCAGGAGGAAAGACTGCTGCATTTTTGCCAGCATTATTGTCTAGTATCAATCCACGGTTTAACCACCGAAATCACCGGAAACTAGTTATTGTAGATGGTTTGATTGGCTATATTGGCGGCTTTAATGTGGGGGATGAGTACGTAGGAAAAAATATAAAATTTGGCTACTGGCGTGACACGCATCTTCGCATTGAAGGAGAGACCGTGCATTCTCTACAAAATCGTTTTTTTATCGACTGGAACCAAGCAGCCAAAAGTAATCAGCTAGAATACGCTGAACATTACTTTCCCGAAATCATCAATCAAACAGGCGCTTTGATGCAAATTGTTGCGAGCGGTCCTTTAGAAAGACATGAAGAAATTAAGAATGGCTACTTGAAAATGATTCATCATGCTCGACATTCTATTTATATCCAAACACCGTATTTTATTCCTGACAAATCCATTATGAATGCGTTACAAACAGCTGCACTCGGCGGCGTTGACGTTCAAATTATGATTCCTAATCAAGCAGATCACATATTTGTTCACTCGGCTACGTTATCGTATGCTCGCGAATTGCTTCAAGATGGTGTCAAAATTTTTTGCTACACCAATGGGTTCTTGCATGCAAAAACAGTAATAGTTGATCAAGAAGCATATTCTGTAGGATCGGCTAACATGGATATTCGCAGTTTCGCATTGAATTTTGAATTGAATGCTTTTGTCTATGATCCACAGTCAGCACTGGAAATGACGAATATTTTTCTTCAAGATAAAAAACTATCTGTTCAAATGACGGAACAGGTGTTTAATGAGCAGTCGAGGATTGAAAATACAAAACAAGTTATTGCAAAGTTAGTTTCGCCAATTATGTAAGTGGTGAAGAGAGTATGAGTACTTTAGTTATTTAAATGGTGAAAAGTGGCAAAAAACAGTTGTGAGCTCTATTTGATGGATGATCTTAATTCTGACACAAGGCTCACTTTAGTCCTTTTCATATCAGTTACGCACCAGTAATAGAAAAAGACGATTAATATATAAATAGAGAAGACACATGCTATAATGGTGAACTTAGGGCATACATGGTTTTGCCTCAACGGGACGGATGCCAAAAGCCTCCGCTTATCGAGAGAATATGGAGGTGTAACAAAATGAACAAGCGATGGAATATTAAAGAAATTAAAGCATTTGTCGAAAAAAATTCAGACAGTAAATTATTGTCGACAGAATATCATGGGTTTTCACAAAAACTATTATTTAAATGTGCATGTGGCAATAATTTTGAAAAAACATTTACAAAATTCAATACAAAAAACCAACGTAAATGTGAAGTATGCCAACCATTAAAAGTACCGCATAGCGAGTAAAAAATCAAAAAGCACTGATTTCTTTAAATAGAAATCAGTGCTTTTTTTGATGGAGAATTTATTTGTTTCGAACGTGGAATTGATACTGTGTGTTAGTGAGCGTCAAGATAATGACAATTGTAAAAATACTGAAAAGTTGCGAGGAATCTGAGACAATCGAGTAAAATAACAGTAGGATTATCGCTCCGACTAAAAGAGAATTCATGGTAAGGTAGGTTTTATATAAACCACCAAGCATGACATATTTTTCTCCATCATCGGAAACTTCTAGCAATTTTTTAGCGTAATTTTTTTCATTAACAGAGGGAAGTTGACGCTCTGGATACATTTTTTGTATAAGGCTAGGGAGCAAGAAAGAAAGTGAGGCGCTGATAAACACTAAAGCAATACCTGTCACAAGCATCCACAAAACTTGATCTGTTATAGCAGTTACACTTAAAGACGCTAAACTTACCAACATGGCAACGTTAGAACAAAGACTGGCATCTGAATACTGTCTATACATGCGTCCTTCCGCAGCATCTTCTTCATCGCCCGTAAACTTCTGATTGGTAAGAGACACAATGCTGAAATAGCGATAAATCGAAAACAAAGCAAGTAATGCTGCGATTGTCAGAAGAACGATATTGCTAATAGATGCATATGCAGATAGATTGATGCGAAAATCAGCTTCAAGTAAAACTAGCATTCCGAAAAATCCAATCAATGCGCCAATAATCAGTTGACCACTTGTTTTAAACAGTTTCTTCATTCTAATTCCTCCTCGTCAAATTGAAAAATCTCTTGAACTGGTTTATTAAAAACGCGCGCAATTTTCGTTGCAATGAGCAATGAAGGCATAAATTCTTCACGTTCGATCAAGCTGACAGTTTGACGTGAAATTTTTGCGCGTTTTGCTAATTCTGTTTGGTTTATACCTAAACTCGCCCTTAACTCTTTTAATTTTGTTTTCATGATTCCACCTCTTTATAGTTAAAGTGTAAATGATATGTTTCAAAATGACAAGTATATTAGTCAATTTAATGATAATTCTTATATTTTATAGATAAAATATAAGAATTATTAGAGAAAAAATTACTATCTCATGCGTTTCTATATAAGGTACAATCAACTTATCCTGTCACATGACAAGTGATTGTTTTCTTTAATGTAAGTAGCTATTCGTATCATTTTATAAAAAGCTTTTTTCATTTACAAGTCGAGATTTAAACAAATGTATTAAAGGGGGCGCGATGATTCAAGCTGTAGCGGGTTATTTGATATCGTCACTTATCTATGTGGTGCTTATTTTGAGTGGAAATAATTACCCGGTCGTACATATATACTGACACTCCTTTTTGGGATTCCTGGTGTATGTGGCTTGTATGCTATTTTTGACGTGTGGGATTTTTAATCATTTTTTATCAAACAGTAGAAATGAGAGATGCATCATGAAGGGAAAAAGATGGGGAGTTGTGCTAGTTTTAAGTATGCTTTTGATAGGCATTGTGGGTGCAATCATTTTTTTGCGACCTAACCAACAGACGAACATGACTGAAGCGTATCAAGATACAACCAATGCGGTGTATGAGTTAACGTTTAACATGACTGAGAAAAATGTCTTTCAAGTTACAGCTTCCATTGCAGTTACAAACGATTCACCAGATACTTGGTCGGACATCGGATTTTATTTAATCCCAAATGCAATGAACGCAGAAGAAACAGACACTTATGAAGATGATGAAGCCATCGTTACGGTATCTGCCGTTTCGGTAGACGGACAAGAGACTGCGTATTCCTTAGACAATAATGAGTTATTGGTTGCGTTAAAAGGGGCTTTAGAAACAAAAAATGTAGCAAACGTTACCATCGACTATTCTCTGACATTGCCTGTATCGGGCATGCGATTGTCTCAAGTTGACGATAACTTCTATTTGGCGCATTGGTATCCCATGCTCGGTCAATACCGTGAGGGCTGGAACATCGAAGATTACAACGCAAATGGAGAATCTTACAATACGGATTATGGCGATTTTACAGTAAGTTATGAACTACCTAAAGAATATTTAGTTGCTACTTCTGCAGATGATGGGGAGATCAAACCTACAGCCAAAGGTTTGGTAAAAGGTGAAAACATTAAAGATTTTTACATGGCGATTCTTGATCCTGCCGAATGGGATGCTGAAATCGTCCAAGCCAACGATACCGCGCTTCGTGTTTTCACACCGGCTTCAGAAAATATGATGGAGGGAACTTCGCAGCTCGCGAAAGACGCGTACATTTATTTTGAAGAAACCATTGGAAACAATCCTTTTAATGAGCTGGACATAATCGGAAACGATGGCTATATGGAATATCCAAATATCATTGAAGTGGCAGCAGACGAAGCATCGCAAGAATCAGTTTTGGTTCATGAAATTGTGCATCAATGGTTTTATTACATTGTAACGAATGACCCGTATTACGAGTCGTGGCTAGACGAGGGATTGACAGAGTTCAGCAGTTCTTTGTTTATTAGTGATCGGTACGACGATGATGAATATGGTTTTTGGGGAGCGTCTTCTGCAGAACAGTATTACCGACCTGAAAAATATGTCAATTTGCCACTTGATCAATTTAGTGAAGAAACGTATTATTCTACAATCTATGGCAAAGTTCCAATGGTGCTAAAAGAATATTTTGATGACAACGGTGGCAGAGATGAAGCACTCGCGTTTTTATCCGCTTATTACGAAGAGTTCCAATTCCAGCAGGTAAATACCATGCAATTCAAAACATTTTTTGAAGCCTATTTTGAAGGAGACCAGAGTAAGTTTTTAGACAGTTGGCTAAGATAATCGAGCGATGAGAGGAGAAGAAGCTAAATTTATGGCTTCTTTTTTTATGCATTTTTGTTGTCGGTAACATTTTAAAGGGTTTTCCTAGGGAATAGAGAATATAACGATATAGTTTTTCACTTGATTTCGCCAGGAGGAGTTACTGTGAATAAAATAGTAATGGTCTTATATGGATTGTCCTTTATGGTTACAATCGCTGTTTTTTACGTAATGAATGATTTAACTGCTCCGCTTCTTAATACGGATTACCGAGGTGGAAATGGCAATCCAGCTTTGTTTTTTCCTGTAGTTCTTATGCCATTTATATTTTATTTTTTATACGGCACGATTGAGTTATCGATGCGAATAGCAAACAAATGGCTTGGCCATAAAAAGACAATTATTGTGATATCGTTAAGTTTGATTTATGCAATATGCACAGCTCTGTGGACAATTCGAGCGGCAGGTAAATTCCGTACTTATATAGTGGATACAAAAGATGAATATAGCAATCCAGCAGAATTTGCGTTGCTGAACGTATTTTCAAACGATATATTTTTTAATCCATTCACATTTTTGGGAGTCGTTGCGATCTGTTTTGTAGTGGGAGCGGTGTGGAGTCTTGAAAGAAACCGCGGAACAAGCGTGTAATAGAGAAGTAAAAGAAGAAACTAGATTTATCGTATCTGTGGAATGGATATCCAGAAGACTTGGAGTTGCTACTGTCATTCGTCACTTCACCAAATTAGATAAAAGGGGAGAACAAGCATGTCTTATAAAACTAATTGTCCTTTTTGTAACCCGTCAAAAGACAACAATCAAAAAATCGTAATTGAAAATAAAAGCTGTTATTTTCTCCAACATGAAAAGCAACAAGATGTTCTAGAAGGTAGTGGAGTGATCGTGCCGAAACTACACCGGGCAACAACTTTTGATTTAACCAAAGACAAATGGAATGATACATATGAATTGCTGCAAAAAGCGAAAGAATACTTAAATCAAAGCTGTTCTCCAGATGGCTATACACTTGGGTGGAATGTGGGCGAGGCTTCGAATCAGTCGATTCAGCACAGCCACCTTCACGTAATTCCGCGCTACCTAGATGAACCTTTAGCAGGTAAGGGACTGCGCCATTGGTTGAAGCAACCGGAAAACAAGCGGGTGAAAAAATAAGTGTTGCAACAAAGTTCGGGTTCCCACAAACAAATGTCGATAACGCACAAACAACGGATTAGTTTCCGCAAGCAATCGAGTGTATTGCGCAAATAAACCCTTATATCGTTGAAATTAACAATAGCATCACTCGCTGGAATTATGTATTCATTTGCGGTTTTAAATTCGAAATATTTGAGTTGATATAAGAAAGAGACTGAAAAATTGATAGAAAATTTAGCATGAACTACAACAACCGTCCTCTAATAAAGGACGGTTGTTGTATAGAGTACTCATAGCTTTTTCAGAACTTCATCAATATTTCCCCATTCGTAAATCAATTCATTAACTATGTTTTCGGCGAATTTAAGTTGTTCAGTTTGAATCAATTTGGCTCCGTAATACTCGTAGAAAAACCGTGTTTTATTGTCTTCAAGAACTTCGACAAAGACTGTTTCATAATTTAGCTTTTTAAAATGAAGAAACAATTCTTTCATTAGGAGTTTTCCAATGCCTTGGCCGTGATAATCTTCGAGCAAATAAATCGAAGTTAAATCCCCACAGTTGGCTACCATATTAGTAGGTCTTTTCGAAGCCGTGCCAAAGCCGGTGATGAGTCCATCGTCAGTTTCTGAAACCACAATGTAATTGGTTTTGTCATCAAGATTGTTTTTCCAAAGAGTTGTCCGTTTTTCATAAGATAGGCTAGAAAGAAATTCGTTTGGTAAAATGGCTTTGTAGGTAGTTTTCCAACTATCGACGTGAACTTTCGCTATTCCCGATGCATCTTGTTTGGTCGCTTTTCTAATCTTCATTAGCTCACTCCAATCTAAAGAAAAGAATAGCTTAAATATTGGGAATAAGCAGATTTGAAAAAAACTGTCAGTTTCGCGCAAACAAACTGTTACAACCCGCAAACAAATGTCGATCATGTGCAAACAACCACACACATTCCGCAAGCTACTAAAAAATCCCTTATAAGAAAACGCGAACTGCGTATTTTCTCATAAAGGAAAACTGAAAACTATTCTTGACGTTTTGGTTCGGAAAAAGCAGGGCGTTTCCATAAATACGTCAACGCGATCCCGGCTCCTAAAACGATTGTGGCGAAATAGAAGGGATAATTTAAATCTATATCGAACAAAATCCCTCCGACAATTGGGCCAAAGATATTCCCAAGACTCGTAAACATTGAATTCATGCCACCGGCAAAACCTTGTTCATTTCCGGCAATTCGCGAAAGATAAGTAGTGACAGCTGGTCGCATCAAGTCAAAGCCGACAAATACTAGCATGGTCACTAGCAAAATCGACCAATAACTCGAAACAAATGTCATTACCATAACTAGACTGGTTGACACTAGAAGACTGTAACGAATCAATCGAATTTCGCCAAACCAACGTGTTAGTTTATCAAACAGTCCCACTTGGAAAATCACACCAACGATAGCGCCAAGTGAAATAATCACAGCGATGTCTTTTGCCGTAAAGCCGAATTTATGATCTACAAATAATGCAAATAACGACTCGAAAGCAGCGAGACCAAATGATGAAATAAAGATAACCATAAAGGCAATCGAATACATCGGAGAAAAAATGCGTTTAAAGCCGGATTTAGGCAATGGCTGATGCTTTTCCTCGACTTCATAGCTACGGTTAGGCTCAGTCAATGTGATAAGCGATAAAATCGTCGCAAACAAACCAAAGCCGGCGGCAAAGAAAAACGGAAGTCGTGTACTAATATCGGCTAAAAATCCACCGATGCCAGGTCCAATAATAAATCCAGTCGAAATGGCAGCAGACATATAACCTAATGCTTTCGGACGCGAACTGGTTGTTGTGATATCGGCAATGTAAGCTGTAACTGCAGGCATGATAAATGCAGCACTAATACCACCAAGTATACGTGAAGCAAATAGCACTTCAACTGTTTGACCGATACCAAATAAAAATTCCGAAATACTAAAAATGAGCAGTCCGATAATGATCATCGGTTTACGTCCAATATTGTCTACCCATCGTCCAGCTATTGGTGAAACAATGAGTTGAGCTAATGCGAAAGCAGAAACCATATAGCCTACAACGGTTCCAGAAATGCTTAGTTCATTCATGATGGTAGGCGTAACTGGAATAACAAGTCCAATTCCTAAAAATGCGATAAATAGATTGAGTAACAATGTTGATAAGACTAATTTATTTGTTTTCATCTAGCGATCTCCTTTTGGTCATCGTGCCTGTCGAGTAAAACTCAATTTTAAAAAATAAAAGGAAATAACTCGGACGAGCAAGTCCGCTGTTTTTCTTTTAGTAAAATTTAGTTAGTTAAGCCACGCCAAAAAATGGGCCAAACCGCTTGAAGACGTTCTTGATATTTTTCGATACCGGTATAAACAAGTTCCGTCATCGTGCCTTCAGTAATCGTCAAATACGCTAAAGCCGCACTTGAGAAATCCTCAGAGTATAATACTTTTTCTTGTCGATGACGTTCTCGTAACAAGCGCGTTAAATGTTGATGCAAGCTATCAAAAAAAGGATTGAATAATCCTCCAACTTCTTTTTCAAGTTTAAGTGGCGGAAAATAAGCAACGCGCAAAATAAACTTCATCTGTTCGTTGTCTTGGCTTTCTTTTGCAAACCATCCGAAGTAACCGAAAAGAAGATTTTCCAGTGGTTCATTTCTCATGGAATTAAAATAACTCGCTAACTGTGCTTTTTGCGTATAGAGCGAATAGTGAAGAGCGGATAGAAACAAATCATCTTTCGATTTATAATGTGCGTAAATAGACGGTTTCTTTATTCCGACTTCTTCAGCAATTTTACTGAGAGAAGCACCTTCAAACCCTTCTTTGGCAAAATGGCTAATCGCTGTTTGTAAAATTAAATCAGCTTTCATGTTAATCACCTTCCTAACGGTCGTTAGGTTATATTCTCATGTGTGGTTTTATTTGTCAATCGTTTCTTCTTATCCAATTAATTAGTAAGATTTTATTGAAAAAATGACGAGCATCAAGGTAGAGAAATTATTGATGATCTATGATGAAGTGGGGAGGTGAAAGCCATGTTGAAAATGATTGCATTAGTAATAAGTGCATTTGTTCTTGCTTCTTGTAACACCGCATCACCGATGTCGTCGTTAAGCGAACCATCGCCAGAGCAACAACTACTTTCAACTAAAGAAGGACTGTCACTCGTTTTGGAAAAAGATAACTACACTGAATCACCGCTAGTTATCGCGACCACAATTACAAATGACAGCATACGAGACTATGGATTTGGTGATTATTTTTATATCGAAATAAATAAAGAAGGAAAATGGTATATTTTGACACATTCAGATGCTGTTTTTATTAATAATCCACAGTTAAATGATTTTGGACATGTATTAGCAGCTGGAGAAAAAGTCGATATGCATTTTTCTATAGAAGATCTAGGAATTGAATTAGCTCCAGGAGAATATCGATTGGTAAAAACGTTTCTAGCACAGCAACAGCCTTATTATGAAATATCCATTGCGGTTCCATTCAGTGTCGATTAAAAAAACGTCTATTCATAGCCAGTTAAGGCTAGGGATAGACGTTTTTGATGTAATTAATATGTTTTCAATATAATAAATGACCAGTTCCAGGGTTGCCCCGCTGGTAATATCACGTGGTCTTTTAAGTGTTTTTTCAGACTGTCGGTAAAAGGTTGTATCAATAGCAATTTTGATTTTCCAAATCATCCAAACGCCAAGCATTACTTGCAAGACAACTAGTACTAGATAAAGAGGATTTGAAAAGGTTTCAAGAATTACAAAGAAAAGTGACAGCAGTAACAACTCGATGATACTAATTTTAAATGCACGTAAAACTATAGAAAGAAAAAGAATCAACAGCCCGACAATGAAAATCGCATTATGGTCATTCAATAAGGTAGTAAAAGAAAAATCGGTAGAAAGAAGTGAAACGAGTTGAATGGCAGTCATGTTACTCATCTCCTGTTTTTTCTAATTTGTCAGATCGATTTAGTAGCACATTTTGATATTTAGCTTTTAGTTTTAAATGAGCTTCTGTATAAGCGGGATTTATCGTGCCACCACTTAATCCTTCGTCGATCATACGGTCTATTTCATGAAGGCTTTCAAAATCAATTATTTTTTTCTTTCCCATAGTTCGTTCTTCCTTTCTTTATTTTATTCGACTTTTTTTGTAGTGAATGCATTCAAAGCTGTTTGCTGAAATTCGGTTGCTAATTTTTTTATAGACTGAAAATCCTCTTCTTCATCTGGATACAAATCGATTTTGACCGTATGCTGAATAGTTTCTGCATGCTGTTGTTTAAATTCGACTTTCATTAAATCGACTGCAGAACAAAATTGGTTGTACGCGGTATCTCCAGAACCGAAAACGCCAACTACCTTTCCAGTCATGTTAACAGTTCGCAAGACGTCACAAAAAATATCGGTTTCAAATGGCAAATCACCATCATCGTATGTGTAAGTGCCAAAAAGAATGCCATCATATTCTAGCAAGTGATGGGAGTCAATATTACCCATTTCAAGCGCTTCTAAAGTTATGTTAAAAACGTTTTGATCTAGTTCTTTTTTCAGCAACTCGGCTATTTCCTCTGTGTTTCCAGTAGAACTTGTATAAAGAATCAGCACTTGTATCATGACAATTCCTCCTGACTTTGACTTATTTTTACTTTGGTTTAGTAGAAAAAGATAATTAAAAACTTGACGAGCATCAAGTAATAGACGATTTTAAAAACTCAGTATATCGACATGAAAACCCAGTGAAGAAAGTAAGTCCTTTCTTTACCGGGCTGCTTTTGATTGTTACGTTATGCAAGAACCGAATAACCGAGCTTTTCAATCACTGTTTTTAACTCGTCTGATGACACTGTATTTTCATCATAAACGGCTTTTACTTTACTCGAGTTAAAAAGTACTTTTACTTGTTCCACACCATTCATTTTTCCGACTTTACCTTCTATTTTTTTTATACATGAAGGACAAGTCAACGGCTCTAATTGGAATTTAACTGTAGTCATTTGAATCATGCTCCTTTCTGTTTCTCCTTTTAGTATAAAGCTTCTACTAGAGAGCTTCCTTGACCTGCGTCAACTTTTAGCATAGAAAGAGGACGCTCGATCAACTTGTTAATCTATGAAGTGATATTTTTGTTGATAAATGACCAATTACTTGATGAGGGTCAATTTATTAACACAACAAGCCAGTTAAGATAGAAGTATAAAGAAAAGCTTAAAGCAAGATGAATAGAAACAAGAAAACGAAAAGAGGAGATGACAAGATGTTTGCGTTTATTCACAAAAATAAAAAAACAATTACATTTGGTGCTGGAATCTTATTAATTCTTGCCTTCATTGTCAACATGATGGGCTATCAGGATCTTCGCCAATCTATCTTAATAATTGTAACAATTATTGCGGGAATACCAATTGCTGTTAAAGCGTTTCAAGCGTTGAGAATGAGAGCGTTTAGTATTGAAATGCTTGTAACCATCGCGGTGATTGGTGCATTGTTTATCGGAGAATACGTAGAATCAGCAGTTGTTACATTCTTGTTTCTGTTCGGGGATTACTTGGAAGTGCGTACCTTGGAAAAAACTAGATCTTCTTTAAAAGGTTTGGTGGATATGGCACCGCAAGAAGCGACGCTCATTCGTGGAGAAACTACAGTTACTGTCCCAGTAGAAGAAGTGATTGAAGGAGATCGAGTTGTTATACGGACGGGTGGGAAAGTACCAGTAGATGGCAGAATCGTTAATGGACATGCATCGTTAAACGAAGCAGCCATTACCGGAGAGTCGGTACCCGCTTCTAAAAAACTAGGTGACAAAGTATTTGGAAGTACCGTAATTGACTCAGGGTATATCGAAATCATCGCTGAAAAAGTTGGAGACGATACGACATTTGCAAAAATTATTGAGTTAGTAGAAGAAGCACAAGAATCAAAGTCGAAAACTGAAAAATTCTTAAACAAGTTTGCCAATGTATACACACCAACAGTGGTCGCGTTGTCAGTTGTGGTTTACGTACTGACAAGAGACCTTCATCTAGCGATTACATTCTTAGTTATTGCATGTCCAGGAGCATTAATTATAGGTGCACCAGTTTCGAGTGTTGCAGGAATTGGAAATGGTGCAAAAAATGGGGTCTTAATAAAAGGTGGAGAAGTGATGGATCGCTTCTCGAAAGTGGATACTTTGGTATTTGACAAAACAGGCACATTAACAAAAGGTAAACCAGAAGTAACAGCCATTAAAGCTTTGGGTGTATATCCAGAACAAGAGCTTCTTCAATTAGTCGCACAAGCAGAAATGGCTTCTGAACATCACCTTGGCCAAACCATTGTCAAAGAAGCAAAGTCCCGTGATATCCTTTTAGGCGAACAACCACAATCTGTTAAAGTCATTAAAGGAAATGGACTAGCTGCAGTAGTAGCTGAAAAACGATTAGTCATCGGAAACCGAAAATTAATGAATACTGAACAAATCGACATTTCATCAGAAGCTGAAGCTTATGCAATCAAACGTGAAAAAGCAGGAAATACAGCTATATTTGCAGCAATCGATGGAAAAGTGGCAGGTATCTTCTCGATTGCTGACCAAATTCGAGAAGACGCAGTACCTGCACTCGCTCAGATGCGTGCAAATGGCATCAAAAAAATTGTCATGTTGACTGGTGATAATCAGCACACAGCAGAGTTGGTCGCCCATGCTCTAGGTTTGGATGAATTCCATGCGGAACTGTTACCAGAAGACAAAGTCGCACATGTCAAAAAACTAAAACAACAAGGTCATGTGGTAGCAATGGCAGGAGATGGTGTTAATGATGCACCTGTAATTGCCACTGCGGACATCGGACTCGCTATGGGTGAAGGCGGTACAGACATTTCAATGGAAACTGCCGATGTTGTATTGATGGCTGATAAATTAATGCAGTTCTCACACGCTTATTCTTTATCCAAAGCGACAATTCGCAACATGAAACAAAATACATTTTTTGCAGTTGGAATTGTTGGCGTTTTGTTAGCAGGTGTTCTTATGGGATCGATTCATTTAGCATCTGGGATGTTTATTCATGAAGCGAGTGTATTGATCGTCATTCTTAATGGAATGAGATTACTTGGATTTAACAAGAAAAAAAAGCAAGCGAGCAAATCGTTAGAACCGGTTAATGGAGGTATATAAAAAAACCAATTGATGGTATTTCCATCAATTGGTTTTTATATTTTTATTTGTTACCTGCCGCCCAGTAAATCGAACAACCCACCAGCAGCACTGCCTTCACCTTTCGAGCGTCCAGCAGGGTTTTGCGGAGCAGCTGCAAACACACGACTAGCTAAACGGCTAAATGGCATCGATTGAATCCAGACGCTACCCGGACCACGTAAAGTAGCAAAAAATAAACCTTCACCGCCAAACAGAGCTGTTTTGATGCCGGGTACAGCTTCAATATTGTAGTCAACATCACCCGTCATGGCAACTAAGCAACCTGTATCAACACGTAGCACTTCGCCTTTTTGGAGGTTTTTGCGGTAAATTGTGCCTCCAGCATGTACAAAAGCTAACCCGTCGCCTTCTAATTTTTGCATAATGAATCCTTCACCACCAAAAAAACCAGCGCCAAGTTTGCGTTGAAATTCGATACCAATTGAAACGCCTTTTGCTGCTGCTAAAAAAGCATCTTTTTGACAAATAACTTTACCGTTTAATGTACTTAAATCCAAGGGAATGATTTTTCCGGGGTAAGGAGCAGCAAAAGCGACGTGACGTTTACCTGTCCCGTTGTTCGTAAAAGCAGTCATAAATAGACTCTCGCCAGTGATAATGCGTTTGCCTGCACCCATTAATTTACCCATCAAACCGCTACCTCCTGAACTTTTAGAGCCATCACCAAAAATTGTTTCCATCGCAATGCCATCTTCCATCATCATTAAAGCACCAGCTTCGGCCACTACCGTCTCTGAAGGATCTAATTCTACTTCGACAAACTGCATATCGTCACCGTGTAACTTATAATCGATTTCATGATTATTCATGTGTATTCCTCCTCTTTTTAAAGTGCATAGTGTTATATAATGAATACGTCTAGAAAGATGGAAAGTTTCATCAACAGGTTAGCCTGTATAAAATACAACATGGGAGATGGAAAATATGCGTGCAGAAGATTGGATTACACGTTTTGACATGTCAGCACATCCTGAAGGTGGGTATTACAAACAATCATTTGTTTCCCCCGAAAAAATAACAACAACCGATCATCCAAAAGAGCGGAATTTGTATACTAGCATTTACTTTTTATTGCAGTCACAAGATATCTCGCATTTTCATCGTTTGAAATCGGATGAACTTTGGTATTTTCATGCTGGAGAAGCTGTGACGGTGCATATTCTTAGTTCAAAAGGCGAGTATCGTGCTGAAAAACTAGGATTAGATATTTTTGCGGGAGAACATCCACAAGTTCTGGTGGAAAAAGGCAGTATTTTTGGTTCGACAGTAGATGCTAAAGATGCATTTTCACTTGTAGGCTGTATGGTTTCTCCTGGATTCGATTTTGCTGATTTTGAATTGTTGTTGCAGTCAGACTTGCTTGAACTTTATCCGGAACACGAACAAATTATTGAAAAGTTAGCATATAAAAAAATTCCGAGCACTCTATCGAATACGGAAGATAAATGCTAAGCTTGTGACAAACAAAGCAAAAGGGTGAGAGCGAAATATGGAAAATCTTTTATTAGTTTTAATCATTGCTGTGGCGATTTTTGTCGGCATTGCATCGAAAAAGTTTTACAGTAAGCCCTATATTGTGAATTTTGGTATCGCTATTTTAATGGCATTGATTGTTGTTCAAACGTTTTTAATGACACCCATCGGCATGCTCGGTTACATGGCAATTGTTATTTGTTCGATTGCATTTGTGTTCCAACTCGTCATTGGCATTAAAAGTTTGAAAATAGCCGAATAGAGGTTAAAGAAAAGGCCTTTGATCCCAGATCAAAAGCCTTTTCTAGTCTGCTAACTAAAGTTGATTTAATGCTGATTTAATGTCGCTATCTCCTGAAACGACAGCAAAGGTTTTGTTAAAGACATGTTCGTTATCAAGAGCTTCCAAAAGCACACGCGCTACATCTTCACGAGAAATTTCTCCGGAATCCAAATCTGTAACCGCTAAAATTTTTCCAGTAGCCGGTTCGTTTGTCAAAAGACCAGGACGGACAATGGTATAAACCAATCCACTAGCCCGCAAAATATTATCAGCATGGTGCTTAGCTACATAATAATGTGCCAGGTCTTCTTTCCACATGTCTCGTTTATCGGCATTAATGGCACTGATCATAAGAAAGCGTTTCGTCCCCGTGCGTTCTGCAGCTTCTATTGTTTTTGCTGCACCATCCAAATCAACTAACAAGGTTTTGTCAGCACTCGTTTTTCCGCCACTTCCTGCTGCAAAAACAGCTGCATCACAGCCTTTCATCGCTACGGTGATTTCCTCGATACTATCTTCTAAACTGGATAATACGGTTTCTACACCCAAACGATTAAAAAAACTAACTTGCTCTTCTTTGCGAATCATCGCTTTAGGTATATGATGTTTGCTCTTTGTGAGCATTTTCACGAAATGTCTTCCAATTTGTCCGTTAGCTCCTACTACTAGTACTTTCACCCAAATAACCTCCTCGTAATCTTCTACTCTCTTTCATCATATACGCTCTCTAAACTATTTCAAGAAGAGCTTTTGTTTGTATGTTATGAAAATGATAATAAGTCTGATAAGAGACTTTATTCTTAAGCGAACTTTAGTATAATGAAATATACACATAGACTTTATTGCAGCTGATTTTAGGAGGAACAAAATGGACCCGGTTATAAAATCCAAAACGACACATACTCTAGAAGTACCACCTGATTTTTCACAATTTAAAGGAGAAAGACTCGATAAAGAGCCGAGTCGCTTTGAAGAAATGATTCGACAAGCTTTGTTTTTTAGTGTTGGGGCAGGTATTTTGATCGCTATGATTTTCTCGTTATTTTATTTTGTATAAAATGAAAAGGGGGACTAGTAAATGATTCGATATCCATCTAATGTCTTTAAAACAATCGGCATTACAGCACCTTCATCAGGAATGGATTTAGAGCAGCGCGAGCTGTTAGAACAGGCAATTGTAAAGCAAGAAGATAACGGCTTTGCTGTAGTGACAGGAGACACGGCTTGGAGGCAAGAGTTGGCTAAATCAGCACCAGCGAAAATACGGGCTGACGAATTCATGGAAATGATGACAGATTCATCAATTGATTTTATTTTTCCTCCTTGGGGTGGAGAAATGCTTATTGAGGTATTAGAATACCTGGATTTTTCAAAAATTCAGCCAAAGTGGATTCTTGGTTATTCTGATATCAGCACTTTATTATTAGCTGTAACGTTAAAAACAGGAGTTGCAACTGCACACGGCACCAATATTATTGATTTGCGTGGCAAAGAAAGTGATATAACAACAGGACGATGGCTATCGGTTTTACAAACGAAGGCTGGAGATTCTGTTACGCAACATTCATCTTTAAAATATCAAAAAGAATGGAATCATACACTCCCCACTTCTGTTGTTTTTCATCTGACTGAACCAACTAAATGGAAAACGGTTTCAGGTAGGGAAGAACATTTTTCTGGTCGTTTACTTGGTGGATGTATAGACGTTATTCGTCACTTAATCGGCACTTCTTTTGGCGATGTTCGAAGTTTTAGAAACGAACACATTCCAGGTGAACCCCTGATTTGGTATCTTGAAAATTATGGTATGGCTGTTACAGAACTCAAAAGATCGTTGACACAAATGAAGTATGCAGGATGGTTCGAGAATTGTGCAGGTATTTTATTTGGCCGAAGTACAGCCAATGAGGCGGTTGAAGAGTACACAGTAGAAAAAATGTATGAAGATCTCGCAAAAGAACTCGATTTGCCAATTGCTTATGATATCGATTTAGGACATGTTCCGCCACAAGTGTGTTTTATTAACGGAGCATATGCACAAGTACAAGTAGCAAATGGACAAGGCATTGTTGTCCAGGAATTTAAATAGATCTGCTTTAAGAATAGGAGTGACGAAAGTAAAATTCAAAGTCGTTTTACTCATCGGCGCTATGCTTTTTTTAACGGCTTGTGGAAATATAGAAGGAGTCATAATCGGTAAGACAGATTCTAGTTTTACTGTAGGAGCTAGTGCAGATAACGCAGAAGTACACAATGAAATCTACCTTACAGATCTTACAACGCTTAGCGGAACCATTACTTCGTTTGAAGAGTTAGAAGTAGGAGACGATGTGATTGTTGTGCCTTTTGATATGCCAGAAAGTTTTTCCTATCTTTTAGCGTCGGAAGTAACAGTTGAATAAAATGTATAAATCGAATAAAGTTACTTTTTTAAAAAATTAAAAACACAATGATGACTGCATATGGAGATTTGTCAAGTTAGCGTTATAGACGCACAAGCTTATTACAGGTTGCGTATTGAAGCGTTAACAAATGATCGATGAACAGTTAATGGTAAAATTTCTATAAGTAAAAAGGTGTATTGGACGTTTGCCAATACACCTTTCCTCATTCATTCAATTTATAAAGCTTGTCATCACCATCAGCAGGGATGCCGCGACTATCGGTATTGTTGGTGATGAAATAAACAGATTCGCCATCTGAAAAAACATCTCGAATGCGCCCGAATCCTTCAATCGAATCGATTTTTTGTGCACTTTTTGGATCCAATACTTTAATTGCTGTTCCACCAAGCGCAGCGACATAAAGCAACCCATCGTGCATCGTAATGCCACTAGGAGCCCATGTTTTATCAGAACCAGTAGTGAACCAGGGCGTCTCTAGTCCATCTTGAGATTCGTCACCTTCGATGATTGGCCAGCCGTAGTTATTGCCTTCTTCAATAATATTGATTTCGTCATTTGCGGATTGTCCATGTTCAGAAGCGTACAGGGTGTCTTCGTCCCAAGTGAGTCCTTGCGGGTTTCGATGTCCAGACGAATAAATTTCAAATTCGTTGGCGCTATTTAGCTTGAGTATTTTGCCATTAACAGAAGCCAAGACTTGAGCAAAATCTGGAGACGAAGCATCTCCAATCGTTGCAAAAAGCGTGCCATCTGCATCTAGTTTTAGAGGCCCGCCATGATGAACGTTTCCTGTTGGAATACCTTCAAGCAATACAAAAATTTCTTGCCATTGCTCATTTTCTAACTCAAGTACAACAATTTTATTAAAATCTTTGCCATCTTGTTCGTACACATAATAGTCATAAGCTTGCCGGCTTTATTCAAAATCTTTTTTTAACACATAACCTAAAAAACCAGCTTCTGAAGCGGTTGAAAGACTACCTGAAAAGTTAACTTGTTGATGTGTCTTAGTACCATCTTTATCTATAAGAGCCACAGTACCTGGCCGTTCAGAAATGTAGAATTCTTCTTCAAGTTTATTGATAGCCCAAGGTATTTCAAGTCCTGTTGCAAGTTCTTCAAAAGGCGCAGTTGCTTTTTCAGTATCGGGAGCTGCATTATTGCAACCCGCGAGTAACAATAAAGACAAAGAAAAAACACATCTTTTTTTCACGACAAAAACCTCCTTTTTTTCATTTTATTAAAATAACGCAAAGATAGGAAATAATAGAACAGGAGCTGTTAAAATGTCTTTACTAAAAGACGTTAAAGAACAAGAAGAAATTCGCAAAAAAAGAAACCTCATCCGAATCCTTACATGGATTATTGTCGCTATTGCACTTGTGTTGATATGGGTTTTTACAAAATAATAAAAAGACCTTAGCTCACTCGAATTTGTCGAGTGGACTAAGGTCTTTGTCAGGTTAAACTGGCTTTTTTCTCGTTTGCAAAATTTCCACGATAACAAATCCAAGCGTGACACCTAACAACACATTAATTAGCAAAGGCGTTAAAAATTGGTCGCGAAAAATCGTGGCAACAGTCAATATGTAAAAAACAGCTTGTGTAATTTTAGCGATAAAAGGAATCGCGTCTTTTGGATAACGTGTGCGAGCTAACTGGAATATGAGAAAAGCAATTAGCAGAACCAAATAATGTGGCCACGAAAAAACGGAAACGAAATTATTGACTACCGCAAAAACCAAGAGCGGGATAAAATAAAACAATAGCGATTTCACGGGTAAAGCCTCTTTTCTATTTATTTTTTCATTCGGTCTTGTTGTTTACGAGTCACTAGTAAATACAAATTATAGATAGAAAAAACTACTGCAACAGTAACGATAACAACCGAAATCATTGGATAGATAGAAACTCCATCTTTACCCATTTCTAAAATTCGTGTATAGACGATCCACGGTCCAACAAGCAAAATGAAAATATCAAGCGCAGTGCCAAGTTTTGTTCTCATGAGGTTCCTCCAATAAAAGATGATAGGTTAATCTTATCAGACTTTTGCTTATGCGTATGCATATAAACCGAACGGCTACCTAAAAATTGAGTAGCTGTTTATAGATTCATTTATTTGTGTGACCGAAGCTCAGTTTTTGCTAGTGCATCTGCTGCGCGATTTTGAGAATCTGGTATCCATTTTATAAAACAAAAATCGAATTGATCACTAAGTTCAAGCGCTTTGGCGAGTACCGTTTTAAACTTAGGGTTTTTAATCATTTTTTTTTCAAAGGCATCCACAACTACTTGCGAATCAGACCTTATCGAAACCATTTGGGACGATAATTCTTTTGCGAGCTCAAGCCCTTTAACAAGCGCTGTGAATTCCGCCATATGGTTGTCCATTTCTCCAACATATTCGCTCCAGTGGATTAAATGACCTTCACCTCGTATAAAGACACCAACAGCACTCACTTGAGGATTCCCTGCAGTTGCTGCATCCACAAAAACTTCCAGCATCAAAACACCTACTTTTCGTCAATGGGTTTCATAATTTTTGCTAAATAACCAAATGGCGTATCCATTACAGAAACAACAAATTTTAATAGATATGTTGTAAAGAATATTTGAAGCCATATATCAAGTGGAAAAACACCCCAAAATGCGATAGAGGTAAAAATTAAAGTGTCCAGCAATTGACTTAATAATGTAGACCCATTATTGCGTATCCAAAACTGGCTATCTTTTGGAAATAGTTTGCGTAATGCACCAAAAATAATAACATCCACATGCTGGCTCACAAGATATGCAACCATGCTACCAATGGCGATTTGTGGCACTAACCCGAAAATTGTTTCTAAAGAGCCTTGAGCAAAATCACTTTCAGCGGGTATAAATTTAATCCCAAACTGCATAACAAGTACCATGATGAGAAGAGATGAAAATCCTAGCCATACTGCTTTTTTTGCTTCTTTTTTGCCGTATTTTTCATTTAAAATATCGGTTGCTAAAAATGTCGAAGCGTACAAACTATTGCCAAGTGTTGCTGTTAACCCAATAATTTCAATGGTTTTAGTAACTTGGATATTTGCGAGTACTGTAGAAATTGCGACCCATGCAAACAAGCCGGTTTTTCCGAAAAACTTATACATAAGTAATAACAGCACAAAATTGAACAAGGCAAAGCCAAGTCCCCAAAATTCATTAAACAAAAAAATTCCTCCTTAGTTTTGGTAAAGCGGGAATTTGCGAACCGCTTAGTAACTTTAAAATGTCCTCAGTTAGTATAACTATTGTTGGTATAAAAAACAAATGCGTAGTAGAATGAAAAAATGAAGTTTTGCTAAGAGGTGACAGATTGAAAAAAATTGCCATTATCAAAGAAATTGACGAAATGATGACTACCTACTGTGAAGGTTGCTTTGTGAAATCCCAACTTCGCAAAGATGAAGGAAAGACTGCTGCTCACAGATTCTGCATTAGCAACTGTACAGTTGGTACACAATTGCAGTTTTTAGGACATGAACTTAATAAGGTTGGAACAAGCTCAAAACAATAACTGTTTTTCTTCTGAAATACAAAAAGCAGGAACGGATTTCCGTCCCTGCTTTTTTCTATTCGTTTACTCCGAATCGATTTCAATTACGTTAGCAGCCTGTGGTCCTCGGTTGCCGTCAATAATGTCGAAAGAAACAGCTTTGCCTTCAGTCAATGTGCGAAACCCATCACCTTGGATACCTGTAAAATGGACAAATACATCATCACCATCATTATACTCAATAAATCCGTAACCTTTTTCTGAGTTAAACCATTTCACTGTACCTTGGTTCATGCAAGTTCCTCCTAATATTGAGTATGTATGGACCTGTAAACTCCATGTTATGGATGGCTATACTATACATGAAGCCTGCAGAAACGTCAATAATCGCTGGGAATACAGGCAATTTGCAGTAACTTCAGGTTATAATAGAAGAAACAAGCGATAGGAGCGGAAGAATGGAACAGGAAAAAATTAGCCAATGTCAAATCGAAGTAAAGAAAATTTACGATCAGTTTGATGCGAGCCACGACTGGCAGCACATTGAACGCGTCATGAAAAATGCGAAAACCATTTTAGCGTTCGAAACCGCTGATGCTTTTATTGTTGAACTAGCGGTATTGTTACATGATGTTTCGGATCCTAAATACAAAAAAACAGGTGAGAATTTAGAGCGAGATATTTTGGAACGTCTACAACTGACAGACACGCAACAACAACAAATCCAACATACCATCGCATCGGTATCTTTTAAAGGTGGCAATGGCAAGCCAGCAACAAGTACCGAAGCAAAAATCGTTCAAGACGCTGATCGCTTAGATGCTATCGGAGCAATTGGTATTGCTCGCGCATTTGCATTTGGTGGAGCCAAAGGACGTAAATTGTACGACTGGAACGAAAAAGCGCGTACAGAAATGACTGAACAACAGTACCGTGAAGCACAGACGAGTAGTGTCACACATTTTCACGAAAAACTATTATTGCTAAAAGATCAAATGACTACGGAAACTGGTAAGCAGATGGCTGAAGAACGCCACGAATTTATGCTATCCTTTTTAAAGCAACTTCAAACAGAAACGGATGGGAATAAATGAGCCACTTAAATATTACGAAATTAACAAAAACAGTAGGAGCTAAAACATTATTCAAAGACGTCGAATTTTCTCTGTATCCAGGAGAACGCGCCGGGTTAATCGGTGTAAATGGAACAGGTAAATCGACATTGATGTCAATATTAGCAGGAACAATGGATGCAGATAGCGTTGTAATGGATCATCCAAAAAAATATCAAATTACGTATTTGATGCAAGAGCCCGAGTTTGATGAGTCGTTGACTGTTCTCGAAACCGTGTTCTCAGGAGACTCTCCGATACTAATGTTAAATCGCGCATATGAAAATGCTTTGAAAAACATGATGGTTGACTCGAGTTCAACTCAATTACAAGATGAGTTGATGGATATTCAAGAAAAAATGGAGCAAGAAAACGCTTGGGATATTAACGCGCTTGCAAAAACAGCTTTATCGAAACTAGGCATCGATATGTATGATCAAGTGATTCGTGAATTGTCTGGTGGCCAGCGTAAACGCGTTGCACTTGCGAAAGCATTGATCGAACCCGCAGATTTGATTCTTTTGGATGAGCCGACAAACCATTTAGACGCTGTTTCAACAGAATGGCTACAGGAAACGCTATTGCGGATGGGTTCAGCTATGCTGTTCGTGACGCATGACCGTTATTTCTTAGATGCAGTATCAACGCATATTTTTGAAATTGCCGATCAAACGATGTACACACATAAAGGGAACTACGGAGATTATTTGGAGAACAAAGCGATTCGTGATGAAATGAACGCTTCGTCTCAGGAAAAACTTGAAAACCGTTTCCGCTCAGAACTGAAATGGATTCGTCGTGGTGCTAAAGCACGTTCGACCAAACAAAAAGCGCGGATTCAGCGCTTTGATGAAATTAAAGAAAGTGTTCAAAAAGAAAATGACAATACATCGCTTGAACTATCGATGCAGAGCCAACGTCTAGGTAAAAAGATTATCGAAGGAAAAGATATGGGTGTGGCTTATGGCGACAAACAAATCTTTAGCGGATTCGATTTCCTGTTGCAAGGTGGAGATCGTATTGGAATCGTTGGACCAAACGGTGCAGGAAAATCTACCTTGATGAAAATGTTAGCAGGAGAACTTGAACCAACTACCGGTAAAATGGAATACGGCAGTACAGTAAAAATCGCTCACTTTACACAGCATTTGCCAGAAATGGATGAATCGCAGCGCATGATTGAATACATTCAAGAAACGTCGAGTGATTTTGAAGCGGAAAAAGGTGTTCGCTTATCGGCAACTCAAATGCTTGAACGTTTCCTATTCCCATCAAATGGTCACGGCACGCAAATTGGTAAATTATCAGGCGGCGAGAGAAAGCGTCTGTATTTATTGAAATTATTGATGGAACAGCCAAACATCTTATTCCTCGATGAGCCGACAAACGATTTGGATATCCAAACACTATCTGTTTTGGAAGATTTCTTAGAAAATTTCCCAGGCGTAGTTATTACAATTTCGCATGATCGCTTTTTCCTTGACCGCATTGCTCAGAAATTATGGACAACAGGGACAGGGAAAATCGAAGAATATCAAGGTCTTTACTCTGAATTCATTAAAGAAAAAAATAATCCGGTTGCTTTAGCTGCCCAAGAACTTGTTGAAACTGAAGTGGTAGAATCTGTTAAAGCTAAAAAGAAAATGACGTATAAAGAACAATTGGAATACAACGGCATCTTAGAGAAAATCGCAGAAGCAGAAACAACGATTGAAGCTCGTGAAGAAGAAATGGCTTTAGCGGGTACAGATTACGATAAATTACAAAAGCTAACAAAAGAAATAAACACATTAACAGTAGAATACGATGCATTGATTGAGCGATGGACATATCTTCAAGAAATTGCAGAAGCATGATCAACTAATTGCAGGAGGGATTTTCGTGAAAATTTTAACAATAGAACCGACACCAAGCCCGAATACGATGAAAGTAATTATCGATCAGGAATTACCGTTTGGCAAAAGCCACAATTACAATAAAAATAAGTTAGAAGGCGCACCAAAAGAAGTTCAGGAGTTGCTGGAAATTGCTGGCGTTAAAAGCGTTTATCATGTTGCTGATTTTCTAGCAGTCGAGCGAATTTCAAAATTTGATTGGGAAACTATCTTGGCACAAGTACGTAATGTATTTGGAGAAGGCCATGAACAATCGAGTGAAGAAATTGAATTAGATGAGCATTTTGGCGAAGTGTATGTCCATGTTCAGGAATTCAAAGGTATTCCCTTACAAGTAAAAGTTTTTGACAACTCTTCAGAAGAACGGTTTGGGATGTCTGAGCGCTTTGTCACTGCTATGAAGAACGTGATGGACCCAACTGAGGAAAACTATTTGTTGCAGCGTAAATGGGCTGATTATGGTGTTCGTTACGGGGATAAAGCTGAAATAGGCAAAAGTATGGTAGAAGAAATCGAAGCTGCTTATCCACAAGAACGCTTAGTTGCATTGACAACAAAAAAAGACGACAAACAACTTGAAGCCACTCCACGTGGCCGCAAAATAAATGCAGAAGAATTTAATGCACCAGATTGGGAAACACGTTTTCAGTTGCTCGATCAAATGATTGAAGCGGATGTTGACGACTTGGCATTGCTATCAGTTGCTTTGGATGATGACAAAATGTCGATTCGTCGACAAGCTGCCATTTTTCTTGGCGACATTGATGACAAAGCCGTCGTTCCCTATGTAGAACGTGCTATGAAAGACAAGAGCTGGGCCGTTCGCAGAACAGCAGGTGACACAATTAGTGATTTAGGATTTGAAGAATTTGAACCAATTATGATTGAAACTTTAAACGATAAAAACAAACTGGTTCGTTGGAGAGCAGCAATGTTTCTTTATGAAACAGGAACAGAGTCAGCATTACCAGCACTCAAGCAAGCAGAAAGTGATCCTGAATTTGAAGTGAAACTGCAAATTAAGATGGCTATTGCACGAATCGCAGAAGGTGAAGATGCTAAAGGTTCAGTTTGGAAACAAATGACCGAAGCTCGTCAAGCCATGAAAAGCGAATAAACCACAAAAAACTGTACCAATTGTCATAAAAATGACAATTGGTACAGTTTTTTTTAGAGGTACAAACAGCTAGAAATGTTTTCGAAAAGTGGTTAAGAGGTAAACTTCAGTTAATTGAACTGTACAAGGAGGAGCTAGCAATGAACAAAAACGTTTACTCATTAGAAATATTATATAGTGGAAAGTATGAATCGTGGGAGTTTGATGATCGTCCAAAACGCGATGATTTTTATAAGAAAGTAGTAGAACGGTTTGCAAAACAAGAAGTAAAACAAGCAGGTAACGAACTAGAAGATACACAAATTATCCAATTATCAGCTAATAATTTAGAGTTTCAAGAAGAAGGCAAGTACACGCAAGATATGATTTATGAATGGTTTGAATACGATATTTTTAACCAAATGCTTGAATTTATTAACAAAGAGTACGAGCAAGCATGATAAATGCTTGCTAAGTGCTTGCTAAATTTTCATGATGAAGATTTTTTAACGTAAAGAATGATAGAAATATAATAAAAGTAGCAGTTGCATGAGACCCACTCAAACCCTGAGTGGGTTTTATTTTATTAAAAATATATAAAATAACAAGATCAATTCACAAGGATATAGAGGAAATAAGGTATAAAAGACTAGTTAGTGAGTCAATAGACATAGTTGTTCTAATTAATATAAAAAAATTATATAAATATTAGGTCCATATAAACGTTTTTTTCTTGATAACTTTATGATATCTTTTAAATATACATAGGAGGGTCTCGAGTGAATCTTACAGTCAATGGGGTAGTATTAAGTCAAAAAAGGAGCTCTTTAATCATTAAAGAGCTCCTCAGAGAATCAGTTGCAGAACATGCAAGAGAAGTGGAAGCGTATTTGAAGGATTATACGGTAGAAGAATCAGAAAGTTCTATCACTCTTCGCCCGCCATCAGTAGAAGGTATTCAAATATCACTATTCAAGTCATCCTGAGGGATGACTTTTTATATGGTTAGGAAAAAAAGAGGTGTTAATAAATAACTTTTGAGAAGGTGAATGCATAATGGTACGTCAACACTAAATCAAACAACTTTTTTAAGGGTTGCGTTTCGATAAGTGACAGGGCTGGTATAGCCCAGACTGCTGTGTAGACGGACATGGTTGTACCAATTCACGTAATCAAACAGTTCAAGCGCTAGCTGGTTAAGCGTGTCAAAGCACATTCCGTTGATGAGTTCCGTCTTCAAAATCTTGAACGTGGCTTCCGCCACCGCATTATCGTAAGGGGTTCCTTTTTGGCTCAGCGACCGTTCGATTTGGTGCGTCTTTAATAGCGCATCGATGCCGGTGTTCTTGAATTCAGATCCGCGGTCCGTATGGAACAGCTTCACGGCTCCCAAGTCGCCTTTGACCGATGCGAAGGCACGTTGAACCAGGGCAGCGTCTTTACGCTCGCCCAGACTGTACCCCACAATTTCACGGTTATATAAATCGAGAAGGAAACAAATATAGTTCCAGCGGCCGCCAACCTTTACATACGTCAGGTCGCTGACCAACACGGCGTTTTTCGCTGCCGGATTGAATTGGCGGTTCAGCACATTCCGGTATGTCGCTTCATTGGGAGGCGTGACCATCGGTTTGTAGGATGGCAGCGCGTATTTCGATTGGATGCCAAGTGACGCCATGAGGCGTCCAATACGGCGTCTCGAGATCACCCATTTCTTTCTGTTCGCCAACTCTTTTTTCAGCTTGCGTGTGCCATAGACGCGGCGATTCTCGTGAAAGATCGCCCAGATTTCGTCTTTCAACTCCTGTTCTGCTTGGGCTTTTTGGTGTGCTTTTTCTACCGAAACGGAAGTCTCATAGTAAAAGGTGCTGCGGGCAATTTGGAGGACAGTGCACATTGCTGATACTGAATAGAGGTGTTGATTCTGTTGGATAATCTCTATTTTCGTCCCATGATCAGCGCCGCTTGCTTTAAAATATCCACTTCCATCTCCAACTGCTTATTTCGTTTTTTGTAGGCAAGCAATTCCGTTTCCAAAGGGCTTCGGTTATCTTTTTCCTCGAACGAGCCAGTTTGATTGGATTGGGCAATCCACCGATCGAGGGCGGAAGCCGTCAGGTCGTATTCCCGGACAATATCCGGTCGGCTTTTTCCGCCTGCGTGCAGCGCCACGACCTGTTTTTTGAATTCCGGGGAAAATGTTCGTCTTTTTTGGGGCATGGTAGATTCTCCTCACGTATTGTGGACTATTCTACGCCCCCTTATTTTTTCTGTCCAACTAAGTGTAGACTATCCATAATACATCTCTAACAATTTTTTCACGTTCAAATATTTGCTTTCAAGGCCATAAGATGTATGTTAGTCACAATCACTTAATAGAAGTTTTTTAGCAGCTTTAAATACTGGTAAAGAAACGAATTAGCAATCTAGGAATGAAGAACAAAGTATTCCAAATAAATGAGAAAATAAGTTCAATTACAATTGCTATACTAATGTTCTTAAAAAACTCGACAAAACAGTTTTCTTCTTTTTGGGTGTTTTTCTTCTTCTTCATTAGCTTAGCTCCTTCTAAGTTTTTTATAATCTGGACGTTTTCGTCTCTGTAATTCTTTCCCACTTTTACTGCTAAAAAAGCATGACTCTATTATACGTTGAGGGTAGTCAAGATCGGTAACGACTATAAACGGTTTTAACTTGATTATTGATTGGATAAAACCATACTTTTTCTATTATAACGCATTCGTTGTACGGATAAGAGATGAAATTTTGCCCAACAGCTCAATAGATAATGAAGAAATTTTAAGTTGAAAGTCGCTTTTTTAAGCGAGCGAAAATCTTCTTAAGAAAATCGAACGAACCTTAAAAATGTGAAAGTTGTCATAAAATGAAAGCACTTCGCCAATCACTTGTTCAAAATCAATAAGTTGTTTACTGACGTATGTATGATTTGCATCGTATTAATCTAGTTGCGGTTGATTTTAAAAAATACATCTCAAGGCCGATTTTGTGTTGTCGAAAAAAATTGCAAAAGTGCAAAATCTATTTTTTTGATTTGTTTGAGTAAATCGACATGATTTCCTATTCCTTTTTCGGTAGAAAACTTTTCTAGTTAAATCGACATACTATGAATGTTCTGCAGTTTTAGGTTACACTAAAACTGATAAACCTTAGGTTTAAGAAAAATAATACTTTAAGAAAAGGGGCGAAAGCATGAACGCGTATGATGAGTACATGAAAGGCATTGTTATGCCGATGCGTCAGGAATTAGTTGGAGCAGGATTTACAGAATTGATGACTGCTGAGGATGTCAATGAACATATGAGCAACGCTAAAGGAACAAGCTTAGTTGTCATCAATTCCATCTGCGGTTGTGCAGCAGGATTGGCACGTCCAGCAGTTATAGAAGCACTTCAAGCAGTAGAAGCAAAACCGGAACATTTAGTTACGGTATTTGCAGGTCAAGAAAAAGAAGCTACTGCGCAACTGCGTAATTACTTTGAAGAAGTAGCTCCATCATCACCGTCGATCGCGGTATTAAAAGATGGCGAATTGGCTCATTTTATTTCTCGTGAACAAATTGAAGGCTATCCAATGGAACAAATTCGAGACCATTTAGCACAAGCACTTGAACAGGTGTCTGCACAGTGAAGACAGTTGTCACAACAGCGTATCGCCCAACTCTTTCCATGATTGAATGGGCTGATCGCGTTTCGATAGATTTGTCGCTTCAGCAAATACCGCGCAATAAACGATCCATTGAAAAAATACACGCGGATGAAAATGCAGATTTATTGATTTGTTTAAAAGAAAGGCTCGAGTTTTATCCAGTGGGTAAAAAAGAGCCGTTTTTTTTTCATCCGAATTCGGCGGCTTTTCGAACAAAAAGACCCCTCCAAAACGATCCGTTAATTGCTATATCTGGTCTTAAACGCGGTGATTCTTTTCTAGACTGCACATTAGGCTTAGCGTCAGACTCTCTAGTAGCTTCTCAGTGGGTAGGAAGCAGCGGTAAAGTGATTGGCTGTGAAAGTCATCCAGTCCTTGCATACGTCATAGAACAAGGCTTAAAACGCTACACAGGTATGCCTCACTTAGATGAAGCGATGAATCGAATAGTTGTTGTATCTTCTGATGCAGTTTCTTTTCTAAAAAAACTTGAATCCAATTCGTTTGACGTTATTTATATGGATCCTATGTTTACTGAAAAAATAACAGAAGCATCCAACTTTATACCGCTTAGAGGTTCTGCGGATTATGGTCAATTAACAGAACAGTGGGTAGCAGAGGCAAGACGTGTGGCACGAAAAACAGTCGTTCTAAAAGCACATTTTCGTTCTGAAGATTTCGAACGCTTTGGATTTGCACGACGTGTTCGACCCAATACCAAATTCCATTATGGTGTAATTTCAAATACATCAAAATAAAAACTAAACCGTCTTGATACTTACGTGTTGGGGTAGAAATGTAAAGATAACGAGTGTTCGATTGTATTAAATGGTAAAGATTATATTCAACTGGTTGGGAATCTAGCTCATAGTATGTCTCATAAGAAAATACTATGTAACTTCAAGTAGGAATACAGGCAAAAGGGCTGTCAATTCGATTAAGAATTGACAGCCCTTTTGTATTCTCGCTTATTTATAAGTGGTGTTTTGGAAGAGAACGGTTACAATAAAAAAACTCTCTAAAGTTCAGAAAGTTTTTTATTGCTTATTAGTCTGTTATTGAGAGAGAAGTCAAATAACCAAGCATAAACAAAAGACCCAGTCCGATCAATAATGATGTATCCATGAAAATTCCTCCTTTTCAAAAAAAACAAGGCATTGTTAATGACTTTATTGTACAATGAATTTCAAGAAGATGAAACCTTTACCCGCGAAATTCGTATAAATAAAAAAGTATGTTACTAAAATGTTCATAAAGAAAAGGTGATGTTCATGAAAAACTGGTGGCAAAAGTCGCTAGTGATTGCAGTTGCCGTTTTAACATTGGGCGCAATTTCCCCGAATCATTTAATTTGGGAATCGCTTTTAGACGAAAAGGGCCAACCGAAATCACATGCAACTGAAAGCATTAACAAACAATATATTTATGACTGGGTAGATCCAGGTGAGTTTTATGACACAAGTGAGTCTATTCTTGATCTAGTTTATCAATCTGCAGAAGAACAGTCTTATGTGAAATTCGGATCACGAATTGGTCCTGTGATTCAAGAGGAATTCCAAACATTGATTTTGCCTAATATTCAACGAGCAATTGATGTTCATCTTGGAAATCTCAATACCGGCAAGTTAAGTAAATTAGCCATTTCCGAAAAACCTTCTGGCGATCATTCTGAAAAAATATTTCATGTATATGACGCTGAAACACTTAAAGACGAAATACGTTTTCATGTCAGAACAGAGAAAAAACCACAGTTAGGCTATTCTTTTAACTTTCACTATCATTTGGCTGAAGATGACTTCCAAAAACACATTACATTAGGAGACATCTACTGGTCGAAAAATACACCGCCAAAATGGCTTTCGTAAACCGTCTATTGAGGCGGTTTTTCTTTTGTGAATTTTTAATTATTTAAGTGAAAGTTTTGTTGGCGAGCAGTTTTTGTTATGATTAAAGTAATAACGGAGGCGAATTATATGAAGCAATATTTAGACTTATGTGAACATATTCTACATAATGGAGCTACAAAAGAAGATCGAACTGGAACTGGTACTTTGAGTGTCTTTGGTCATCAAATGCGATTCGATTTAGCGGAAGGCTTTCCTTTAATGACAACTAAAAAAACAGCGTTTCGCTTGATTGTCTCGGAACTTCTTTGGTTTATCAAAGGTGATACCAATGTCCGATCTCTATTGCAAGAAAATAATCACATTTGGGATGAATGGGCGTTTGCACAGTGGGTAGCAAGTGATGAATACGCTGGACCTGATATGTCTGATTTCGGTCGTCGTGCACAAACAGACCCGAAATTTGCGGAAGTATACAAGATTGAGATGCAAAGTTTTCAGCGTAAAGTAATTGAAAGTCCAGAGTTTGCTGAGAAATACGGAGACCTAGGTCCCGTTTACGGCAAGCAATGGCGCTCATGGGCAACAACAGAAGGCAAGACCATCGATCAACTGAAAAATGTTATTGAATCGATTAAAAAAAATCCGGATTCTAGGCGCCACTTGGTTACTGCATGGAATCCGGAATTCATTGATCACATGGCTTTGCCACCATGTCATATCATGTTCCAATTTTATGTAGCAGACGGCAAATTATCATGCCAACTTTATCAACGCAGTGCAGATGTCTTTTTAGGTGTGCCATTTAATATTGCATCATACGCTTTGTTGACGCACCTTGTTGCTAGAGAATGCAATTTGAAAGTTGGTGATTTTGTCCATACAACAGGTGATACGCATCTCTACTCAAATCATCTTTCGCAAGTACAAGAACAGCTGTCAAGAGAACCAAAAACATTGCCAACTTTGAAAATCAATGGAGACGTCGAATCAATTTTCGACTTGAAACTAAAAGATATTACGATTGAAGGATACGATCCGCATCCTCGTATCAAAGCACCTGTTGCAGTTTAGTGGATAGTACTCAATACAATGATTAGTATGTCACAATAAGTTCTACTTTTTTACAAATATAAATTTCAAAGAAATTATAAAAAGTTGATTCTAGCGAATTCTAAAATACAAACTAGTCCAACTACCTAAAATTTATACCCTGCTAATAGCAGGATAGGAGGAAAATACATGATTTCAATGATGGTAGCGCACGATTTGAACCGTGTTATCGGAAAAAATAACGAATTGCCTTGGCATATTCCAGCAGATTTGGCTTATTTTAAAGAACATACTATTGGAAAGGGCATTGTGATGGGACGGAATACGTTCGAATCTATTGGACGTCCTCTTCCGAAGCGACGCAATATTGTTGTGACTCGTAATGATGATTACACTGCAGATGGTGTGAATGTCGTTCATAACATTCAAGATGCTATCAAGTTAGCAAGAGAAAAGCATGAAGAAATTATGATTATTGGTGGTGAGCAAGTTTTTGAATCTGTATTGCCTGATGCAGATCGTCTTTATATCACGCTTGTTCAACACGAGTATAATGGTGATACGTACTTTCCGGAGTATGGACGTGAGTGGAAGCTTGTGTCGGAGTCTGAACAACAAACTTCAAATGATGTGACTTTTTCGTATTTAGTATATGAGCGTCGGAAAAAGAAAAACGACCGTGTTTAATTCGATTCGTACATTTTCATTTTTATTTGGCTATTTGCCAATCAGTGCGATAAATTTTAAAAAAATCGTAAAACAAAAGCCGCGACTAAGTTTACAAGAATATGATCAATTGGTTCATACGGAACCTCAAAAATGGGCGAGTGGCATTATGAAACGAACAAATAGCACAGTAACTATTATAGGTACTGAAAATTTGCCTGAAGGACCGGTCTTGTTTGTCAGTAATCATGAAGGGAATTTTGATATTCCGACGTTTTTGTCAACAATTCCAAAGCCTTTTGGTTTTATTTCTAAAAAAGAAGTAAACAAATTCCCTATTATTCCGATGTATATGAAAGAAATGAATTGTGTTTTTTTAGATCGTACAGATCGACGAAGTGCATTAAAGTCAATTGCAGATACAGTTGAAAAGCTAAAAAAAGGCCATTCTATTTTGATTTTTCCTGAAGGTACTAGAAGTAAAGGTGATGGAATCGGCGAGTTTAAAGCTGGATTTGTGCGTATCGCGAAAGATGCAGGTGTGCCAATAGTACCGGTTGCGATTCATGGAACTGCAGACATCATGGAAAAAAACAACAATAAAATAATGCCAGCAAATGTAACAGTTCAACTTTTAAATGTAGTCGGTATAGATGAGCTAAACGACATAAAGCCAAAAGAGGCAATAGCACTTGTGCATGGTCGAATTGCCAACGCACTCGCTACAATAGCTACAAAAAAATTAACAAACTAGAACAAAATGGTAATCTTAGTAGTTGTTTATTGTTCCACAACTACTTAAACTCAAATGAAGAAGGAAGTGATTTCATGTCAAAGATTCATATCGTGACAGATTCGACCGCTGATTTAAAACCGGAAATCATTGAAAAATACGACTTACATGTGGTTCCCTTAAGTATTCAAGTTGGTGGAAAAAACTATTTAGACCGTGTCGATCTTGAGCCAGAATCTTTTTTAGAGTTAATGAAAAATACTGATGAAATGCCAAAAAGTTCGCAACCTGCTCCAGGTTTATTTAAAGAGTTGTATGATAAGTTAGGCAAAAATGGAGACCAAATCTTATCGATTCATATGACTGGTGGAATGAGTGGAACCGTTGAATCTGCTAAAACTGCAGCTCAATTGTCTGACTCTGATGTAACAGTCGTCGATTCGCGTTACATTTCGCATGCCTTAACTTTTCAAGTTTTTGAAGCTGCCGAAATGGCTAAAGCAGGAAAGTCAATGGAAGAAATCGTTGCACGTGTTGAACAAATTCGGCTAAATACAAAGCTCTTTGTCGTAGTCGATTCACTTGATAATCTCGTTAAAGGCGGAAGGATTGGAAAAGGTCGCGCTTTGCTAGGCTCATTAATGAAAATTAAACCGATAGCTTCGCTAGATGGTGGAGAGTATACGCCTGTAGCAAAAGTTAGAAGTCATAAACAAGTAGTTGAGTATTTGATGAAGGACTATAACGAGCGGACGGCAGGTAAAAAAGTTAAAGGTGTCGGAATTGCTCATGCTAATGGACTAGCAATGGCAGATCCACTTCGCAAAAAAATAAAAGAAACCGGTTTTACTGATATTCAATTTGACTTTACAACGCCAATTATCTCTACCCACACAGGTATCGGAGCAATTGGATTTATGTATTATACCGATTAAAAGGCGAAAAAAGGAGAGACGAATTTGAAACGCATCCTGTTTATTGTAGTAGTGCTTTTGTGTATAGTGTCGGGGTGTAGTCCATCTTCTATCTTTGGCAATGATAAAGCAGAACCAAGAAAAAAACCTGTCAATATATCTTTCACAGTGCCACCTAATTTTATTCCTCAATCTGTAGTCATTACTGCACTTGGCGACTCTCTGTCTCAAGGTGTAGGAGATGAAAGCAATTTGGGTGGTTACACAGGAAGAATAGCGTCAGAAATTCGAACGTGGCAAGGAATCAAAGGTGTTACAGTTGAAAACACTGCTAAACGCGGACGTCGGAGTGACCAGTTATTAGCTATGCTTCAGCAAGGTAAATTGACGGGGCCAGTTGGGCAAGCCGATTATTTAACGCTAACAATCGGTGGTAACGACGTTATGAAAATTGTGAAGCGTGATTTATTTTCATTGAATATAGAAGCTTTTGACGAAGAATTGGTTCTTTACGAAAATAGATTTAACCAAATTATTACTGGGATTAGAGAAATGAATCCCAACGCACCATTAATTGTTATGGGCATTTACAATCCCTTTTCGCTTGTAACAGATGAAGTAGAAGAATTTGATGTAATCATTGACTCTTATAATGAGAAGATGAAAAATAGAGTAGAGGCCGATCCTCAAGCCTGTTTTGTTCCTATCAGTGATTTGTTTATTGGCAATAAAAACTTAGTTTATCATTCGGACTTTTTTCATCCAAACAGCAAAGGGTATGATTTGATAGCGGAGCGTATGTTAAAAAGAATGGATGAATGTGGCTTAAGCTATGAAGAATAGGGTGGTGATGGGTTGAAAAAATGGAAATTAGCTTTTATTTTGTTAGTGATATTAAATGTACTGGTAGTAATTGGAATAACGCTTTACTTATCTACACCATCGAAAGACTATATATCGTATCAAGCAGCCAAAAGTGGAGCTGCTGCAGGCAATACGGTTGTGGTGAATACGACAAAAGCAGATTTTGAAGGAATTGCTAACACATATATACAAGAAGCGATGAAAGATCAACCGATACCGCTTTCTTTATCTGTTACAGATGATGTGAGTATATCAACAGAACTAAGCATTTTTTCTGTTACATTGCCAATTTTGATGAAGTTCGAACCCATTGTACAAGAAGATGGTAATTTATTACTAGAACAAAAATCCGTAGAAGTCGGTATGCTGGATATTCCTCCAGAGTCTGCGTTAAAATTGCTTAGAGACTCAGTAGATCTTCCTGAATTTATGGAAGTCATACCGGCGGATGAAGAAGTGCTCTTGAAATTGACGGAAATTTCATTAGACGATGGTATCTCCGTTCGCGCAACGTCTTTCAACTTAAAAGAAGACGACATTCGATTATTGGTGACAATTGAACCATAAAGAACGGAGTGAGTAGATGAAAACAGAAAAAGCCGTATTTGCAGGAGGCTGTTTTTGGTGTATGGTCAAACCTTTTGATTCGTTAGAAGGAATTGAAGAAGTTGTAAGTGGATACACCGGTGGCGATTTGAAAAACCCTACTTATGAACAAGTGTGCTCAAATGCAACAGGTCATGTAGAGGCAGTTCAAATTACATTTCAACCCGAAATATTTTCTTATGAAAAATTATTGGATGTATTTTGGACACAAATCGATCCGACGGATGCTGGAGGTCAATTTTTTGACCGCGGTGAATCTTATCAAACCGCTATTTTTTACAATTCTGAAGAACAGCGAGTGGCCGCTGAAAAGTCTAAGCAGGAACTGGATAATTCAGGACGATTTAACAAGGCTGTAACAACACCAATCCTTGAAGCAAAACCGTTTTATTTAGCAGAAACACATCATCAAGATTATTATAAAAAAAATCCTGGCCATTACAACCGTTATTCAGTAGGGTCAGGTCGGACGGCATTTATTGAAAAAAATTGGGGTGGACAAGCATGAAAGACGACTTAAAAACAAAACTAACATCAATGCAATATCATGTGACACAAGAAAGTGGAACTGAACCGCCTTTTCAAGGAGAGTTTGACCAACATTTCGAAGATGGTATTTATGTTGATATCGTGTCAGGAAAACCGTTATTTAGTTCGAAAGATAAGTTTGATGCACATTGTGGATGGCCAAGCTTTGCGAAGCCACTTGAAACAACGGAAGTTAAAGAAACTTTCGATACAAGTCATGGTATGAGAAGAACGGAAGTTCGCTCGGCAACTGCAGATTCCCATTTGGGGCACTTGTTCCCAGATGGGCCTTCATCTTCAGGAGGCCTTCGTTATTGCATCAACTCTGCAGCGCTACGTTTTGTTCCTAAAGAGCAATTAGACGCAGAAGGTTTGACCGAGTACAAGGAATTATTTGAATAAAAGGTGATCCGGACAAGTTGTCCGGATTTTTTTGCCTGAAATTCGAAAGGAGTTGGATGATGCATCGTTCATTTTATCAATTTACATTAAAATACCGCGGGAAAATTGATGCAGATGACTATTCGCGTTTTTCTGAAGCGATGTTTCTCGATCATTCATTTCCAAAATCAGAAACTGATTTTGAGCGACTTTCTAAATATATAGAAGAAAAAGCGCATCCAATTATGAAAGCAAGTGTTTTCGATGAGATATGGAGAGAATATATAGACCAGTAAAGCTCTTCATTGCACTAGCAGCAAAAAAACAGTATGATTAAATCTACTATATAAAAGTGAGGTTTTTTAAATGAGTGTTCACATTAATGCGAAAAAAGGCGATATAGCCGAAACGATTTTACTACCAGGAGATCCGCTTCGCGCAAAATACATAGCGGAAACGTTTTTAGAAGATGTAACTTTGTATAACGAAGTTCGCAATATGTTCGGTTACACCGGTACATACAAAGGAAAACGCATTTCTGTTCAAGGAACTGGAATGGGCGTCCCTTCAATTTCGATTTACGTTACTGAATTGATGCAGGAATATGATGTTAAAAAACTAATTCGTGTTGGTACATGTGGTTCGATTCATAAAGACGTTAAAGTTCGCGATGTTATTTTAGCACAAAGCGCATCAACAGATTCAAAAATGAATGAAATCATTTTTAAAGGAATCAATTATGCACCGACAGCTGATTTTGATTTATTGTTAAAAGCTTATAATGCAGGTCTTGAAAAAGGATTAAACTTACGTGTCGGAAATGTTTTTACCGAAGATGTTTTTTATAATGAATTTGCAGAGCATGAAAAATGGGCTCAATACGGAGTACTCGGTCTTGAAATGGAATCTTCAGCATTATACACATTGGCTGCAAAATTCGGTTGTCAAGCGTTATCAATATTAACGGTAAGTGATCATTTACTAACAGGCGAAGTAACAACTTCAGAAGAACGCCAAACAACATTTAACGAAATGATTGTTGTCGCTTTAGAAGCAGCGATTCAAGACTAGAAAAAACTTTGCCGATCCTTAAGGTTGATTTGCAATCTATAGCGTGAAGTCTCAGCTTGTAAAAAGACTGTCTCGACAGTCTTTTTCTTTTCATTTTTTCAAATTCTGAGTGTAATTACGAAAGTGGTGATAGTAGATGGATGAGCAACGTCCGGAAGAACAGCAAAAACCCATTCCACCAGTAGAAGAATCACCTTCGCATATGATCAAGATGAAAACATTTTCGTTTATTATGTTGGTGTTTCTTTTAATCATTGCTACGGCTGGATTGACCGTTTTTGCTTTAACGTTTGGCGAAGACAAAGCTGTGGAAGTAAATTCTCCAGAGCGGCGTGAATTTGAAAAATTATATACAGCCTATGATGAAATTCAAAACAATTACTTTGAAGACGTCGATAGAAATGTTCTGGTAAACGGTGCGATTAACGGCATGGTTGATTCGCTAGAAGATCCTTATTCTGATTACTTAAACGAAAAAGAAGCATCTCAATTTTTAGAAGGTATTTCATCAAGCTTTCAAGGAATTGGTGCGGAAGTTCAAGAACGCGGTGGTTACGTAACGGTAGTTTCACCAATTAAAAATTCGCCAGCTGAAAAAGCCGGCGTTTTGCCAAATGACCAAATTATTGCGGTTGACGGAGAAAGCATACAAGGTTTCACGACAACTGAAGCGGTTATGTTAATTCGTGGTGAAAAAGGATCAGAAGTCACGTTAACGATTCAACGCGGTGAAAACGCAGAGCCTATTGACATCACCATTGTTCGAGACGAAATTCCACTCGAGACAGTTTACGCCGAGATGATCGGTGACAAAGTAGCGCACATTCAAGTAACCAGTTTTTCTGAAAATACGTATCAAGAATTGCTTGATGCGATAGAAGAAATGGAAAGCGAAGGAATGGAAGCGGTCGTTATGGACGTTCGTCAAAACCCAGGTGGATTATTGGATGTAGCGCTTGATATTTCGAATTTGTTTATAGATGAAGGAAAGCCATTGTTTGAAGTTCAGGCAAAAGGATCAGAACCTGAAGTCTATATGTCTTCACCTGGTACGAAAGTTAAAGTGCCTGTTACTTTGCTAATTGATGGTGGAAGCGCGTCAGCTTCTGAAATTTTAGCAGGTGCGATGAGTGAGTCAGCAGATATTCAATTAGTCGGTGAGAAAACATTTGGCAAAGGAACAGTTCAAACCGCAAATGATCTTAAAGACGGCTCTAACTTAAAATTTACAACAGCTAAGTGGTTGACACCAGATGGCAATTGGATTCACGAAAAAGGCATCAAACCCGATGTAGAAGTAGCTTATCCAGAATATGCATCTCTTCCGATTTTAGATACATCAATCGAATTGAAAGACGGTGTGATTTCTGAACAAGTTAAAACTGCTGAGCAAATGCTCGAAGCACTTGGCTACGAAGTTGGAGATGTAGATGGCGTATTTGAAGAACAAATGACACAAGCTGTTGAGAATTTTCAAGAAGAGAACGATTTAGAAGTAACAGGAACTCTAATAGAAGATAGCACATTTGCAGTGATGGATGCATTGCGTAAGAAAATCGAAAATGACGATCCACAATTACAAAAAGCTAAGAAAATATTGATGGAAAAAGCAGGAATCACTGCTTCTTCAGAAAAAACTGAAGAGTGATGTTAAGGTCCGCTTCGGCGGGCCTTTTCTTCATTAGTTAGCGAAAGGGTGAGACGATGAAAGACGTTTACTTGTTTAGTGGATTTCTTGGAAGTGGAAAAACCACGCTATTAAAACGCATGATTACGCAAATGAAAGAAAAAGGACTAAAACCAGCTGTATTTATGAATGAACTAGGCAAGATGAATATGGATTCTAATGCAGTTGAAGGCGATGTCCCATTAAAAGAAATTTTAGACGGATGCATTTGTTGCTCGGGCTCAGAGAAATCTGAAGCACAAATTCAAACCTTGTTAGCAGAAGAAGAGTTTGATGTGCTGTTAATTGAAACAACGGGAGCCGCACATCCTGTAGAAGCTTTAGATGCTATTTTTTCTCCATTATTTGCTGAACAATTAAACTTTAAAGGCATTGTCACAGTAGCAGATAGCAAAAGATGGTTGGATCGCAATAGCTTGTCTCCGCAAATTCGATCGTTGTTTTTAGAACAAATTCGTCATGCAGATTTAATACTGGCTAACAAAATGGATTTATTGACGGAAAGTGAACAAGGAACAGTGGTGTATGAAATACAATCGTTAAACGCAACTGCGCAAATTATTCAAACAATTCATGCTGAAATTCCGTTTTCAGCGCTGGAAAAGGTAACAACGACTTCTACGCAAGATGTTGTAAAAGCACCTGTTTCAAAACTAAATCTGAATGCGAAAGTACTGCAATTTGATGCTCCTGTTAGACGTGAAAAATTTGAAGAATGGTTACGCACTTTGCCTGACTCGGTTTACCGAGTAAAAGGCTATGTACCACTTGAAGGTGACAAATATCCTCATGCTTTTCAGTTTGCTTATGGAATGGCACAATGGCTTCCTGAGTACATGAAAATGCAAAATCAAATTGTGGTAATCGGTGAAGAGCTAGCAGAAGTTGAGCTTCCGTGATTCGGTCTTATCAAAAGCTGTGGCCACAAAGGTCGGCTGTAAAAACAATCATGACGCACGATGAACTGGAAGAGCATATATTAATTGAACTAAACGATGAGTTGACACATCCGCGTGTTCGTAAAAATAAAAAGCAAAAGCTAGAACTTGCTTTACTGCGAATTACTGAGTCAGAGTTGTTGGAATCAGAAAAAAAAGAGTTAGTAGAGTTGTATAAAAAAATAGCTTTGAAAAAAGACAAATAAAAAGCAGGAAATGAAATCATTAGTTTCCATTTCCTGCTTTTTCTTGTAGTTAGCTAACAAATTGAGAAGCAATCTTTTTTTGTATGATTAATAATCGAACAGACAATGTGATAGCACCTGCAGTCAAGCCAACAATTAATCCAATCCAATAGCCAAAAGGTCCGAAATCCGTAAAATTAGCGAAAACGTACCCACTGGGCAAGCCAATAACCCAATAAGAAATCAGCGCCATAACAAATGTAATGTTAACGTCTTTATATCCGCGAAGTGCACCTTGAACAGGAGCTTGAATAGCATCTGATAATTGGAACAAGGCAGCAAATAGTAAGAATTGAATCGCCATCTTAATAACTACAGGATCTGAAGAATACAAAGTTGCAATTTCAGCTCGCATAAAGAATAGAACACAAGCAGATAAGAAACTAAAGACAATAGCCGTACCGACACTTAACCAGCTATATTGACGTGCATCGTGAAATCGTTTCGCTCCTACTTCATAGCCTACTAATATAGTCGCACCCATGGAAATACTAAGTGGTAACATATACAATAACGATGTAAAATTCAATGCGATTTGATGCGCTGCAATCGTAACAGTACCATAGACCGCAAGTAAAAATGTAACTGCGGAGAAGATGCTTGTTTCCACAAAAATTGAAATGCCAATGGGAACACCAATGCGACTAATTTCAATCCAGCGACTCAATGATAGTTTAGGCCAATTACGGAAAATTCTATACGAAGTGAAAGGGTTTCTTGTTTGGATGATCCAAGTAGCAATTGCAAGAATCAGCCAATATGTGATGGCCGAAGCCAACCCTGCTCCAGCGCCTCCGAGTTCTGGGAAACCGAAATTTCCAAATATCAATAAATAGTTAAAGAAAATATTAATAGGTGCGGATAGCAAAGAGATAACCATCGTGACACGTGTAGCTCCGAGTGCATCAATATACGAACGCAATGTCATATAAACAAATAACGGAACCAACCCAACCGACATCGCGAAAATATACCGACTCGCTACATCGGCAACTTCTGGTTCAAGATTCATAAGTGCAAGCAAACTGTCGAGACCAAAGTAGAAAAAGGTAAAAACAATGGCGGCCAGTAAGACTGCCAAATATATTCCTTGCTGGACAGCTTGTTTTACTTGCTCTTTTTTCTTAGCTCCCATCAATTGTGCTACAATTGGAGTGATAGACATGAGGATTCCGGCTAGGCCAATATAGACAGGAACCCAAAAAGAAGACCCAATGGAAACACCAGCTAAATCTTCTGTTCCATAACGTGAAGTCATATAAATATCAAAAAATGTCACTAAATACATAGCGACTTGCGTGACTAGAATAGGAAAAACGATTTTTATCAACATTAACACTTTTTCTTTTTTTGTTCGCGTTTCGTGCATAATTTTTCCTCCTGCAATCTATGTAAAATAAATGCTAACTTATCAATGACCTATTTTAGCTTAAAAGGATACGATTTTTATAGCTATTCATCAAATTCAGCACATAAAACTCAGTATAGCACAGTTAATCTTTCTAAAAGACAATCATGATGCGTCAAATTAATAGATGAAAGTAGGACAAACAATGAACAACAAAACAATTATATTAACCGGTGGTGGAACTGCTGGACACGTTTCGTTAAACCAGGCATTAATTCCAGAATTAAAAAAATTAGACTTTCATGTTGAATATATTGGTTCTAAAGAGGGCATTGAAAATGAGTTGATACGAGAGTCATTTCCTTCAGTTCCATATCATTCTATCTCGAGTGGCAAACTCCGTCGTTATTTTTCAACAAAAAACTTTTCAGATCCTTTTCGTGTAGGAGCAGGTTTAATGCAAGCAGTGAATATTATTCGTAAAACCAAACCTGTGGCCATTTTTTCAAAAGGTGGTTTTGTTTCAGTACCAGTTGTAATGGCTGGAAGAATGATGTCGATTCCTGTCATTATTCACGAGTCGGATGTTACACCAGGACTCGCAAATAAAATAGCATTACCGTTTGCTGACCACATTTTCACAGTGTTTAACGAAACATTAGCACATGTGCCAAGTGACAAGTCAACTTGTACAGGATCTCTTATTCGCAGTGAATTGAAAGAAGGAACTGCTGCAAAAGGTCAGGAAATATGTTCGTTTACGAGTAGTCTACCTGTATTAATGGTTATGGGCGGTAGCCAAGGATCAGTCATGATCAACTCAGCTATTCGCAATAATCTAGACCGTTTAATGGAAGAATACAATATCATTCATTTATGTGGCAAAGGAAATCGGATGCCAGAACTAGATACATACAAAAACTATCGGCAATTTGAGTATGTGACACATGAACTTCCTCATTTGCTGCATATGACAGATTTTGTTGTATCTCGTGCAGGTTCAAATTCGATATTTGAATTTTTAGCGTTAAAAAAACCTATGTTGCTAATCCCACTTTCAATTCAAAAAAGTCGCGGTGATCAAATTCTGAATGCCAATTTATTTGAAAAGCAAGGCTTTGCTCATGTAGTTGAGGAAGAACAGTTGTCTGCAGATCGATTTATGGAAGAACTTACACTTTTACAGAAAGATAAAGAGAAGTTAATCGAAGCTATGACAAAAGCAAAACCGCCAATTACTGCAGCTGAAATGGCTAAACTGGTAGCGACTCATGCAAAATAAGTAAGAGGTGAAAAAATGGAAATAGCGTTGATAAAAGTTCATGGCTCAATGAATACTTTCTATATGTTCGAAGGAGAAGAACGCGATGACTACGCGCAATTAGCAAAGCACATTTCAACAATAGATCCAGACATTGACGGCATTTTGGTGATTTTGCCTTCAACTAGAGCGCATGCAAAGATGCGTGTTTTCAATAATGATGGATCAGAAGCATCAATGTGTGGAAATGGTCTTCGGTGTGTAGCACGATATGTATGCGAACAACAAAATATACAAAAAGCTGTCATCGAAACTATGAAAGCTTTTTTAAGCGTAAGAAAAAAAGCAGTATCAAATGGAGAAATTGCAACATATGCCGTAGAAATTTCGCCGGTATCCTTTTTACTAAACAGTGTACCGATGAATTACTTAAACCAAAATGAATGGATCAATAAGCCTTTGCCATTTGTTTCAAAAGATATTCTGTTTTCAGCGGTATCTGTTCCCAATCCGCATTTAATCGGAATAGTTCCGGCTACACTTCAAAATGATTCTAGCCATCAAGAAAAATGGGCACAGTATTTTAATAGTGACAATGAATACTTTCCAGATGGTGTTAATGTCAGCTATGTAACAGCTGTCGAAAAAGGAATATTCGTTCGGACATATGAACGTGGAGTTGGTTTCACAAATGCCTGCGGGACAGCGATGACTGCTTCTGCTTTGATTAGTTGCATGTCTGGATTAACGCCTTACGGGGACGTATCTGTATATAATCCAGGTGGTCTTGTGAAATGTACCATTGCTAGTAGTGAAAATAAGATTGACCTCGAACTATCAGGGAATGCAACATATTTAGCGTATTCAACATTTTATTGGGCACAAGATGATATAGAGAAAAGTCGCATTTTGTTCGTCAAAAATTCACAAGAACAAGTTTCTTACAACAAGTTTATTGAGCAAGTAACTACACGTTCAAATCTATTTTCTTAATGAAGGCGGTGAATAAGATGGCAATGCCTTTTTCTATAGAGCAACTAGACCTTCTCTATAAAAATTCAAAAAATCCAGTCTATTTCATGAAACAAAATGGTGAAACTTTTGACTATATGTATGTAAACCCGGTGTGCTCTACGATATTCAAAAAAAAGCTGGTTGGAACGAACATAGATGAGAGCATGCCGTTCGCTTTGTCTCAGGAAATAAAAAAACAATATGGAATTGCCTTGAAAAAAGGTGAAAGTCACGCATATCGGGATTACAGTTTGTTTAGCGACTCGGACACTGCAATGGAATCTGAGTTAACGCCCATTGATTATCAGAGTCAAAAGTTTGTACTAGCTGTAACCAAAAACGTGACAGTTCAAAAAAAAATTGAAGAAGATTATTTGTTTTATGAATCGTTAGTTCAAAATTCTGTAGATCCAATGATTATGGTTTCTGCAGAATATAAAATTATTGATTTAAATCCAGCTTACGAAAAAGCATTTGGGGTAAGGAAAAAAGAGTGTGTCAATCTCACTTACGACGACTTGTCTAAAAAGAAAAAAGAATTATTTAAAGCAGGAAAAGAATTATTAACACAATTTGAGCCCTTATTAAAAAGCACCTCTTTGATTATGAATCGACAAAAACACGATGGAGTAAAAGCGAAGTTTTCAGTAAGTTATTCGCCAATCATTGAAAACGGAATGATTCGAGCATTTCATGTTGTGTTTCGAGAGCTAACAACAGAACAGCTATTGAAAAATGAGCTTAAAAAAACAGAAAATATTTTGGAGAGCTACAAAGATGCGCTTAATTACGCAGCACTTGTCGCGATTTGGGATGTATCTGGTACGATTAAGTTTGTTAATAAAAACCTAAACGAACTAACAGGCTATAAAAAAGAAGAGTTAGTTAATATGACTGTTTTTGAAGCTAGTAATGTACTTATTACTACAAAAAAATACAGAGAAATACAAAAAGTAGTTTGGGAAAATGAAATCTGGCGTGGAGAAATGGAAGTTGCGAAGAAAAACAATGAGTTTTTTTGGGTAGATGCTACAGTCATTCCACTTGTAAATACAGATGGCGAAGTTTACCAGTTTCTGTCTATTTTATTTGATATTACAGAACGAAAACAACTTGAAAAACAGCTTCATTTCATGGCTTATCATGATAGTTTAACGAATTTACCCAATCGTCGATTTATGATTCAGGAATTTGATCAAATCAAAATGCAAGTGAATAATAAAAATGAGTATATTGCTTTTTTGTATATAGATGGCGATGATTTTAAATCAGTCAATGATCAATTTGGGCATGACGTTGGTGACGAATTTATTTATCATTTCGGAGAAGCCATAAAAAAAAGTTTGCGGACTGATGATTTAGTTGCAAGAATTGGTGGCGATGAATTTTTGGTAGCATTAACTGGAATTGTTCCGGAAAAGTTTGAACAGCATATTGAAACGGTTATCGCACGAATCAATAAAACCCTTCTTGAGGGGTGGACAATTAATGGACATCAATTTTCACCAACTTCCTCAACAGGTATTTCCATATATCCATTACATGGCGATAATTTTGATGACTTAATGAAAAAAGCAGATATGGCACTTTATACAGCTAAAAAAACAGGCAAAGGATATTCACAATTGTATTCGTTATAATTAAACTCCCATAAAAAGCTTGAATTTCAGACATAAAATGGATAAATCAGTTTTTATATCTGTTGTGCGAACTATTTCACTAAAATGCTTTGTTTTTTGTCAAGGAAGTAGTAAGATTGATAGGGAAATTTAAACTTGAATTGCTTAACGCCTTCTACTTTATGTCTAATGGGAAGCGTGATAAAATAGGTAAGACATAGATGAATATAGTGACTGCCTTAAAACAAATAGTTGGAGGTTTTTTAATGTCTAGCAATCATTCAGATACAAAATCCCCATGGAGTTCCATTACTGGTCCGAACTTGGGATACATAATGGAAATGTATGACTTGTATCAAGAAACACCGGAATTACTTGATCCGGAATATGTTAAACTGTTTAAGCAATATGGGCCGCCGACAGATGTTACTCCAGTACAACAGAATTCTGTCGAGCCGAATAATTTTGGGAAAGTACTAGCTGCTGTTAACTTAGCAGAAGCTGTTCGTGCGCACGGTCATTTAGCTTCGGATATTTATCCGCTAAAAGATCAGCCAATAGACACTAGTCGCATGGAGCCTTCAACTTATGGTCTGAGCGAACAAGATTTGAAAGAAGTACCTGTGTCATTAATTTTAAGCAATGCACCAGCAGATGTAAATGATGGCCTTGATGCAATCAATTATTTAAAATCACTTTACACAGAAAAAGTTGCTTTTGAATTTTCGCATGTAATTCAACCACAAGAACGTAGCTGGTTACAAGAAAAAATCGAAGCTGGAATAGCAAAGCCTTCACTAGATGCTAACAAGAAAAAACAAGTTCTTGATTTGTTGACGCGTGTAGAAGGTTTCGAAAAATTTGTTCACCGTACCTTTGTTGGGCAAAAACGTTTTTCAATAGAAGGTGTGGATTCATTAGTAGTGTTAATGGATGAACTAGTTCGTATGTCTGAGTCAGCAGGAACTGAAGATATTATGATCGGGATGGCACATCGCGGTCGTTTAAATGTGCTTACCCATATTTTAAATAAACCATATGAAATGATGTTTGCTGGCTTTGCTCACGTAGGAGATGAAGCTTTTCTTCCAGAAGATGGTTCGCTTCAAATCACAAAAGGTTGGTTTGGAGATGTAAAATATCATATGGGTGCAGCTTATAAGTCTGCGACAGGTACAAATGTTAAGTTAGCCTACAACCCTTCACATTTGGAAATTGTTAGCCCAATTGTTGCAGGTCAAACGCGTGCTGCTCAAGAAGATACCAGCAAAACAGGTATTGCAGATTTAGATCCAAAAAAATCATATTCTATTCTTATTCATGGAGATGCAGCATTCCCAGGACAAGGAATTGTCACAGAGACTTTAAATTTTAGTCGCGTTAGAGGTTATCAAACGGGTGGGTCTATTCATATTATTGCGAATAACTTGATTGGTTTTACAACTGAGCAATTTGACTCTCGTTCTACACATTATTCTTCAGATCCAGCAAAAGGATTTGAAGTGCCTGTTATTCATGTGAATGCGGATGAGCCTGAAGCAGTTGTTGCAGTAGCTCGTTTAGCATTTGAATATCGTGAAAAGTTCAGCAAAGACATTTTGATCGATTTAATCGGTTACCGTCGATATGGACACAACGAAATGGATGAACCTTTAGTGACAAATCCTACAATGTATCATGGCATTCATCAGCATGATACTGTTCGTGAATTATACGGAAAACAATTAACGGCTGAAAAAATCCTTACTGAAGACGATGTTAAAAAGTTAGATATAGACACACAAAAAGAAATGCAAGAAGCATATGATCGCGTAAAAGAAAATAAATCAGACGAGTTTCCAAAAGTGGAAATGCCTGAAGCAGTTTTAAATGGCTTTCCTGAAGTTCCAACAGGTATTGACAAAGAAGTTCTAACAAAAATGAACGAAGAACTGTTGTCATGGCCAAATGATTTTTCTGCTTTCGGTAAATTAGCTAAAATTTTAAAACGTCGCGAAGAGCCATTCAAAGGAAAAGGTAAAGTAGATTGGGCACATGCGGAAACGCTTGCGTTTGGGACGATTTTACAAGATGGGAATCCGATTCGCTTAACGGGACAAGATGCTCAGCGCGGTACTTTTGCTCAGCGTCACCTTGTTTTACATGATGAAAAGAATGGCAACGAGTTGGTACCGTTACATCATATTTCTGATGCTAAAGCATCGTTTGTTGTTTACAACAGTCCATTAAGTGAAGCATCCGTTTTGGGCTTTGAATATGGTTATAATGTTGAAAATGATAAAGCGTTAGTAATTTGGGAAGCACAGTATGGCGATTTCGCTAATATGGCACAAATGATGTTTGATCAATTTATTTCTTCTGGACGAGCAAAGTGGGGACAAAAATCGGGCCTTATTATGCTGCTTCCTCATGGTTTTGAAGGCCAAGGACCAGAGCACTCAAGTGCTCGTTTAGAAAGACATCTTCAAATGGCTGCTGAGAACAACTGGACAGTCGCGAACCTTTCTAGTGCGTCAAACTATTTTCACATTTTACGTCGTCAAGCTAAAATGCTAGGTAAAGAGTCAATTCGTCCATTAATCATCGTTTCGCCAAAATCATTATTGCGTCATCCACTCGTTGGAGCATCAGTAGATGATTTAACGGAAGGTCATTTTCAAACGATTATTGAGCAACCGAATATGGGCAAAGACGTGAAAAAAGTAAAACGAGTTCTTTTTGCAAGTGGCAAAATGGCAATCGATTTGGCAGAGCGCGTGAAAGACGGTACAGACTACAAATGGGTACACATTGTCCGCGTTGAGCAATTATATCCATTCCCGGCTGAGAAGATTAAAGCGATTGTTGACCGTTATTCTAATGCTAAAGAAATCGCATGGGTGCAAGAAGAACCAAAAAACATGGGGTCCTGGACATTTGCAGATCCATATTTACGTGAATTGGCTGATGGCAAAGAAGTAAAATACTTCGGTCGCACACAGCGCCAAAGCCCAGCAGAAGGTGACGGAGAAGCACATAAAGTCGAACAAACACGTATTATTGACGAAGCATTAGCTAAATTGTAAGGATAATCTAAGGAGGAATTTTTTGTGGCAGAGATTAAAGTACCAGAACTAGCAGAATCGATTACAGAAGGAACAATCGCTCAGTGGCTTAAACAGCCGGGCGACACAGTAGAAAAAGGAGAATTCATCGTTGAACTTGAAACAGATAAAGTTAACGTTGAAGTTATTTCCGAAGAAGCTGGAGTTGTTCAAGAACACTTAGCACAAGAAGGTGATACAGTTGAAGTTGGACAAGTTATCGCAATTGTTGGCGAAAGTTCTGGGGAAACTACAGCACCTAAAGCTGAAGAAGTTCCACAAAAAGCAGAAGAGCCCGCTAAAACAGAAGCTCCTGCAACTCAAGAACCTGTAGAAAAAGATCCAGCAGCAGAAGAGCAGTCTTCTTCTGATCGTACCATTGCAAGCCCAGCAGCTCGCAAATTGGCACGTGAAAAAGGAATTGACCTTGCTGCAATTTCTCCAGTAGATCCAATGGGCCGCGTACGCGTTCAAGATGTGGAAGCTCATGGGTCAAAACCTGCTGCAAGTGCACCTGCTGCTAAAGCAGAAGCACCAAAATCTGCTTTTTCTTCGGATGAAGAAAGCGGTCGTATTGTTCGTGAAAAAATGACGAGACGCCGTCAAACAATTGCAAAACGTCTTCTTGAAGTTAGACAATCAACGGCAATGTTGACTACTTTCAATGAAATTGATATGACTAATGTAATGGCATTGCGTAGCCGTAAAAAAGATCAATTTCTTAAAAATAACGATGTGAAACTTGGATTTATGTCATTCTTCACAAAAGCAGTTACTGCTGCTTTGAAAAAATACCCATATGTTAACGCTGAATTAGAAGGTACAGATGTATTGCTAAAACAGTTTTATGATGTAGGAATTGCTGTTTCAACTGAAGAAGGACTTGTTGTGCCAATCGTCCGCGATACGGACAAAAAGAACTTTGCTGAAATTGAAGAGACAATTGGTGAACTTGCTAAAAAAGCGCGTGATAAAAAGCTGTCAATTGCAGACATGACAGGTGGTTCGTTCACAATTACTAACGGTGGTGTCTTTGGATCATTGCTATCTACGCCTATTTTGAATGGTGCACAAGTAGGTATTCTTGGAATGCACACAATCCAAAAACGTCCAGTAGCAATTGGCGATGAAGTCGAAATTCGTCCGATGATGTATGTGGCTCTTTCATACGATCACCGCGTAATTGACGGAAGCGATTCTGTTGGTTTCTTGAAGATGGTTAAAAATATGATCGAAAATCCAGAAGATCTCTTACTGGAATCTTAATAAATAATTAAAAAGATAGTCCTGCATTGCAGGACTATCTTTTTTTGTCATGATAAAAGGAACAACAGCCTAAGGCGGTAGAAATTCATGGATATTTCATTTTTCATTGACTTAGTAAAAGAATATGGTTATTTTAGTATGTTTGTTTTTAATTGGCTACTACTTTTTGGATTACCCATTCCAAATGAAGTAGCTGCAGCTTTTTCAGGGGTGTTAACAGAAATCAGTTATTTTAAGCCAGTCTATGCTTTTTTATCTGCATATTTAGGCTTAGTCACGAGTAATACTTTTGCGTATTTAATTGGTCGGAGTTGGGGACATCGATTATTAAATCGCTTAAACCAAACGCGGTTAAAACATGCAATCGGTCGGTTTAGTGGATTTTTAGAAAAACATGGAGAATGGGCAATTGCTTTTAGTTTTTTCTTGCCTGGCATCCGTTGGGCAATGCCATATGTAGTAGGAGCAAACCGATTTCCATTTTTTCGCTATGTGTTATTTGCGTATACCGCAGGTTTTGTTTGGATGTTCCTTTACTTTAGTATCGGTCGGTCATTTCCTTATGCTTATCAATCGATACTCGAACATGTACAAGTATTCTTGATCTTAGTATCAACTTTCATTATCATACTGATTGTTTGGCGTTATGTCGTTAGTAAAAATAAAACAAAATAAAATAATAACAACTCTTACAAATTCTTAGATGACTGTTAATTGGATTGGAATTTGTAACTGAGTCTGTTTGAAATTACCTTGCTTTTTCCTTATACTGAATGTATAGACAGATAGAAAAGGATGATGACTGTGATTCACAACGAATGGTTGGAAAAAGAAACGATTAAAACCGTAATATGTAAGCACACAAATGCAGCTAAGTTTTTGGTTTCGAATGTATTAACTGTCGGAAAAGAATATAAAGTAAAAAATGAAACCGATGAATTTATTTTTGTGGTAGACAATACAGGGAAAATTGGTGGGTTTTATAAAACTTATTTTGAATAAAAAGGTGAATACTGATGAAAAGCCGATGGAGCACATCGGCTTTTTCTGTGGGAAAGAGGATGAAAAGATGTCATACATTCAAGAAGATGTTCTAAAGCGACAACAACGAACACACGATGAGTACGAAAAATTAATTGGCAAACCAGGCTATATTGCTCCAGACAATCACTTATGGCAAGATATCCTATTTGCAATTGTTTTGCGTAAACCTGTATTACTTAAAGGTCCTACAGGTGCAGGTAAGACAAAACTTGCAGAAAGTATATCCGCTTTTTTTGGACAACCTATGCAAAGTATTAACTGTTCAGTTGATTTAGATGCAGAAGCACTGTTAGGCTTTAAAACACTGGTTCAACGTGAAGGACAAAGCATTATTGAGTTTGTGGAAGGACCTGTAGTTACAGCGATGAGAAAAGGACACTTCTTATATATTGATGAAATCAATATGGCAAAAGCAGAGACTTTACCGATTCTTCATAGTGCGTTAGATCATCGGCGCATGATGACCAATCCGTTTACAGGTGAAGTTATTGAGGCTCATCCTAATTTTGGGGTTATTTCAGCAATTAACGAAGGCTATATCGGGACAGCACCAATGAACGAAGCGTTAAAAAATCGTTTTATCGCATTCCCCATTCCATATTTAACAGGACAGCAACTAAGTGAACTGTGGGATCGAGAATTTCCAACAGCTGATAAACTGTTAAAATCATTTATGTTAAATTTAGCAGAAGATTTAATGAAGCAAGTTAAAAATGGCTTGTTATCAGAAGAAGCAGCTTCGATTCGCAGTTTACTTGATGCGACGGCTCTTTCGGAACACATGGATCCTTTACGTGCAGTGCAATACGCCATTGCAGAAAAATTAGATGATGAAAGCGAACGCGATTTGTTTATGGATTTGGCTCATACTTGGAAAAAGTAGGTGAGAGAGATGACATCAGTAAACCGCTTTATTCAATTTAATGATGAAACCATTGATACAAAGCTACTTCATCAAATGGAATTACTTGCAGGAGCGATGGCCGATGCTCCTTATTTAAAAGTGACGACGCGAAAGTTAGTAGAACTCCGGCCATCAGAATCTGCGCTGTCTATGAGTGTTTTTTGGCGTCATCGAACAAAAAAAATAGAGCGACACGGTTATTTGTCAGATATTTATTTGATGGCAGCTGGGTTTTGGCGTCATTTTGACTTACAGGATTGGCGAGAATTTAAAAAAACAGATTCAAAATTGCCGAGTCTTCGAGAACAATTGCTTTTATGTGCAGAAGAATTTCGGCTGTCTGAATTTATTAAAATATCTCGACCAGGAACCACCGGAGCTTTTAACACAAGAGAAGACGTGTATACAACTTACCATGAAGATCAATCCAAGCAGAACTTGAAAAAAAGCTTTCGAGCAGATTTATTGATCAATGCAGCCTATTTGCAATTACGTGGCAAAGACATTGATACAGGAGAGAAGTTGTTAGGGTTATCGTTTATTTGGACAGAGTTGTTTGAAGCGAAATCAACGAAAGATTCTGTGAAAATTGTTAATCGTATGATGGATCGTCTTGAATTTCTATTAGAATCAGATGCACGCCATACGTATTATACATTTGGTGAAGACGTCGAAAAAGTGCCTCCATTTCATTATCACGAAGGCATTCGAGCAGAAAGAGCAGAAAACCCCGAAGAAATTGATACCATAGAAGAATGGTTCGACGCTTGGCACCGAGAAACTAAACTAGCTGAAACGCCTGCGATGGAGTTTGAGTTAGAGCGAGGTGACTCACAACTTGCTGAAGGTGGCAGAGAAGCAGAAGGAACGGGCGAAGTTCAACAAACAGCAAAAGGCGATTCGACTGGTGAGTATAAAGAAGACAGCCACGTAGAAGATCGCCAAATGAATAGCAAACCTAAAAAAGCGGAAGGGGAATTTGGATCCGCAAATGATCAAGTGGTCTATCATGAGTCGAGGCTGAAAGCTTCAAGTGATCATCGCTTAACTATTGAAAACTGGCGAAGAAAACAAACACCTTATGTACGCTCATTGTTAAAAGAATTAAAAAAACGTATGACGCAAAGACAAGAAGGCATTCGCAGTAATTTAAATGCAGGAAGACTGTCGAAAAAACTCGTACCACTTGTAGTGGAAGAGCGACCAAAACCGTTTTATCGCAAAACAGCGCCTTCGAAAGAACTGGATGCGGTTTTTTGCTTATTGATCGATGGGTCAGCATCGATGCTTGATAAACTAGAAGAAACAAAGCAAGCAGTCTTATTGTTTCACGATGTGTTGCGCGGTTTGGATGTACCACATGAAATCGTCTTGTTTTATGAAGATGCCTACGAGGCAAGTGATGCGGAACAACCAAACTATTTTGAATGGATGCATAAATTCGAAGATCGCAAAAAAGACCATGCAGAGACGATTGCATCATTTGATGCCCACGAAGACAACCGTGACGGTTTTGCAATTCGCTGGATGAGCAAAAGACTGAAACGTAGAACTGAAAAACACCGCTTTTTACTAGTCTTTTCTGACGGTGAGCCATCTGCCTATAATTATGCAGAGAACGGTGTAGTGGACACCGCAAACGCTGTGACAGAAGCGAAAAAGCAAGACATTGAAGTTTTGCATCTATTTTTAAGCAGTAACTCAATTTCAGAAGATCAAGCTGCTTTTTATCGTAAGATGTATGGCAATAAATCTGTCAGTGCAGATTCACTTGAACAGTTTGTAGAACAGACGCTGCGTTTGTTAAAAAGAAGTCTTCACTTGGTTATTAAGTCTGGATAAAGATAAGTTTTAGGAAGTGTCTTAAATTTTTCGTGGATTGAGAAATTGTTTTTTTACAGATAATGGGCATACTGTCTGAATAAGTGCAAATACTGTCCAAATTAGATAAAATACTGTCGAAAAGCAGTCGAATACTATCCAAACAAAACGCAATACTGTCCAATCAATCTACTCATCGTCAATAACGAAAAACCGGAAGCTCGAGGCTTCCGGTTTTTTCGTTAAATCGAATGATCATGTTTTTTTTCGTGATCTTCATGAATAAGTAGAAGACGTTGTTTAAGATCTTCTTCCATACGTCCAATTTCAAGTTCTGCAGCTTTTCGATTTCTGCGACCCTCTGCTTGGATTTGCAACGTTTCTTCAATTGTCTCTAATAAGTTTTCTTGTGTTTTTTTCAATGTATCAATTTCAATAATGCCGCGTTCATTTTCGCGAGCGGTTTCAATTGAATTCATTTTTAACATCTCAGAATTTTTAAGCAACAAATCATTTGTTGTTGCTGTGACTTGTTTTTGAGCTTCTACCGCTTTTAGTTGTTTGTTTAATGTAAGTGCAATAGCAATTTGGTTTTTCCAAAGAGGAATGGATGTCATGATCGACGATTGAATTTTTTCTGCTAAAGTCTGGTTCGTTTGTTGAATCATGCGTATTTGCGGTGCACTTTGAATAGTAATTTGACGCGACAACTGCAAATCATAAAGTCGTTTTTCTAAACGATCGACGTACTGAACCATGTCGTTGACTTCTTGATAAACCATTTGATCTTGTGAAGTTTCTGCTTTTTTGCGCAAAGCAGGAATAGTTTCAGTCATAATTTCATCACGTTTAATTTCTGCAGCTGCGATATAAACATTTAACGCTTGAAAATACGTTTTGTTTTGATCGTATAACTGGTCTAGCAGCTGAACATCATCCAGCAATCCGCGTTTTGAGTGATCAAGCTGAATGCTAATGCGATCAACTTGTGTACTCAATTTTTGATATTTTGTCATCATTTCTTGTACAGAGTATTTAGCTTTTGAAAACAATTTCCGGATCCCATTGCGTCTGCCTTGCGTTAATTCTTCTGGATTTAATTCTTCTAGTTTTTTCATCAAGTCGTGAAGAACATCTCCGACAGGACCAATGTCTTTGCGCTGCACATGGTCCAACATTTTATGAGAAAACTGACTCAATTGATTTTGTGCATTCGCGCCATATGTTAAAATCGCTTCGTTATCACCAGTTGGTATTTGTTTTGCGAGTTCGCGTGCTTTTGCCTGTTCTTCATTTGTTAATCGATCCATAATGGATGCTGGACGTTCTTCAGACTGTTCAGTGATCGATCGATCCTGTTTTTCCATCTGCATGCCAAATGGAGATTCCAATAAATCATCTAATTCACTTCGAGTTGATGGTTTTTCTGTCATCTTTCACGTCTCCCTTATGTTCAGGTTCTGCCTGAACAAGTAATTTCTGATTGTTGTGTTGATCAACGGCTAACTGTGCATAATCGAGTTCCATACGTAATCTCTCTATATCACCAGATAAAACAAGCTTTAAGTCTTGTTCCATAACTTTGTTAAGCGATAACAACATCTCACGTGTATCTTGAAGAGCGATGCGCATGTCTTGATCTTTCACTGGTTGGCCGACAAGTAAGGTATATTTTTCTGTTAATTCAATTGCTGAGTCTAGATGGGAATAAAAAAACGGTTCTGCTAAATAAAACTTTCTTGGATTTTGTTGTACAACAGTAATGATTTTATTAGAAATTTTCGTCATTTCAATCAATTGTTTAAACGAAGAAATGGAACGGACCTTGTAATAATTACTTTGAAGTTGCTTGATTTTTTCTTGTGCTTCTTTTATTTGCACGCGTACATTCTTGAATTCACTTCGTGTCATTCCAAAGTTTTTAGAATCAGAAGAAATTTGAACTTGTTTTATCGTGCTATTACTGGCAATATACGTTCCAGCAGCAACTGCTCCAGAAGCAATAAAACCAATTTCAGCTCCTAAATAAAGAACTGGAAACATTACCGCCATAATAGGCAAACTGACAGATTGCCTTTTAATAAAATTTTCAATCGGCTTTAGGGGCTTCATGCAAAGAACCTCCTTCACTACTACTTAATCTATACGTTCAGCGCGCTGAAAAGTTTCATTGCAGCGCATTCTCTCTTCTATATTTTACGTGAAATAACAAGTCAATACAAACTTTCGAATTCCATGTAGCAATCGGCGCGAAACACTTTACAAGTCATTTAGGGTTTGACACAATGCTAATAAGAAAGAAATGAGGCTACCAACTATGCATGAAATCATCTACATGAAAACAGATTATGAACCATGGTGGATGTTTGACGGTTGGGAAAAAAGTGTTGTCTCACGACATGAATTTACTTCAGCCAAAGAGGCAATGGGTTTTCTAGAAACACTTAAACAAGATTTCAGTTATCGTTTTCCGGAACATGAACAAAGAAATCAAGCTTTTTATTGTTATTGGAATGAAGAAGAAGTAGAATATTGCGATAAATGCGAAGAAGACTTGCAAGTGTTTCATGGGCTGATTTGGCTAGTTGACGGCAAATCTTCAACGAGTTATTAGATTTATTTGACTTTTGTAGTCAATTTGATATACTAAATAGACAATATGAATTCTTGACCGAACGATAGCTATTCACCTATTCCCCAAAGTGATCAGCACGTGATGGTACTTTAGGGAATATGTGAATTTTTTTATGTAAAGATTCCATATTAAAAACTTTTTTTACCACAGGAGGTAATTTACATGCAAGAAGGAACAGTAAAATGGTTTAACTCAGAAAAAGGCTTTGGTTTTATCGAAGTTGAAGGTGGAGACGATGTATTCGTACATTTCTCAGCAATCGAAGGCGAAGGGTTTAAAACGCTTGATGAAGGGCAACGTGTTGAATTTCAAGTAGAAGAAGGCAACCGTGGACCACAAGCAACAAACGTAACTAAAGCCTAATTTTCAAGAACTGCTCTTAGGAGTAGTTCTTTTTTTTTTAGAATTTGCTTAACAATCACCATCATACAAAAAACCGGAAATAGTTAAGTTTTCTTTTATAGCTCTAACCATACGGTAATTATGTCTAATAAGATGGATAGAATCATCAAAATCTATAAAATGATTTTCATCGCAGGTAAGAAAAAGCCAATCTCTACCCAGTCAAATTTTACCTCTATATCAAAAGAAACACCGTGTGTCAATTTGTCATGTCTTTAAACTTTCCTATGTAAGGTTTTTAGTAATTAATAACGGGGTATAAATAAATACTGGCAAAGAAAATGTAGGAGGTTTTTGGAATGGAAGGTACAGTAAAGTCATTTGATGAGAACAAAGGAATAGGTACGATTACAGGCGACAATGGTGAAAATTTTTTCTTTGAAGAAATGCATATTAACGTAGAAGGTTTTAGAAAACTAAATCCAGGACAGCTTGTCAAATTTACGATAGTGGATGGTGTGCCTGATAAAGAACGCTTAGCTACAAACATTACATTAGTTTTTTAATCAGTTGGAGCAATTAAATTAGAAGGTCAAGGGGGATGAACGTATGGTTGAACAATACTTAAAAAAACCAATGCCAAGTGAGAAGAAACAACAAGATTTCTATCAAAAGCTTCGAACGAAAATACAAAAATGGGCAGATAATAAATCAGGATTGATAGGATCGGTTAGCGGATATATATTGTTTGCACCCGATTTATTTCATTTGTTAACAAGAATGATGCTAGACAGCCGTATTGATGCAAAAAATAAAGCGGCAGTAGGCGCAGGGATTTTGTATTTCATCGCACCTATTGATTTTTTGCCTGAGATTTTGGTAGGTCCTGGTGGATTTTTGGATGATGTAGTCGTGGCGGTATTTGTTATTAATACCATTTTAAATAAATTCCCAACAGAAGTAGTGACAGAGCACTGGACTGGTGATGAAGACTTATTAAAACTAATTAAAAAAATATCCAATTCAGGAAATAAATATGTTTCTAAATTACCTGCAGGCCGATTGGTTAAACGGTTTACAAAGTAAAAAATAAAAAAGCTGTAGATCTAAGCAGATCTACAGCTTTTTTCTGTACATAGACAAAAACAAGACCACTCAACGAGTGATCTTGTTGTGCCACTTTAGTTTGTAATGCCTTCTTTTTCTTTCCATTCCAAAAATTCATCGTAGCTAAGTTGCTTATCAAGGATTGATCCATCTTCACGGATTTCAATTACTCGGTTTGCAACAGTTTGGATAAATTGATGGTCATGAGAAGTAAATACCATAGCGCCTTTAAAAGCGATCATGCCGTTATTCAATGCTTGGATAGACTCTAAGTCCAAATGGTTTGTTGGTTCGTCCAACAAAAGAACGTTCGCGTGAGACAACATCATTTTGGAAAGCATGCAACGCACTTTTTCACCGCCGGATAAAACAGAAGGTTTCTTTTTAACTTCTTCACCAGAGAATAACATTCTACCAAGAAAGCCGCGCAGGAAAGTCTCACTTTCATCGTCTGGAGAATACTGGCGAAGCCAGTCTACTAGAGATGTTTCGCTGCCTTCAAAATAGCTCGAGTTATCGATAGGTAAATAAGCACGTGATGTGGTTACGCCCCATCTGCATTCTCCCGTAGCTGGTTGATCTTCGCCTGCTAATACGCGCAGAAGCGCTGATTTAGCAAGTGGGTCACCGATCAAAACAATTTTATCTTCCTTACTCAAATTGAAGCTAATCGTGTTTAATAATTGGTTGCCGTCTACTGTCTGGCTTAGATCTCTAACCGTTAAAACATCATTGCCGATTTCGCGACCAACTGTAAAGTTAACAAACGGGTATTTACGAGAAGATGGGCGAATATCGTCTAATTCAATTTTATCAAGCGTTTTCTTACGAGAAGTTGCTTGTTTCGATTTAGAAGCGTTGGCAGAGAAACGCGCAATAAATGCTTGAAGTTCTTTAATTTTTTCTTCTTTTTTCGAATTTTGATCTGAAGCTAAACGTGTTGCTAATTGGCTTGATTCATACCAAAAGTCATAGTTACCAACATATAATTGAATTTTACCAAAGTCAAGATCGGCAATATTCGTACATACTTTATTAAGAAAGTGACGGTCATGGGATACAACTATCACTGTATTTGTAAAGTTGATCAAGAATTCCTCTAACCACTGAATCGCTTTTAAATCTAAATGGTTGGTAGGCTCATCTAGTAATAGAACGTCCGGCTTACCGAACAAAGCTTGTGCTAAAAGTACTTTTACTTTGTCAGAACCAGAAAGTTCAGCCATTTTCTTATCGTGTAGTTTTTCACTAATTCCAAGTCCTTGCAAAAGAATTGCTGCTTCAGATTCAGCTTCCCAACCATTCAATTCAGCAAACTCGCCTTCAAGTTCAGCGGCACGCATGCCATCTTCGTCAGAAAAATCTTCTTTCATGTAGATCGCATTTTTCTCAGACATGACTTCATATAGTTTTTTATGTCCCATGATTACAGTTTCAAGAACAGGGTGCTCTTCGTACTCAAAATGGTTTTGCTTTAGTACAGCAAGACGCTCACCTGAGCCCATGTAAACATTTCCGGATTGTGGCTCAATTTCACCAGAAAGAATTTTGACGAAAGTAGATTTTCCAGCACCATTGGCACCAATCAATCCGTAGCAATTACCGGGGTTAAATTGAATATTTACATCTTCAAATAGTTTACGATCACCAAAGCGAAGACTTACATCATTTGCAGCTATCATGTATACGTACCTCCTAAATTTCACAATAAGATTAGTATACCATGAAATCCAAAGAAATCGATAGCAATCGACTGTGGTCTTGTATAAACTGAAAACAGAATTATTTTATCTTGTTTTACGTTCTAAATAAGCTTCTAGCATGCCAAGTTCTTTGTTGAGCAAATATTCCATGCGAACATAGTCGCGTCGCCCTGGAATATGCTCTGAGGTCAACCCTTTCATGGAATAAATAAAGTAATACCCACCAATTTGGCGGAATAAAACGACAACATGTGGAAATTCATCGAAAATTGCTTTTATATTATACCGTTTTGCGTAACTCCAATTTACGAGTTTCATCGGCAACCCGCCTTTCACACTCTTAGTTTAAATGAAGTAAGGTAGAGAACACAAGTTTGTATATAGAGCGAAATTGGTAAAAATTTAAACTTTATTTACAGTTATGTTTGTCCTTTTTTACTTTTAGAAATTAACAAAGTAAAATAAGCATATACTGGATAGAAATCATTATAATAAAAAAATGTTAGTTAGTTTAGTTAATGGAGGGAAAAGAGTGGCTGAATCGAAGAATAATTCTGCAATAAGCTTAATGATTGTGGCCATTTTGTTTGTGGCATTAAATTTACGACCTGCAATTTCGTCTATTGGACCGATGCTTGAACCTATTCGCAATGATTTGAATTTAAGCAATAGTGAAGTAAGTTTGTTGACGGCTGTTCCTGTATTTTGTATGGGGCTTTTTGCACCGTTAGCAGTTTTTTTTGGTCGAAAATTTGGATTGAAACGATCTATTGCTGTGCTGTTAGCAATGATCGGCATTTTCACATTAGCTAGGGGGTTTTTACCAACCTATCCAGTACTGTTAATCAGTGCGTTTTTTATTGGCTTGGCTATTGCGGTAATTAGTCCGTTACTTTCAGCTATGATTAAACGAGACTTTCCAAGACGAACAGCTGCATTGATTGGAGTGTATTCTTTTGGAATGGGGCTCGGGGCTACATTGTCTGCAGGATTGACAGGTCTATTTTATACACTTGTAGATTGGCCATTCGCTATCGCTAGCTGGGGTTTGTTGTCTGTGTTCGCTATAATTGTTTGGCTGCGGGCAGAACAACCACCTGAAATAAAAGTCAAACAAACAGATCTTCCACCCACTCGAATATCGCTAGTAAGAAATAAACGAGCCTGGTACATGTTGTTGTTTTTTGGATTTCAATCGTCATTGTTTTTTTCAATGCTTACTTGGCTTGCACCGATTGCGATTGAAAAAGGGATGTCTGTTTTGGCAGCGGGTGGTGTCTTAACGTTAATGACAGCAGTTCAAATAGCTGGAAACATTAGCATTCCATTATTTTTTAGCAAATTTCCTAATCGCTTGGGTTGGATTATAATGGTGTTAAGTTCTGGCGCTATCGGAGTATGTTTACTATTGTTTGGAGACGTGACGGCCATATGGATAGCTGCTGCTTTTATTGGTATTGCGTTAGGTGGTCTGTTTCCAATTGCGTTGCTAATGCCTCTTGATGAAACAACTTCTGCAGATGAAGCCAACAGTTGGACTGCAATGACGCAATCGGGTGGCTATATTATTTCAGCGTTTATGCCCTTTACAATTGGCGTCATTTATGATCAAACAGGCACTCACATCGTTACTTTGTTTATGTTTTTAGGGTTTATAATACTGCTGCTGATTTTCGCTATTTTGCTTAATCAAAAAGATTAATCAAGATCACGAGCTTCTATAGCAAATGAAGACTTAATGGTTTGAAGTTGCCTCAAAATTAACCAAGTAAGATAGAGAGAGAGCAATGGGAATATAATACACCAAGATGAAATCATCGTAAATGATAGTTTGGAATCTGGGAAAAAAGTAGTGAAGTACCAATAATTATAACTTAACGTCAAAATCATAGTTGTAATAGGTCCCATATAAATTTTTTTAGTGACTACAGCTATTAAAATACCAATCCCAATAACAACAAAAGGAACAATTACTAATTGCATAATAATTGGATCAACCGATTCGATAAGCCTCAATCTAATGCCTCCTTAATTATCGAGTAATGAAAAGTTGATGGAATAATCAGTTTTTACCTAGCGTTAAAAAAAGTTAACGCATTAAACGTTAACTTTATCCCATTTAGTGGAAAGAAATTCGTCACGGCCAGATGCCGCTCGATCATTTTTGTAGTATTCAGGATTTTTCTTATGAAAATCTTGATGATAGTCTTCAGCTGGATAAAATGGCACTGCATCGCGTATTTCGGTAATGACTGGCTTGTTAAAACGCCCGCTAGCTTCGAGTTGTTGCTTAGAATGTTCTGCAATTGCCCGTTGTCGTTCATTATGGACAAAAATTGCTGCACGATAAGAGGGACCACGGTCTTGAAATTGTCCTTCGTCGTCTGTTGGATCAATTTGCTGCCAAAAAATATCCAGTAATTGTTCATAAGAGAAGACTGCAGGTTGGAATGTAATTTCTACAACTTCCATATGACCCGTCGTTCCAGATTTCACTTGTTCATATGTCGGGTTTTCTACATGTCCACCGCTATAACCGGAAACGATGTGTTCAATGCCATCAAATTGATCAAATGGCTTGACCATGCACCAGAAGCACCCGCCTGCAAAGATTGCTTTTTCTATCATAATAATTCTCCTCTCTTATTGCTAAGAAAATATTACCACTCTGGCGAGGTAGAGACAATAAAAATGTCTTCATTTATAGAACATATGATAGAAAGAAATAAAAAGCTTTTAATGTAGATGCTAAAAATAAATCATATACTGTTGAGATCAAAACTAGAAACTTACTAACTACTTATGCGTCTTATTAACGTAAAAGTTTACTAAAGGAGTGTAAATATGATGAACGAAGAATTACAACCTATTCATAGAAAAAGACGTAGAAAAAGAAAAGTTCGATTACGTGGCATCGTTTTTATGCTCTTGATCGCGTTAATCGCCGGTGGTGCTTATATATTTCTTCAGTTTAAAGCAGGTAAAGAAATGGCGGAAACCGAAACGACAGACCAAGAACCCGTACAATTCGCAGAAGATGCACCTAACGGAAATTATGAAAATATTTTAGTACTGGGTGTCGATTCCCGTGGAGAAGAAAAATCTCGTACTGATACGATGATGCTCGTTACGCACGACAAAATAAATAATAAAGTGAAATTAACATCATTTATGCGCGATATATATGCAGACATTCCTGGCTACCAATCCTATAAATTGAATACGGCTTACTATTTAGGCGGAGTGGATTTACTTGCTGAAACTTTGCGTGAGATGTTTGGCATAGAAATTCATCATTTTGCATTGATTGATTTTTCAAGTTTTGAAAGTCTTGTTGATGTTGCAGTTCCTAACGGTGTAGAGATTGATGTGGAGAAAGAAATGTCTAAAAATATTGGTGTTTCTTTAACACCAGGTCTGCAAAAATTAAACGGCAAGGAACTTTTAGGGTATGCACGTTTCCGTGCGGATAATGAAGGCGATTTTGGACGCGTGCGCAGACAGCAACAAGTGATTGCCGCAATGAAAGAAGAAATGGCAACAGTTTCTTCAATTCCAAAATTACCTAAGCTAGCGGGAGCCTTACAAGGATATGTGCAAACAGATATGCCATTAACGGATCAAATAAAGTTAGCGACTCAATTAGCAACAAGCGGTGGCGGAGAAGTTGAACGTTTAACATTACCTGTAAAAGATAGTTATAGTTATGGTAATTATCCACAAGCAGGATCAGTTCTTGATATTGATATTGAACAGAACAAACAAGCATTGCGTGAATTTTTATCACAAGCTTTAAACTAAGTAGAGTGAAATTATGTTAAAATAGAATTATAAAGTTTATTCAGAAAAGGGGAAGCATATGGATTCAGAAGACAAGCGGTCTTTTTTTTCTACTAATTATATACAGTTTTTAGGTGGGAAAAATACGTTGTTTACATTGTTTTCATTAGTATTGATTGGAATTGTTATTTATATTTTTAGAGAAGTTTCATTTATCTTTCATCCAGTAACTGTTTTCATGAAAACAGTTGTCTTGCCCATTGTTTTAGCTTTGGTCTTATTTTACTTGTTGCGTCCTGTGTTGCGTATGCTAGAAAACTTTAAAATTTCTCGTATTTGGGGAATTCTTCTTATTTTTCTTGGTGTAGTCGGACTATTCACGTTGCTTATTGTATTAGTCTTTCCATTTTTGCGTTCTCAATTTCAAAACTTAGTTGCTGAATTTCCAGAGTATTTCATGCAGTTGTTAACAGACTTTGATGCGTTTTTACGAACATCGTTTGTTGGTAATTATTATAGTGAATCTGACTTCACATTAGATACCTTGCTTGCAACATTGCCTAATAATATTGCAGACACATTGCAAAATACTGTAACTAGCATTATTTCAGGTTTGACAGGATTAATTTCGACGATTACGAGTGTTATTTTATCGATTGTCATTGTTCCATTTATCTTGTTTTATTTGTTAAAAGACGGTGAGAAATTGCCGGAGTATTTCTTGAAGTTATTGCCTCCGAGATATAGAGATGATACACGAGAAGTTTTTGCAGAAGCAGATAAACAGCTAGGTGCTTATATACAAGGACAATTGATCGTGGCATTTTGCATTGGCGTTATGGTCTATATTGGATTCTTAATTATTGGCATGGATTATGCATTGTTACTTGGTGTTCTAGCCATGGTCACAAGTGTAGTTCCTTATATCGGTCCTGCAATTGCCATCGCACCGGCTGCTATTATCGCATTGGTGACATCACCATTCATGCTTGTTAAACTGGCAATCGTCTGGACTGTAGTTCAATTAGTAGAAGGGAATTTAATTTCTCCTCAAGTCATGGGCAAAACGATGATTGTTCATCCAGTGACGATTATCTTTGTGTTGTTAACTGCGGGCTCGTTATTTGGAGTTGTGGGAGTTATTCTGGGTATTCCTATGTATGCATTATTAAGAGTATTAGTTTCTCATTTTTATAAGTTATTTAAACGTCGATACAATAGACACGAAACCAATTTAGAAAATCAATACAACTATACAGAACTATAAACTTGTTTAAATTTAGATGAATTGTGGTATACAAGGACTAATAAAAAGTGGAGGTTTCTAGGCTATGAAGTTTAAAGATTTTTTATCATCAATTGGCATAGGGTCATTAAAAGTAAACACAGTAGTAGAAATGCCGCATTTAGAAGAAGGCGAAACATTAAATGGAACGATTTACTTGGATGGAGGCGACGGTGAGCAAACAATTGACTTTATCGAGTTGAATGTAATTAGGCTTGTGGAAGATACACGAGATGATAGTGATTTTGATTTTTATGAAACGATCATCGCAAAACAGTCAATGGAGTTTGCAGGATCTGTTAAGTCAAAAGATACAGTTATGCAACAGTTTGAAATTGTACCAGATGAACGATGGTCACTTGAACATCCAAAAGCAAAATTGATTTTACGTACAATCGTCCATGTGAGAAATGGCATTAATGCACGAGATGAAGACGTCATCACATATGGAACACCAGAGAGCTGAGAAATCAGTTCTTTTTTTATGCATAAATTTTTGACAGAAGCTAAAATACTTATTGAAATTGATAATCATTCTCAACTATGATATCATATAAAAGAATCTTCAATTAGTGATAGACAATAAAGTACAGGCTCCCGTAAAATGAAATTTTTAAGGGAATAAGAATGGTAATTAGAACAATTAAAAACTAAGAAATGAAATGATTTTAGCGATTTATGGCGGCAATTAAAGTTCTGCAGATGCTCTGCTCAGCACCTGTAGAACTTTAATTGCCGATGAATTCTTAGTATTTGCACAGAGTTTCTGTTAGTAAATTTTTAACTAAAATAGCTGCATTACTGAAAAAAACGGTCAAATTGGAGCGGAGACAGATGAAGAAACTGATGTTGCTGCTTGTGCTGAGCTTAATCGTGTTTGGTCAAGCTATGACCGATGAGGTGTATGAAAAATCATCGAACAGCGTAATTGTAGCCAGTAAAGTACAACCTGATAACTTGCGAATGGATCTTCAGTCGCAAAAACTGTCACTATCAAGAAAGGTTAAGCAGTCGACAAGTAGATGCCCAGCTGAAGTTCTTTTTTTGGGTAGCCGCACAAAGCAAGTGTTTTCAAAATACATAGCGATTGAAACGCAGATTGCGGGAGTATCAATAACTGAAACAAAATCCCCGTTAGTCAAAGCAGATTTAGATGAAGAAGCAGGACGAATCAATTGGATAACTGCAATAATCATTGTGTGTATTGCTTTTTTAGTTTATCTGATTAATAGAAAAAAGCATGATAAATAAACGCAAGACCAAGCCGATTATCATTCAGAATCTAAGAGTTAAAAACCACTATTTCAACTTGCTTTTGTCAGCATGCTGAGGCAGTGGTTTTTTATTATGGAATGAACTTTAGAAAATATGTGTTTATTTTGACTGCTTAAATTAGTAGAAAAATATCTATTAGATCAAAATCAAGAGCATGGTCTAGAGTAACTGATTTTGTCATTATACATGTAAAATACTGCACAAGGTTATTAAAATAAAAGTCAAAAAAAGTAGTACTATAAAAAGAGAAAAATCCTTAGTCCAAGGATTTTTCTTTTCGAACACTCTGACCATTATTTTAGCTCAACCAACTGCCAATGAGACAGCTGACAAGTAGGATCGTCATAAAAATACCAGACATTAACACATCTAAGCGTCTTAGGCGAATAGGTCGGTAATAAGCACTTCTTGGTTTACCTGTAAAACCACGCGCTTCCATAGCAAAAGCGGATCGTTCAGCTTTTCTGACAGCACCTGTAAGCATTGGGATCAGTACACGACGGATGGCTACGAGTCGTTTCCAACTATATTTTTGAATTTCTGCACCGCGTAGTCTTTGGGCTTGTTGAATTTGTATGAATTCATCTTTCATCACCGGTAAAAACTGGTAACCAACCATTACACCATATGCAAGCTTTGGAGAAAGCTTTAATTGCTGCATAAGACTCAAGATAAACTTCACTGGATCGGTCGTAAAAGCGAATAGCAAAGACAATGTCGAGAATGCCATAACGCGAAAGGCAAGAGATAAAGCATGCGCCCATTGCGCACCGGTCACGTCAATTCCTGCAAACGACCAAATAATGGTTCCACCTGTATCTGCACCAAAGACGACGGTGGTCCATAAATAGCCGAAAGCACCAATTGAAAAAGGAATCATAAACAAAAGCCACAACTTCCAGTTGGTACGACTCATTGTGAGTTGCAAAAAAAAGATACTTAGCCAAAATAATAGTGGCGTCCATGGATTAAAGAACAGTGAAAGGACAAGCATTGACACTGTGACCAAAACGAATTTTACAGAAGGATTCATGTCATGCAAAAGATTCCGCAAGACGTGTCACTCCTTTAGGTGCCAGTAAATGGTGAGATAGCAGTAGTCTGTCGTTTTGCCACAGATCTTTTGCGGCAAATTTCCCAGTTAGCTGTCCATCTTTGATTAGTAAGACTGAGTCAGCAATGCTCGCAGCAAATTCCATATCGTGCGTAACGATTAGCAAAGTTGTGCCTTCGTGAGAACGCCGGTCGATTAATTCAAACAGTTCTAAAAGTGCTGCAGCATCTTGTCCAGAAGTTGGTTCGTCCATTAATAGTACTGACCGTTTATCAGCAAGCATCGCGGCTATTGCTACACGCCTTTTTTGTCCGTGGCTAATACAGAAAGGATGAACGTTAGCGATTTCCTTCAGACGCAGGTTGGTCATTAATTTTGCAAGTTCTGATCGGCTAGAAGTTCTTGAATAAGCGACTTCTTCGCTAACTTTTTGTGTTAAAAATAAATACTCAGGGGATTGTGGAACGTAACCAATGCTATCTGACTCGATCGTACCGGTTGTCTTTTTATAAACACCACATAACGTCTTTACGAGTGTCGATTTACCACTGCCATTAGGTCCTGCAATAACAACTACTTCGCCTCGCTCAACTAGAAAAGAGAGAGGAGCAAGCAATTGTCGGTTTTTGATCGTCACGGATAGCTTTTCAGCATGTAGCGCCGTGTTCTCTTGGATGGCACACTGTCGTTGTGGAAATACAACCGGTTCTCTTGATACAAATGGACGATCAGCTACTAAATGGCCATTATTATCAAGTTGAATTTCTCTTTCGAAAAAGGTTCCCCAACTGCTCAACCGGTGCTCAACCACGACGATTGTCAACTTCGATTTTACTTGTAGCTCCTTTAGCCAGTTGATATATTGTCTGGCTGTGTAAGGATCCAAGTGAGCAAGTGGTTCATCAAGCAATAACACTTCAGGATCCATGATTAACGCACAAGCAGTTGCAATGCGTTGTTTGATTCCACCAGATAAAGATTGGATTACAGCTTTTCGCAAATGTATTAATCCTGTTAGTTTTAGAACTTCTATGATGCGCATCTTCATTTCTTCAAATGGTGTATGCAAATTTTCTAGTGTAAATGCCAGTTCTTCTTCAACAGTTGGCATGCAAAACTGTGAATCGGGATCTTGAAAGACAGTCGCGACGCGGTGATTGATTTCCCCAGGTGCATACTCATCAGCTGCTTTCTTAAATAGAAGAATTTCCCCATCTATTATGCCGTCGCAGTTGTCAGGGTACAAGCGATTCAATAAATAAAGAAGCGTACTTTTTCCACAACCACTGGGCCCTGAAATGACAAGCTTTTCACCTCGGTAAACCGAGAATGAAAGCTTGTCTAAGGTTTTTTCCTCATCTTCAGGAAAGCGAAAAGAAAGCCTGTTTAAAAAGAAAATCTCTTCAGACATTGATATCACCTTTTTTCGTACGTGAAATGGCATAACCCCGAAGTGAGCCAGTCGCAAGTAAAACGTCACCAATATACTTCCCGCCAATTCCTGCAATAATCGCACCACTAAGGACACGAATTGTAAACATTAATGCGATAAAAGACGGATCTAGTACTGCATAACCTGAAATAAAGTAACCGTAAACAAAGCTAAAAACAGCTGAGCCAATTCCGGCAAGCATGAGCACTAAAACATTAAAATGTTTATAGCCGGTCATTGCAAATATGGCTTCAGCGCCAAGTCCTTGAATGACGCCAGATAAAATAAGACGTGGACCAACGGCATTACCAATGAGGACTTCAATGGCTGAAGCTATCGTTTCAGAAAGAAAGGCAGCGCCAGGCTTACGAATAATATACATGCAGATAATTGATACAATAAACCAAATGCCAAACATCCATTCATAAGCGAGTGGACCAATTACAGCTGCCCAAATGTTTGCTGCGTGAACAAACAATAAATAGACAATACCAAAGACAACTGCAAATAATGACATCAAAATGACTTCTTTTAATTTCCACGATTTCAGCATTTTACGAACCTCCGTGCGACGGACTGTTAATGCTCATGGACACAGTCATCACCAAATGGCGATGTTTGTCGGAAAGGGCATTAGTGAATGCTTGTTCATAAAAAGAGAATACGTCATGAATATCGCCGTCAATACCACTTGCGTAATGCATGGAGTCATTAAAAACACCTTGTTGTTTGGCACGCTCAACTTCATGGTAAATAACCGCCATGTAATCTGGGTTGTTCATTGGGTACAGCGCAAATTGAGATGACACGTATTGTTGTGTTTTGTCTGTATTTAACAACACATCATCTTTTTCTAAAAAGACATCTCCTGACGAATCACCAGGACAGCCAATCGAAAAGGTACCGGAAAGTGCGACATGTTCTCCAGTTTTTGCTGTGTGCAACGTCAGTGCTTTGGCAACATTGAAAACGTGAATTTGCTTACCGCGTATAATTGTCGAAACATCATCCGTATGCAACCAAACGTTCGAGGTGTCGATGTCGGTTAACGCTCCTTTAATTACTTTGACAAAATTACTAGCCATCGGATGGAGTGAAAAACGAAATCCGACAATTGGACTCATACCGCATTGTAGTGGTTCCATATTCTAATTCCTCCTTAAAAATTTGCACAAAAAAGACCGCATCCGTGAAGATGCAGCCATAGTCTACAAATAATGAAAAGAATTATTTCAGAAATGCGCCACACTTCCTCACGCAGGTATTATCCTGATCGAGTTTTAAGGGATCGAAGCTTGCGCTTGCATCTCAGCCAAAGTGGGCACCCCTAGTGCAGAAAACGTATGCGGTTTTTGTGTTCGGGTTATTCCCGATGGCTCTAGTGTAGATGAAGTAGTAAAGGAAGTAAAGAGAAGATTGAAAAAAGTGGTCGGATGATAAATACAAACAAAAAAGAAGAGCTACAGCTACTCTTTCCTAAAATGATTACTCAGTAAGTGTTCTTCAATAAGTAAAATTTTTTTAAGTAGTGACCACATCACCTTTTAAAATAGAATATATGTATAAATCATCGAATTTGCCACAAGTAAATTCATAATGTCTTAATAATCCTTCTTGTTTAAATCCGTTTTTCTCTAACAGTTTTAAGGAAGCAGAATTAGCAGGCTCGACTAATGCTTCAACGCGTTCTAATTGGAAGTGTTGAAACCCATAATGAATGATAGCTTCCAATGCTTCACTAGCAATGCCTTTACCCCAATACTCTTTGCTTAATTCATAACCGATCTCAGCTCGGGAATGCTCAGGGTGCGTATTAAAAAAACCACAACTTCCAATAACTCTTCCATTTTCTTTATGTGTTATTCCCCATCTAATTCCTGTGGCCTCTTTGAATATGGTTTGGTACCAGCCAATTTCATCGAGTGTCTCTTTTTGGGTCTGAAAAGGTTCTAGCCCCATATGTTTCATTACCTCTTTATCAGATAAATAGAGGAACATATCAGCTGAATCTTCTTTTAGTACCTCTCGTAAAATCAATCTATCTGTTTCAATAATTGGGAATTTCTTTTTCACGACCAATCGCCACCTTCATCAGTTTTTATAGCTGCTCAACCTCTAAGGAATCCGTACCCTCATTACGACTTCATCAAATCGTACTGTTTACTTACTATGAAGTTTGTCGAATTCTTCTTACAAATATACCATTCTGGATAGTCTACACTTAGTTGGACAGAAAAAATAAGGGGGCGTAGAATAGTCCACTATACGTGAGGAGAATCTACCATGCCACAAAAAAGACGAACATTTTCCCCAGAATTCAAAAAACAGGTCGTCGCGCTGCACGCAGGCGGAAAAAGCCGACCGGATATTGTCCGGGAATACGACCTGACGGCTTCCGCCCTCGATCGGTGGATTGCCCAATCCAATCAAACTGGCTCGTTCGAGGAAAAAGATAACCGAAGCCCTTTGGAAACGGAATTGCTTGCCTACAAAAAACGAAATAAGCAGTTGGAGATGGAAGTGGATATTTTAAAGCAAGCGGCGCTGATCATGGGACGAAAATAGAGATTATCCAACAGAATCAACACCTCTATTCAGTATCAGCAATGTGCACTGTCCTCCAAATTGCCCGCAGCACCTTTTACTATGAGACTTCCGTTTCGGTAGAAAAAGCACACCAAAAAGCCCAAGCAGAACAGGAGTTGAAAGACGAAATCTGGGCGATCTTTCACGAGAATCGCCGCGTCTATGGCACACGCAAGCTGAAAAAAGAGTTGGCGAACAGAAAGAAATGGGTGATCTCGAGACGCCGTATTGGACGCCTCATGGCGTCACTTGGCATCCAATCGAAATACGCGCTGCCATCCTACAAACCGATGGTCACGCCTCCCAATGAAGCGACATACCGGAATGTGCTGAACCGCCAATTCAATCCGGCAGCGAAAAACGCCGTGTTGGTCAGCGACCTGACGTATGTAAAGGTTGGCGGCCGCTGGAACTATATTTGTTTCCTTCTCGATTTATACAACCGTGAAATTGTGGGGTACAGTCTGGGCGAGCGTAAAGACGCTGCCCTGGTTCAACGTGCCTTCGCATCGGTCAAAGGCGACTTGGGAGCCGTGAAGCTGTTCCATACGGACCGCGGATCTGAATTCAAGAACACCGGCATCGATGCGCTATTAAAGACGCACCAAATCGAACGGTCGCTGAGCCAAAAAGGAACCCCTTACGATAATGCGGTGGCGGAAGCCACGTTCAAGATTTTGAAGACGGAACTCATCAACGGAATGTGCTTTGACACGCTTAACCAGCTAGCGCTTGAACTGTTTGATTACGTGAATTGGTACAACCATGTCCGTCTACACAGCAGTCTGGGCTATACCAGCCCTGTCACTTATCGAAACGCAGCCCTTAAAAAAGTTGTTTGATTTAGTGTTGACGTACCATTCGACTATGGAAACAGAGAATTATTTATAACTAGATTTATATTATATTTGTTAAAAAAATTCAAATGGTTTAAAGTTAGAAAAACAACTAAAGGAGAAAAGATAATGTTAAATTCAGATTTGGATATACGCTTAGAACCACGCCTTAAAGAATTATATCAATTACATAAGGAACGCTCTGCAAATATTGACTGGAGCTATCACGAATTTATTCCATGGGACAAGGCCATGTCCTTTAAACGAGTTCCTTGGGATAAGAGTCAAGTAACGCTTCCAGAAGGTGTAATTATTGCGGTAGAAACAGCATTACTTACAGAAGTAAATTTACCTTGGTATACTTCGCATTTGGATTATACATTTAAAAATTCAATGGAAGTCATAAATGATTTCGTACGCACTTGGACGGCTGAAGAAGACCAGCACTCTAACTTACTGGAAACGTATTTATTGGTGACACGAAACGTAGATCCCGTAAGATTGCATGCATTAAGAAAACGAGTAGTTGAAAGTGGTTGGTTTCCAGACTTCACAAATCCTCTAGCAACAATGGCCTATACTACTTTGCAAGAGTTAGCTACACTCGTTTTTTATAACAATGTAGCTAAGGTAGCGGGTCTTTACGACAAAGATTTAGCAACATTACTTCGACGTGTAGCGAAAGACGAAGCACTTCATTATGCATTCTATCGCGACACAGTGAAAGCCCATCTTGAACTTGATCCGAATTTCATTGTTTTTTTTGAGAAAGTAATTATTAATTTCTCTATGCCAGGTGCCGTTATGCCAGACTTTAAGGATAGAATGAAAACCATTGCCATAGATACGAATTATGGACCACTGCAATACTTTGACCAAGTATTAGATGTCGTTATAAAATATTGGGATATTGCCAACTTGCAACCTACTAGCGAAGATGCCAAACAATCACAAGCGAATATATTAAAATATCATGGGCGTTTAAAAAGAATCAAAGAGCGTCAGGAAAAAAATAAAAGGTAGATGTATGAAAGGGTATTTTTATAATGAAAACAACTTGCGAAATATGTGGAAAAGAAACGAAAAATCAAGTAAGTTATTTGGAACTTGAAACGTGGGAATTTAATTTTTTAAAGAAAGAGAATAAAGACTTTTATTCTATTTGTTTTAATTGTTTTGATAAACATACGAATGACTTTATTGACCAAGAAATGGATCTTGAATTGAGAAAAAAACGTTCTCGTTTGGTGAATCGAGAGGTCCAAGAAGAAATCGAAGCTATTCTTGAAATCGAAAATTAAGTACTAACTCTATTTATTGAGCCTAAGTTGAAAGCATATGAACATCCGAGGATACAGGAGTCGGAAAAAAGGAAAGTCATCTTCTTTGGAGGGTGGCTTTTCACGTTCTAAAATATTGATATAGATAATAGAGGATTGTAGATACTATACACATTAGTCCCTGCGCTCTTTTGAATTGCGATTCGAAAATTACGATCTCATCATCATCGATGAATTGGACTACATTTCTTTCGATAAAGAAGGCGCTGAGTTACTGTTTACCTATTTATCACCAGCAACCTGTGGTTTGCGAAATGGGAAGAAGTATTTCATGATCCCATTCTGACCGCAGCATTGACGGATCGCCTGACACATAAATCGCACGTGGTGAATATGATCAGACCCTCTTACCGAACGAGAGAAACGCAAAAGTGGCTTGAAAATAGCCATTCAGAAGTGACTCAAAATTAAAGTACTTTGTGGCTCAATTTTCAGATGCGAAATATATACTTAATTTAGTTTTGATGTACTCAGTTGAGAAAAGAGAGCAGCAAAATATAAGTAAATAAATGGGGGCTTTAATTTTGGAATATCCTATGACAATCGCGGGTAGAAACTTGATTGAAAGACTTGAAAAAGATCCACTAACTGAAATAGAAAAGAAGATTATTCTTACAATGGCTAGTATGGTCAATTCAACTGATGAAGAGGATAAAAGTTATGAGTTTCCTATCTAGAACTTTTATGAAATGCTTGGGCTAGAAGGATTGGACAGCAATGTGATATTTAAAGGTGTTGTAGAAGAATTGCTATCTAAAGTAGTGGAGATTCCACGTGAACATGGGGATTGGATGATGACTCACTGGATAGAGAGCGTTAAGTATGTAGAAGGCTCTAATGTGATTCGATTCGGACTTTCACCAGATATTAAACCCTATTTTATGCGATTGAAAAGATATCTCTTCCCTTAAGAAGTCAGCGGCAAGATAGACTTTTTACTTCTCTGATGGTTGTCAAAATAGAACCGTCTCTCACTAAATAAAGAATTCTACGTTTAGAATCATCCGATAGTATTATCAAAGAGGTTAATGTCGCTCAATTTAATGCTGAGAATTGACTGAAATAAAAAGTAAAGTAATCAATAGTAATATCTAACGAAACCAAATAAAAACAGATACAGTCTCTTAATTGAGAATGTATCTGTTTTCTTATTCGTAAATATCTTTGCGATGTCCAACATCAATGATGGTGATGACGATTTTTTCATCTTCAATTAAAGCCAGTATGCGATAGTCTCCTACTCGGTAACGCCATTTTCCCTTGTGATTTGCAACTAATGCTTTCCCTTGAGTTCTGGGGTCGTCACAGTTGTTCAGATTCTTTTCAATCCAGCCAACCAAGAGGGAAGCCTGGTAACGATCCATTTTCTTTAATTTCTTCAATGCCACTTCTGAGAATCGAACAGTATACATATCGGATTACAAACCGAGCTCTTTTTTGACTTCATCCAATGAATAGGTTTTTTCCACATTTGCCAGGACACGATCAAAATGCTCTAAATCGATTTCATCTTCAATCTTTTCAATGATGGCATTTCTCATTAAATCAGAAACAGATGTCTTTTTTAATTTGGCATAATCACGAATCAATTTACTGTCACGTTCATCTACACGCAAGGAAATAGTAGCCACGAATAAAACCTCCTATACTTCTTTGTAATACATTGTATTACAAATTTTGAGTAATGTAAATAAAAATGCTTTTAATTTAGATTTTGAGCAAGTAATAAATAGAAGTCAATACGTAGTATTAAAAAGATCTGCACCCAACTTTTTACGATCGATTCTCGGGTTTTGGAAAGAAAAAATAAGAACTTACATTTTTCCTAGTAATTAGAGAGATAATACTCATGTAGGTTCTCATTAGTGATTCCAAACTCATCCATATCTTGTCTTAGCTTATCAAATTTTTCAGCGGTTAATTCATGAACCTCATAACCTTGCGCTCGTAATTCTTCTGCTGAAGACATTTCTTCTAGGGTTTCGCCTGAGTATAATACCCCATTAACGAACATGGCCTGGTCAGGAGAAGACTCTGTGATTTCTGTAGCGTTCTCAGTCTCAATACTATTAGCTGTTTCTTCAGCAAGCACTTTCATTTGATTAAATGAGTCTAAATCAAATTGATCAGTATCCGTATTCGCTGCTGATGCATCATAAAGAGCTGGGTTATTTTCATAATCAGCCATTAACTCATCAATGGTAACACTAACTTGAGGAGGATCAATTAGCTCGTATCCAGACATACCCATATTGATTACACCATCTACTAGATTAAATGTATCACCTTTTCGTTCAATCATATAGACAGGATGCCCAGTCCCAGCACCGGAATGAACTTGTATGAAGATGGAATTCTCATCTAGCCCGTATAAGATAAAATACATACCTTCACTGATAAGTTGCGGTTCTCCACGCTCATCATAATATGGCGTTAGTAAAGCCACTTGTGTATCCATTGGCAATGCTTCGAATTTTTCACTATTTGACTCTTTGTTCTGAATAGAGGATTCAGCTGTAACTTCTGTTTCATCACTTGTTGAGTCTTCCTCAATTATCTCAGTTTCTTCAGCTTTATTGACTTTTTCCAATTCTTTTCGGACTTCTTCTGGATAAATAGTTTCGAGCTCCTCTTTTGTTAGTTCATTGCTTTCTTGGTTACATCCCACTAAAAATAATATACTAAAAATAATACCTAACTTAAGGATATTTTTCACCATCTGCCACCTCTTTCTACGTAATATCTACTATTAGAATAGTACCATATTTTGGATGTTTATTTGAGAGGATTAAAGAAGGTAGAATATTTGCTGTAGCTTTTAAAATTTTCCTAGAGTAGCCGATTGGGCTATGATCCTTGAAGAGTTAAGACAGTAGAGGAATGACTTTACTAATATGTACTTGCTTATCCTTCACTCAACTCTTGAGACATAAAGATAAGCATCAAAGTAGCAGCTCTACTACCCAACTCTGTTACTTATCGAATTGAAAAATGTAAAAGTTTATTTGATCTAGTGTTGTTATATAATAGAAAAAAGGGGGAGCTATAAATGGGTATTTATAAAGAGTATGAGGATCTATTGTCGAAAACTTATGCCGAAGTGATTCTATTTTTACTTCAGAAATATGGTTCTGCCCAAGATGATTTTTTTAGAGAAAAGTCATATCAGCGTTTCATGAATGGTGAAATTAAAAGGATTACAAAAGGAAAATATTCAAGAACTAGTGAAGGTTTGTACTGTCACCATATTGATGAGAACGCCTATTTGAATCTATCAAATCAATTTTTTATTGAAGAGAATCAACTTTCTTTTGAATTTCAGAAGAAAGAAAGATTAGTTTATTGTGATTTGATAGAACATAATATTTTACACGCTTTGATCACACAGGAAACATCTCAAGAATATGGTTATCTAGGATACGATCTTTTTTTAAAACCAATGATTGAAGAATGGTTTATTGATGAAAAAATACCTAAACTTGAGTGGATGAAAAACTGTTACCATAAGTCTTTTTTAATACCTGAGGAGGCAGTAAATATACTAAATAAGATGGAAAAGAAAATCGGCAGAATCTATCCCAATACGCCACTTGAATACCATGAAGAAAAAGAGAGAAGAAGAGAAGAATTTAAACAAAGCATAATAGATAAAGAGAAACGATTAGAACAAGAATATATAGAACGACAAAAGCAATTGAAAATCAGTCAGAAAGAGTGGCGAAAGGAAGATAATGAACGGTTTTATCGTGATTATCCAAACTTCAAAGATACAGGGATGCAATTTCATTCTCCGAGACTAAAAATAGTAGCTCTGTTGTATGACTATAAATATAAAGAGACCTATAAGAGCAAAAAGGAACTTGATTCAGCAATGAAGCCAATTATCAGAGACAAACTTGTAGAAGAATTGTATGAAATCATTTCTAATGTCGAGGAAGGCAAAAGATAGCATAGATTTATCAACGAGAGGATGCGATTAAGGATTCGAGAAATTTATTCTCGCGTCTTTTTTTATAAATGAAAAAGAGGTGGAAATGTCAACAGCAATTAAATTCGTTAAACTAGCATGCCACCAAATCACAATTTGTTTTCTGAATGCTCCCCATAGACATCACTTGATTATAAAAACAGAGGATTGTCGATACTAATATTATTTTCTACTGGAACAACGAGAGCATCAAAAAAAATTGGCCAGTATGAGCCTAGTAAAATAACGGGCTCATGCCAACCAATTAGCTGCATAAACTAAAAATCTAGCTTTAAGGGCTCACACCTATCCAACGATTCTTTTTAAACAGCCGTTTAGTTAACCATGAGTCCCCATCCCTCTGTATAACCATCATGAGGTTTACTTAATTCGTCAAGTCGTTTTTGTATATCTACTATCTCTTTGTATTTTAAAAGCATCGTTATAAAACAATAACAAGTCCATTCTTCAGTTTCCTCATCTTGTTCTAATTCACAATTAAATCCTTCACTTCTTAAAGTTTCTAAAATTGCTTTATCGTTCTTTTTAGCTGGAACTGCAATCACAAAATCAACATTTTGTGGTTCTGTAAAGTCAACGCCTTGTTTAGATAACATTTTTAATACTTGTCCATCTTCATCGTTGGGGAATACTGTCATTTTTTCGTCTCCTTCAGATCTTGAGTAGTGAATTAGTTTTTGCTAATATGTTATCACTTTGTTCTGTTGAGCCAATTCTCTCTTGTTAACTTCATATTAATAGAGTCAATCCATTCTCCTTGGAACTCCAGATCGTTTTTATCAATGCTCGATGGTACAAAGCCAACCTTTTCATATACATGCCTGGCTCTTGGATTAAAGTCAAAAACGCTTAAAGTTAGTTGATTGAGTGTCGTATTTTCAAATACATAATCAATGGTCAGTCGAGTCGCTTCCGTTCCCAACCCTTGATTTCTCCCTTTTGGTCCAATGAGAATCCTGAAATTCATACTATGATTTTTTTCATCGTATGCATTGATCACCACTTCTCCTACTAAGAAGTCCTGGGATGGATCAACAATAGCAAGATCCAAGCGATCCGTTTGTCTATTTCTTGTATTGTACCAATGGAGAGTTGCTTCCTGATTAAAATCCGAATCGCTCCCTGTCAGTTTTAATACTTCTGGGTCCTTTAAACATTCCTCTATAAAAGGAAAGTCCTCATCCTTAAACGGTCTAAGAATAACTGTCTTTCCTACTAGTAGTGGCTTATCACCTAGATAGACCATTCCATTCACACGCCCCTCATTCGTTTTAGTTTCCCTTCAAAGCTCAAACAAGTTGCAAAAATAGTCTAGAAATGGTCATTTAAACTTTCTTAATCACAACGTTAGTTAAACCAACATACCAGTTAGCCATGACATTAACACTCCTGTTTGTGAATGCTTTCAATAAATATACCATTAGGTTATGAAAGCAGAGGATTGCCCGAACTGTTGAAATACGTGATACTGGGAACCTCATTATAGATAAGTGCGTTTTTTAAAAACGAATTGTTATAATTTTCATACTTAACTTCTAAAGAAACATTTAAATCGATGGTTAGCTATATTCTATAATGTAGGTAAAGTAAAATATTATAGGCATAGCTGTACTATACGCTATAAATTACAATACAAAATAAATTAACTTCTTATCAGTATTATATTAAAAGATTAAGAAAAGAGGATTGATAATCTTGTTACTAGATAATCCAGAAAGATATAATTTTTATAAGTTAGAAAATATGATAAAAGAAAATCCTTCAAAATTTATAAATCATTTAAATAACCTTTTAAAAAATGATGGTATAGATAGTGTAATAAGCGCTATAAAAAGTACCGGGATTTCAATAAATATATTCAACGAAAAGAAACAAAAAGATAAATTCCTTAAAATCATTGAGAGTGTTTGGAGTGAGCTTGAAATTGAGGGGAAATATAAAATTATAAAAATGCTGAAAGAATCTACTTATTTCAATAAATTGTTTAGCTTTCAAGGAGAACTCCGAAAAAATTACTTCAAAGAAAATGGTATTTCTAATGATAGATTTGAAGTAGTTTCATATCTCATTTCTTTAGAACTTTATTTGAGAGAAATAGATGATGATACTACAAAAGTAATCGCCGAAAAATTTATATTAACAGAAAATCTATTTGATTCCGCAATCGAATCTACTGGAATGATTTTAAAGAATTTTATGTATACTAGAAGCGATTTTATAGGGAGTAAACGAAACATTTCTCCAAAAATAATCGAGATTACTGAAAAGCATATTTTGTTTAGTAATTTTTGGAATGAGCTTAATGATGTATTAGAATACTGGAAGTATTCAGAGGTAGAAATCATCGAAAAAGACGATGGGAAGATACACTTTAATATCAGTGATGATGGATTTGAGTTAAATAATCAAATTTCAAATGAAAGGTTTTTAAATCTTCGTCATGGTTGGCAATTCAATGAGATAACTAAAATATTAAGTAAGTACAATAAATTAGAAGAAGAGGGAATAGAAAACTCACTTTTGAATAGTAGTAAATCACTTGATACTCTTTTTGCAACTTTATACTTTGGTTCTTCTCTTTTAAACGAAAAAATAGAAGGTTTGTCACTTACCGAGTGGATTAAAGCTTATCAGCTTTTAAAAAGTGAAAGTGATATCTTTTTAAAAAAACAAAAGAAAACTCAATCATTAAATCTCGAAAAAATTTGTTTAAGCAAAACTGAATACGAATGGAAAAAATTTTTTATACAGAGTGGGTTTACTAAAGAACAATCAGAAGGAATTATTCATTTTTTTACTTTTAACAGAAAATCATTGGATTTAGTAGATTGCCCATTTATAAAAGTAGACGATAAATTAGTGATAGTACCAACATTAACAAAACATGCAGATACTGCTAGAGCATTAGCTTCTAACTTCCTTAATAGAGATGTGAACTTAAGTTTTAAAGGACAAGGATTTGAGGATAGAACTAAGGCGGGTTTACTAATAAATGGCATTATAAATGGTAGTTTATACAAGCGAATTAATGGGACAGAATATGAATGCGATGTTGCATTCATATTAGAGGATGATTTATTTTTCATTGAATGTAAAGCGCACGTACAGCCATTTACTGGAAGACAACATGCGAACCATTTGTATAAATTATATAAAGAGACAGATCAAATAAATAGGATAGCAGATTTCTTTGAAACTAATACACAAATTGTGAAAGAACAGTTGAATTTGAATGAAAATTTTTCACCAAAAAATATGTATAGAATTTTATTAACAACTTCGATGATAGGAACTCCTATGTTTATAAATGGAGTCTATATTGTTGATGAATCTTCTTTTACCATGTTTATAGATAGAATCCCACCTTCGTTAACATACGTTAACAAAGGAAAAAGTAAAAAATACTCAAGTACTAGATTTGATATATTTAAAGGCGAATTAACAAGTCAAAAATTGATTGATTTTTTAAGTGCACCTCCACAAATAGATATAATAAAAGATTTCTATAAGAAGACCGAAATAGAAACGGAACTATGGGGTATAAATAGAAATATGAAAGTTAACCAAACTATACATTTTGACACTGATTTATCTGATACAGAAAAATCGCTAATTCTAAATAACTTTGGAGATATAGATTTAGAAAATATATAGAGCATCTACATTACAAATTATAGTTAAATATTTTATGGAGATTAGAGACTAGTATGTTCCTTATACACAAGGGTTCAATATTGATTAAAATCTAATCAGAGTTAAAATTTATTGGAATTTTCATAGTAGCAAAAGAAAAGACTTACAAATCTTCTGCTGAGCTGAATCTTTTCTGTTGTTATAAAATTTTATTTAATAAAGATTCAACCTATCAAAAACGATGGTTTATAAGAGACAGAGAAGAAGGTTCGAATTTTTTTCTTTGTCTCTTTTGCTTTGTCTCATAATTCTTTTCAAAATCAATTTATCATAAATGGTGTCTCAAAATGATTTTGAAAAGAAATGGGGAAGAAGTAGAATGTCAGATTTTGAATTAGTAATGCACCAAGATGCACTGGAGACTCAGAAGCGTTACCACAACAGGAAAATTCATATTGAAAAAAAGATGGAGGAAATCCCAAGGCAATACGACGGGGATATTCGTAGGTACAAAAAGTATTGCTGTAGTACGAGTCAAATTGTTGGAACAGAGGCGATGCTCGATTATTTATATATATCGCTGATTGAGCAAAAGGTTAAAAAAACAACATGGGAACGACGATTGGCAGCTATTCGAAAATATTTGAGTGTGATTCATGGAATAGATTTTAGAGCAGAGGCTAGAGTTGCATACGAACTTTCAGCAATGAGGAAGATGTATCGTGAGGATCAGTATGCTCACTTAATCCAAGTTCAAGGAAAGTCAGCCATTGATAAGAAGGAATTGATGAATATTATAAATACTCTTCCGATAAGAGCAAAGACGATTTGTTTAGTTAACTTGGTAACCGCCAACAGACCCAATGAAATGGTTCGATTAAGAGTACGAGATTTTGATTTGAAAAATAGACTTGTTCATGTTTATTTGAAGAAACAAAAAAGATGGCATACTAAACGGCTCACAGTAGAAGTCATTAATGCAGTCGACGTTTATACACGCGAATATGACCTTAAGACAGATGACTACTTCGTAGGGAGAGTATATAGGAATGGACGCTACGAAAGCACCGCAATCAGCGAAATAGGTTATGGTAAAGCTTTGCAGCGATGGACAGGACTCACCGGCTATAATTTCAGGAAAAGCCAAGTGGTAGCAATGCACGCAGCAGGCGCAGACTTACCAACTATTGCGAAACAAACAGGTCATCAATCTCTTGAAACATTAAGTCAACACTATCTTACAGTGACTGAAATAACAGTAGATCAGTACATATGAACTGAGACATAATCCGATTTGTAAAATTTGAAAGTAAGAAAGAAGAGTAATTCTTTGAGTAGCACTCTGATTTCAAAGGTGAGTCATCTACCTGTCCATATGACTACCAGTAGTTGAAATCATTTGCAGTGATTTTAAATCTTAATTTACATGGAATTTAAAAGCACCAGTGTCCTCAACATAGAGGTTACCGGTGCTTTTAGTTATGTGGGTATTTCATTTCAAAAAATACTCCTAATATAGTTTCTTATAATTAAGTGCATGAACAAAATCTTATACTTGTAAGCTTAGCTTATATCATGTTTCTCCATTTTATCTAACTCTTCTTGTGTGTTTGTACGAAGTGCTTTGCGTCCTCGAGACCATTGCTCAAGAAGGAAAAGTAATAAAACTACCAAAATTAATATGTAAGCAAGAGGACTTTTAACACGGTCAGTAAACAGCATCCATGTTAAACCACCTATAACAAGAATTGGAATGATGGCTCCGAAATAAATATTATGTCGAGATGATAAGAAATACTGTAGTCCTAGAACTGCTGCTGCTGATAAAGGAAATAAAAGATCATTCATTATTACTCATCCTTTCAGATTTATACTTTTCAATTATACTTTTGGCATCCTCTATATTAATGCGATTTTCAATAGCCAATTGTTTAACGTAACTGATTAATGGTTCTTTCTCTAAATTAACATTCATCTCAATTTTTTGAATAACACGATCGATTCTAATTCTTACTGTAGGATAGGAAACACCATAATTTTTCGCTATTTCTTTTAAAGATCCTGAACTTATAATGAAATTTTTCACGAATTCTAAATCCTCACTATTTAATGCCAAAACCCATGCTGGAATTTCATCTTTGTTCATTCAAACACCCTCCTTGTAGTTTATAATATATCATACAAATTAATAAAATGTAATATATTTTAAAGAAAAAATTTAACTTTATTAATTAAACTATAAATAAAGTTAAAGTTAGTGCTTTTTAATGAATTAGCTAGATGTTAAGTTGAATTCAATAAACTTTTAAAAAGAGAATTAGATGTCACTTTAAATGCTATTTTTCATGTGAATTGAGAAACCCTAGTTATTCTGTGAAAACAAGGTTGCTGTGAGCTTTAATTTAGATGTTGAACTTTCGATAAAGTGTAATATGTAGACCGTTTTCACCTCAGATAAAATAAAAAGTCATAAGAAGTTGAGATCTTCCGCATACAATGTAATATATAAATTGCATATGTTAGATATATATTGCAAAAAAAGCAGGTGGATCGATGGAAAATAAAGTAAAAATAAATCGGCTGGAATTGCCAATCACTCAGGAACAGTTAGCCAAAAAAGTCGGGGCAACAAGGCAAACAATCGGATTGATTGAAAAAGGAGAATATAACCCCAGTCTCCAACTTTGTGTGGCCATCGCAAAGGAACTGGGAAAAACCTTAGATGAATTATTTTGGGAGGTCGATTAATGATGAAATCATGGATATCTTTCTTATTGCCAGATGATGAATATAAAGAGAGCAAAATATTGTATTTTTTCTCAGAAGGGGCAATACTCCTTTTCTTATCACTTCTCGTCACATTCATTTGCAGCAGATTTATTAGTTTTGACACAGAAACGGTTCTATTTCTTCATGTTGTTCTATTCGTGGTTTACGTTTTAGGAAGATACATCGTATCAGGCATTGAATTTACGAGTATTGCGACTGAACAGGAATATCAAAAAGAATTAAAAGTGATTCTTGTAAAATCTGCCGGATTTACAGCAATGTTCATTTTAGTATATCCGTTCATAAGTGGATTGCCGGTCAGTATCAGTGAAGGGCTTGGAATTATAGGTTTCTCAACATGGGCAGGATTGATGATGTTTTTCATTAATTTCATTTCATTAAAGCGTTCCTACAACAGAAATAAGGAATTAATCTAGATCAGAACATCGAATAAAAAAGGACTGTGCCTAAAAGTCATGTATCTTAATCTTTTAGGACAGTCCTGTTTTATTTTCGTTTTATGAGATACAACTGATTGCTACCGATAATAAATGATATGTAAACTCATGTCTATTCAAAATATGATCCAATATGTTATATATGTTCTAACATTCTAAAAAGGATGCTCCCTTACTATCTCTAATTATTGAAAGGAGATTTATTGATGACCTACTTTTATTACATTGCCTCCGATATCGAGTTAACCACGGAAATCTATAAAGAACATGAATTATATTTTGAAAGATCTAATGAACGGATTAAAGGATTCGACTTTCCTATCCAACTTGAAATTGATAATGGTATTAATACAAAAGAAGAAGTAGATATTCTGTTTAAGTACATTCACAAAAAAGCTGAAAATCACAAAAGATGTAGCTTTCAAGTTGCCAAGCTGGTTAATTCTAATAGAGTACCATTCAAAGTCTTAGAGAAAAAACAAGTACACTTACACAAACTCAAGTCTTCAGAAGAATTATTTTTGCCTGAAGGCCATTTGCTCACTATCAAAAAAGTTCCAGTAGTTTATTAATAATGGGTAGATGTAATTCAGCTTAAACCGTTCGTAAAAGTACACCTACATGAATGAAAAAAGAAGGTGCTTAGGACCAGCACCTTCTCCAGCTTACTTTTATAGACTTCCGATAAGCTACGATATGTAAACCTAGATCTTTTGAGATTCAAGTTTTAAAACCTTGTAAAACAGCATTCTGAATGTATCATTTTTTCTAATGAAGCTAGTTCGGAATGATTTTCAGGTGAAGCCATTAAAATCAGGGTTGTGAATGTAACTTAATTAGCATTATGTTACATTCAAATTCCATGTAAATCACTCTACAATCAAACGGAAATGCTCAGTCTCTTGGAGAAAATCTTCTCTGGTAAGTTGTTGGCTTGAAATCTTTTGCCGATAAGAAGTTATGGTCCCGTCATGCGTAACAATATAGATTCGTTCACGTTGAAAGCTTCGGCAAAAACCAATGAACTCTTCAGTCAGCAAATTAAATTCATCTTCAGATAAGACATTGATGCCTGATGACCATAAAGAAGATGCAAGATCTGGTGCAAGAACAAAGTTTGGGAATTCATAGTGAAGTCTTTCTAAATCAAGCAATTCATCACACGGCAATGTCGTGGCAGCCAATCGTGTAGGGAATATACGAGGACCTACTAATGGATGCACCACTCTATTACACTCCATATTCTCACTCCAGATTGAAGCCGTTTGGAGGGTTCTTAAAGCCGGACTGACAATTAAAACGTCCTCAAAAGTTATCGGAAGGGCCGATTGTAACTTTTTTGCCTGTATCTTTCCTTGGATGGTTAACGGGGGATTACTCATGTGCAAACTTTCAGGTAAATTCAATGTATGTTCGCCTTGGCCGTGACGAATAAAAATCAACTCCACTTTTTTACCTCCCCTAAATAGCTTTATTCTCACGTATTTGAATGTAACTTAATTCACATTAAGTTACATTCAAAGTTAGAATATTATTTGGATATTATATACATAAAAACAAATATAAGGTATTATACTGAGGATTATTGTAAAAAATGAGGAGGATTTAATATGTTAAAGAAAATGTTTGCGTGTTTATTGGTGATAGCTCTATTTGTATCTACTTCTAGCTCAGTATTTGCTAATTCAACAAATGCAAGATCCACTTCCCCAACAACTACTTTTGTTGAAGAAAAAACACCAGTTGTAATTTCAAATTTTGAGGAAGAACCTGAAATAGGTACGTATGGATTTAAAGGTTTTTTAGTTAAACAGTCCTTAGCTTTAATAAGAGTTTCTGTCGATAAGGGTGGCGATGTTTTAGCATATGTTACCAAGTGGTTAGACAAAGATGCTGCCAAGTATATTACAAATAATAAAAGTAAAATCACTGGGGCAATAAAAAAAGTGGAAAATTGGATTGATAACGCAACAGATGTTACTCAAACTACAATCAAAACGAAATTAAACTCAGAACTAAGCAAAGCTGGAGTTCCGTCAAAATATTCTCTTCAAATTGCAGATGCAGTAGCAAGAACTGTCACTTGGCTAATGTTATAAAAAATATAAGAACCCTCTAAAAACTGAGAGGGTTCTTATATTTTTTTGTGGGGACCACGGTTATCTTTTATATCATTTTCTAATTCTTCAATCTCCAAATTCCAGCTATCGAGGGTGTGTAACAAAACTTCTCGAGTGATTCTCGGATAACTATCTATATTTTGATTAATTTCTTTCTGTAATTCTAATTTATCAAGTTCAAGTTTTTTCACAGCTTCTTTTTTTTGCTCAATCGTAAAATATTCATATAATCTTCTCAATACTCTCAGTCCTTTTTTTAATATTGTAGTTAAGTATATATATTTAATTTTTATTAATCAATATTTTGTATTTTTTACTATTAATCCCATATTATTTTGCAATTAATATAATTACTGACGGTCTCCTGAATGTAACTTAACTGCACATAAGTTACATTCAAAATCCCTAAATCAGTGCCTTTTATTTGTTCCAGATCCTCGCCCATAAACTTCGTGTATCTTTTTTAGGCATTATCGGTTCCGGTTCGCTTTCTTCCTCCTGTGAGGACGGTTCTGACGTATCTATCTCTGGTTTTTCGGGTGTTGGTGCAATTAACTGCTGCTGATGTTCCTCTATCTGATCCAGTTGATGCTTCATCTCTTCTAAGGCTTCTACAAACAAAGAATCCCGTTTTCGTATTTCTTCTTTCAAACTTCGATTCTCTTTTTCAATGTCTTCCAATTTTTTCAAGATAACGGCTGCCGCGACGTCGTCATGACGCCGCGACCTCTGTGACGGTGTAAATTTGGCTATTACTTTTGTTTCTTTTAAAAAGAATCCCTTCCGATTCAAAGCGAAGGCTGTACTTTCGTAACGTTGAAGTAGAAATATTTAATTGCTTACAAACTTCACTGGGTGTCATCATCAATGGCTCATCACCTCTTTGATTTTCATATTATAAGAGTTTGATTACTCTTGCATCTTGTTTTTTGGAAAGAATTTTTAAAAAATAAATAATAAATTGCTCGACAGCAGACATAGATGCTGAACCTTTTCATCAATATAACTTAAATTTTTATAACTTGTTGTTTAAATCGGCGAAAAATACTTTAGAGTAGGTCATAGGGAATATCTGTAAGTATAGATTTCAAAGGAAAAATATATGAATGGAGGAACGCTTTTGTTGACAGTTTTACAAATTTTATTCGCTGCACTTGCGATAGGAATTTCTATCTTCATGATTTCCACTGACTCTTATGACTATCAAAACTATGTCACTGTCATCCTGATTTTCTTAATGCTTGTAATGGCAACTAAAGAATTTAAAGAAAAAAGAAAGATGACAGGATGGCTATTAATTGCTGTCGCAGGTTTACCAATGTAATTAACCTTGGCGTATGTAGAATGTGCCTCTAGTAGACATAACGCCATTACGCAATAAGAAAAAGCTGCCCTGTAAAGGCAGCCGATTGTTCAACTAATAAAGCACCTCGTTAGTTTAATAAGAACAGGGATGCTTATACCACAAACGCGCCCTTTTGTTGAACTTTATTTCGATGCCCATATTACAAGACCGATTAAAAATAATCCCATAATAACAGCGACAAGCAGACTTCCTATAGGACCAAAATGAATAATAGGACTGTCTATATATTTATTCAAATAAATTATAGAAAATGATATAGCAGATAGTAATAGTACCATTCCAAGTTGTAATATCACTCGATTTGCAATGGGTCTATCTTTTGTTGCATTATATTTAAAGTATGAAAAAGCTAATAGAATAAACATAGTGCTAATCACAATGTGACTGCCAATTTCCAAGACAGTAAACGAAAGATTTAGGCTCATTATATCCGGGAAAATCATAAAAGAAAATGATCCGAAAATGATTAGACAAATATATTTGAACCAGTTCTTATTATCAGTTGCCAATTCACCAGAAACCATCTTCATATATTCTCTTGGGGATTTCCCAACAACTTTTTCAATAGGCTTCCCATTTCGTTCAGCTTCATATAAATGATTTTCTAAATCGTTTATAATTTCATCTACATCACTCAAACTTTTTCTATTGGTAAATAAATAAGTACGTAAATCATCTAAAAACCTTTGACTCTTTCTTGAAAGTTCCAATTGACTATTCATTCGTCTCATCCCCTTTTATGCCTGTTTCGAAATGTAAGACTCTGTTTACATTGATTTGTAAGGTATTCCAACGTACGATAAAATTTTCTAATTCTACTTTACCCTTGGGAGTTAGTGAGTAATATTTTCTTTTAGGTCCTGCAGTAGATTTTTTAAAAGTTGATGAAACAAGTTCTTCCTTCTGCATACGTATTAACAATGGATATATTGTACCCTCACTGAAAGAGTCAAAACCGAAACCTCCTAGTTTCTCCGCTAGTTCATAGCCATAGACTTCTTCATTTTCGATAATAGCTAGTAAACATCCATCAATTATGCCCTTGAGCATTTGCGTCATTGACAAATATATCCTCCTCCGTTCACTACCTTGTAATACAAGGGTTATGGTTATATACCTTGCGTAACAAGATATATCCAAATGATAAACTACTTTGACTTGTTATGCAAGGTAGTTAAAAACCCATTCACTAATTACTTTAAGATCTTATTCAATTGAGGAGCTATAGTTCAATAGATGGCAATAAGATGGCCCGTTTGCTTAACTTCAAACAATCGACCTTCTTTGCCACTTATTCAAATGATAAGCCTAACTTTCAGTTTGTTCAATCACTTTTCTGAGGATTTTCCGATTAATGAAGTATTGCACCTTATAAATATACTGTTGCAACATATCGCATCAAAACGCCCTTCAGATTCCGTATTCATCCTCTATACAGCTCTGGTTGACATAAAAACGGTTATCGAAAGAAATTAAAAACAAAAAAATGCTGAGTTCATAGCATCTTCTTTTTTATTTTTCTTATAGGACTTCCGGTAATGTTTCTAAATACATGTCCAATCCCATTGCTTAACCATCCGTTTCATTTGTTTTTCGCCATAAAAATAGGCAGCCTTAGTTACCCCTTGTCTATTTTTATTATACTAGTTTGTTGTTGAATTGCGTTTTTGTTCTCGTCTGCGTCTCAACCAGAGTATATCGAATGGGAGCCAGACGATGAACGGGATCAGGATCGCCAGCCAAATCTTGTACTCGTTATTCGGAAACAGGAACAACATTAGAAGCATACTGATCGTCAATGCGACGTAAGTGAGAATGACTAATTTCGGATGTGTAGAAAACATAGCGCAACCTCCTTAGATAAAATCAGAATTCTTAACTTAAATATACTCAGAATTTAAAACAATAGCTAGATAATTTTGGAAATAGTAACCGTTCGTAAAAGTACAGCTTTGCGAACGCTTCAAAAACAAGTGAAAAACGCTAAAAAGAACGTTCGTAAATGTGGTAAGACACTTTGCGAACGTTCACTAATTTTTTTATACTCTTACAAACCCTATATAGAAGAAACAGCATTAAAATATGTCATTACGAATCCCGCTGGCTCTTATTTTGATTTCGTCATTTTGTAGAGGTGTTTCGATTCAAGAAAGTTTATCAACTTTGAATTTTATGCTAACGTCCTCTGTTCCAAAACTCGTCCTTTTCTGAACACGACATTCGTCGGTTTGAAAAGGATCTTTTTTCATGCGTTTCGTGTTATAAAACCCTGTACAGTATTCTATGTGCATTAACTGCGCCGTTTTTATCTTATGGTACAATAGATTCATCGAAAAAGAAGAGAGGAGGGATCGAGTGCTCATTGGATATGCGCGTGTGTCTACAGGATTACAAAATTTGGATTTACAGATGGATGCGTTAACAGCTTACGGCTGCGATAAAACATTCCACGACAAAATGAGTGGGACGAAAAAACAACGGCCTGGTTTAGAAGAAGCCATCTCGTATGCTCGTGAAGGAGATACGATTGTGGTTTGGCGATTGGATCGCTTGGGACGAAATATGCAGGACTTGATTCAACTGGTGAATGCTTTAAATGAACGGGGTGTCGCCTTCCATAGTTTGCAGGAAAACTTGACGATGGATAAACGCAATGCAACGGGGCAATTGATGTTCCACTTGTTTGCGGCATTCGCTGAATTTGAACGAAACTTGATTGAAGAACGTTCAGCTGCAGGACGAACCGCTGCCAGAGCGAGAGGACGGCTAGGTGGACGGCCAGAAAAATTCGGACCAAAAGATATTGAGATGATGCGTTCATTGATTCAAGGGGGACCCCCATCAAAGATGTGGCTGAAAGATGGGGGATTTCTCGTACCACCATTTATCGTTACTTAGAAAAACAATAACCTTAACAAAGTACGGATTGTAAGAAAATCAAGCATGTAAAAAAACTCCGCTAACCGAAGTTAGCGGAGTTACTTGTTTAGGGAGCTATTACCCGGGCGGCGTATCCGGGATCTCTGATAACTCATCGTGAGCGCATGGGGAACCTTTCCCACCTTAATAGCTTAACTTTATTAGTATAAGGCTCAAAAAGTATTTGACCCACCGTGGTCCGCATGATGAAAAGGCGTGATGGGTTCTGTTCTTCCCAGTGTAACATGAGTTTCTTCTATTATATAGTTCCCAACTGCAGCGGCCGGAATGATTGGTATTACTATAGGATGAACATAGTCCGATCATAAGCGCTTAAAATTATCCAACTATGCCGTGGCTCAAAAAGAAGTTGTTCATTAGTGACTATGGAAGAGACAGAAGAAAGAAAAAGTAAGTTAAATTGTAGTCGACTACAAAAAGTTGTATAATAGATGTAGTTAGAGGAGGCGGTAGAGTATGAGAACAAATGAAGTAGTAATCGAAAAAGTGAAAATCTGGCTCCAAGAAAATGGAAAGTCCCATCAATGGTTAGCTGAAGAACTAAACATAAGCAAAGCATTAGTTGGTCATATGCTGTCGGGGAATCGAACAATTCAACCCAAAAGAATCCCTGAGTTAGCAAAAGTACTTGGGATGTCGGTGAATGAACTGATGGAAGACAGCTCTCTCAACTCAAAACGGTTGGTTGTTCAGCTGAGAGGAACCACGTCCAATCGACGTTCCAAGCAAGAAGTGCAAGAGTTGTTGTTTGTGATTGAAGATTACCTGGGTTTAAAGCGTGGGCAAACGAATGGATCGTAAAAAACAGGCAGAGGCAGTCGCAGAAGCGTTTGCGGCTGATTTTTTAGCAGAAACTACCGCCAGTGCGATCTTTATTGGCTCTCATATCGAACGAATCCTTGCGAGTAAGGCAAACGTGATTTACCAATACGTAGAAGATCCAACTTACTACGGGGCAGCTGTCAGTCATGAATCGGGGACGCAATTTATTGCGCTGAATACGTTCCATTCATTGCGGGTGCGTTATTTCACCGCAGCGCATGAGCTATGGCATTTATCGGAAGCTAGCCAGTTACAAGATGAACATTTTGATCACGAACGCGCAGCCGATCGATTTGCCGCAGCCATTATGTTGCCGAAGGCAATAATGAAGGATTTATGGCTTCAGTTCAAGAAATTATATGAGCCGAAAGAATCCGTTATTCTCATTGCAGATTTTTCGGAAGTTCCTTATGAAGCCGTGGTTCGCCGGTTGAAAGAATTAGGGATTTCCCTTAGTGGAATTTCCTTTACGGAAGAGGAATGGAAGAACGAACGAGTAAAGTTGGACTTGTCTGAGAGCACGTTAGATGTTTCCCAACGGCTTGAACGTTTTACTGCCTATGAGCGTGTTGTCGAAGAAGCTCTTGAAAATGGAGTCGTTGATTCTTTGGGCGCATCCCACAAACTAAAGAAGTATAACAGCCAGTTGGCGAAAAAATTACAGGAACAAGAAATGAAGCGTGTCGCAGAGGCAGAACAGCATGAAACGTAAAGGCAAAGTGTTTATTGACGCTAATATGATCATTCATGCTGGAAGTTTTCAGAAGACGGATGTATTTCAATGGTTGAATCAGTTATACGAAGAGATTTATATTCATATAGAAGTTCTAAATGAGCTTCAGGTAGCATCGGTACGAAAAAAGGCAGACCAATTCATAGCGAGTGGGCAATGGATTTTGTTTGATCCGCAAGCAGAAACGCTCATCCCGACAGAAGAATTGTATGATTTATATGTGATCTATCTGAGGGAAATGCGCAAGGCATTTTATCAACTCGATGTAAAAAAAGAGGCTGAAGGACGCCGATTGAAAAACACAAACGACCTTGGCGAAATTCATAGCCTAGCAGCCGCCATGCTCCTGAGTGCAGGAATCATTTGTAGCAATGACTTGGATATTCGTGAAGTCATTGAAGATGCCCCGATTTACATCACCATTGAAGAAGACGAAGAAAGTGTATTGATGCAACAAGATACACTGGAAGATTTTTGTTACTTTGTGATTTCACATGAAATTGCCGAACGGAGTATGGTACGAAAATTTTTCAAAGCCATTCAACCGCAGAAGATGGAGAAATTCGATAGAAGAATAACCTGACTTGTGAGGAACAACCAGGTTACACACGGGTGGTTTGTGTTCGTAAACGTGGCATACAATAAAAGAACGTTCGTAAAGTGTGTTGAGACCTTTACGAACGTTCTTTTGTTATTTTTTCTTTGTTTTTAAAGCGTTCGTAAAGCTGTACTTTTACGAACGGTTTTCTCTGTAAAATTAGCTAGCTTTTACATCTTTGCATTGGTACATTAAGGAAATAAAGAAAAAGAACTATTCGGTGTGAAATCAGGAGGAGTTATTTTGAGTCAGACATTAACCAAAGAGGTCATTTATACAGTTTCTTCCCAGCAAGAAAAGTCAGTAGAAATCGTTGACGCAGACTGGAGAGACAAGTACGGGTTGGCAGTAATTCTTCGTAGACATAAGAAAACCGTTGTTCAATTGAATGGTGTAGAAATAGCAGTGAGCTTTACATCATGCAAACTAACGAAGATTCGTTGGATTGATGACAATCGTTTTTTGACAGCTACCTATGAAAATGACAGAAGGAATATATTCATTGTAGACTCGTCTGGAAAACTTCTCTATTCCTTCAAGGGAGGAGAGGCGTTCGAAGAGATAGTCGTTGGGAAAGAAGGAATCTGGATCAGTTATTTTGACGAAGGGATTTTCGGTAACGGGATCTCTACCGAGGGACTCGTACTTTTCGATATGACCGGCAACATCCTCTTACGATACCATTCCGATTTATTGAATCCCAATTCAATAGCTGACTGTTATGCTCTTTGCAAAGGGAGAGGAACGTCTGTCTGGATTTTTCCTTATACTGATTTTCCTTTGGTTGAAATAAACTCAAAAGAGCGAACGAGTCGCACATATCCGGTTCCTGAATTGCTGCATGGCGCCCACGCACTATGCATCAGAGGAAAGTACGCTTACTTTTTTGATCCCTACAATTCGAATCAGAAAATGTATCAGTTGAAAATTGGCACACAGAAACCAGTGCTTTTGGGAACTGTCCAAGGAGCCCTAAGAGGGCTAGATCCATCAGAAACTAGCCACTTTATCTCCATTTCACTCAATCAGGAGATTGTACTTTATCAAGTAATGAATGGGGATGAATATCAATATATTTGAGACTGCAGTTTGCTGAGATTTGAATGTAACTTATGTGCAGTTAAGTTATATTCGCAGATTGAAAGAGTGGGTTTGTTTTGCTGCTTGTACAAAGGGGGAGATTGTATGGATGTTACAAAAGTTATGGCTTACTTCAGCATAGTTGGTAACTACTTCCAACCTGAGAAAATAACTGAAGAACTCGCCATTCAACCAACTGAAACGCATGTCAAAGGAGATATTATCAAGAAAACCAGTACTACTACTTCATCTGGAACCAGAAGAAGGGTAGAAACCGACTGGACATTGAGTACAGGATATCAAGAATCATCCGACATCAATGATCAACTAAAACCACTTTTGCGTTCGCTTGAAGGAAAAGAGAAAAACTTAATTCGGCTGAAAGAAGAATATGAACTAACGTATATTTTTATGATTGTCATCGAAATAGAAAATAATGAAAAACCTGCTATGTATTTTAAAAAAGACATTATCAATTTTGCTAGTACCATAGATGCTGAGATACAATTTGATCTTTACATATACAGTTAAAGGTTTATGTGTTTTGAATGCAACTTAATGTGAATTAAGTTGCATTCAAAACCGAAACTTTACAGCATTTTGATTTGAAGTTTAGTAGTGGAGGTTATAAAAATTGAAACTAAGTTGTCAAGAACTCGAAGAGAAATTAATGGCTACTCACTATATTGATTCAGAATTAAAGGGTTTAAACTATGATCATACCAAGCATTTAGTGACAATGAAATATATGGGTTTAAGCGATGTTGAGGGCGAAGAAAGAGAGTATACCGTTCTGTTTAAAGAATGTTTTTCAACCATCTTCAATAATTGGCTGGAAGGGGCAAAAGGAGATATTCCACAATCCCCCAATGACTTAGCTTTCTATTTTCATGACATCTCAATTAGAGAAATTTTAGTAGAAGACGTCCATCTTTATCAAGTTAAAATGGTTATTCCTATGATGGATTGTCAGATTACCTGTAAATCAATTGAGATATGTTAGAAGTTGAGAACGAATGTAACTTAATAGCAAGTAAGTTACATTCAAAAAAGCCAGACAAGGGGTTTAAATCCCTTGTCTGGCCACCTTAATTATTTACATATCGGCACTTAAGTCGTGCTTTGCCCATTCTCTTGATAGCGCGCTTTTTTACTTGGTTTTTTTATTCTCCAAAGGAAGAAGATCGTTAGCAAAATATAAAGTGCTGTAACAATAACAAAAAAGGTTTTATTTTGAGAATAGGAAAAGAAATCACTAGTAAACAAGATAATAAAGTACACGGCCCATAATCCTGCAATTCGAAGTACTTGGTTAGTAAAATTTGATTTAAACATATTATGTTCCTTTCGCTAGAAAATTTTAATATTTCACTCAGTATTATATATACCATTTTTCTCCATAAAGGTTTCGTTTTTCTAAAAAAAAGTAATTCAAAGAGATTTTTCTACTCATTTTGAATGTAACTTAAGTGTAAGTAAGTTACATTCAAAACACAGATTCAATTGCATTTCCGAAAAAGTGGGCAAAACTGAAGTTTTCAGAAAAATGATACATTCAAATGTCCATATTATAAGGCTTCAAGAACGTATCTTGAGTGAATAAAAATTTACATAACGCAGCTTATCAAAAGGCAAGAGGTTCAAGTATAAGCTTGTCACCTTTGTTTTCCTAATGCCTACTTGTAAATCGTCTTGTACGAGAAAACGCCTAACCAGTTTCCTGGTTAGGCGTTTAAGTTTTCTTTTTAAGTGCAATTTCATATGGTGTTTCTAGTTTTGTTAATCAATTCAGCTTCAATAAACTTACCTAATATCTTTTTTCATTCATAGCTAGGCTAATAGGAAAGTTTATTACAATAAATTTTTTCAAGAACTGGATCGTGATAAAAAGAGTGAGTATCAGCTCTTTTTTATTTGAATCTGATCTTCATAGTGTGTGCCATAAAGTTTATTTAAGTGCTCCAAGTGTTTAAAACCCCATTCATGCATAGACAATAAAGTAGGAGCTAGGCCTTTTCCATATTCGGTAATTGAGTATTCAACCTTTGGTGGGACTTGCGCATAGACTTTGCGGTTAACAATATTGTGGTATTCTAATTCTCTTAATTGGGTAGTCAGCATTTTTTTGGTTATCCCGGGAATCGAGCGTTGCAGTTCACTAAAACGCAAAATGCCATTATTCATTAGGTGGAAAAGAATTACGGGTTTCCATTTGCCAACGAGTAAATCAAGAGCTGTTTCGATTCCGCCATTACATTCAGTAGCCATTAAAATTCCTCCTCTATAGGTATCCTTTTGTATACTATGACACTTTAAAGTGCCTACTTCTCAATAAGTTTACTAGGGTTTATTATAGCCTTAGTAGTTGATTCGAAACAAGGAGGAAATTAAATGAACATAGCTTTATGGATTATCCAAGGATTATTGGCATTACTTTTTATTAGTGCGGGTACGACCAAGTTACAATATGAAAAGGCAAAAAAATCACTGCCGTGGGTCAGCAATCATTCGAAGGGCTTTATTGCATTTATTGGTATGGTCGAGGTTTTAGGAGGGATTGGATTAATACTGCCACTTGCTTTAGGCATAGTGCCAATTTTAACTCCCTTAGCGGCTCTAGGTTTATTACTGATTATGGTGTTTGCGACAATATTTCACGCGAAGCGGGGAGAATACAAAGCGATCGTTACTAATGTGATTATTATTGGCTTGGCATTACTTGTCGCAATCGTACGTTTTTAAAATTCACTTTCAGAATATGTGTAGCTTGTCTTAGATGATTAATGTAAGACAGGTAAAGCAGTAAATTAAAATAACTAAAAGGATATTCTCTTCAACAAGATTCATGCTGTTGTTGAGAGTATCTTATTTTATTTCAGTGTTTTTATTTATCGAAACGTGTCAGGTAAAAATATTTTGCGGTAAGAATAGTTTATTGGAAAGCACAAATTTTATAAAAAGAATTGTCTAGTTTACATATCGTAGCTTATCGGAAGCGAAGAAGCATAACCACGAGTTTCTTCTTTTTCTTGTGAATAGGAAAGTGGACTTTACGAAAGGTTCTTTTTTAAGGGAATTATCCTTTCCATATTTCTTCGGAAGAAATCCACTTTTCCTGGTTTAGGTCCAGCGTCCGTTCCTCATCGTGGATTTGCAAGTATATCGGCATCGGATGTTGGGCTCGTCTTCCAACTTTCCAGTTGGAAAGAAACCAGCTAAAAAAGACTTCCTGTTGTTTAGTGTCAATTTCCCATTCATGTTCTTCATAAAACTTCTCGTACTTTTCGAATTCAGAGTTGGACAAGGAAAAGTACGGGATCTCTTGTGAAGATACGTTGCTGACGAAATTTTCACCTTCCAAGAGCCCCATTACCTCATTTGCGTGGTTATCATACGCAAAGAGAACAAAAGTGAGTTCGAACCTGGAAGGTTCGATGTAGAGTGTAAACAGGAGATTCCTTGCATCCAGCGAACTTTCCAGTTCACGAACCTTGCGAAAGTACGCGAGCAAAAGATCATCCTTCTCCACTAAATTACTTGCGACTGAAGCGATGTAATCATCGACAACAAACATCTGACACCTGCTTTCAAGGTCTGTTTTTTTCTTCTGCATTCATTATAGAGCATCGTCTTAATTGGGAAACTCTTTTATGAAAATCCCATCTATAGGTGGCTGATAACTTTCCCAAGCAATGGATAGGCAGCTGAATGCCATTTTCCACCTTTCTGATAGGTGGTAGAATGGAGTGTCAGAAGACTGCTGCTACACAAGTCATAACCAAAAGAAGGCGCAAAAAGATGAAGAAAAATGATTACATGATCCAAACCGGTTTAACTAATAAAGGGGACTATGCTGTACAGGTAGAAATCAAGAGCGATGAAACAGAAGAACTGGCCATGGTCTTAGCAGGCATAAAAGCGCTGATTGGTACAATGGACTACACTTCTAGAAAGGATGGAGGAGACAGCACTTCAGAAGAGGATCGAGAAAGGTATAATCAGGCAATGAGAAAAATAATAGGCTATGTTGCGGATGATATCGGGTTAACTACCGGTTATTATATGGAGGAACTTCAGGCAAAGGTGTTTATTGATGAATATGATGAGCACACTGTGAACCCAGATGAGCAGATGGAGCTTATCAAAAAGTATTTTGACTAAAACAACATTACTCCCGCTGGGAATAAAGCTCGTTGAAATTTTTTTGTTAAAAGTAATTTGAATGGAAAGGATTAAAAACAAGTTGACATATCAAGAGTTATCGGAAGTGAAGAAGCTAAGATAGCGGTTCTCTTTTGGAGGTTTGCGTAAGCATACTTTTGTGAACGGAAGGTAAAGAGCGAAGAACAGTTAACTAAAATATAAAAAAAGCGCTACCAAAAGGCAGCGTCACTAAATATCTTCATTCATTTCTGCAAGTAAGTCATCCTTATCTAGAAATTGCAGCTTCTCAATTTTTCCTTCTTCAGAAGCAATGGCTTCACCTTCGAAAGAGTAGGACTGAACTTCTCCGTTTGCGTTTTCATAGTCCACTTGAAAAGTGAATTGAAACATGTTCAAATTGTTTTTATTCTGGCTGATGTTAATATCCGAAGCTGTCAGGTTGTAGTCGCCATCAAAATCACTGTACATAAAAGCAGGTGTTGTGGTTAAAAAAAGGTCATAGCCATTCTCGGTGAAATAAGAAGCGTACGTATCGACCATATAGTCCGTATAGTCTTGCCATATGGGTGTTTCCTGCAAAGCATCAAACTCTTCTTGAGTTTCTATATTGTTTTGGGCTTCCATGGCAGCTTCTGATAATTCTTTATACTTCTTGTCTGGTCCGTTGAACTCTTCTTCTATAACTGCTTGAATGGTTTCTTTGGTTTTTTCGACATCTATCTCTTCACTTGCTACCAAAGTAATTTCTTCACCCGTGTTAGTTCCTGTTGTCAAACCACTATCATTTTGAAGAATGTTTTGTGAAAGAAACAGAACCCCGGCGACTAAAAGGATCGAGCAAAGGACTAAACTAGAGGTAAATTTAAAGCCAGTGAAAAATCGGTTTCGGGACTCTTGCTTGTCCAAATTCAATAATAGTTGAGTATGCAATTTTGCTTTGTGCTTTTGGTTCCAACTAGTATCCTGTTCCAATTGTTTCAACTGATTGTCTAATGAAGTATGCATACCATCAGTTTTTTTCATGGATAATTCCCTCCTTGTTTAATTGCTTTTCCAGTGCAGAAAGTGCGCGAGAAAGCGTATTTTTTACTTTACTTTCTGACCAATTCAAAATTTCTCCGGTTTCTTCTATAGTGAATTCCTTAATTTTTCTCAGGATAATGACTTCGCGGTAAGCAGGTTTTAACAGACCTAACGCATGGTAAATTTCTGTTGAGCTTTCTTTTATCTCCACCAGTTCTTCAGGCAAAGTACTCGTGTTTTTTCCGAGAAATACAAGGTCTTTTAACAATTCCAAGGGCTTTTGTTTTCGTAAAAAATCGATGGTGAGATTATGGGCAATGCGAAAAAGCCAAGTTTTCGCATTTGCCTTGCGTTCAAAGGTATCATAATATCGAAATCCTTTAATAAACGTTTCTTGTGTTAAATCCTCCGCCTGTTGATAATCACGGACCATGAACAATATGTACCTGAATATCGAATCACTGTGCTGCTGGTACCAATCAGTGACTTCGTTTTTCCTCTCTCTAGTCAAAGAATCTCGCCCCCTCATTTATGATTTCTACTTGTTAGACGTAATGAAAAAACAAAAGTCGTTTTTTTTTGAAATTTATTTTAATTTTTCTCTTGTATAAGAAAAGTATACAAGAAGAATAGGTTTACATATGACACATTATCGGAAGTTATACTTAAAGCAAAGGGAGATGCTGGCTATTAGCATTCCCTTTACTTTATAGAAATTTTCATAACCTGTGATATGTAAACTGGAACAGTACAGAGCATAGATACGGAATCTACGAAAATGGTATGATTTATAATAGGCAATCAGCTCGTTATCCATTACGAAAGCCCTCGATAAAAAATATTAAGGAGCATTGTCATGACGAAATTTAGCCCACCTGCAATACACAACAATAATAGTATATATAAAGTTGAAGATATTCTAGTATTACATGAGTTAAATAAAAGACCAACTTATGTAAATGATCCTTTAGAAACCTTTTCTGGTCATACACACTCGATAGACTCGTTTAAAGCGAGAGATATATTTCTTGATTTTGTTCAAGTGGTTTCAAAATTACAAGAAAATAAATTGATAAGAGAGAACCTACCTAGAGAAATACTAAAGCATTTAACAGTTGTGGAAATGAAAAGTATCCTAAAGGCAATATCTAAACCAGTTAAAGGAACGAGAGATGTAGTAATTAATAGGATAGAGACTCATGCGAGTGATGAAGATATTCGTAATAATACAGATAAGAGATGTTTTGTTCTTACCGAACTCGGTTTAGAGGTTGGTACGTCAACACTAAATCAAACAACTTTTTTAAGGGCTGCGTTTCGATAAGTGACAGGGCTGGTATAGCCCAGACTGCTGTGTAGACGGACATGGTTGTACCAATTCACGTAATCAAACAGTTCAAGCGCTAGCTGGTTAAGCGTGTCAAAGCACATTCCGTTGATGAGTTCCGTCTTCAAAATCTTGAACGTGGCTTCCGCCACCGTATTATCGTAAGGGGTTCCTTTTTGGCTCAGCGACCGTTCGATTTGGTGCGTCTTTAATAGCGCATCGATGCCGGTGTTCTTGAATTCAGATCCGCGGTCTGTATGGAACAGCTTCACGGCTCCCAAGTCGCCTTTGACCGATGCGAAGGCACGTTGAACCAGGGCAGCGTCTTTACGCTCGCCCAGACTGTACCCCACAATTTCACGGTTGTATAAATCGAGAAGGAAACAAATATAGTTCCAGCGGCCGCCAACCTTTACATACGTCAGGTCGCTGACCAACACGGCGTTTTTCGCTGCCGGATTGAATTGGCGGTTCAGCACATTCCGGTATGTCGCTTCATTGGGAGGCGTGACCATCGGTTTGTAGGATGGCAGCGCGTATTTCGATTGGATGCCAAGTGACGCCATGAGGCGTCCAATACGGCGTCTCGAGATCACCCATTTCTTTCTGTTCGCCAACTCTTTTTTCAGCTTGCGTGTGCCATAGACGCGGCGATTCTCGTGGAAGATCGCCCAGATTTCGTCTTTCAACTCCTGTTCTGCTTGGGCTTTTTGGTGTGCTTTTTCTACCGAAACGGAAGTCTCATAGTAAAAGGTGCTGCGGGCAATTTGGAGGACAGTGCACATTGCTGATACTGAATAGAGGTGTTGATTCTGTTGGATAATCTCTATTTTCGTCCCATGATCAGTGCCGCTTGCTTTAAAATATCCACTTCCATCTCCAACTGCTTATTTCGTTTTTTGTAGGCAAGCAATTCCGTTTCCAAAGGGCTTCGGTTATCTTTTTCCTCGAACGAGCCAGTTTGATTGGATTGGGCAATCCACCGATCGAGGGCGGAAGCCGTCAGGTCGTATTCCCGGACAATATCCGGTCGGCTTTTTCCGCCTGCGTGCAGCGCCACGACCTGTTTTTTGAATTCCGGGGAAAATGTTCGTCTTTTTTGTGGCATGGTAGATTCTCCTCACGTATAGTGGACTATTCTACGCCCCCTTATTTTTTCTGTCCAACTAAGTGTAGACTATCCAGGTGCTAGAAAAGTATAAGAATGTGCTTTGGATACATAAGAATAAAAGGGATATTTTTAGGTATCCCTTTTATTACGAGAGTAAGTTTGACGAATATTATTTTATGAAACATTGGGATTTAGATTCACCTACTACAATAATTGATTATTATGAATCAAAAAATAGTGGAATAGTAGCACGTATATATCAGATAGAAAACAATCCAGAAAAATCATTTCTATATGGGCTTAGGAAATTAGCAGAAGAAATTAATTTGCAATTAGAAAAATGTAAAGAAGTTGGTTGGTTTAACACAAGTGCAGGATTAGGCGAATTTCTCTCCCTTCACGCTAGTCCAGAATTAGGCGAACCCCTGTCCTCCAAAACAATCTTCAAGGGTTTGACTATTAGTGATGATAATTTTGAGGAGATTCTAAAATATATCTATGACTTTGCAATAAAAGACCCTTCATTAGTATCTTTTGACAACTTTCATGAAATCATTATTGCTCTATTGACTAATCCTGGTGATGAACTATATAGAGAATTACTTGGAAACTTATCTAAGAGTATTAGAGAAAAATTTGGTCATAAACATTATGAAGATATAAATAACTATCATCAGAAAGGTTTTGATGATATAGAAAAAGAAGAGGAAGATGAGACCCTAATGGACATATTAGATTTACTTACTACTGATGAAAATAGAAAGTTAGAAATGGTGTTTGAGCTGATAGATCTTCTTGATTTAGAAGTAATAAAGGAAATGAAAGTGAAAATTGACAGCAGACTTACGAATTAGATATTACCTAAAACTAGAAGTGCAGAAGTTTTTATTTTCTTTGGCTCTTTTGTTTTTACGTACTTCATCTTTTATAGCAAATCTATCCTCTGAGCTTTCCCAACGCACATTTGTAAACTGTCAACCGGTGTGGGAATGGCTGATTTACAATGCAGCTAATCGATGTTATATAGAGGCTAATGGATAAACCGCTAAGAGGTATTTTTAAAAGCATGGGCTAAAAAGTTTACATATTCCGGATTATCGGAAGTAAAATAAACAGCTAGATGGATCAAAAGAGTTTATTGCGAATGGTGACTACTTTTTATCGAGTTCCATTATAGAAGAATCTTAAAAGAGCTATTGCTTGCCGAATGTAGATACATTGTATATACTCGGTATATAAATAGCACTCTGAGGAGTTGATTCACATGCCGCAAATCAAGCAGAAAGTTAGTCGCCGAGAGGCTAAACTTCAGAATTGGGGTAACAGTAAAGGAGTTCGGCTTACAAAAGATATCCTTGAGGAGGCAGGATTCAATGCAACTGATGATGTTGTATTTGATGTTGAGATTGAACCAAATCGAATTTCATTAGTTCGAAAAAGCCAGTTAACTCCGTTTCAAAAGTTATTTATTGGTTATAATGGTGAAAAACCTGAGCCTGAAGCACTTTGGGATGAAGTAGAACCAGTCGGAAAAGAAGATTGGTAAGCAATTAATAGGCTCAAAAATCGTTTGCCTGTACTTAATCCTCAATGGAAAAGTACAGGCACTATTTAATTGGAGGAGCAATGATGACAAGATTTTTTAAAGTTGGAGATATTATAAAGGTCGATATGTCGCCGGCAAAAGGGCACGAACAGCAAGGTTATCGTCCAGCCATCGTTGTTTCAGAAGAAAATGTACATAAAGAGACCGACTTAATTTGGGTCTTGCCAATTACCAATACGAATAAAGGTTACCCGACTCATGTACCGGTAAATGGAAGAACCAAGAATAACAAGAACAGCGTAGTAAATAATCAGACAATTGGGTATGTATTGTGTGAAAAGATAAAGGCAATTGATCCATTGGCTAGAGCTGCACGATTAACAGACGAGGCCGATCAAGAGTTGATTGAAGAATGCAAGGCTATCATCGATGCCATTACTTTTATAGGGTAAAGAAAGGAAGACCAATCATTATGATTGGTCTTTTTGAGTACTGGAACTCATTTTTTGTCCGTAAACTTGTACTTTTATGCATGCTTTTATTTCCAAAATTATCTAGCTATTCATGAGAGTTCTAAGTATATTTAAGCTAAGTGGTCCAAATCAATTCTTAAAGATAATAAAATAGAGGTGAATATTTTGGCGACAAGTATTTGGGAAGAAGAGAGTCATGAATTTAAGCTACAATCTCTGACAGATGACATGGTAACAAGTGCAGAAGAAATGTTCGGTATAACATTTCTTGACGCTTACCTAGCAATTCTTAAAGAACAAAATGGAGGACGTATTCTTTATAATGCTTTTCCCCATTCTATGGCTCCGGTCCAGTATGACGCATTTATTCCGGTTGATCATATTAAAGGAATTGGCCTTCAGAACGGCATTCTTGATAATGCTTATTTTTTGAATGAGTGGGACATGCCAGAAGGACTCATTCTATTTAGCGGGGATGGACATACCTGGCTTGCTATGGATTATCGCAATATCGTTTCAAACCCTCCGATTGTTTACGTGGACAATGAGGCAGAGCAGATCACACAAGTTGCAGGAAGTTTTGATGAATTTTTAACCAAGTTATCTATTGAGCAATCTGATGCTTGTGAAGAAGATGGAGATGCAGTAGAGGAATACAGTGAACAAGACCTTGAAAGGTTTATCCAACAAAACAAATGTGATGAATTGGTGATGGCTTTGGTGCACTTGTCGTATACCGATGTCGATGTGAAATGGTTTGGTAAACGATTACAGGAATTAAGCGTACATCCGAGTGAAGTCGTGAGAATTGAAGTGGCCCGAATTATCTGGGGCATGACTCACCAGTTGGAAGATCCCACGCTCAATAGATTGTTGGCACATTTTGAAAAAGATTTAGAAAGTGATGTTCAACTGTTTGCTGACTTGATCAAGGAAAAAATGAATTATCCTTTTGAAAAATTAAGAGAAGACGTGGAACTAACAGGAATGGAAAGCTTTTCTTATCAAGGTGAAATTTATCATGTGAACGAACATTCGAACCTTTGGCATTTGTCCGATTACCAAACGGATTTTCAATCCTATCCTACAGTAGGGGATCTATTGGAGAACGCCACCATTAACGGTAAACTGCTAAAAGAAATCTGGAGCCAGGTAAAGAAAGTGTAATCTAACTGTCCTCTTCTTTTATATTGCAGTTCTTAGCTTCCGCTTCTCGAGGAACAACATGATTAATTTTGAATTTGAATATACTTTGAAAAGAAAGACAAAAATAACTGATGAAAATAGAGAAAGATTCTTAGGAATATCCAATTGGAAGTTTTGGCATAAAGAGTAGGAATTGAATGTAACTTATGTGCAGATAAGTTACATTCAATTAGCAAATGGGAGTGAAGATATGTGGCGTTTAAAAAAGATTTTGCACAAGTGGATCTTTGAAAAATACCATCAATTTGCAGAGGAATTAGGTTATCCGAATTGGGATATCACTTTTGAAAATACTTTTGGTATATATGAAATGGAAGGAGATACTTGGTACTCTGCGACACAGCTTCCCAATAAAAAATGGGCTGTATGGAATGATGACGAGGCAGAACCACCTTATGCTTTTGAAGTATTTTCATCTTGGAATGAAGCCATTAAAAAGCTTCGAAAGTTGTTTGAGGAAAGTGGACTGCCAGAAGATCACTGGAGACCCGAAGGATTTGATGAAGGTGAAGATGTGTTTTTGAAAGAACCTGATAGAGAGAAAATGCTTTAATTCACTAGGAATTTGAATGTAACTTATTGTGAATTAAGTTATATTCAAAAGACCGTAAATTGTGAATTGCTTAATAAGCAGAGTGGGAAGGAGCAAAGCAAAATGAAGAAGGAAATGGAAGAATTAATTGTGAAATCTTTTTTTGAAAAACAGATGCAGGAAAGAGTTCTTTATGAATTATTTACACCTAAGAAAAGGAATCATTCATTGAATCGGCTCTGTCACCAATATACAAAGATGTTAAAGGAAAAATACATGTTTGAGATTCCCCCACCGAACTCAAGTCCCAAATACATTTACGAGCTGCTAAAAAGTAACGGTGCTGCAAAGATGTGCTACTCACTGTCTTACAATGAAAAGATAGACGGAAAAGAACTGCCGTTGCAAGAAGCATTGGAACATGCAGTTGGTTTTGGTTTTCCTTCAATCATTTCGTGCATTCCTGGAGAATTAGCCTATTTTGAAGCTGAACAAGGTTTTGGGTCGCCTCCAAGATATATCTTAAAGAGACCTAAAATGAATTAAAGTGATAGATTGTAAATGTAACATAATAGTAATTAAGTTACATTCAGATAAAGAGCCGAGGCGCTACTAGAAAAAATAAAGCATAGATTCGGTGGATGACTATGAATGAGTATATATTGGTAAAAAGTATCATTGACGAATGGGATCCGATTAATTTATTGGACTTTTGCCCAGAGGATGAATACACTCCTGAAATCAAAGATATTGCAGCGCTCTTGCCCGATGTGAAATCGGTTGATGAACTTGCATTAAAAATCAGACAAGTTTTCATAAAATGGTTTGAAATATTTTTATCAATCGAAAAGTGCTACCTGGTAGCTTTAAAAATATGGGAGGCTACTAAAAAAACATAGGGCACTTTTTCATTAGTAGATTTGCTAATAGCAAATCACAAAACTACTTAGGAATCGAGGAGATTTTATGAATGAAAAAACATTAAAGTTTTGGAACGATTACTGGACAAGTCAAGGCCAAATCCAGACAAACGAAGTAGAAGCATTTCAATTCGGTGCTGATGCAGATTGGTTAGCTAGTTTAGTAGTCGAGGGGAAAAAAAAAGCGACATGCTCAGCTCACGTATGGTATGAATTTGAAAATGAACCATTACCGCAGGTAGGCCAATATAACATTGTATTAAATTCAAAGGAATTGCCCGTTGCAATAATTAAAGTGACAGATGTCTCGATTTGGCCGATGAATGAAGTTCCAATTGAATTTGCTTTAGCAGAAGGCGAAGGCGATTATACCTATTGGTGGAATGCTCATGAACAATTTTTTAAAAGTGAACTAAAAGTACATAATTTACCGTACTCAGAAACCATGCTTCTAGTATGTGAACGGTTTGAAGTGATTCATAAATTATAGATTTATTGGATGAACTACTTAAGAAATTTCCAATTCATAGGACTATCAAAATTAAAACAACCTCATACTCTTTTTCAGTTATACTAATATTTAGGAATAGAGGAGGTTATTGGAATGGAGAAAACGCTTGCCATTTATATTGTTTTTGGTGCAGTCATAGGGTTCTTTTTCGGAGGGATTTGGGAAGCCATTGCGGCAATGGTCTTGATTTATATTGCACTAAGAATGGATCATTTTATAAAAAAAAAGGAAGACAGAAGATAAGCTTAACTAAAATAGAAGGGCTAAATGAATGATCACATTCAAAAAAAGAGCACGACTTTTTATTGAATCCTTCCGTAATTCAAGTACAGTCAAGCTACAGTCGTGTTTTTTTAGAAATGATATTCCTTAGCTTTAAAAAAAGGATAAAGGAAAGGAAGATAATTGGATGTCTAATTTAGGCATGTTTGGAACAGGAAATTGGCTCGGGATTTTGTCGACAACACTGCTGATTTTCAGCATTTATTTTACATTCACTTTTTTTGAGCACTTGAAGAGCGGTGAGCATCGATTAAGAGAGAGGAGCAAAATAGCTGCACTTATTTGTATTGCAGGCGCTTTGTTAATCCCAGCCTTTTACCACTTCTATATTTATAACGAGATGATGAAGTAAAAAAGCGAACCAACCTATTCATGTAGTAAATCACCAGCTATACGTAGTAATAGCGCCGGAATAAACTACTTGTGGTTCTGAATGTACTATACCTCTAAGTAAACTACATTCAAAAGACTAGTCTATCGGGATTTACAGCAGTCATGGTGAAGGACATAGTTTATATAGCAAGCATTATCGGTAGCTACTATGAATCTGATATCGTAAATTATCAATTTAAGTCAAACAAGGTCTGAAATTCAAGAATAATTCAAAGGACATGTTGCAATTGAGTACTTTGGGGGTGACCTAATTAAACGTCAGAAGAAAGTCTAGAATCTCTTTCTGGTTCATATGGCCAGAGCTGTTTCTTTTGGATAGGAGTGCCAAATGTGGTCGTGGCGATTTTTATTGATGTCGTATGGACCTTGCTTATATGCTAGTGTTAAAAATAAAATATATTTTTCTATTGCAGTTTTTTCGGATACGTTTGATTTTCAACAGAATTATAAAATTTATATGTATAGTTCAATGCATGAATAGCTTATGGCTGCGATAAAATGAATGGTACGAAAATTAAGGATCAGATATAAAAGAAGCTATTAACTATTCGTATAAAGATCAAAAAGAAAAAGAACTTCAAGATTAGTAATGCCTCCTAAAAGTTAGCGTTCAAACGTAACTTTTAGAAAACACTACTCTCTGATGTTCTTTATTTGAACCTTACTGACTTTTAATGAAAGGAAGAATGACATTGCGATGTGTTGCATCGTTAACAAGTACGCGATTGATGTAAAAATTATCATCTGTCGGCACTATTGTTTGAGGTGCTAATATATATCCTGCTTCTAGTCCTTGATCCCGTAGTGCCTGAGCCGTAAACTCATCAGTATCCCCGTATGGGTAAGCGAAGCTACGTACAGTTATTTCAAGCTCTTTTTCAATAACTTCAATACTTTTTTTCAAATCGCTTTTAAATGCCACTCTATTTTCTGGAACAAGGAATATGGGAGTTTCGTTTTCAAATCGATGCATTTTATACGTATGAGATCCAACGCTGGCAAGTCCACTCTTTTCCATTTCTCTTATTTGGTCCCATGTTGCCATTTTTAAGTTGTTAAAATCTTCATCTCCAACGCGTCCTGCAATGACAAACATGGTAAATGGAACGTTTGCTTTTTTCAAGATTGGAAAGGCATTTTTATAAACTGAGTAATCAATGTCGTCAAAAGAAACCCATACGCATTTTGCCGGGAAGTTTCCTGATTTTTTTGCTTGAAGTAATTCGTCTTCTGACAAAAACACAGCCCCTGCATCGGCTAATGACTTTAATTGTTCTTCGAATTCTGTAGTTACTACGCTATACTTAACCAATTCATCCGAGTTTAACAGCCATCTGCTTATTCGAACAAGCGAATTATCCTCTAACACACGATGATAGTTTAAACCTATGCAGCTCTCTTTGTTCAGCTCTTCTGGAAAAGACATCGCTGACTCATTTACCGTAAACACTTTTTCTTTAATGTCATCTCTGAACAAAAATATCGTGTATACCAAAGCTAAAATAATGATTAATTTAATCGCTTTCTTCATGCTTTTTTTCCTCTTCTAATGAGATAATTGGATTTTTTTCAAAAATCACATAGTTGCTTTCAAGTTTTTTAATGTTTTTGACACTCATTAATTGCAATGCGATTAGTTCACGCTGAGTAACCACTTCTGGATAAGTTCGCCGGGTTAGTTTGCCAAACCGTTTTTTATTATAAAGACGATTAATAAATAATAGTAAATAAATAACAATGAATACGATAAATCCAAATAAAATCACTGCTTGAACTTCACTATTTGTTGTTTTGAATGTAGTGTTTAGCGTTCTTGTCACAACATTACTAAATCCAGTAGTAGCTGATAAAATGAAAATGATTACAATCACTGTATACACCCAAAAAAATAAAGTAATAAGCAGATCGGTAACAAATCTAAAATTTGAACGATTTCCACTAATGATCATGATTTCTTTAGACCTCGATCTGGACTTGACCATACAGCGTAACCTCCTTTGTAACGAGATTTAATGGCTCTTGGTAAAGCAACCACAACCACGAGTGTGTTTACCATCCAGTAAATAGCCGGATACCACGCGGCCCAAAAATAATACTTCATCACACCGTTCTGTCTAGAATCAATTACAAGAGAGATAAACAGTTGAATCATGCTAATAAATACAAGGAAAAAAGAAGTTAATGTCAACCAAAGTAATAAATCTTGAAAAGCATTAGCTGAAAAAATAAGAACCAGTGTAATAAATAGCCAACTTAAAGCCCAGATTGTACTAACACATTGCTCCAAAAAAATAAGCCACAGCCGTCTTTGTTTCCAGCTGAATAAGATGCGCCAATGACGCAAAACGACTTCCTGTCCTCCTTGCGCCCAACGAATTCGCTGTTGCCAAATACCCGACAGTGTTTCCGGGACAAGCATCCAACAAATTGCACGAGGTTCATAGCGAACATCCCAAAATCGTTTTTGCAATTTCCAACTAACCGCAATGTCTTCTGTAATCATATCGCGGTCCCATAACCCAACATCTACTAATGCTTTTTTACGAAATGTCACAACGACTCCAGATACCGTCATTACTTTGCCTAACAGTCTTTGTGTTCGCTTGATCGCGCCAATAATTGAAGCATATTCAACCAATTGCATGCGGCTCAAAAGCGTGTTTCGATTCCGAATAGATGGACTTCCTGTAACAGCGCCCACTCGTTCTCCACTTACAAAAAACTGATGAATCATATAGTAAGGGGCTGTATCTGCTAAAAGGGCATCTGCATCAACGCAGACTAAATACTCAGCTTTAGCAGCAAATAAGCCAACTTGTAAAGCATTTGCTTTTCCTCGGTTCTGTTCTAATTGAATTACTCTTACTTCTGTATGTTTTGTTGATAATTCCTCTAAAAGAGAAGCGGTTAGATCGGTTGATCCGTCATTTATTAGAATAATTTCCTTTTTGGGATAGGACAATCCAGATAGATTTTCTATGGTCTCCTTTATCGTATCTTCTTCGTTGTAACAAGGAACGAGGATACTGATCATTGGCCAATCAAATCCATCTATATCGATGTCACTTTGGTTATTTTCTTTTGTTCTCAGAAAAAAAATAGATCCTGCCATCCAAAAAAGTGCCATTAGAAATGGATACCAAAAAACAAAACTTGTGACCAAACCATAGGGTCCTGAAAAGAAGTCCATTTCAATATTCCTACTTTCGTGTTTCTATATTTATATAGTGAAGTTTTTTCAAAAAAATAAGTATATTAATTTTATTTACTTCTTTTTTAAAAAGGTCGATATACTTACAAAGCAACAAAACTACTTTAACCATATCCTTAGATATAGGAGGTTTTTATTTTGCAGAACCGTATTAAAAAAGAGCTCTTCAATTTATCGAAACACCTACGCGGAGAAGCCACTCGGTCTCGATTGGTCAGCGGTATTATATTAGATACTTCGAGACGTCATGTGCCAGTAGCGTTCTTAATGCGCGTTATCGATGAGATTCAAACAGGTGGTGGAAACTATCTTCAATTACATTTTTCGGATGCAGAGGGATACCGGTTATCCTCTGAAATCCTAGGTCAAACTTTGACAAAAACGAATGATCAATACCTCGTTAAAAGCGAAATTCTAGAACTCATCGCTTATGCAAATGATAGAGACGTGATGATCATTCCAGATTTTGATGTTCCAAGCCACTCAAAGGGGTGGTTGAACCTGGTCAAAGAAAAATTCGACGAAAACTTTTACAAATCGATCGTGTCAGACTTTGATGAGGGTTTAGTTGACTATTTTGATAACCCTCAAGCAACAACGCTCGTTAAACATTTGATCGAGGAAATAGCCTTTTTATTTAAGCAAGACAAATATAAAGGACACCAAATATTCTCAATAGGCGGTGACGAAGTGCCGGGAACAAATAACTTCCAGGAAGAGTATATAAGGTTTATCAATACAATTTCTGGTTATGTCGAGCAATGCGGCTACAAACCGAGAATGTGGAACGATTCTTTAAATGAAGTCGGATTATATGCACTAAATTCAAATGTAGAGATTGTCTATTGGCAAGAAAACATGTTGACTCCAGAGGTTTTTATTTCACACAATAGACCGCTTCACAATTCGAATTTTTATACATTAGTGTACAGTCCAAGTAATGACAGTATAAATACAGAAGCTATCGCAGAACAAATTGACTACGTAAAGGCATTTCATAAATCAACTGTATTTTGTTACAAAGATAATCCCTACGGCGAAGTTGACACGCAAGATGTCCTTAAAGGTACCGCATACACATTTTGGACTGAGCGTGGAACCGAACTAACAGATGAGCAATTATTAGCTCAAGTTTTGCCTTTAATAAAAAACTATTTAAGCATAAGCCAAAACTAATCATGCATTGAGGCACATTAAATCAAAGACTCAACGATAAGTAGAAAAGAACTTCTGAGAATAAAACAACGCATTTTGGAATATCAACGGATTGTCCCTTACACACTAGGATGCTGCCAAAGTTGAATGGCATTTGTAGAAGCAACTTGATTCACACTAAATTTACACGATGGCAGCTGCCTAAATTATCTCGTCATTGACTATAAGAAGAACAGCAACTGCAGACAGTTTACACTGCAATAATTGAATGGGCTCATCCTTAAAATATAGAACGAAAGACTTCCCATTAAGGGTAATATGAGTTCAAAGTTTAGTAGTCTAAAAACTTGGCCATATAAATTTCATTGTGTAGTTTATTGTTGATAATTAGTGAATTTTTGCGAATGCCTTCCGAACTGGAATGTTTTCTTCTGAAACAGTCAGCTCAAGACGACTTATAGCTTTTGAAATAGTCCATTCCTCTGCTTTTTGAAGAAGAGAGAAAGCGATTCCTTTGCCTTGTGCATCAGCTTGAATAACAAGGAGTAAGGCAGCACGGGGATTGGCTCGCTTAACCTCATTCCCTATAACCATCAAATAACCGACGTGTTTTCCATTTAAAATAGCAAGAAAGATAATTGAATGGCCGCGTTGATTCCACTCAATAATCTGCTTTCTCACTTTTTGTGTAGACAGTGCTCGTTCCTCTTTTCCATACAATAGAAAATCTGATTCTCCTTCTATATTTTTCTGCAATTCTGCGAGAAAACGAGCATCACTATGTCCAGCTGGACGAACGAGCAAAATATCCTCATTGGCATGATCCTTATTTTCATCGTTTTTAGTCAAAAGATCCAGTCTTTCAAAACTGACATAACGATTTGACTTGAACTCCTTAACTATGTAGCCGTTATCTAGCCAAGCATGGAAATACTTTGATGGTGCTTTGGTCTTTTTTTACCAACTTTGATTTAAGTAGGCACTATTAGGCAGGTTCTGTCCCATGATTTTTTCAATTTCAGTAAGGTGCAACGTAAGGGTTGCTTTTGTTGCCATGGAAAAATAGTTTGCTAGTGGAATCTACTTCTTTTCTAGCGCGATCGTCATTGGTTTTAATTCCTTTCAATCTTCATGATTGTTTAGTTATTGAATTACAGCATTCGGTAAACTCTTTTGTTTTATCATCTGAAAAGTCGGCTTATTTTTATTGTTCGGTCAAACTATCGTTGTCTTTCTTCAAAACGATAGTAATGCGTCCAATAAGCAAATACTTCTTTGGCTATGCCCGATTTTTTGAGCCTTCACGGCATTCAATTCTTCTGCGACATAAATTTCATAGAAGATCTTTTTTAAAATGTCTGATGTTGATTCTCAATTACATTTTTAAAATGCTTATATTTCAATAGAAAACCTCCTGAATAATAGCGAAATAAAGAATCAGCAGTTGAGGTGTTTCGAGCTCGATCACTTCTATTTTTCGTCATTTCGCTAAAATTGAGTCTTATTATTCATGTGAATAAACAAGACATAGAACTTATATACCCATTAATTTGAGTTTTATTTGTATTTTTTAAAATTAATCCATCTTTTTACACTGAAAATATTTACTGACAGTTTTTCGAGTTAATATTAGAATTAAAAATGAGTTTATTTGTGGGGGATTATGGAAAAAAACGAGTAATTATAGCAATCTCTTCTAAACTAGAGCTTGTGGACGAGCGAGAATCGATACAAATGCTGAGCCAATAGCTATGTTTTATTTGCTTTGAAATAAGTCATGTAAGGAATGAACGGGAGTTTTCATATTCAGGATTGTCAGAAGTATAAAAAACTAAATTCAGAAGGAAATCCTCTTCATGCAGATTCAATTGCTATTAAAAACAGAAAAGCCCCAGTGCAGGATAGTTAAACTCATCCGTCACTGGGGTTCAATTCATTGTGTATACCAAAACTTGCATTCATTCCTGACTGGGCAGGAAGGCAGTTAGCGCTGCTCGGCTAAATGATTTCTCTTTTTACTAATTTTTCATTTTTTATCGTTTGTTTAAAGGATTGCTTAATGGAAGGGTTATCTAACGCATTAATCTAGCTGCGGAGCCATTAAGGGAAGAACGCCCAATCTCCCATGCCTCTACTTTTCGTGTAGATACGTCAAGCACATCGCCAAATTTTTTTTGCGTAGCGCCTAAAGCTTTTCTCAATTCTTTAACTGAAGTGAGATCGATTTCAGGTAAATCACGCAATTTATAAGTAATAACCTCGATATGTTCTGAATTGCCCTTGGCAAACTGATTGACACTCTCTTCAAGTAAGTTTTCAAAATCCAATTTGTTTGATTTCATTCGACGCATCACCTTTTTACTGATTTTTCTTCAAATCTTTTGCTCTATTCTTAATATTTTTTTCTTTGTCAGCAAGTGTTTCTTCATATTCTCGAACTAGTTTTTCGAATCTCTTTTTATCTTTTTCTGACAATCTATAGTATTTCCAGATTTCACTAAAAATTTTTGTATAAACAAACAATAATTCGACGTTTTCATTGTACTTTTGTTTTCCCACTCGGATCGCGCCAGTTATATGGCTTTGTATCCCCGTTATATACGATTATATCGTAGTAATCAAATGGAGATTTTTATTTATTTGTGACAGTGTACTTTTGCGAACAGTTCATCGAAACAGTAGTTCTACTATTTCTTTAATGTTAAATGAATGTGAATTTTATGAAATTGCGCTGATATTATAAAGGTTTTATGTTATCTTAATAACAAATATCAATATCGGAATTCAATATTGGAAACCGTTATTAAAAGGAGAAGTCAAATGGAAGACAAAGTGCTTCGCAAACTTTTTTTAGGATTTATTCATATCCATATCTTGCACCATGCTAAAGTAATGCCGATTTATGGTGTTTGGATGCTGGAGGAACTTCAGGAACATGGCTATAGTATCGGACCGGGAACGCTTTATCCGATTCTTCATTCCATGGAATCCGATGGTTTGCTGACGAGAGAAGACCGGAACGTAGAAGGTAAAATCCGGAAGTACTACAGTATTACGGAAAAAGGGAAACACGTTTTAGTTGAAGCTCAAAAAAAAGCTTACGAACTGTTTAAGGAGATAAAAGACTGAATCAAAGGAGAGAAGAGAGAATGATGAATCAAAAAAAACCGACTGTCAGTTTCAAATCATTACTGGAAATCTTTATTGTTTCCATTCGGTTAGGACTTACTTCATTTGGAGGGCCAATTGCGCACCTAGGCTATTTTCATGAAGAGTACGTACGAAGGAAAAAATGGATGGATGAGAAAAGTTATGCAGATCTAGTTGCGTTATCTCAATTTCTTCCTGGACCTGCTAGCAGCCAGGTAGGGATCGGAATTGGAGCGATGCGTGCAGGCGTATTAGGGGGAATCGTGAGCTTCATTGGTTTTACCCTTCCATCGGTTATCGCGTTAATTTTATTTGCGTTGCTATTACAAAGTTTTGATGTATCGGATGCTGGATGGCTAAAAGGATTGAAAATTGTTGCCGTCGCAGTAGTGGCTCATGCCGTTTTAGGTATGGCAAAAAATCTCGCACCTGACTTGAAGAGGAAAGCAATTGTCTTGTTTGCCTTGATTGGGACGCTTTTCTGGCAGACTGCTTTTACGCAAGTGGGAGTCATCTTGATTGCAGCTTTAATTGGTTATATTCTGTATAAAAACACTGCCGAAACAACAGAGGGACAGATGCAATTTCCAATTACGAAAAAGGTAGGAACTGCTTGCTTGCTGTTATTTTTTGGATTCCTTTTTTTTCTGCCAATTCTCCGAGAAGTTACCGGCTCATACTGGGTAGCGATGTTCGATAGTTTTTATCGTGCAGGCTCATTGGTTTTTGGTGGGGGACATGTGGTCTTGCCGCTTTTGCAGCAGGAATTTGTCTCGACAGGCTGGTTGAGTGAAGAAGCTTTTCTGACTGGATACGGGGCGACTCAAGCAGTACCGGGACCCTTGTTTACCTTTGCAGCTTATTTAGGAACGATCATGAATGGCTGGATTGGTGGCCTATTCGCTACTTTCGCTATCTTTTTACCGGCGTTCTTGTTGATTGTGGGAGTCTTGCCTTTTTGGGATGCACTGCGCGCAAATCGGAAAGTAAAGGGTGCAATCATGGGGGTCAATGCGGCAGTTTTGGGGATTTTAATTTCTGCGTTCTACACGCCGATTTGGACAAGTTCCATCATAGAAGCAAAGGATTTCGCTTTGGCAGCTGTCTTATTCAGTATGTTGGCTTATTGGAAATTGCCACCATGGCTGGTAGTTGTCACAGGAGCAATAGGCGGTTCTTTACTTGCTTTATTCTAAGCGAATACCTAGAGAATGGGTAAATAATCGATTAAAAAGATATTCTTTAATGTTTACAGTAACTGAAAAGTGAGCCACCTCAAAAGGGAAGTCGCTTACTTACATATCAAAATACAGCTCTCAAAAGAAGTTTGATTTAACATTTACGCATTGAATTTACAAGACACCATGTATGAATTTAATAAATAGTTTTTGAGCTTTCATATCGTCACTTATCTGAAGCTAAGCAAATAGAGAGAACAGGCTGTTCTAAGCACATCTTCTCTCTATTTTTCTACTAAATCTTCTTTTTAATATATCAGAAGCAATAAAAAAGATTTTAAATGTACAATGGTATAGTTGTTTTGAAGTATAAGGAAAAAAATTATCGTTTATGGACTAAAAACTGTGATGTGAAAATAAAGAAAAGAGATCTTTCTTATTGCTCATTTTATAATTGCTATTTTGCGCTTTCAATAAATCAGAACGTTTTTATATAAATGACTATTTTTAATTTAATAAGGAGTCCACTAAATGAAAAAAATTCTTACCACTCACAAAGTGAGCTTGGCAACGTTGTTATCTATACTTGTCTCCGTTTCCGTAATTTCGACTCTTTTGATTCTTGCGATTTCGACTTATCATTTGACTAAAGAGTCCTTAACATCGACTTATTTAGCACTTAATTATTCCAAGGTTGAAAAGATGAGTCATTCGGTCGACTCATTATTTATTTCGATGAGAACTCATCTAGAATCTACAGCAGATTTCTTAGAAAGACGCGAAGAAATGACTGATCAAGAAATCCATGAGCAATTAGAGCTTTTAAGGAGTAGCAGTGGATATTTCAACTCCCTTTCATGGGTTGATGAAATGGGAATAATTCGTGTTAACAGTCCAGGAGGCATTGGATTGGAGGGAACAAAGATAATCTCTGGCAATACAAAAGATGTACTTGACGCACGAATGCCCATGTTGACTACACCTTATGTTGGACCCTCGAATCAGCTACTGATCTTAATGAGTCACCCCATCTTTTCGAAAGATGGAACTTATAGGGGGATAATCGGCGGAACCATTTATCTTCAAAAGGAAAATGCCTTGAATCAGATTCTTGATAATGAGGCGAGTGATAACAGTGGTTCCCACTATTATGTCGTTGGCCCCAACGGTATATTATTATTTCATCCGCAGAGCCAGCGGATTGGTGAAAATTTTGATGAACATTCACTGGTGCGCAAAATAGAAGAGGGACAAAGCGGAAAGGAGATTGCTACGAACGTCATAGGCGTTTCTATGCTATCAGCTTATAGTTATGTGCCAGAAGCAGGATGGGGAATTGTGCAGCAGACTCCATATTCCTTTGTTGAGAATTTACTGCTAGTAGAACTCCAACAATTATTAATGAGAGCTTTGGTGCCATTTTTACTTCTACTTTTGTTGTCGATCTTTATCGCTCGAAAGTTAGCAGCGCCTTTTAATCGACTGGGTACTCTTGTGAATCAATTAGCCGAAGGAAAACCAATTTTACAATCTGAAAAAGAGGTTCTTAAAGAAGCTCATTGGAATCGGGAAGCCGACCTGTTAACCAAAAGTGTGGGTATGGCTTTTGAAACAATCGAAAGAAACAATCAGCAACTCACCCAATCTGCACAGACGGATTCGTTGACAGGACTACTGAACCGGAGAAATCTGGACGAAGTTTTAAGCGTTTGGTCAGAGGAAGGTCGGTTGTTCTCTTTACTAGTGCTGGACATCGATTACTTCAAGTCCGTCAACGATACGTATGGACATCAAGTAGGAGATCAAACATTAAAGATGATTGCTGAAACCCTTTGCACAGTTAGTCGTAAAAATGATTTATGCTTTCGATATGGGGGGGAGGAATTTGTTATTCTACTCCCAGATACGGATTCTTTAAGTGCTTATAATGTGGCAGAAAAGATTCGGAGAAAAGTTGAAAAAACCAGCTATATACCTAATGAAATCCTAACAGTGTCGATTGGAATTTCAGAATACCTAAAACAAACCGATTCGGTAACCGAACTTTTCGGGTTCGCGGATTCCGCCTTGTATACATCAAAAGTTGAAGGAAGAAACCAAATCACGATTTCTTCAAATTAAACGAAACTAACTAAAAGCAGAGGCAGAATGAATCGCAATTGGTTTGCATATCCTGAGTTATCGGTAGCAAACAATCAAAATTTAAAAAACATAAAATGGCGTAATTTTCAAGAATGAAAGAATGTGACTAAACGAAAATCACTTGTTTATTTAAACCGCGAGCTAATTTAGAGAGGTTGATCAATTAATATGGTAGAGGTAATCGGAAGAAAAATTGCATTAATAGAAAATAAGGAAGAAAACTTGGATAAATTGTATTATTGGAGATTTGAAGAAAAGGAACAAGAAGCGAAAAAATGGAATGGACCATACATTCCCGAACAGCAGATGACGAAGGAAGAACATCGTAAATACTGGTTGAATGAAGATGAGATTGCAGCAGGAGTGCCAGCATCCCTTTTGATAAGAGCAGAGAGAAAAGTTATCGGGTATGTCGGGGCTTATTGGATTGATAAAAATAAGGTTTCGTTTTTCTTAAATTAATAAATTTCAAGAGATCTTCTAATAGTTTTGAATGTGACAAAAATTCAATTACATTATATTACATTTAAGAGAAAGGAAAACGCGTAGTGGGCAGTCTATTTCTGATTTTTTTTGTTCCCTGATTTCGTGTTTGTGTAAAAAACATAACTAACATTTAGAATGAACAATACAATTGCAGATATTGAAAACCCAAGTATTCCAGCTAAATTAGGACCAGTGATTAAGAAGAAAATAGAAGCTAACACAAACGCAGTAAAGCCAGCCATACTCATTTTCCAACGAGAATTATTTAATCTCTCCATATCAGCGCTCCCCTTTTGTCATGCAAATAGTAGTTATCTCAAAAATTACTAGTTCTGAATCCGTAAGTTGAATTAGCTTAGGACAATTATCTTTAAAAAGACACTAACTGTCTTTAGTATACCAAAAATAAAGAATATCTATCGGAGGAGAAAATGGGGAAAGTACTAACATATATGTTTATGGGACTGATAATCTTAACTATAGGAATTTATATCTCCACTTTTTTAACTACAACATGAATTGTAGTTGATGTATTACTTGCAGGACTAGGAGGATTATTGATGGGCAGTAGCTCTTTGTTCTTGCCTAAGCGCATAAAAAATAAGTTTTATAATAATTTTTTACTTAATGTGTATGCAACTTAATAGCAATTAAGTTGCATACAAAATAAAGATAACCCTTAATTAACTGAGTAGCTGAGCGAGAGTTATTATAGTCGTTATTGTTAGTTTTTTACTAGATTGGAGCTGTTCTTTTACTCATCTTGCTTTTTATCATATCGTTGTATAAAAGAAGGAATATCCTTCCGGAGAGCTGCAGCAAACGTGTTCAAGCTTTTCAAAGTCACATTCTGACTGCCATTTTTAATGCGAGATATCAGTTTTGCTTGGTGTGCATGTGTGAAACAACTTCGCTTTGCGTAAGGTCTAAATGATTTTTGCGTCGAATGATACTGTAGCGATTGTATATTCTAATTGATTGTCTGTCCATTTCTTGGGAAATCCTAACTCTTTTAGATTTCTGTCACGTAACTTTCTAAAAAACTCATGTTGAATCTCTTTATTCAAAGTATATGAACCTACACATCTGCATGTACAGGTAGCGAAGTGGATGTTGCAGTTATCTAGTCCTTAACTTGAAAAGTTGAATTGGATCAATCAAAAATATCAGAGTATCAATTGCATGACTTCAGATTAATGCAATACATTAAAAAAGCTGTCGCAAAAGTTAGGTTTTAACTTTTGCGACAGCTTTTACTTATTCACCTACTGGATATGGTTCGATGCGATCAGAAGGTTTCGGATGTTTGATTTTCGGTAAAATTTTGTTGAGTGGTACAGAACGAGTCAATGCGTGTGTGCTTGGGTCTGCCGGGTCGTAAAGATCCAAGAATTTCATCACTTCTTTAACAATAGGTGTAGGCGTAGAAGCACCTGCTGTAATACCAACAGTTTCAACACCTTCTAACCACTCTAATTTTAGTTCGGAAATATCGGAAATGCGGTAGGCAGGTGTCCCTGCGATGTCTTGAGAGACTTGCGCCAAACGATTTGAGTTATTGCTCATTGGATCACCAATAACGATTAATAAATCGGTGTCGCCCGCTTGTTGTGCAACCGCTTCTTGTCGAACTTGAGTGGCCAAACAAATTTCTTTATGAACTTCAGAATGCGGAAATTTTTCTTTCAATCGTTTCATCATATCTACGACATCCCACTGGCTCATGGTTGTTTGATTGGTAACGATAATTTTTTCAGAAACAAGTTCCAAACGGTTAACATCGTCGACACATTCGACTAAATGAACCATATCAGGAGCGACACCGATTGCGCCTTCAGGTTCAGGGTGTCCACTTTTTCCAATGTAAACAATTTGATAGCCGTCTGCTGTTTTCTCACGAATCAAGTCGTGCGTCACAGTAACATCAGGGCATGTCGCATCAATAGATACCAAACCTTTACGTCTTGCTAACTCGCGAACTTGTGGAGAAACGCCATGTGCTGTAAAAATAACCGTACCACTTTCTACTTTTTCTAGAATTTCAAGACGGTTGGGTCCATCCAATGTGATAATGCCATCTTGTTCGAAAGCGTCCGTCACATGTTTATTGTGGACAATCATTCCTAGTATATAAATGGGACGTGGTAAACTTTCGTCCATCGCAGCGTTTTTTGCGATCACCATAGCATCAACCACTCCGTAACAATATCCTCTTGGCGATATTTTCATAACTTTCATCCAGTACCGCGCTCCTTTCAAATTCAAAATCCTGTATTCATTATAACTGAGACAACGTAGCTTTACAAAAGATGCATCGCGTAAAGACGTCTTTTCATGCTATAATATCTAGAGCGTAAGGAGGGAATTTAATCCCATGACAAAATTTAACGAATATCCATTCAAGCCGTTCCTATTAGAAGCGGTAGAAAAACTCGGGTTTGCAGAACCAACTCAGATTCAAAAGGAAATGATGCCCCATATATTAAAAGGCAACAGCGCAATTGGCCAATCTCATACTGGGACTGGGAAAACACACAGTTTCATTATTCCTATCGTTGAACGTATTGACGTCAGCAAACAAGAAGTGCAGGCAGTCATTTCAGCACCGACGCGTGAACTAGGCGTGCAGATCTTTAACGAATTGCAGAAACTAGTTGTTGGATCTGGCATTGAAGTAAAATCGTTTATCGGTGGAACTGACAAGCAACGATCAATCAATAAATTAAAAACGCAGCCACATATCGTCGTTGGAACGCCTGGTCGTTTAAGAGACTTAGTGAAAGAAAACGCACTGTTGGTACACACAGGTAAAATCCTCGTTATAGATGAAGCTGATTTGGCTTTTGATCTCGGTTTTATCGAAGAAATTGATCAAGTGGCTGGAAAAATGAAAGACGATCTCGAAATGTATGTTTTTTCTGCGACAATTCCAGAAAAATTAAAACCGTTTTTGAAAAAATATATGGAGTCACCGATTCATGTAAAAGTTGGAGACAAACGCCCAACAGCAGATGGCTTAGATTTTTACCTCGTGCCTGTTCGTAGTAAAAAGAAAATGGAACGTTTGCAAGAAGTGATGAAAGTCATTAATCCTTATTTGGCTATTATATTTGTGAACACACGCACCAATGCTGACTATGTAGCTGAGCAATTAGCGAAAGAAGGTATTCGTGTAGGTCGTGTACACGGCGATTTAGCACCACGCGAACGTGTGAAAATGATGCGTCAAATTCGTGATCTTGAATATCAGTATATCGTTGCAACGGATCTTGCTGCGCGCGGAATTGACATTCAAGGCGTCAGTCACGTCATCAACTACGAATTGCCGGAAGACCTTGAATTTTTTATTCACCGGGTAGGTCGTACAGCTCGTGCTGGAATGAAAGGTTTAGCAATTACTTTGTTCAAACCTGAAGAAGATGACGCGATTGTTCGTATTGAAAAAATGGGCATTCCTTTCCAACAAAAAGATATTGTTAAAGGCGAATTCGTGGATTTAAAAGAACGCCATAGCCGGACAACACGTGTACGAAAAGTAGACGAAGCAGCTGAAAAAGCTAAGACAATGGTTCATAAACCCAAAAAAGTAAGACCAATGTACAAGAAGAAGATGAAGTGGAAAATGGACGAAATCAAAAAAATGGAACGACGCAAAAATCGCAAAAAATAAGGAGATAAGTCTATGTTATTAGGATCTCACGTATCAATGAGTGGCAAAAAAATGCTGCTTGCAGCTAGTGAAGAAGCTGCTTCATACGGGGCATCGACTTTCATGATTTATACGGGTGCACCTCAAAACACGCGCCGTAAGCCGATTGAAGACTTGAATATCGATGCAGGACTCGCTCATATGGCTGCTCATCACTTATCCAATATCGTGGTCCATGCACCGTATATTATTAATTTAGGCAATACACAAAAACCAGAAACTTTTCAACACGGTGTTGAATTTCTTCAAAAAGAAATTGAACGAACGGCCGCACTAGGTGCAAAACAAATTGTATTGCATCCAGGTGCTCACGTCGGAGCTGGAGCAGAGGCTGGTATTGCTAAGATTATCGAAGGCTTAAATGAGGTATTGACACAGGATTATCCGGTCAATATCGCACTTGAGACAATGGCTGGAAAAGGTACAGAATGTGGTCGCAGTTTTGAAGAAATTGCTGCAATCATTAACGGCGTCACGCATAATGAACGCTTGTCTGTATGTTTTGATACGTGTCATACACACGATGCAGGTTACAATATCAAAGAAGATTTTAATGGCGTATTAGAAGAGTTCGACCGAATTGTGGGAATCGATCGTCTTCAAGTCTTGCATATCAATGACAGTAAAAACGTTCGTGGTGCGAGCAAAGATCGTCATGAAAACATTGGTTTCGGTGAAATTGGCTTTGAAGCATTACACGGGATTGTTCATCATCCGGATTTGATGCACGTGCCAAAAATTCTCGAAACACCATATGTGGGAACAGACGCTAAAAACAAAAAGCCACCTTATTCATTTGAAATTGAAATGCTTAAATCGGGCGTCTTTACTCCAACTGTACTTGAAGAGTTAAAATCTTCATTGCAAAAATAAGCGTTGAAGACACTGCTGTTTTACCGGCGGTGTCTTTATTTTTTTACATAGCTTAACAAGCATTTACACTTAACATAAGCACAATCTATTTACATTCAAGCTAAAGTCTACTATACTTTTCTAATGTAAATCGTAATCATTATTAATTAGAAAAGAGGCGAAACAATGGTTGCGCCATTAATCGATATTCAAGATATTAGTTTTGAATATGAGCAAACAAAAGCATTAGATCATATTTCTATGAAAGTAGAAGAAGGTGACTTTCTCGCGATTTTAGGACCAAATGGCTCAGGTAAATCGACTTTATTAAAAATCATGCTTGGGTTAATTAAGCCAAGCAAAGGAAAAATTGAACTTTTTGGAGTGGATTCAAAAAATTTTAAACAGCGTGAGTGGATTGGTTACGTGTCACAAAAATCCAACTCTTTTAATTCGGGATTTCCAGCAACGGTCAAAGAAGTCGTAGCAGGAGGACTAACGAAGAAAACAGGCTTGTTTCATCGGTTACCAAAATCGACAAATGAGCAAGTTGTAGAAGCACTAAAGGCAGTCGGTATGAAAAATTTTATCAATAGAGGCATTAGTGAACTATCAGGTGGTCAACAACAGCGTGTTTTTATTGCTCGTGCATTAATCGCAAAACCTAAAATGTTAATACTTGATGAACCAACAGTTGGCATTGATCATGAAAATGTTCAATCGTTTTACGACATGTTGGCTAAACTTAATCGAGAAAAGAACATCACCTTAGTACTCGTTACTCATGATGTAGATACAGTAACAGATCGTATTACGCATGTTGCTTGTTTAAACCAAACGATTCATTTCCATGGCTATAAAGAGCAACTTCACACAATGAGTGATGAAAAGCGCGAAGCATGGTATGGCCATTCGGTCCGTAAAATTCACCACATCGGAGGCAACCATATATGATTGAAGCTATTTTCACGTATGAATTTCTACAAAATGCCTTTGCGGCAGGGATTATTATTGGGGTAATTGCGCCTCTTCTTGGTGTTTTTATTGTTGTACGAAGACTGTCGTTAATCGCTGATGCGCTGAGTCATGTAACACTTGCTGGCATTGCTGGTAGTTTGTATCTGAGTCAAAGCGTTGCTTCATTAGCATTATTAAATCCATTATTTCTCGGCATTGTAGCTTCAGTTACAGGATCAGTGTTAATCGAGCGTTTGAGAAGTTTATACAAGCATTATGAAGAATTAGCAATTCCCATTATATTATCTGCAGGAATTGGTTTTGGTGCGATTTTTATATCATTAGCTGAAGGATTTTCGAATGACCTGTTTGGTTATTTGTTTGGTTCAGTTTCAGCAGTGAGTAGAGAAGATCTTTTGATTGTGGCCGGAGTCGCAGTGGTGGTTCTTGTGTTTATTGCTACTTTTTTCAAAGAGTTATTTGTTTTGTCATTTGACGATGAGTATGCAAGAGCTTCGGGATTACCAGCTAAATGGATTCATTTTATGTTTATGATTGTCACAGCTCTTGTTATTGCCGGATCCATGCGAATTGTTGGTATTTTGCTGGTATCTTCGCTGATGACCATTCCAGTTGCAACTGCAATGCGTGTGACCAAAAGCTTCAAGCAAACGATTATCTTATCAATCGTTTTTGGGGAAGTTTCAGTCATTACTGGTCTTGTCAGTGCGTTTTATTTTGACTTAGCACCGGGTGGTACAATCGTCGTTACTTCTATTTTCTTGTTATTGCTAGTTATTGTTTATAAAAAAATCATGGTGTCACGTAAAAAAGGAGCGATTGCATGAATTTAACCAATGCATGGAAAATTCTAAAAGACAATGGTTTTAAAGAAACATCAAAACGCAACCAAATATTAGAGTTGTTTGCGAACGATGAACGTTATTTGACTGCCAGAGATTTGTTGGATGTTATGCAACAAGACTATCCAAGCATGAGTTTTGATACGGTATACCGGAATTTAGCAACATTTGTATCACTTGATATATTAGAAGAAACGGAGCTTTCAGGAGAACGTCATTTCCGGATGCAATGTGAAAGTGATCATCATCATCATCACTTTATCTGTATGGATTGTGGAAAAATAAAAGAAATTCCTGTTTGCCCAATGGATTTAGTAGGCTCGGCTTTACCGGCATATGAGATTGCCAATCACAAGTTTGAAATCTACGGGAAATGCCCTGAATGCAAATAAAAGCGAGAGTGGACTGTCCACTCTCGCTTTTATATTTTAGTTACCGATACCGGCTTGTTGAAGGCTAAATTCATTTTTTACCCATTCTTCTGCTTCAAGCCAGTCATAAACACGAATGACATTTGTTGGAATAGCTTCGCGATTATAAGGTGTATCAAAAAGAATAACAGGAATATCGAGTTCTTCAGCAATTTCTACGGCATTGTCGTGTTTGTCTTCAAAAAACAAATGGACGTTATGGCGTTTTGCTGTTTCGATTTTTTTGTGCGACCCAATCAATTCGATGTGATCGTATGCAATTGCATGTTCTTCAAACCAATTAAAAGTGACATCTCGAACATTGTCGCCTCTTGCTGAAATATAATACAATTCGTATTGCTCTTTCCAGTTGTTTAAAATGCGTTTTGCATTTTCAGAAACAGGAGAAGCTGCATAAATACGCGGCTCTGAATCTCTGAACCAAGAATAGAATTCGCTTTGCGTCAAATGGGGAAGAGCAGCAGTCAAATCGTATTCTTTAATGTCATCCAATGTTAGTTTGCTGTTGAATTGTTCATTTATATGAGGAATCAGTGATGTAGGAGAAGTCACAGTCCCATCAATGTCTATACCAAAACGATATCTCATTTATTCACAACCTTATACTTGTTGTTGTTCTAATTCTTTTTTCTCAGCCGCTTGTTTTTCAAAATACGCTTCAGCTAATTTATCGATTTCGATTTTCAATTCTTCAACCATTGTCGCTTCAGGAACTTTGCGGACCGTTTTACCGTTCATGAATAACAATCCTTCTCCACGAGCACCAGCAATACCGATATCTGCTTCGCGCGCTTCACCAGGTCCATTTACCGCACAACCTAAAACGGCAACTTTCAAAGGTGCTTTAATAGTAGAAATGTATTCTTCAACTTCATTGGCAATAGAAATCAAATCAATTTCAATACGTCCACATGTTGGGCATGAAATAAGTGTTGCCGCGTTTGAGGACAAGCCGAAAATTTTCAGCATTTCACGCGCTACTTTTACTTCTTCAACAGGATCTGCACTTAATGATACTCGGAGTGTGTTGCCAATACCTTTTGCAAACAATGCTCCAAGACCAGCGGCACTTTTTACTGTACCTGAGAACAGTGTTCCTGATTCGGTGATACCTAAGTGCAATGGGTAGTCAAATGCTTTTGCAGCCAGTTCATAAGCTTCCACTGCTAAACTAACATCCGATGCTTTTAATGAAACAATGATGTCATGGAAATCCAAGTCTTCTAAAATTTTAATGTGATGAAGCGCACTTTCGACCATTCCCTCGGCTGTTGGATAGCCGTATTTCTCAAGAATTTTACGTTCTAGTGAGCCCGCGTTGACCCCAATACGAATTGGAATACCTTTAGCTTTTGCCGCATTTACAACAGCTTCTACTTTTTCGCGACGACCGATGTTTCCAGGGTTGATGCGGATTTTATCAGCACCTTGTTCAATGGCGATTAAAGCCAATTTATAATCAAAATGGATATCTACTACTAAAGGAATATTAATGCGTTTTTTAATCGCACCGATCGCATAAGCAGCTCGTTCGTCTGGACATGCAACGCGAACAATTTGGCATCCTGCTTCTTCAAGTCGAAGAATTTCTGCTACAGTTGCTTCTACATCGTGTGTTTTTGTTGTTGCCATGCTTTGTATAAATAGTTCATTGCTGCCGCCAATCGTCAAATCTCCGACTTTTACGGGGCGTGTGTTTGAACGGTGTGTCATTTCGCTCATGAAAAAATCTCTCCTTTTTAGTGGTGGCATAGTCAAACAGCTCACACATCTTTGTCCTGTAAATAACGGGTTTGCCGAAATTCACAAGCTCTCTTCTGTTACCTATAGTCATTTTAGCAGTGTAGCGTTCTAAAAGACAAGAAAGACGGCTGAAGCCGATTGGTCTTTTGCAATAACTTTTTTAAAACTTATTCTTTTCGTGCACTAGGTTTTTTCGGATAATAGCCAATAGCGGAGTATAAATACAAAATCGTTAGTAAACTAGTAGCGAAAGTAACGCCGAAACCCAAATTAAAATAACTTAACACAAATGCAAGTAATGTCGGAAATGTGACACTAAGAGCGGCTGTTCGCCATAAATGTCGATATTCACCACGACGGTTACGAGCATTTAACATTACTAAGCCAATTAATGCGAACAAACTAATTTTAAGAAAATGATAAATCGTGGTGGAAACAAATAAAAAAATAAAACCAAATGGGTAAAGTAGCCACTCAATTTCTTCTACAAATTCAACTAAGCCATCAATGCTGCTAGATGTGTTGTTTAAACCAATAACCCATTCGATAAAAGAAACTACGGTTAAAACAGTTATAAAGATAAAAACAAAACGCATTATTTTTCCAATCGTCATAATGCGGACGGCCGCTTGTTTTTTGGGTTCCATTAAACTCGCTTTAACTAATTGATAGATGTTCAAATTCATCTTCCTTTCATTGTGTAGAATAATCGTAACACGTAGATCATAGAAAAAAACGTTGCTTTGTTACGGGAATGTAAATTTTCAATAAAGGTGTTTACAAATTATTAGTAAACTACGCATAATAGGTTAGGTGTGAATATGAAGTTTAGGAGTTGAATAAGAATCGTGGAAATGAACTGGCAAGAAATCCTCTTTTCCTTTTTTGGTGGATTAGGGATTTTCCTATTTTCAATTAAGTTTATGGGTGATGCTTTACAAAAAGCAGCAGGCGATAGACTACGAGGCATCTTGGATCGTTTTACAACTAATCCATTTATGGGTGTGTTAGTCGGAATTGTCGTGACCGTCTTAATTCAATCGAGTTCAGGTACTACTGTAATCGTTGTGGGGTTAGTAAGTGCCGGATTTATGACTTTGAGACAAGCAATAGGTGTTATCATGGGTGCCAATATCGGGACTACAGTCACCGCTTTTATCATTGGATTGGATGTAGGTGCTTTTGCGTTACCAATCATGGCAGTCGGAGCCGCATTGATTTTCTTTATCAAGAAAAACAAAGTTCAGAACATCGGACAAGTTATCTTTGGTTTTGGTGGTCTATTCTACGGCATGGAGTTAATGAGTGGAGGCATGAAGCCTTTACGCGAATTACCAGCATTTATTGATTTGACGGTTAGTCTGAGTGATTTCCCCATTTTGGGCGTTGCAGTCGGAACGGTCTTTACATTAATTGTTCAAAGCTCAAGTGGTACAGTAGCGATTCTTCAAGGACTTTATGATGAAAACATCTTAACTCTAGGTGCATCATTGCCAGTTCTGTTCGGAGACAATATTGGAACGACCATAACAGCAGTGCTTGCCGCACTCGGAACATCCATTGCCGCACGGCGTGCAGCAGCTGTACACGTATTATTCAATATCGTCGGTTCTGTCTTATTCTTAATATTGCTGATTCCATTTACAGCTTATGTAGAATGGATCTCGGGTGTTTTGGCATTAGAACCAAAAATGCAAATTGCCTTTGCACACGGTTCATTTAACGTTGCCAACACAATTATTCAATTTCCATTAATAGGTGCCTGGGCTTATCTCGTCACAAAAGCAATTCCAGGAGAAGAAGTATTGATTGAATTTAAACCAAAACATTTGGATATTCACTTTATCGAGCAATCTCCTTCCATTGCATTAGGACAAGCAAAAGAAGAAATTTTGCGTATGGGTGAGTATTCAGTTCAAGGTTTACAGGAGACGTATAAATACTTAATGACAAAAAGTAAGAAAAATGCAGAAATGGGTTATCAGTTGGAAGACGCCATTAATAACTTAGATGGCAAAATCACGGATTATTTGGTGTTGATTTCAGCAGAATCTATTTCAGCGGCTGATTCTACACGCCACACAATGTTGATGGAAACTGTTCGTGATATTGAACGAATCGGAGACCATTTTGAGAATATTATCGAGTTAGTCGATTACCAAGAAAACAACAAAGTGAAAATCACAGAAAGCGCGATGGAAGATTTAACAGAAATGTTCACATTGACCATTGCAACTGTTCAAAAAGCGCTGAATGCATTAGATACAACTAGTCATGAACTAGCTCGTGAAGTAGCTGAACAAGAAGACCTAATCGACAAAATGGAACGCAAATTCCGTAAAAAACACATTCTGCGCTTGAACGAAGGCATTTGTACAGGTCAAGCAGGAATCGTTTTTGTCGATATCGTCAGTAATTTAGAGCGAATCGGAGACCATGCAGTAAACATCGCAGAAGCCATACTAGGAAACCGAGCCTAGAAAAAGAAAAGTAGAAGTGCTTGTTCAGTTCTGACAGGCAAAAGATACACATCACAAAAACTAGTATGCTCTCTTTTATCACACTTTACATTTTTGAAATTGTAGAGCACGATAGAAGAGAGCTTTTTTTATGGGGAGGGACACAGATGGAAATCATCGGTTGGATTGTTATTCTACTTAGTTTTGTGATCGGATTTATTGGCTTAGTTTACCCAATCATACCTTCAGTGTTGTTTATTTTCGGGGGATTTGTCATGTATGGACTCTTTTTTAGCTTTAGCGATTTGCCTTGGTGGTTCTGGGCAATTCAAATTTTATTCGTCATATTATTATTTGGAGCAGATACAATTGCAAATGCTTTTGGCGTTAAAAAATTCGGAGGATCAAGAGCTGGACTTTGGGGTAGTACGATTGGCTTAATTGTAGGTCCTTTTATTCTTCCAATCATCGGCATTTTAATTGGTCCGTTTCTCGGCGCATTAATCGCAGAAATTTTATTTAACAAATCTTCACTGAAAAAATCATTTCTTTCCGGTGTAGGATCAGTGGTTGGATTTATTACCTCAGTGTTTACAAAAGGTATTATTCAAGTGGTCATGATTATCATTTTTTTTATAACGATTTAACCGTATAATAAGTGAGTAAAAAGCGTACAAGCAAGTGAAAGTCGGTCAAAGGTCTGAATAATAGGTGCTGACGTGCATTATGTTTGTAACGCTTTAAAAAGTTTGATACGCTAAGAAGGTAGACAAATAGACTCAAGGAGGAATTTAATTATGGCATATGAATTACCAGAATTACCTTATGCGTATGACGCACTTGAACCACACATTGATAAAGAAACGATGAACATTCATCACACAAAACACCACAACACGTATATTACAAATGTAAATGCGGCTTTAGAAGGCCACGATGACCTTGCTTCAAAATCTGTGGAAGAATTAGTTTCTGACTTAGATGCAGTTCCTGAATCTATTCGTACAGCAGTTCGAAACAATGGCGGCGGACATGCGAACCACTCCTTGTTTTGGAAATTACTATCTCCAAGCGGCGGCGGCAATCCAACAGGCGCTTTAGGCGAAGCCATCAATAGTAAGTTTGGAAGCTTCGACGAATTCAAAGAAAAATTTGCTGCAGCTGGTAAAACTCGTTTTGGTTCTGGTTGGGCTTGGCTTGTTCTTTCAAACGGTGAACTTGAAATTATGTCAACACCTAATCAAGACTCTCCATTAATGGAAGGCAAGACTCCATTACTTGGCCTTGATGTATGGGAACATGCTTATTACTTGAAATACCAAAATAAGCGCCCAGACTACATCAACGCATTCTGGAACCTAGTAAACTGGGAAGAAGCTTTAAACCGTTACGAAACAGCAAAATAATACATCTTAATTGAAACTTTACACACACTTTTTCGTCAGAAAAAGTGTGTGTTTTTTTATTTGGATGCTATACTGATAAATGGATATTTCTGCGAAAGGAGCAAATAGCTCATGAAGCCGCCTCAAAAAAGACGCGTTTCTCTTGCCAGAGTGAAACTGCAGTCAAACACAGTCTTTCGGATGAATGTTTTGTTCTTCACGATTTTTCTTTTATTTTCATTATTAATTTTGCGTTTAGGTTATCTTCAAATTGTAAAAGGCGAAGACTATGCACGTGCCATCGCGAGAACAGAAGAAGTTCCCGTTAACACGAGTGTTCCAAGAGGAAGCATTTTTGATAGCGAAGGACGGATTCAAGTGAGCAATATGCCTGTCAATGCCATTACCTACACGGCCATGCAAACGACTAAAAGTGAAGAAAAAATGATCGTGGCCAAAGAACTGGCAAAATTGATCGAAAAAGATGTCGACAAAGTGACTCTCCGAGATAAACAGGATTTTTATATACAATTAAATACGGAAACTGCTACAAGTAAAGTGACAGAAGAAGAAAAGGCAGCAATTGTAGCTGAAGATATTCCTGAAAAAGAAAAGCAACGCAAACTAGATACTTTAGTCAGAGACAAAATCAGCGATAAAGAGCTTGCTAGTTTAAGCAACGAAGAACTCGAAGTTTTGGCGATATACCGGGAAATGACTTCAGGTTATGCATTAACTCCGCAAATGATTAAAAACGAAGGCGTTACAGACGAAGAGTTTGCGCGTGTTTCTGAACGGTTAACAGACCCGAAATTAACAGGTGTTAATACAGTGACGGATTGGAAACGAATCAAATCAAGTGACTTGACGATTTTGGGAAGTACGACAACTCCTGAAGTGGGTATTCCTGCTACAAAACTCGATTATTATTTAGCACGCGATTATTCACGTAACGACCGGATTGGCACAAGCTTTCTTGAACAGCAATATGAAGAAGTATTGCAAGGTCAAAAGTCGGTAGTGAAAAATATCACAGATGGTCGAGGAAGTGTCATCGAAACCATTCCAGTAGATGAAGGAAAAGCTGGTAAAGATTTAGTGCTCTCTATTGATAGTGAACTGCAAAGTGAACTAGAAAAGATTGTGGAAGATAAATTATGGCAGTTAAAATCTCTACCGAATTCGAAATTGGTTAAAGATGCTTACTTAGTGATGATGGACCCCCAAACGGGAGAGGTTTTGTCTATGGTCGGCAAGCGCCTAGGCGAAGACAATAATGGCGAACTAGCGATGTATGATTACGCATTTGGGGCATTTACGGCATCTCATGAAATGGGATCGACGGTCAAAGGTGCAACGCTTTTGACTGGGTATTCTCAGAATGCCGTTGAATTGGGCGAAGTTCAAATTGATGAGCCTTTAAAATTTGCAGGAACTGCTCAAAAAAACTCTATTTTTAATACCCGACTATTCAACCGTATTCCTATGAGTGATTTAATGGCAATCGAACGCTCTTCGAACGTATATATGTTTAAAATCGCGATGAAAATTGCAGGAGCGCAGTACCAATACAATCGAGGATTATATGTAGCACCAGAAAGTTTTGCATTGATGCGTAATTCGTTTGCTCAATTTGGTCTTGGAGTAAAAACCGGCATCGATTTGCCAAACGAAGCGACAGGTTATATGGGTGGAACTTCACCAGGTGCGAAACTGCTCGATTTAGCAATTGGTCAGTTTGATACCTATACACCTTTACAACTGGCACAGTATATCTCAACGATTGCAAACGACGGTTATCGAATGGAGCCACACGTAGTCAAAGAAATTCGTGAAGCTTCTCGAGACGGTGAAACACTTGGACCTATCCAAACCATTATCAAACCGAAAATTTTGAACCGTATCAACAACACACAAGAAGAAATTGAACAAGTTCAAAAAGGGATGCACAATGTTTACACAGGAAGTTCAGGATCAGCGCGTGCGCAATTTAGCAATACACCTTATACCGCTGCCGGAAAAACTGGTACAGCAGAAGTCTATTTTTATGAAAAGGATCATGAAATGAATGGTGAATATGCAATTAATATTGCGCATGTAGGCTATGCACCTTTTGAAAACCCCGAAATTGCTTATGCTGTAGTCATTCCATATGTCACGACAGATCCAAGAAATGTTCCAAAAGCGAATAATGAAATCGCTCGAGCTGCCGCTGACAAATACTTTGAATTGAAAAATACAGAAGCACAAGAAGCATCAAATTTAATAAAAAAGCCATACAGCGATTCTGTTAAAGTTGAAGGTGAATAAACAAAAGCCTCAAGGAACTTCTCTTATAGAGAAATATTCCTTGGGGTTTTTTTGTGACGTTTGGCTATTTACAATCTCTTAACACAGGCTTTATATCCTCTCAACAATCTCTCTATAGAGTAGAGAATGTAAACAACATAATCATTAGGGGGAATTAGCAATATGAGAAACTGGAAATTTGCGATGGCGTCAACAATTCTTGGCTCAGCTTTAATTTTAGGTGCGTGTAGCAGTACAGATACTGGCACTAAAACAGAAGAAACTGATTCAGAAACAGCCGGAGAAGCAGTTGTTGAAGGCATGGTATCAGGTGATGGATCTTCAACTGTAGCACCAATTATGGAAGGTGTTGTCGAAGAGTATGCCGGCGCTCAACCAGATGTACAAGTAACGGTTGGAACGTCAGGCACAGGAGGGGGATTTGAAAAATTCATCCAAGGTGAAACGGATTTCTCTAACGCTTCTCGTCCGATAAAAGAAGAAGAAGTTGCAAGTCTAAAAGAGGCAGGCATTGACTATACAGAATTCCAACTTGCATATGACGGATTATCAGTAGTCGTTAGTCAAGAAAACGACTGGGTGGAAAACTTAACCGTTGAAGATTTGAAAAAACTTTGGATAGAAGACGGCACGACTAAAAAATGGTCCGATATTAACTCGGAATGGCCAGATGAAGAAGTGATCTTTTATGCACCAGGCACAGATTCAGGAACTTACGATTATTTTAACGAAGTGATTTTAGAAGATGAAGACTTAGTCAGCTCAGCAACTCTTTCCGAAGATGACAACACATTGGTTCAAGGCATTCAAGCAGATGTTAACGCTGTTGGATTCTTCGGCTATGCCTATTATGTGGCGAATCAAGATACCTTAAAAGTAGTTTCAATTGATGGCATCGAACCTACAAAAGACACCATTGAATCAGGAGGCTACTCTCCTTTGTCGCGTCCGTTGTTCATCTATGCGAATAATACAGCACTCACAGATAACGCAGCTGCTTACGACTTTATGATGTACACACTAGAAAATGCAGGAATGATGGCAGAAGCAGTAGGATATGTAGCATTGCCACAAGAAGAATACGATAAAGCATTAGCCAAGTTAGAAGCATTAACTAACAATCAGTAACATTTTGAGCGAAAGGATGAAGGTCTTGCAAATTGCTCAATAAGAAGTTACGCGACTTCCTATAGATGAAGCCATCATGCAATACAGAAACAAAGATATTGCCATCTAGTTTGTGGAAGATCAGCAAGCTAAAAGAACTCTAATGTAGCTAGTTTAGTCTGAAGGTGAGCTGCCGCTGCTCACCTTTCGCGGTTGAAAGGGGATTCGTTATGCGACCATCTGTACAAGAAATGATCGCACGCTCACAGAGCAAAAAAAATAAGAAAATGACAGAGAAACTTATTCCTATTTTGTTGTTTCTTATTGCATCGGTTTCAGTTTTAACTTCGATTGGAATCGTTTTAACATTAATTGTTGAAACCATCACATTTTTTACGCGCGTTCCATTTTTTGAATTTATTTTTGGGACAACATGGTTACCCTTTTCCAACAAAGATGCTCAATTTGGGATTTTGCCGTTAATCGTCGGGACATTGAAAGTGACATTTATTGCAATTGTGGTTGCTGTACCAATTGGTATAGCTGCTGCGATTTATTTGAGCGAGTATGCGAGTGAAAACATACGACGTGTATTAAAGCCAATACTTGAAGTATTGGCCGGAGTACCCACAATTGTTTATGGTTTTTTTGCTTTAACATTCGTAACGCCAATGTTGCAATTAATTTTTCCAGCAATCAAAATTTTTAATGCGATTTCACCCGGAATAGTTGTCGGTATTATGATCATTCCCATGATTGCTTCTTTGTCAGAAGATGCCCTTTCATCTGTGCCTAAAAGTATTCGTGAAGGTGCATTAGCGATGGGGTCGACAAAATTTGAAGTCGCGTGGAAAATCACTGTGCCAGCTGCACTTTCAGGAATTATTGCATCTGTCGTTTTAGCAGTTTCAAGAGCAATTGGCGAAACTATGATTGTGTCATTGGCAGCAGGTTCGACGCCGAGGCTCGATGGAGATTTTACCGGTTCAATTCAAACCATGACCGCCTATATTGTTCAAGTGTCAAAAGGAGATGCGGGATTTGGCACAACTATTTATTACTCTATCTACGCTGTCGGTTTTACATTGTTTGTCTTTACGATGGTCATGAATATTCTCGCTAGCTATGTCTCAAAACGGTTTAGGGAGGAGTATTAAGATGCGCTATATTGAACAACAAACAGTCGTCAAACGGATGAATAGTAGATTGATTATCAATAAAATTTTTCAATCCATCTTTCTATTAGCCACATTACTAGCTTTATTGGCATTGGTTATTTTGCTATACCGGATTGTATCACAGGGAGTGGGACATTTATCACTAGAATTTTTGATGAATTTCGCTTCTCGCTTTCCAGAAAAAGCGGGGATTAAAGCTGCACTTATTGGTTCACTTTGGCTGATGATGGTGGTGGCTCCAACATCAATTATTTTAGGAGTAGGTTCGGCTATTTACCTTGAGGAGTATGCGAAACAAAATCGCATTACGTCGTTTATTCGTATGAATATTTCTAATCTAGCAGGGGTTCCATCTGTCGTATTCGGATTACTCGGGTTAACTATATTTGTTCGCGCGATGGCGTTAGGAAATAGTGTCTTAGCAGCAGGTTTTACTATGAGTTTATTGATCCTACCAGTCATAGTTGTTGCCGCTCAAGAAGCAATTCGATCGGTTCCAGGTGAAATGCGGGATGCATCTTACGGCATGGGTGCAACAAAATGGCAAACTATTATTAAAATCATTTTACCGGCTGCCTTACCAGGCATTTTAACAGGAAGTATTTTAGCGCTATCGCGTGCTATTGGTGAAACAGCGCCATTAATCGTTATTGGTGTACCTGTCATCATTCAATTTTTACCGGCTGGTGTGATGGATACATTTACAGCGTTGCCGATGCAAATTTATGATTGGTCAAGTCGTCCACAACAAGAATTTCAAACAGTAGCCGCTGCTGGAATTATGGTATTGATGGCTGTTTTGCTAATTATGAATTCCATTGCCGTTATTATTCGTAATAAATTTGATAAACGCTATTAACGCTAAATATGTGAAAGGGGCATTGTTAAATGACGATCATCATAGCAAATCCACCAAGACGTGAAGAACAAACAAACAATTTGACAAAAAAAGCAGTTTACAAAACAAATCAACTTAATCTTTGGTACGGCACGAATCATGCATTGAAGAATATTGATTTAGAAATTCTGGAAAATGAAGTAACGGCGATTATCGGGCCTTCAGGATGTGGTAAGTCAACTTATCTGAAAACGCTCAATCGCATGGTTGAATTAGTGCCATCTGTCAAAACTTCAGGTGAAATTCTTTATAGAGGTCGCAACATATTCGATCAAAACTATGGTGTAGAAGAGCTGCGAACGCGTGTCGGCATGGTGTTTCAAAAACCCAATCCATTTCCAAAATCTATTTATGACAATATTGCTTATGGACCACGAATTCATGGGATTCAAAACAAGAAAATTCTTGATGAAATTGTCGAAAAAAGTTTGCGTGGAGCGGCGATATGGGAAGAACTAAAAGATCGTTTAACTGAAAATGCCTATAGCATCTCAGGCGGGCAACAGCAACGCGTTTGTATCGCGCGTGCACTAGCCATCGAGCCCGATGTGATTTTGATGGACGAACCAACGTCAGCTTTAGACCCGATTTCTACATTAAAAATTGAAGAATTGGTTCAAGAGTTAAAAAAAGACTATAGCATTATTATCGTTACCCATAATATGCAACAAGCAGCACGTATTTCAGACAAAACTGCATTTTTCTTAAACGGAGAAGTTGTCGAGTATGATCTTACTGATACTATTTTTTCAAATCCCTCCGATAAACGCACGGAAGATTACATTTCAGGAAGATTTGGTTAATAAAGGAGGCGGAAGCGTTGTCAGTACGTGAAAAATTTGAGTTTGAATTAAATTCCGCTCAGGAAGAGTTAACCACGCTTAGTACTATGGCAGTTGACGCGTTAAATAAATCAATGGAAGCATTAGTTACACAAGATGTAGATGCTGCATTAGAAATTATTGAGCATGACAAAGAAATTAATCAGTTAGAAGAAACTATTAATGATCAAGTGATATTACTAATTGCCAAACAGTCGCCAGTCGCAACTGATTTGAGACGATTGATTGTAACAATCAAAGTAGCATCAGACATGGAACGGGTAGGAGATTATGCGGTAAACATTGCGAAAGAAACTATTCGGATTGGCAATCAGCCATTGCTAGCTCAAATCACTCAAATTCAGCAAATGCAAAAACTGGCAGTTGCGATGCTCAATCAAGTAATTGAAGCTTTTGTAGAAGAAGATGTTATAAAAGCAAAAGAAATCGCTGAACTTGATGATCAAGTAGACGAATTATACGGAAATGTGATTCGTCAATTAATGCGAGTGGGTGGGGAGCACCCAGACAAACTTAGCCAAATTACACAACTTTCTTTTATTAGTCGTTATATGGAACGATCTGCAGATCACGCGACGAATATTGCAGAACAATTGTTTTACTTGGTACGTGGACGTCATTATGATTTAAACAAATAATGAAGATTTTCTAGAAGTAAAAAACTTCTCATTTATGGGAATATTACAGTAGACTTTGCTTTAATATATGCTATAATAATTAAGTCGTATAGATCACGCTTATTTACAAATGATCTTTGAAAGAATTAGGAGGGATACCGATGCGTGTTAACATCACTTTAGCTTGTACAGAATGTAGCGAACGTAACTACAGCACTGTTAAAAATAAGCGCAACAACCCTGAGCGTCTTGAAATGAAAAAATATTGCTCACGTGATAACAAAATGACAGTACACCGTGAAACGAAGTAATTCATTGATTGCCAAAACCTAATTTAGGTTTTGGCTTTTTTCTTTTTAAAGGAGAAGATGTTGAAATGGATAAAAAAATGCACCGTACAGAAATGCTGAACTTACTCAATCAAATGACAGAACAACAATATAAAATGAAATCACTAGAAATTATCAACCGTTTAATAGAAGATCCTGTATTTCAAGCAGCGACAACTATCGGTATGACCATTTCAGCCTTTCCTGAAGTTGACACATTCGAACTAATGAAAAAGTGCTGGGCATTAGGAAAAAAAGTTGCAGCACCCAAATGTCACGCTAAAGATCGTACAATGGATTTTCGAATATTCGAACGTATCGATCAACTAGAAGTCGTCTACATGAAGTTGCAAGAGCCAATTGTTGCTGAAACACTTTACATAAAACCAGAAGACATTGATTTGGTGATTGTACCAGGTGTTGTTTTTTCAGAACAAGGATTTAGAATTGGTTTTGGTGGAGGCTATTATGATCGTTTTTTAGCGTGTTATCCTGGCGTTACACGTTCTTTAGCTTTTGATTTTCAGCTAGTAAAAAAAATTCCGATAGAAGACCATGATGTTCCTGTTGGTGGCATTTATACAGAAAGTCGAATGATTGATACGAAGGCGGTAAGTAAATGAAAAACCTATTTGATGTGATGCAACTTTTAAAGCGTTACGGAACCATCATTTACACAGCAGATTACAGTGCAGATCTTGGATTGATGGAAGATGAAATTAAAGAATTATACCGCATGCAATTTATTACTGCACAAGAATATGCAACGGCAATGCTCATTTTGCGTCAAAAAAGATCTGAATACGATAAAAAATAATTCGGTAAACGAAACTTCGTAATGTCTCATTCGTCTAAAATAAGGGCAAATAGTTCAAATGACTTCAGTAATGCCTTATACTGAATCATTAAGATAGACTCAAAATCATTAATAGAATAGGAGGACATCTGGGAATGCTTAAAAAAGAATGGCCGAAACACACAATTCTGGCACTTGCTATCATCGCGACTTGGCTAAAAACATATATCGTCTACAAAACAAGTTTTTCAATCACTATTGATAATTTTTTGCAAGAATTTATTTTGTTTATTAATCCGCTAAGTATGCTGTTGTTTGTATACGGAATTTCATTGTTTTTGAAAAGCGACAAGGCAAAAAATCGATACCTAGTTGCAATTGCTGTGATTTCATCGATTGTTTTGTATGGAAACGTTGCATTTTATCGCTTTTTTAATGATTTTATTACCTTGCCTGTTTTGTTTCAAACGGATAATTTTGGTGACTTAGGTTCAAGTGCTGCAGCTAGCGTGTTTTGGACAGATCTTTTGTACTTTGCTGATGTTCTTGTTATTTTACTAGCCATTAAATTTATTAAAACAAAACCAAGTAAAATCGGCTCGAATTCGGTTCAACGCAAAGCTTACTATATTTTGGCTTTAGCAGTTTTGTTTTTCAATTTGGGATTAGCTGAAACAGAGCGTCCACAATTACTAACGCGTAGTTTTGATCGTGAAATGTTAGTGAAAAATCTCGGAATGTACAACTACCATTTGTATGATGTCTACATTCAATCTAAATCACAAGCGCAACGTGCGCTTGCAGATGGGTCTGAATTAGTAGAAGCAAACAGCTATGTGCGTGCCAATCAAATAGAACCTTCTGAAGAGATGAAAGGCATTGCTGAAGGACGTAACTTAATTGTTGTTACGCTAGAGTCATTACAAAGTTTTGTCATTAACGAGGAAATGAACGGGCAAACAATCACACCATTTATGAATTCCTTAACAGAAGATGAGGATACCATATATTTTGAAAATTTCTATCACCAAACTGGGTTAGGAAAAACTTCAGATTCAGAATTTTTGCTTGAAAATTCGCTTTACCCACTAAGTGGCGGGGCTGTGTTTTTTACGCATAGCGGCAATACATTCGACTCGATGGCCGAAAGCCTTGGCGATAAAGGCTATTCTACAAATGTACAGCACGCTAATACAAAAAGTTTCTGGAATCGAGATATTATGTATGAATCGCTAAATGTCGATGAGTTTTATGACATTGAAAGCTACGATATTACTGAAGAGAATGCAGTCAACTGGGGCTTAAAGGATATTCCGTTTATGGAGCAATCCGTCCATCATATGACTGAAATGCAACAACCTTTTTACAGTCGTTTGTTAACATTAACTAACCATCATCCTTTTACCTTGGATGAAGAAGATAAATTGATTGATGAATACGATTCAAATTCAGGAACTTTAAATCGTTATTTTCAAACATCCCGTTATTTAGATGAATCTGTTAAAGTTCTTTTTGATGAGTTAAAAGAAAAAGGGCTTTATGAAAATTCAATAATTGTGATGTATGGAGATCATTATGGTATTTCTGAAAATCATAATGAAGCCATGACACAATATCTAGGCGAAGAAGTAACCGATTTAAAGTCTGCTGAGTTACAGAAAGTTCCGTTTTTTGTTCATATTCCAGGATATGGGGAAGGCTATGTTGACGATGAAGTTGGTGGCCAAATTGATATGCGACCAACAATCATGAATCTGATGAATATTGATACATCGAAAGATATTCAATTTGGTGGGGATTTATTTTCAGAAGAACATGAAGAATTTGTAGTTTTCCGTGACGGTCGATTTGTTACAGATAAAGTCGTATATGCAGGAAATGTTTGCTACGACAAAGAAACTGGTGAGCCGACAGAACAAGAACTGTGCGCGCCATTTATCGAGCAAGCCTTTACAGAACTTGAGTATTCTGAGTCGATCATCAACGGTGATTTGTTACGCTTTTACGACGATAAAGATGGTCAGCTTACATCAATACCAAATGTGAAATTAGAACAATAAAGAGAGAGCGAAAAAACGCTCTTTTTTTGTGCAAAGAAAAAACTGACACCATAAAGGAGTCAGTTTTTTTCAATCAATTAAAGAGCGGGTGGATAACCTTGTGTGATAAGTGTAGCAATAGCAAAGCCGCCAAAAATTACCAATGTCCCAAAGTTAAAAAGAAAACCTAGAACTTCTTTATTTTTGAGCGTTTGTACAGTGCCGATTGCTGCAAGAATTGCAATAAGTCCAAAAATAACTACTAACATCCAACTCATCGATGACACTCCCTTCAACTTAAACAGCCAGTGCCGCTTTGTTCTCTTTATATTGTAATGATATTCTGCGGTTTTGTCGAGGATAAAAAGTGTCGGTATCTTGACAGTATGAAAGAAAGTCACATGCTATAATCAAAGTGAGGTGAAAGTAAATGTTGAAAATTGACCAACTAGAGCTGGGACCTATCCAGACAAACTGTTACATTATTTCGGATAATCAGAAAAATTGCTTGATTTTCGATCCAGGAGAAGAAAGTGCAAAAATTAAAGCATTGGTGAAAAAGAAAAGTTTAACACCACTTGCGATTTTATTGACGCATGCTCATTTTGATCATATTGGAGCAGTAGATGACATCCGCGAATATTATTCGGTTCCTGTTTATTTGCATCACTTAGAAAAAGACTGGCTTAGCCGTCCGAATTTAAACGGTTCAGGAAAATACGCAGAAGTACCTGATTATCGAATAAAAGACGCGGATGTGTTATTGACAGATCAAAAGACTTTGCAAATCGATTCTTTTGAAATGGATCTTTTTCATACGCCGGGACATTCGCCGGGCAGTGTCAGTTATTCATTTGGCAAAGAAGGATTTGCAATTGTTGGAGATACGATATTCCGTGGAAGTATTGGTCGGACTGACTTGATCGAAGGCTCTGAGAAAAAGCTTTTACAGTCGATACAAGAGTCGCTATTGACACTCTCTGAACACATGATTCTTTATCCAGGACATGGCCCAGAAACGACGCCAGCGCAAGAAAAGAAAAGCAATCCATTTTTGGTTGGATTATAAAAAACAAAAGGTGCATCGGACTTTCCGATGCACCTTTTGTTTTTTATTCACATTGATTAATGTCCAGCGCCAGGAACGTGGATGAACGTAGAGTAATAAGTAAAGCCTACGAAAAAGATTGTTAAATAAGCACCAAAAATATACAAATACATGCGTTCAGAAATATTTAAAAATCCAAGAAGAACAAAAATACCGGTATTCGCTACCATTAGCAATGATACTTCAACCATATCGCCAACATAAAAGAGAACTGCAAATATTCCAGTCCACCATCCCATTAATTTGAACATATTATTCATGGGTAATCCCTCCTTTGCCACAACACAATAATCTCTCATTCATTATATAGGAAACAGAGTGAATGTGTAAACAGCGAGTTCATCTTTCTTTGTGACAAACACGTGTACGGTTTGAGTCTGATGATTAAATCTAGAAAAATTTTGTTTTGCGTATAGTGGGTGTTTACAAACAACCTAGTCAAAAATGAGATTTGGCTTGATTTCGGGAGGTAAAAAATTATTTTGACCAATAGTATTTCTTTCTCAAAAAGAGCTGGTTATACTATGGGTGAGCAAAGAAGCGGCCTTTGTTCAAAGTGAAACAGGAGGTGGATATGCAATCAATTATCGAGCGTCGCTGTGTTGATCTTTTGCACGATGCGGCAAAAAAAGGCACTACAGACATCCACATTAAACCCGAACCATCCTGCTATACTGTTTCTTATCGTTCGTTCCAAAACTTGCGACAAGTGACACAACTCCCCTTTGATTTAGGTGATCGCATGATTGCTTATTTCAAATATTTATCCCTTCTGGACATGAGTGAAAAAAGAAAACCCCAAACCGGTTCTTTTCAGCTTGCCATCAACGACTTATCCCATTATTTTCGAATTTCAACCTTGCCATCGGTTTTAACAAAAGAAAGCATCGTCATTCGTATTATGCCAGACGATACAGCACAATCGATTCATCAATTAGCTGCTTTTCGTGATTCAGCACATTTGCTTGAGAAGTTATCTGAAGCGTCTCAAGGGTTAATTTTATTTACGGGTCCGACTGGATGTGGAAAATCAACGACGTTGTATTCTTTATTAAAGCATTGTGCTGAAAAACTCAATCGAAACATTATTACACTTGAAGATCCTGTAGAGCGAAAAAATCAAGCGATTTTACAAATTCAAGTAAATGAAAAAGCGGGGCTCAGCTATGCAACTGGGTTAAAAGCGATTTTACGTCATGACCCTGACATCATTATGATTGGAGAAATTCGTGATGCAGAAACGGCTCAAATTGCAGTACGTGCTGCATTAACTGGACATTTAGTGTTTTCGACTATTCACGCTAGACATTCTGTTGGCTGTTTGCATCGGTTATATGATCTCGGTATTTCATTTGAAGAGATGGCTCAAACCTTAATCGCTGTTTCGGCTCAAAAAATTATTCCAATGTTTTCTGAAATCGGACAAACAGAGCCTTGTTACCGTGCACTTTATGAAATTTTAGAAGGACAAAGATTAGAGCAAGCCTTATCTTCGGCTAGTGATAAAAAAGCATATGCTTTGCCCAGTCATTTATCATTTGATGGACAAGTAAAAGAAGGAGTGAAAATTGGTGCCATTGAGGCTTCCTATGCAGTCAAACAAGATCCGTCTTCATGATCGTGAGCAGTTCTTGACGCGTTTAGCTGTCTTAATGAAAGAAGGATATTTGTTGCCAGTTGCCTTAAGCCTATTGTTGCCGATGCATACTCAAAAGCTAGAACTAGCATTGAGTGGCATCGCTGGAATTTTAAAAAGTGGTGGCAATGCTGCTGAAATTCTAAAATTTTTAGGGTTCAACGATCATGTGTTGTTTCCAATAGAAATTGCAGAATACCATGGACGTTTGCCAGAATCTATCGACAGCATTGCGAAAAGTTTTGCACGAACAGAACAAGTGCAAAAAAAGTTGAAAAATATACTCATTTATCCAGTATCGCTATTGATATTCACTTCTATCTTGTTTTTATTTTTTCGAACCAGTTATGTTCCAAATTTAACTGAGATGATGAAATCGCTGCAATCAGGAAGCGAAGAAAGTGGAGTTCCAGCTTATTTGTTAAGTTTGCCCGATTTTTTTATTGCGCTCTTTGTAAGTTTTGCTTTTTCAATTTACGTCTTTAGACTAGTGCTTAAAAGACAAGTGATTCAAAAACAAATTACTTGGTTACTAGCTATACCTATTTTGCGAAGATTTATGAAATTATACTGGTCGCATTTGTTGGCTCGTGAGTTAGGAACTTTATTGCATAGTGGAATTTCAATGCAAGAATCACTAGATTTATTGCAACGCCAAAATTATCACAAAATCATTCAGTACATGGCGAATTTATCCCATGAAGAGTTATTGATGGGGCAGTCATTTTCAATGTCGCTGGAACGTTTTTCATTTATTTCTAAAGACATGGCAGCTTTTATTCGACACGGTGAACAAACAGGATATTTGGGTAAAGAAATGATTCTTTACAGCGAAGTACTAATGGAAAGAATTGAACAACAAACGCAACAATTATTACGAATTATTCAACCTAGCTTTTTTATCATAATTGCTATTTGCATAGTAGGTGCTTATTTAGCAATTTTGATGCCAATGTACAACTTAGTTCATACCATATAAGGAGGAAACACATGCGTTACTTAAAAAATCAAAGAGGATTTACATTAATTGAAATGTTAATCGTAATGTTAATTATTACTGTGCTTATAGCCATTGCGATTCCGAACGTTACGAAACAATCGTCTGCTGTTGATGAAAAAGGATGTAAAGCTTTTGTGCAAATGGTTCAAGGTCAAGTAGAGTCTTATCGAATGGATTTTAAAGCGGTTCCAACTATAGGTAACCTTGAAAGTGAAGGATATCTAAAAAATGGAGAAACGGATTGCCCGAATGGAGACTTGATCACCATTTCAGCTGAAGGCGTGGTAACTTCTGCCAAACCTTAAAGAGCAAGGATTCACCTTACTGGAGATGCTTTTAGTGTTAGCGGTATTAATGACCGTTGTTTTGATTGTTATTCCAAGTTATCAAAATTATACGATCAGAAAAGAAGAAAAACGTTTTTTTGAGCTTTTTCAACAAGATATCTACTTTGCACAAAGTCAAACTCATGCTACAACTCAAACAGCCAAAGTGGTTTTTAGAGAAAAAAAAGAAAGTTATGAAATCTTTACAGATATTCAAACGATTGTTCTATCCAGAAAGATACCTAAATCAATTCAACTAAAAAAAACTAGCAATCTCACTGAAATTTACTTTAATTCAAACGGTACAGTTGTTCAATCTGGAACACTGCGATTTGCTACAAGCAGTGGAGAAAAAGCAGTGACCGTTCATCTCGGGGGAGGGAGAGTGGTGTTTTCTGAATGATAGAGGGGTTTCGTGGGCAGAAACTATGGTCAGTTTGTCGATTGTCTTTGTGATTTTTGGTAGTTTGCTTCCTGTGATGATTGGTGCACAACACAGTCTTCATGTAAAAAAAGAACGAGTAAATGCATTTGAAACTTTGCACGAAGCAGCCAGGGAGAAGAATGCAACAGGTCGCATGCAAGGACAACGAATGGTGAATGGCATTTTGTATCAATGGCAAATGTCGGATGAACTTTGTGTAGAATATATGGACTATAAAAAACAACGGCGACAATTATGCATCAAGTAAGACAATTGGATGACAAAGGATTTACCTTTTTAACGGCGCTTTTCGATTTGTTTGTACTTATGCTTATATTGCCGCTCATCGTCTTATTTTTTAGCTTTATGATTCGATTTACAGAGGACTTGGATCCGCATGAGGCAGAATGGCGATTGTTTGCAATTGATTTGCAAAACTACTTGCATCAAAGTGACTCGATTGAAGTTATAAATGGAGGTAACGGAATTCGTGTTGTCCAAAAAGGAGAGGAATTTGATATCGAACTTTACACAAATATGGTTCGTAAACAAAAAAATAGAAAAGGCCATGAAGTTATGTTGACACGAATCTACCAAAGTCAATTTTCGATAAGCGGCGATAGCTTACAAATTCGCGTAGAATTTTCAACTGGAACAATAGAAGAGGCTGAATATGTTTTTACGTCAGCTCCGTAATGAAAAAGGTGCCGTGTATCCGATTGCAATCGTTTTTTTCATAACAGCCTTAATGCTGTTATCTCACCTACTTATGCAGTATTCCATTCAATATAAAACATATGATGGTTTGGAAAAAATGCATAGACATGCTACTATACAACTACTGAAGGATTTTGAGCAAAATAATATACCTGAGTAGAGGTAAGTATCGGGTGGGTAGGATGAATAGAATATATTTGATTGGATTCATGGGCTGCGGAAAAAGCGCAGTCGGCAGAAGACTAAGCTTTCTGTTAAAACTGCCCTTCTATGACATGGACAAAGAAATTGTTCGACAGACAGGGAAAACGATCCCTGAAATTTTTGAACAGTATGGCGAACGATATTTTAGGGATCTCGAAACACAGTTTTTGCAAAATTTTAAAAACGATTTTTGCATCATTTCTACTGGAGGTGGTGTGACGATGCGGAAAGAAAACCAAAAAATCATGAGAAATACAGGATTGGTAATGTTTTTAGATGCGCCTTTTCGGGAAATTTGGCGTCGCATTCATCGAGATCCGAATCGACCGATTGTGCGACAATCGACACGCGATGAAATAGAAGCGTTGCATAAATCGCGTTATCGGGATTATAAACAAACGGCTCATATTACAATACGAACGGAATTTCGGACCTTGCGACAAATTACACAATATGCTGCTTTTCAAGTAAATAGACTAAAAGGCGAATGATTTTATCTTAAAAAAATTAATTATTCGTCTTTTGTTCTACTATGTAAAAAAGATTGCGCTTTCCTATAATCAATGTTAAGATATATTCAAAGTTATACTATTCTGTATAGCATTTTGGACCAAACATTTTTGATTTGGGCGGATGATTGTACGAGGAGAGAACGCGAATGCGTCGCCGAAGGAGCAAATGACAAAAGTCGTGAATCTCTCAGGCAAAAAGACTCGTATAGGACGCATCTCTGGAGAATGCTGCATGTCAGCTACCAACGAGGAAAACCATTACGGTAAACTTTCAGGTTCCAGGACAGAGATTTCCCTTTAAAGGGAAATCTCTGTCTTTTTTTGTGCTCAGATGCTTTTTGGTCTGACCAAAACGAAGTTGAAGAATGAGGAGGAATTTCATTGACACAGTTAAAGCGTACACCTCTGTTTGAAACGTATTCAAAATATGGTGGTAAAACCATTGATTTTGGCGGTTGGGAATTGCCTGTGCAATTTTCGAGTATTAAAGAAGAGCATGAAGCAGTTCGAACAAAAGCGGGTCTTTTTGATGTATCACATATGGGAGAAATTTTTGTCACAGGTGCAGATAGCTTAACGTACCTCCAACACCTCGTCACGAATGATGTGTCCAAAATTCAAGATGGTCAAGCGCAATATACAGCAATGTGTTACGAAGACGGTGGAACCGTTGATGATTTATTGATTTATAAATTAGCAGATGAGCATTACTTATTAGTAGTAAATGCTTCTAATATTGAAAAAGACGTTGAATGGATGGAACAAACAAAAAAGGGCGATGTGACAATAGATAATGCCTCTGATCGTTACGGCTTGTTAGCGTTGCAAGGCCCATTAGCTGAAACTATACTTCAGCGATTAACAGACGAAGAGTTAACAACCATTAAACCTTTCCGTTTTAAAGAAAATGTGAAAATAGCAAACCAAACAGTGATTTTATCTCGTACAGGTTATACAGGAGAAAATGGTTTTGAAATTTATGCCGCTCCTGAATCGTTAGTGAGTTTGTGGGAAACTATTTTAGCTGAAGGTGAAGCTGAAGGGCTAGTTCCTGTTGGTTTAGGTGCTCGTGACACATTGCGCTTTGAAGCCTGTCTTGCGTTATATGGCCAGGAATTGTCCAAAGACATTACCCCACTAGAGGCAGGTATTAACTTTGTGGTAAAACTAAAAAAAGAACAAGATTTTAGTGGCAAAAAAGCCTTAGCTACTCAAAAAGAAGCGGGTGTGCCGCGTAAGTTAATAGGCATTGAAATGGTGGATAAAGGAATTCCACGTTTTGGCTATCCAGTATATGCAGGAGACCAAAAAATTGGTGAAGTGACAACAGGTACGCAATCGCCAACACTTAAGAAAAATATCGGATTAGCGTTAGTTTCAAGTGAGCACACTGAATTGGGTCTTGAATTAGAAGTTGAAATTCGTGGCAAACGATTAAAAGCGAGAACAATAGAAACACCATTTTACAAACGATCAAACTAATCTAACTTGAAAAGGGGACAGCACTCTATGAAACATCGCTATTTACCAATGACCGTACAAGACAAACAAGAAATGTTGGAAACAATCGGTATCGAATCTATAGATGAATTGTTTGCAGACATTCCAGAAAAAGTCCGTTTTAAAGGCGAATACAATATCAAACCGGCTAAATCTGAGTCTTCACTGACCAAAGAATTGGCACAGCTTGCTGCTAAAAACGCCGACACTAATCGTTATGCTTCATTCCTTGGAGCGGGTGTATACGATCATTACAAGCCAATTATTGTTGATCATGTAATTTCACGTTCTGAGTTTTACACAGCCTACACTCCTTACCAGCCAGAAATTTCACAAGGTGAATTGCAAGCAATTTTTGAATTCCAAACAATGATTAGTGAATTGACAGGCATGGATATTGCTAACTCTTCTATGTATGACGGCGGTACAGCACTTGCTGAAGCAGGGATGCTTGCTGCGGGACACACAAAACGTAAGAAAATACTTGTATCTCGTGCAGTTCATCCAGAATCACGTGACGTTGTGCGCACATATGCACTTGGCCAGTCGATTGATGTAATAGAAATCCCATTAAAAGACGGGCATACTGACTTGAACGCATTAAAAGAAATGATGGACGATGACGTTGCGACAGTAATGATTCAATATCCAAATTTTTTCGGTCAAGTTGAAAACTTAAAAGAAATTGAACCAATCGTACATGGATCAGGCGCATTGTTATCAGTTTCTTCAAATCCATTAGCACTTGGTGCATTAACTGCCCCAGGTCAACTAGGTGCAGATATTACGGTGGGGGATGCACAGCCTTTCGGCATTCCAGAAGCATACGGTGGACCGCATTGTGGTTATTTTGCAGTAACGAAAAAATTAATGCGCAAAGTTCCAGGTCGTCTTGTTGGAGAAACAACAGATGATGAAGGCCGTCGCGGATTCGTGTTGACGTTGCAAGCTCGTGAACAGCATATTCGTCGCGATAAAGCGACGTCTAATATCTGTTCGAACCAAGCGTTGAACGCATTAGCGGCTTCAGTTGCGATGACAGCTCTCGGCAAAGTAGGAACACAAGAAATTGCAAAACAAAATATCGTTAAAACACATTATATGAAACAACAAATGGAAAAAGCCGGATTCGAAATTGTCTTTAAAGGCGCTCACTTTAATGAATTCGTTATAAAGACCAAAGAATCGGTCAAGCAATTAAACGATCATTTGTTTGAACAAGACATAATCGGCGGATATGATCTGGGATTGAGCTACGACGAATTCCAAAACCATATGCTAATTGCAGTTACTGAACAGCGAACAAAAGAAGAAATCGATATATTTGTGCAAGAAATTGCTGCAAAAGTACAGAAAGTAGGTGCTACTCATGCATAAGGACAACCAAGCGCTAATTTTTGAATTAACAAAAGAAGGCCGCATCGGCTATAGCTTGCCAACACTTGACGTACCTGAAGTTGATTTGAGCGAGTTATTACCAGCTGATTTAATTCGTACAGAAGTAGCAGAACTGCCAGAAGTATCAGAACTTGATATCATGCGTCATTACACAGCCTTATCAAACCGTAACCACGGTGTAGATTCAGGTTTTTATCCACTCGGTTCTTGTACGATGAAGTACAATCCAAAAATTAATGAATCTGTTGCGCGTTTCCCCGGATTTGCAAACATTCATCCGTTACAAGATGAAAAAACAGTTCAAGGAGCTCTTGAATTGATGTTTGATTTACAAGAACATTTGAAAGAAATTACTGGGATGGACGAAGTAACATTGCAGCCGGCTGCAGGCGCACACGGTGAGTGGACAGGCTTGATGATGATTCGGGCTTACCATGAGTCACGTGGCGATTTAAAACGAACAAAAGTTATTGTTCCAGATTCGGCACATGGCACAAATCCTGCTTCAGCAACTGTTGCTGGATTTGAGACGGTAACGGTTAAATCGAGTGATCAAGGACTTGTGGATTTAGAAGATTTGAAGCGTGTTATTGGAGACGATACAGCGGCGTTAATGTTGACCAACCCAAATACACTCGGTTTATTTGAAGAACAAATTTTAGAAATGGCAGCGATTGTTCATGAAGTTGGTGGGAAACTGTATTACGACGGTGCCAACTTGAACGCGGTTATGTCAAAGGCTCGTCCTGGTGACATGGGCTTTGATGTGGTTCACTTGAACTTGCATAAAACGTTCACAGGACCTCATGGTGGCGGTGGTCCGGGATCAGGTCCAGTAGGCGTAAAAAAAGATTTACTGCCGTATTTGCCAAAACCACTATTAGTAAAAAAAGATGATGCTTATACGTTTGACTACAACCGTCCAGAGTCAATTGGTCGTGTTAAACCATACTATGGTAACTTCGGTATTAACGTACGCGCCTATACGTACATTCGGTCAATGGGACCAGATGGCTTAAAGGCAGTCACAGAATATGCTGTGTTGAACGCCAACTACATGATGCGTAAATTACAGCCTCATTTTGATTTGCCATACGATCGTCATTGCAAGCATGAATTTGTCTTAAGTGGACGTCGCCAGAAAAAATTGGGCGTCCGTACATTAGACATGGCCAAACGCTTGCTTGACTTTGGCTATCATCCGCCAACAATCTACTTCCCATTAAACGTTGAAGAAGGCATGATGATTGAACCAACTGAAACCGAATCTAAAGAAACATTGGATGCGTTTATCGATGCACTGATTCAAATTGCCAAAGAAGTTGAAGATAATCCGGAAATTGTTCAAAATGCACCGCATACGACAGTCATCAACCGCTTAGATGAAACAAAAGCGGCACGTAAGCCTGTGCTTCGTTACTATAAAACTGAATAGAAATTAAAAAGGCGTGAAAGCTATTTGGCTTTCACGCCTTTTTTGTATGGAAGCATTTAAGTAACGGCTCTTTTAAAAAAAGAGAGATACAACGCTATTAACGCACCTGAGTGGCTGTTAGGGTCTTAGACAGTGAGGAAGTCATGAAGATAGAAAAAAACCCTTCCAAGCATAGGTGGAAGGGTTTTAAGTGTTTAATTTTTAGCTTTAATTTTTCCGGTCCATTGTTTAAACCCGCCTTGCAGTTGGAACAATTGTTTATAGCCTTTTTTCTTCAAGAAAATTGCAACACGGCCACTACGTGCTCCGTTTTGGTCGTATAAATAAACCGGCTTGTCTTGACGGATTTCTTTATAACGCTGACGCAATTGTGTTTGAGGAATATTGCGGGCTCCTAAAATGTGACCTGCCGCAAAATCTTTCGGCTCGCGGACATCAATTAATTGAGCTTTGCGATAACCTTCGATAAATTGTTCTTGTGTCAAGTTCGTGACAGCTTTTTTCATGCGGAAATAAGTAATTACCGCATAAATGAGGATTGCTAACAGTATTGCGATCGTAATGTATAAAAACTCCAATGTTCTTGCCCCTTTCTACTCTTCCTTTATTATAAGAGAAGAGATGACGGATATTCAATGCCAATGTTACACTAATTATCGGAAATAGGAGGCGATCTTGTGAAATATCCAAAATGGAATTTTATAAATTCAGGTGCGGGAAGTCCATCTTTTAATATGGCGTTAGACGAAGCCTTGCTAACATGGCATAGTGAAGGACTTATTCCACCTGTGATTCGTTTTTACAGTTGGCAACCAGCAGCTCTTTCAATCGGCTATTTTCAAAAAGTAGAAAAAGAAATCGATATGGAAGCAGTAGATCGGCTTGGACTGGGATTTGTTCGTCGACCAACTGGTGGCAGAGGTGTTCTTCATGAACATGAACTTACATATAGTATTATTGTGAGCGAAGCTTATCCGGGTATGCCTGAAACAGTCACAGAGGTCTACCGGGCATTGAGTGAAGGTTTATTAAAAGGTTTTCACAACTTAGGATTAGATGCTTCCTTTTCGGTGCCTGATACAGAAGATCAGCGAACGGATTTGAAAAAGCCAAAATCAGCTGTTTGTTTTGATGCGCCAAGCTGGTATGAAATGGTCGTTGAAGGCAAGAAAGTAGCAGGAAGTGCTCAAACGCGCCAAAAAGGAGTTATCTTGCAACACGGTGCCATTTTGCTTGACTTGGACGCTGAAAAACTTTTATCGGTTTTTAAATTTTCAAGTGAAACGGCGAAAGAGCGGATGCGTCTTAAAATCCCAGAAAAAGCCGTTGCTATTAATTTACTAAGCGAGCAGCCAGTCACACAAGAACAATGCATCCGAGCTTTTAAAGCTGGATTTGAACAGGCTTTATCGATCAACTTTACTCCATTCCAACTAACTGCTCAACAACTTGAAGAAGTCAAGACCATTGAACAAAAAAAATATGCGAATTCTGAATGGAATTTTCGCGTGTAGTGTCTTTCGGCTCATTTTCATTGGAGAAACCTTGATGAATCGAGCTTTCCAAGCAAATTGGAAATTCCGTCAGAAACTTGTTATTGAAAACAAGTTTCAATATGTAGTATGATGGGAATCGAAGTAATACTATATATAGTATCTAGCTCCATATAACATAAAGGAGGAATTGTCAAATGGTTTCCGCCACACAACAATCCCAGTATTCATTAAACACACAAGCTTTAAATGAAGATATCAAAACGTTCCCACAAGTTCATGCAATCTCACCCGATATGAAGTTAACGCATAAAGGGGTATCGCGCCTTGTTATGATTGACCGTTATTCGTTTAAGGACACAGAGAAAAAAACACTTAAAGCAGGTGATTTTGTTGTTTTAACGGTTAAAGAAGATCCGAAGTTTCCAGCTCGCGGCCTTGGATATATCGTTTCAATCGATAAAGATGCAAACAAAGCAAAAGTTTGGATTGAAGAAGATTATAGAAGCGCAATTGATAACCCAGAAGAACAAGCAGCAGGCGTTGTTAACCGTCCGATCGAAGTGATTGAAAAGCCGATGGAAGTTTTCTATGAGCAAATTGCAAAACGTAACGCAACTGGTCTTGCTTCTGTTGAGAAAACAGTTGAAAAGCGTCAAGAATGGTTTGAGAAATTCTATCAGCAATTGGTTGATTTGAAGTTTATTCCAGCTGGACGTGTTCTTTATGGAGCGGGAGCAGATACAGATGTAACTTATTTTAATTGTTACGTAATGCCATTTGTTGCGGATTCACGTGAAGGCATTTCAGATCACCGTAAACAAGTAATGGAAATTATGAGTCGCGGAGGAGGCGTCGGTACAAACGGTTCAACCCTTCGTCCGCGCAACACGTTAGCTCGTGGAGTCAATGGCAAATCATCAGGATCTGTATCTTGGTTGGATGATATTGCAAAACTGACACATCTTGTTGAACAAGGTGGATCACGACGTGGTGCGCAAATGATCATGCTTGCAGACTGGCATCCAGATATCGCAGAATTTATCATTTCGAAAATGCAAAACCCAAGAATTTTACGTTATTTAATCGAAAAAACAAATGATGAGACGATTAAAAAGTTAGCTTACGATAAATTGAAATTTAAACCGCTGACAGCTCAAGAAGATGCAATGTATCAAGGAATTTTGAACTACCGTACAATTCCTGGCATGGGTGGATTTAATGAAAAAATTATGCGAGATGCTGACACGAAATTGCGCGATGGTGGTACGTATTCTGTTCATAACGAAGAATTCCTAACTGGAGCGAATATTTCAGTTACATTGACGAGTGACTTTATGACAGCAGTCGAAAATGATGCGGATTTTGACTTGCGTTTCCCGGCAGTTGAGTCATATTCAAAAGAAGAAATGGCTGTTTATAACAAAAAATGGCAAGAAATTGGTGATGTTCGTGAATGGGAAAGCATGGGACATGGCGTTCGTGTTTACCGTACGATGAAAGCGCGTGAACTCTGGAACTTGATCAATATTTGTGCAACGTATTCAGCAGAACCGGGTATTTTCTTTATCGATAATGCTAATGAAAAAACCAATGCCGCAGCATATGGTCAAAAAGTTGTAGCAACAAACCCTTGTGGAGAACAACCATTAGCGCCTTATTCGGTTTGTAACTTAGCAGCAGTCAACTTGGCGCAATTTGCAGATCCAAAAACAAAAACAGTTGATTTTGAAAGCTTAAAAGAAACTGTTCGTGTCGGTGTCCGCATGCAAGATAACGTAATTGATGCAACACCATATTTCCTTGAAGAAAACCAAATACAAGCACTTGGCGAACGCCGTGTAGGTCTTGGAGTTATGGGATTAGCTGATCTACTGATTTACTGCGACAAAGAATATGGTTCACCAGAAGGCAATGAACTTGTGGATGAAATCTTCAAGACGATTGCGACTGCAGCTTACGAAATTTCAACGGACATAGCGGCAGAACGTGGCAGTTTTCCATTCCTAGTTGGTAAAACAGATGAAGAAACAGCAGCACTTCGCAAAGCATTTACGAACACTGGATTTATGCAAGACATGCCAGAGCATGTTCGCGAAGCAGTTCTTGAAAAAGGAATTCGCAACTCTCATTTATTGACAGTCGCTCCTACAGGATCTACTGGTACAATGGTAGGCGTTTCAACAGGACTTGAACCTTATTATTCGTTTACTTATTACCGTAGTGGACGTCTTGGTAAATTTATTGAAGTTAAAGCGGATATTGTTCGTGAATACTTAAAAAACAACCCAGAAGCTGATGAAGAAAACTTACCAAAAGCATTTGTAACATCAATGGAACTAGCACCAGAAGCACATGCAGATGTTCAATGCATTATCCAACGCTGGATTGATTCTTCTATCTCAAAAACGGTTAACGCACCACGCGGTTATACGGTCGAACAAGTAGAAGGCGTATATGAGCGTTTGTATAAAGGTGGGGCTAAAGGCGGCACAGTTTATGTCGATGGCAGTCGGGATTCTCAAGTATTAACATTAACAGCAGAAGACAATAATTTTGAAGATGAAGAGCAACCGGAAGAATCGGGTAAACGCCCGATCGTATTAATTGATACGATTCAAGACATTCGTTCAACAAACGTTTCGATTGGTTCTGAAGTAGGCGACACTTGTCCAGTTTGTCGAAAAGGAACAGTCGAAGAAATGGGTGGTTGCAACACATGCACCAACTGTAGTGCTCAATTAAAATGTGGATTGTAAACTAATGAACGCGGTGGCTAACTAGCCACCGCGTTTTATATGTGTTTAGCTTGAAAAGGCTTTTTAGTAAGTCGTCTTAAGCCCGGCGAATCTACACGGCTGCTGTCGCTTTTCTTATGTCTAGGCTCCAACAGCCAGATTCTAGGGTCATAAGCCACTCTAGCTGTGCGGCTGAAGAAACGTCGCTTCGCGAGAGCATCTTATGCCCGTCGAATCTACACGGCTACTGTCATTTTTCTTTTATAGTTGCTCGATTGTTCTGATATGTTAAAATAATGGAGAGAGCATTGAGAGGAGGGTATCGATGCATGCGTGTACTGGTTTTGAACGGTCCGAATTTGAATCGTCTGGGTAAGCGTGAAAAAGAAGCATATGGAACGTTCACATTAGAAGAGTTAGAACAAGATCTTGTGGAATTTTCTTACCATCACGGTATTGAATTGATTTGCCGACAATCTAATCATGAAGGTGAATTGATTGACTGGATTCACGGCGCTGGGGATGATGCGTTATCTGGTATTGTTTTAAATGCAGGTGCTTATACACATACGAGCATTGCGATACGAGATGCTATTGCTGCGATAGACGTTCCTGTTATAGAAGTACATATATCAAATGTCCACAAACGAGAGACATTCCGCCATCATTCATTTATTGCACCGGTTAGCGCCGGACAAATAGTTGGCTTTGGTCAAAATGTTTACAAATTAGCACTTCATGCATTGCTTTTACAATAACAGAGAGGATGGATACAGTGAAACTTCAAAAATTACGTGCTGAAATGGAAAAAAGAAACGTAGGAGCGGTGCTCGTCACGAGTCCTTATAATTTGAGGTACATTACAGAATTTACAGGAACAGCAGGACTGGCACTTGTCACTAAGAAAGAAGCTGTTTTTATTACTGATTTTCGCTATACCGAACAAGCAAATGAGCAAGTTAAAGAATTTAAAGTAGTTCAAGCGAAAAAAAACCTAATGGATGAAGTAATCAAAACAGTCCAATCGAGGGGAATCGAAACACTTGCTTTTGAACAAGATTATATGACGTATTCAACAGTTATGTCCTATAAAGAAAAAGTAGATGTAAAATTCGAACCCATTAGCGATTTGATTGAAAAGCTTCGAATGGTTAAAACACCAGAAGAGGTGTCTGTGTTAAAAGCCGCAGCCAAAATTGCGGACGATGCATTTGAACACATTTGCGGGTTTATTCGCGCTGGTGTTACCGAGCTTGAAGTTTCTAACGAGTTAGAGTTTTTTATGAGACAACAAGGTGCGACTTCATCTAGTTTTGATATTATTGTGGCTTCAGGACTTCGTTCGGCATTTCCTCATGGTGTGGCATCGGATAAAGTGATTGAACAAGGCGACATGATCACGCTTGATTTTGGTGCGCTTTACAATGGCTACATTTCAGATATCACGCGCACAGTTGCTGTTGGAGAACCTTCAGAAAAAATGAAAGAAATTTATAATGTTGTCTTAAAGGCGCAAGAATTAGGCGTTGAAAAGATCGGACCAGGAATGAGTGGAATCGAAGCAGATGCCATTGCGCGTGATTATATCAAGTCTAAAGGATACGGCGATGCATTTGGTCATTCGACAGGTCACGGCATCGGTTTAGAAGTGCACGAGAGTCCAGGTTTGTCTTTTAAATCAGAAACGATTTTAGAGCAGGGAATGGCGGTAACAGTAGAACCGGGAATTTATCTACCGGGAATTGGCGGAGTGCGCATTGAAGATGATATACTGATAACCGAGTCAGGAAATGAACGGTTGACTAACTCCACAAAAGAGCTACGCATTTTATAACAAACGGAGGAACTACTATGATTTCAGTAAACGATTTTAAGACAGGTGTCACCATTGAAGTAGACGGCGGAATTTGGCGTGTTATGGAATTCCAACATGTAAAACCAGGCAAAGGTGCAGCGTTTGTGCGCTCAAAACTACGTAATTTACGTACTGGGAGTGTTACTGAAAAGACATTCCGCGCAGGAGAAAAAGTTGCAAAAGCACAAATTGACAACAGCAAAATGCAATACTTATATGCTAATGGTGATATGCATGCATTTATGGATTCAGAAACATACGATCAAATTGAATTGCCTGAGAAAAACATTGAACACGAGTTAAAATTCCTACAAGAGAATATGGAAGTTCAAGTGATTCAGTTTCAAGGTGAAGTATTAGGTGTGGAATTGCCAAACACGGTGGTTTTAGAAGTGGCTGAAACAGACCCAGGTATTAAAGGCGATACAGCAAGTGGTGGTTCAAAACCAGCAAAACTGACAACAGGTTTAACTGTACAAGTGCCATTTTTTATTAACGAAGGCGATCGATTAATCATCAACACAACTGACTCTTCATATGTTTCAAGAGCTCATTAAAACCCTCTAGACCTCTAAATATAGAGGTCTTTTTTTAGAAATTCAGATTATCTATTTCAAAGTTGTTGGAATAAGTCTAAAATAGAAGAGACATTAGTTAAATACATAATCAGAAAGAAGGATGGATATGAAAATTCAAGAAATCCGTGAAATCATTAAATTAGTAGATGGGTCGTCTATCGATGAATTCTCTTATGAGTACGAAGGCGTTAAAGTGAAAATGAAGAAAAATGGATTAGGAAATGCTCAGCAGCCAAGTCAAACGGCTATTCAAGAGCCACAATTTGCTAATGCTGAAGAAATGCCGACAACAAAACCGGCTAAAGAAACAGAACTAATAAAACCGGTAATTGAAGAACAAACAGCAGATCTACCTGGCGCTGATTCTGACTATCACAAAATTTTATCACCAATGGTCGGGACATTCTATGAATCGCCATCTCCAGACGAAGCGGCTTACGTGCAAGTCGGCACGAAAGTTACTGCAGACCAAATCGTCTCAATTGTTGAGGCAATGAAATTGTTCAATGAAATTGAAGCAGAAGTGGATGGGGAAATTGCTGAAATTCTTGTAAAAGATGGACAGCTTGTTGAGTATGGACAGCCTTTATTCCTCGTGAAAGCAAACTGAGGAAAGGAGAGATAGCCATGAAAACGATGAAAAAAGTATTGATTGCAAACCGTGGAGAAATCGCGGTTCGGATTATCCGTGCTTGTAAAGAAATGGGCATCGAAACAGTAGCGGTTTATTCAGAGGCAGATAAAGAAGCGCTACATGTAGAACTTGCCGATGAAGCGTATTGTATCGGTCCAAAATTATCAAAAGACAGCTATTTAAATTTTTCGAATATCATGTCAGTTGCGAAACTGACAAATTGTGATGGGATTCATCCTGGTTATGGGTTTTTGGCTGAAAATGCTAGTTTTGCTGAGCTTTGCGAAGCGTGTGACATGATGTTTATCGGGCCGACTGCAGATGCGATTTCCCGTATGGGTACTAAAGACGTTGCGCGTGAAACAATGCGCAAAGCAGGTGTTCCAGTCGTGCCGGGTTCTACTGGCATTGTGGAAAGTGAAGAAGACGGCTTGCGTATTGCTGATGAAATTGGCTTCCCAGTCATTATCAAAGCTACTGCAGGTGGTGGCGGTAAAGGAATTCGTGTGGCGCGAACGCGTGAGGATTTCGTCACGGGTCTGAAAATGACGCAAAAAGAAGCGGCTGCAGCTTTTGGAAATCCTGGCGTTTATATTGAGAAATTCATTGAAGATTTCCGTCATATCGAAATCCAAGTGCTTGCTGATTCTTATGGCAATGCTATTCATTTAGGAGAGCGTGATTGCTCGATTCAGCGACGTATGCAAAAATTGGTTGAAGAAGCACCATCGCCGGCGCTGTCTCCTGAATTACGTGCAGAAATGGGCGATGCTGCAGTTAAAGCAGCGATAGCTGTTGACTACCGCGGAGCAGGTACTGTAGAATTTATTTTTGACGCAGTCAATCAAAAATTTTACTTTATGGAAATGAATACGCGTATTCAAGTAGAACATCCCGTAACAGAAATGATTACAGGAATAGATTTGATCCAGCAACAATTGAAAGTTGCATCTGGTGAAACCTTAGCCTACAAACAAGAAGATGTTACTTTTAAAGGTTGGTCGATTGAATGCCGTATTAATGCGGAAAATCCTGCTAAAAATTTTATGCCTTCAGCAGGAAGAGTAGATATGTACTTGCCTCCAGGGGCATGGGCGTTAGAATCGATTCTGCTATGTATTCGGGCTATACGATTCCACCGTATTATGATTCTATGGTCGCTAAACTCATTACATTTGCAGACACTCGCGAAGAAGCAGTTGCAAAAATGAAACGAGCATTAGACGAGTTTGTAATCGAAGGCGTGTTCACAACGATTCCATTCCATTCAAAACTAATGGATCACGAAGTATTTAAATCAGGAGAATTTAATACGAAATTCCTTGAAAAATACGATGTACTGGGATCTTAAGGAGGAGCTTCTCAAATGGTAGAAAAAACAGCACCTTACGTACGGATGAAGTCTCACGGTGCACAAGATTTAGGTAATATTGAAGTAGCCCCAGAAGTATTGGAAATTATCGCTAGTATTGCAGCAACAGACATCGCAGGCGTTGCGAGCATGCGTGGTAACTTTGCTTCGGATGTTGTTGAACGTTTAGGAAAAAAGGTTCATGGCAAAGGCATCAAAACCGAATTATCTGAAGAAGGGTTAGCCATTGATGTTTATTGTGTCATCGATTATGGTGTGTCGATTCCCAAGACCGCGTTAAAAATTCAAGAACAAGTTCGTCAAACGCTTGAAAATATGACCTCACTTCAAACTCAAGAAGTTAATGTTCATATTACAGGCGTCAATTTCGAACCTAAACCCACAGAGTAAACAGCAAGGCTGCCAAAAGACCTTTTAGGTTTGAGGCAGCCTTGCTTGTTTTGATTCGCAAATCTTAGAACTTTGCTGCAAGAGACATTGTGTTATATGCTATTGACCGAACATTTCAAACATGGAAGTTCAGACCGAATACCTGTATAATAAGGGACAACTAGCTGTGAAAAGGAGACCGGATATACAATGAAACGACACGAAGCACGAGAAAAAGCGCTTCAGACCTTATTTCAATTAGAAGGTACTGAATTGACAATTGATGAAGCAATGGACCATGTGATGGCAGGAGAAAATGATCATTTTTATGATTTATTAGTTCAAGGCACTTATACAAATATGGCTACAATTGATGAAAAGCTAGTAGGTCATTTAGAAAACTGGTCATTAGAACGCTTGCCAAAAGTTGAACGTACGATTCTTCGCATGGCCATTTTTGAACTAGATTATATGGAAGATGCACCAGCACGCGTCGTCATGAACGAAGCTATTGAACTTTGCAAAACTTTTGGAGACGATAAATCGAGTCGGTTTGTTAATGGTGTTCTTTCAAAATTTACCGACGAAACAGCAAATTAATTGGAGGAGTTAACATGACTGCAAAATTGATTGATGGAAAAGCCGTAAGCCAAAAAATAAAAATTCAAGTAAAAGAGCGTGTGGAAAAATTGGCGCAACAAGAAATCATACCAGGGCTTGCCGTTGTGTTAGTTGGAGAAAACTCCGCTTCTCTTACATATGTAAAAAATAAAAAAAAGACTTGTGAAGCACTAGGGATGCGTTCGGATCTTCATCAATATCCGGACACATTGACTGAACAGGAGTTACTTTCAAAAATTGAAGAATTGAATACTGATCCAGAAATTCACGGGATACTTGTACAATTGCCTTTGCCAAAACAAATTGATGAATTCAAAGTGATATCAGCGATTAGTCCGGATAAAGACGTAGATGGCTTTCATCCGATTTCTGTTGGCAACATGATGATTGGCAAGGAAGCTTTTTTGCCATGTACACCACATGGCATTATGGAGTTACTTTCTAATTACGAAATCGATCTCGCAGGTAAACATGCGGTTGTCATCGGACGCAGCAATATTGTTGGTAAGCCAATCGGTCAGTTATTGCTTCAAAAAGATGCGACGGTTACATACTGTCATTCCAAAACAAACGATTTAGCAAGCTTTACAAAGCAGGCAGATATTTTAATCGCTGCGATTGGTCGAGCTAAATTTATTGATCATACGTATGTTAAGTCAGGAGCCGTTATTATCGATGTTGGAATGAATCGAGATGAAAACGGTAAACTTTGTGGAGATGTAGATTTTCAAGACGTTCAAGAAACAGCTAGTTTTGTAACACCAGTTCCAGGTGGAGTGGGTCCCATGACTATTGCTATGCTTATGGGAAATACAGTACAATCAGCTGAAAAGGATCTGCAAAGACAAAACAACAGTAAGTATGTAAAATAAAAAGTAATAGGGCTGTTTTTCTATTGAAAAACAGCTTTTTAAATTCATAGATAGGGGTTGAAAATATGTCGGCCGACCCGTACTTAAGTGTTAAAGCTTTGACCAAATACATAAAAAAGAAGTTTGACGCCGATCCTCATCTCCGCGATGTCTATGTAAAAGGCGAGTTATCGAACGTTAAAATTCATACAAGTGGACATATTTATTTCACTTTAAAAGATAATGCTGCACGGTTGCCAGGGGTTATGTTTTCAGCAAGTGCTAAATCCGTCAAATTCAAACCGGAAAGTGGCATGACCGTATTGATTAGAGGAGATGTCACGGTTTATGAGGCCTCTGGTCAATATCAACTATACGCACAGTCAATGCAAATTGATGGCATTGGCGATTATTACTTGGCCTTTGAACAATTAAAAGAAAAACTATCAAAAGAAGGACTCTTTCATGCTTCACATAAGAAATTGTTGCCACGTTTCCCCCGAAAAATTGCGGTGGTAACGGCGCAAACGGGTGCAGCAGTGCGCGACATTATTATTACATTACACCGTCGTTATCCATTAGCTGATGTTGTGTTGTACCCCACACTCGTTCAGGGAACAGGTGCTGTTCAATCGATTGTCCAATCGATTCAAGCTGCCAATAAAAAGGATTTCGATGTATTGATTGTCGGACGTGGTGGAGGATCTATTGAAGATTTATGGGCTTTTAATGACGAAGCAGTCGCACGTGTTATATTCAGTTCTGTTATTCCAGTTATTTCTGCAATCGGTCACGAAACCGATACGACGATTGCTGACTTTGTTTCAGATTTGCGTGCAGCTACACCAACTGCTGCGGCGGAACTTGCTGTTCCTAGTCAGACAGAGTTGTTAGAGCGCATAGCGAGTTACAGAAGCCTTATGTACCGAACAGCTTCAGGAACAATTAGTCAGCAAAAGCAACTCTTAAATCGCTTGACCACATCATTCCCTTTGGCTTATCCAGAACGGTTATACAGACCATTTACGGAGCGAGTTGAGCGAGCGACAGAATCGTTGCAACGCGAATCATTGCAGCAGTTAAATCGTTCAAAAGAATATTATCAAACACTTGAAAATCGCTTGAAATCACGATCGCCACTTCAACAAATTCATCAATCAAAAATTCAAGTTATAGAACTAGGCAGAAGACTCGATTATCAACTGGATCAATTGCTAAAAAACCAATCCCAGCAGTTATCATCTGCAATTCGGACATTAGATGCACTGAGTCCTTTAAAAATTATGGACCGTGGCTATTCGATTCCATATATTGAAGAAACGGTTGTTAAAAGTGTGAAGAATATCAAAATAGGTGATCAGCTCACGGTAGCAATGCAAGATGGTACGATTCAAGCAACAGTTGATCAAGTAAATGCAGTAGTAAAAGGAGATGAGAACAGTGTCTGAAAAGAAAATCATGTTTAATGATGCAATGGAGCAACTAGAAGAAATCGTTCGTCAACTCGAACAAGGAGACGTTCCACTTGAACAAGCGTTGACACTTTATCAAAAAGGCATGGAACTTTCAAAAGTTTGCCATACTAAATTACAAAATGCTGAAAGTCAATTGGTTACAATGATGAAAGACGGCAAAGAAGTTCCAGCTGATATAGAAATGGATGGGAATGCTAAATGAATCTAATTAAATTTCGTACTTACTATGAACCGTTAATTCAACAGGAAATGGCCCAATTGATTTTGTCTTTATCGATACCCGATTCATTAAAAGAATCGATGCATTACTCGCTACAAGCCGGTGGAAAACGAATCCGTCCTATTTTGCTGTTGGCAGTTCTTCATGAATTAAGTGACAAAGAACATCCTGAAGCGTTGAAAGTAGCAGCGGCAATTGAAATGATTCATACGTATTCTTTGATTCACGATGACTTACCAAGTATGGATGATGACGATTTGCGTCGTGGCATGCCGACCAATCACAAAGTATTTGGAGAAGCCGTTGCCATTCTCGCAGGTGATGCATTATTAACGTATAGCTTTGGGATTGTGGCACGTCTCCAAGAAGTATCTAGTGACGACAAAGTTCGTTTAATTGATTTAATGAGTGTCTCAGCAGGTGCCGAAGGAATGGTTGGTGGACAAGTACTTGATATTGAAGGCGAAGAAAAACAATTAACACTTGAAGAATTAGAACAAGTGCATCGCTTAAAAACAGGTGCTTTATTAACGTATAGCATTTTAGCAGGTGGTATTTTAGCGCAAGCTTCAGATGAAGAAATTATAGCGCTTAGTCAATTTGGTCAACACCTTGGACTGGCGTTCCAAATTCAAGACGATATTTTAGACATTACTGGAACATCTGAGGAACTTGGCAAAACAGCTGGTAAAGATGAGTCTAGTGAGAAAAGCACATATCCAAGTTTACTGACTTTACCAAAAGCAAAAGAAAAATTAAATTTTCACGCAGCTGAAGCTGTAAATGCTCTTGAGAAATTAAAAGGTGAAAAAACACTGTTAGTGCAACTAACGCAATTAATTGTTCAAAGAAAAAGCTGATTTTTAAGGCTCTGATTTGTACAATCGCTGTAGACTGATATAATATGAACAGACAGTCTGAAGGAAAATTTTATAAAAGGTGCGTGATGGCAATGAATCTACAGTCGATTACTAGTCCATCTTTCTTAAAAGAGCTGAACACGAAACAGCTTGAAGTATTAAGTGAAGATATAAGACGATTTTTAATAGAAAACTTATCTAGAACAGGCGGGCATATTGGTCCAAACCTGGGTGTTGTAGAACTAACAATTGCACTTCATAAAGTATTCGACAGCCCTTCTGATAAATTTATTTGGGATGTAGGACATCAATCTTATGTCCATAAAATTCTTACCGGTAGAGCTGGGCAATTCGATACATTGCGTCAATTCAAAGGGCTTTGTGGTTTTCCAAAACGCAATGAAAGTGAACATGATGTCTGGGAAACAGGTCATAGTTCAACGTCTCTATCAGCTGCAATGGGTATGGCAGCTGCTCGTGATATTAAAAAAACCGGCAACCATATTATTCCGATTATCGGCGATGGTGCGTTAACGGGTGGGATGGCTTTTGAAGCATTAAATCATATTGGTCATACTAAAACCGATATGACAATTATACTGAACGACAATGAAATGTCGATCGCGCCAAACGTTGGTGCTATGCACAGCATGCTCGGGAGAATGCGAACAGCTGGAAAATACAATAAAGTTAAAGACGATTTGGAATATCTATTGAAAAAAGTACCTGCAGTTGGTGATCGGTTAGCTTCAACGGCTGAACGCGTAAAAGACTCATTGAAATATTTGGTGGTTTCGGGGATGTTCTTTGAGGAAATGGGTTTTACCTATTTAGGACCAATTAATGGACATGATTTAGAGGAATTAGAAGATAATTTACGTTACGCAAAGAAAACAAAAGGTCCTGTTTTGTTGCATGTTGTGACGAAAAAAGGCAAAGGCTTTCTACCAGCAGAACAAGATATCATTGGTACATGGCATGGCACAGGTCCATACAAAATGGAAACAGGCGATTTAGTCAAGTCATCATCCAAAGCACCTTCTTGGAGCGGTTTAATCGCAGAAACAGTTCGGAAATTGGCACGTACGGATGAGCGAATTGTAGCAATTACGCCTGCAATGCCAGTTGGTTCAAAACTTGAAGGTTTTGCTTCTGAATTTCCAGAACGCATGTATGATGTAGGCATTGCTGAACAGCACGCAACAACAATGGCTGCTGGACTTGCTACTCAAGACATGAAACCATTTTTAGCTATTTACTCGACATTTTTGCAACGTGCTTACGATCAAGTGGTTCATGATATTTGTCGACAAAATTTAAATGTATTTATTGGAATTGATCGTTCTGGTTTAGTGGGGGCAGATGGGGAAACGCATCAAGGTGTATTTGATATTGCCTTCCTGCGCCATTTGCCGAATATGGTCATCATGATGCCTAAAGACGAAAACGAAGGACAACACATGGTCAAAACAGCTATTGATTATAATGGCGGTCCAATTGCACTACGTTATCCTAGAGGAAATGGCTTAGGTGTCCCAATGGATGAAGAACTACATGCATTGCCTATTGGCTCATGGGAAGTATTGAAAAAAGGTACAGATGCTGTAATCTTAACTTTCGGTACAACTATTCCAATGGCGATGCAAGCAGCAGAAGAATTACATGAACAAGGCATTTCAGTAGAAGTAGTCAATGCTCGTTTTATAAAACCAATGGACAAAGCGATGTTACACACGATTTTCAAAAGAGCGATTCCAATTTTGACAATCGAAGAAGCCGTATTACAAGGTGGATTTGGTAGTGCTGTATTGGAGTTTGCTCAAGAACAAGAGTATCGCGGTTCGGTCATTGATCGTTTAGGAATTCCTGATCACTTTATCGAACACGGAGATGTTGCTGAGTTAATGGATGAAATTAACTTAAACAGTGATGAAGTAGTTCGAGTGATTAAAAAGCGGACACATTCCAAAATACAGGCAGGTATATCGATTTTATGAACAAACCTAAAAAAGAACGTGTAGATGTCTTGTTAGTTGAACAAGGCATTTGCGAAACACGTGAAAAAGCAAAAAGAGCCATAATGGCAGGAATAATTTATTCAGGATCTGAACGGATGGATAAACCTGGTGAGAAGATTATGACCGATGCTCTGCTACAAATGAAAGGCAATGATTTGAAATATGTTAGTCGAGGCGGATTAAAGTTAGAAAAAGCTTTAGAACAGTTTGATTTATCTGTGACAGGTAAATTGATGCTTGATATAGGCTCATCGACAGGTGGTTTTACAGATTGTGCTCTTCAAAATGGAGCAAAACATTGTTATGCACTCGATGTCGGCTATAATCAATTGGCATGGAAAATTAGGCAAGATGAGCGTGTAACAGTGATGGAACGCGTCAACTTCAGGCATTCAAAGCCAGAAGACTTTATAGAAGGTTTACCAGAATTTGCGACAATTGATGTGTCATTTATTTCGTTGCGCATTATCTTGCCAGTGTTAAAAAAAATTCTTGTGCCGAATGGCGATGTAATTGCATTAGTAAAACCACAGTTTGAAGCAGGCAGAGAAAATGTTGGAAAAAAAGGCATTATTCGTGAGCCGAAAATTCACCGCGATGTATTGAGTAAAGTAGGTCAATTCGCTGTAGATTCAGGTTTTCATATAAAAAATATGTCATTTTCACCTATTACAGGTGGAGAAGGCAACATTGAATTTTTATTTCATTTACAGTCGGCTGATGAAAGTTCTGAAATCGTCGCTATTTCAGAAACACTTATCAACGAAACGGTTAAAACAGCTCACGAGTTATTGTAAACACATTCCAAAAGGAATGTGTTTTCTTTTCGAAAATGGGAATACAAACTAAGACTCTTCTTTTGGAGTTAAACATTATTAAGAACTGATCATTCTTCCTTTTGTTGTCTTATTAATAATATAAATGTAGAATATTAAGCATCTAGAATAAATATTCATTCTTTCAAGGGGGAGCATCATGAATAAAGGACAGCGTCACATTAAAATACGCGATCTAATCTCAAATCGCGAAATCGAAACACAAGACGAGCTGGTCGAATTATTAAAATCAGCCGGTTATGAAGTAACACAAGCAACTGTTTCACGTGATATTAAAGAACTGCATTTAGTTAAAGTACCACTACAGGACGGTCGCTATAAGTATAGTTTACCAGCTGACCAGCGCTTTAATCCTATGCAAAAGCTGCATCGTGCGCTAACAGATGCATTTGTAAGTATTGATGGTGCCAGTCATTTTTTAGTGATGAAAACCTTGCCAGGCAATGCTCATGCGATTGGCTCTTTAATAGATCACTTGGATTGGGAAGAAATTCTTGGAACAATTTGTGGAGACGACACGTGTTTAATTATTTGTAGAGATACAGAACAACGTGAAATTTTAAAACAGCGTTTAATTGAAATGCTTTAAGAAGAGGTGAACAGAAATGCTTCGGGAATTAGATATACGTAATTTCGCCATTATTGAAGCGTTAACCGTCAGTTTTTCAGAAGGGTTAACGGTCTTAACTGGAGAAACTGGTGCTGGTAAGTCCATTATTATCGATGCGGTTCATCTTTTGGCAGGCGGACGAGGAAGCCAAGAATTTATTCGACATGGTGCTAAAAAAGCGGAAATCGAAGGATTATTTTCGTTAGATGACGAGCAGCATCCGGTATTTCGTAAATTAGATGAATTTGGCGTTACTAAAAGTGATGGCGATATCTTGTTGCGTAGAGAGCTAAACGACAAAGGTAAAAATGTATGTCGCATCAATGGTAAATTAGTGACCATTTCTATTTTGCGTGAAGTCGGCGCTTCATTAATTGATATTCATGGTCAACATGAAACTCAAGAATTGATGGATGAAAAACAACACCTTTATTTACTTGACCAATATGCAGGAAAAAGTTTGGCTAAATCAAAAGAAAGTTATAGTCATACATTCGATAAATACACAAAATTAAAACGTGAGTTTTCTTCATATACAGAAAATGAACAACAAATTGCCCAGCGCATTGATTTATTAACGTTTCAGTTGCAAGAAATTGAAGCAGCAGAACTCGTTATTGGAGAAGAAGAAGAACTTGTGCAAGAGCGAAAAAAGCTACAAAACTTTAATAAGATTTATGAATCAATTTCAACGGCGCATGAAGCAATTCAAGGAGAAACAAAGGGCTTGGACTGGATAGGTTCCGCAATGTCTGAACTTGAACACGCCGCATCTGTTGATGAAAGCTTTAGTAGTTCTTCTGAAACGTTGTCGAGTGCATTTTATTTAATTCAAGATACAGGATCTGAAATCAAACGAATTTTAGATGATATGGAATTTGATCCAGCTAGACTAAATGATATCGAACAACGGTTGGCTGTTATTCAGTCTTTGAAAAGAAAATATGGCTCTTCGGTGGAAGATATTTTGCTTTACCATGAAAAACAAGCAGATGATCTCGATAAATTGGTCAATCGGGATCAACGTTATCAATTAGATCAAGAAAAATTAAAAGAACTGACTGAAGATTTACGAATAGAGGCAGAAGAACTAACCATTCTTCGTAAAAAAGCGGCGAAAAATTTAGGCAAAGCCATTATGGAGCAGTTGAAAGAATTGCACATGGCAAAAGCATCTTTCGAAGTAAACTTTTTGATCTTGCCAAATGGACGGTTTGATCGATATGGCCATGATTCGATTACGTTTTATATTTCGACAAATCTGGGCGAACCATTAAAACCTTTAACAAAAGTAGCCTCGGGTGGAGAATTATCTCGTATGATGTTGGCACTAAAAACTATTTTTTCTAAACATCAAGGCATTACCTCTATTATTTTTGACGAAGTGGATACAGGTGTTAGTGGACGGGTAGCTCAAGCGATTGCTGAAAAAATTGCAGCGATTTCAATAGATTCACAAGTCTTATGCATTTCACATTTGCCTCAAGTGGCGGCAATGGCAGATCAGCATTTATTCATTGAGAAAAAAGTAGACAAGCAGCGTACGACAACTGCAGTAACGGAACTCGATGGATCTGAGCGTACAGAAGAAATGAGTCGAATGCTATCAGGAGCCGAAATAACAGAGTTAACATTACAACATGCAGAAGAACTATTATCGCTCGCAGCAGATCGAAAATTATTGATGAAATAAGTCGATTACGTACTTGCAAGAGTCAGTCATCAAGGAGAGAGTCGAATGGAAACTATTAAAATTGCAATTGCAGACGATAATCGCGAGTTGGTTCGGCTGGTAAAAGATTATTTAAATGCACAACCAAATATGAAAGTAGTCGATGTTGCCTATAATGGCAAAACGTGTATTAATATGCTAGAAAATCAGCCAATCGATATTCTACTACTGGATATTATTATGCCTCATCTAGATGGCATTGCTGTTTTAGATGCCATTAAAGACAGTGAAGAGTTTCAGAATATTGACGTAATTATGCTCTCAGCTTTTGGACAAGAATCGATTATGAGTCAAGCTGCTGAAAACGGTGCTTCTTATTTTATTTTAAAACCTTTTGAGTCGGATCGTTTAGTTCTGCAAATCAACCACATTATGAACGCACGATCGAATAAACAAGAACACTCATTAACTAAATTAACAAAAGAAGATCGCATTACAAATATGATTAAAGGTATTGGAATACCTCCTCATTTAAAAGGCTATCAATATTTAAAAGAAGCTATTTTATTAGTACTCGAACAATCTGAAATTTTAAATAAAGTGACAAAACAGCTTTATCCAAGCATTGCAAAAAAGTTTGACACGACGTCTTCGAGAGTAGAGAGGTCAATTCGTCATGCCATCGAACAAGCGTGGACCCGTCACGAAACAGTCAATCACATATCTACTATTTTTGGTTATAGTGTTGCCCATCTCGAATCAAAACCAACCAATTCCGAATTTATTGCTATGGTAGTAGATAGTTTAAAACTCGATATTCGAAATGATTCACAATGGTAAAAGCCTCTGAATTTTTAATCGCTCGTTTAGCGATAAAAAATTCAGAGGCTTTTTTTGTTTTATGCCCAGCAGATTTAAAGAACACTTTACAATTTTTTAAAAAAACATACGTTTAAAAAAACGCTATTAAAGGAAAAGGTCTATATCTAGTTTTCTGAAATGACTTAACATACACGAGCAATACTAACTGTATAAACACATCGAGCAAATTGAAAAGAGGCGAACCCACTTGCAGCTAATTCGGCAAATCGATGATTATTTTATAGGCAATGAAGAAGGAACTGTTGTTGATCGACTTTATTTTTATGGTGTATATGGAGTGAGTATGATGATAGCTTTAATAACAATGTCATCCATGTAAATAAACTAACGGTTTTTAATCAGTCGAGTTTTAGTGACATGTTTGTTTGTCCTACTTTAAATGTAATTTACTACTTAAGGCTATTAAAGTAAATTCAAAACCCAAAAGCTATTAACAACCAACTTCACTTTAAGTTTGTCATTAAAAATGGTAAAATTGAGTTGAAACTGAAGACAAACTATAAAGCTAACAAGGTTTAGCTTTATGAAGTTAGTAGATTTCAGAAATGGAAGAGGATGATTTTATTGTCTGAAGTTAAAGTGTATGCACACCGAGGCGCTTCAGGATATGCACTTGAAAACACATGGAATGCGTTTATTAAAGCATGCGAATTGGGTGTTGGCATCGAACTCGATGCACAAATTACAAAAGACGGCGTTGTGATCGTCTACCATGACGACAATTTGCGGCGTTTAACAGGAGTCAATGCAGAAATTGAAACGCTTGCTTACGAAGATATAAAACAACTGCGTATCGGAAAAAAATGGGTGCGAAAATTACAGCAACATGAAATACCGCTTGCTTATGAAGTATTTCAATGGGCCAAGAAAAAGAACATTCCGCTCAATGTTGAACTAAAAGAATCATTCGCAAAAAATCTTAAAGGTCCTCAAATACTTGCTGCAATGCTAGAAGGAATGAGCGATGTTCATTTATCTTCGTTTAATGGGCAATTACTGAAAAAAATGAAGCAATTAATGCCTGATACTGAAATGGCTTGGATTATTAAGAAGAAAAATCAAGTAACGGCTTTACATGATATGGAGTGGATTGATAGTATCCATCTTCATAAGCGATTTATCGGAAAACCTTTGTATAGAGAAATATTAAAGCAAAATAAGAAAGTTCGGTTGTACGGTATGATAGGAACAGAGTCACTAATGGACCGCCTTCATCCGCAATTGGTTGGAATTATCACCAATTATCCAGATCAAGTTAAAAGAAAAATGATGTCTACCTTAACAAGGTAAACATCATTTTTTATTTCTGAAATTTTTTTGCAACTCTTCCTTTTTTACGATCTCGGTTAAGTAAAAAACCCGCAAAAAAACCGATTCCGATTACGACAAAAACAGTACCGAGTGTAAACTGAAGCCAAAGAGCCGGATAAGGCTCAAGTAATTTGTTAAATAACGTATCACGCATCAATTTAATACCGTATGCCGCCATGATTCCAGGAATCAATAAAATAATAAAAGCTACAAGACGACCCATAGTTCCACATCCTTCAGTTTCTATTGTTTCCAATTACGTTAAAGTTGTCAAGAAAAGCTTCCTGTTGTAGGCTTTAAATACGATTGCAATTATTCGCACATAATGAGAGAAGGCTGAAATAATATGCAAAATGTGTTGATTGTAGGTGGCGGAATTGGAGGTTCAGCAATTTTGAAAACGCTGTCCGAAACCAGTTATTTACAGGTTTTTGGTGTGGTGGATATTAATCTTGACGCTCAAGCTATTGTTACTGCAAAATCACTGGGGATTAAGATTGCCGATCATTACCGCAAGTTTGATAAAAAAGAAATTGATATTGTTTTCAATGTAACTGGAAGCAATGAGCTTTATCAAGAACTAAAAGATTATTTCTTGACAAGTACCGTTATTGTTCCTGGTAGTCTTGCAAATGTATTGGTTCGCTTACTTGAAGAAAAAGAGCATTTTATCAATCGACTTAGTAAAGAAAGTCATCGAGAGAAAATTATTTTTAACTCGATTGAAGAAGGAATGATCGGCATTGACAAAACAAGCCATATTACCTTCATGAATAAAAGTGCAGCTCGGATGCTAGAAGTCAGAGTTAACAATACCATCGGCAAACATATTCACGAATTTATTTCATTAAGCGAATTACCAAGAACCTATGAAACCGGACGCATTGAGTTAAACCGGGAATTAGAGCTCGGAAATGGATCGCGAATTGTCACATCGCGTTTTCCGATGATTGGTGACAACGGAGAAATAATTGGAGCCTTTGCAGTGTTCAAAGACATAACGGAAGTCGTAGCACTTGCAGAAGAAATTACAGATTTAAAAGAAATTCAAACAATGTTAGAAGCTATTATTCAATCGAGCGATGACGCCATTTCTGTTGTTGATGAAAAAGGAAACGGCTTATTGGTCAATCCAGCCTACACGCGCATTACAGGCTTGCAAATGAAAGATGTTATCGGTCAGCCTGCATCTGCTGATATTTCAGAAGGCGAGAGTATGCACTTAAAAGCGCTACAAACGCGAAAACCGGTGCGAGGAGTTAATTTAAAAGTTGGACCTTCAAATCGCGAAGTTATTGTAAATGTAGCGCCAATTATTGTAGACAATAAATTAAAAGGCAGTGTTGGTGTTATTCACGACACAACTGAAATCCGATCGCTAATGAAAGAGCTAGATCGTGCCCGCAGTATCATTCGAACATTGGAATCCAAGTATACCTTTGATGATATTATCGGCTTATCTTCCGAAATGCAATTATCACTTCAGCAAGCCAAACTTGCTGCACAAACTTTAGTGACTGTTTTGTTGCGTGGTGAGTCGGGGACAGGTAAAGAGTTGTTTGCTCACGCCATACATAGTGCTAGCGAGCGTAAATACAATAAGTTTGTTCGCATCAACTGTGCTGCACTTTCTGAGGAATTACTAGAAAGCGAACTTTTTGGCTACGAAGAAGGCGCCATTCCAGGAATAAAAACAGGTGAAAAAAGAGGCTTGTTTGAAGAAGCAAATAACGGCAGTATTTTCTTAGACGAGATTGGAGAACTATCCTCTACATTGCAAAGCAAACTATTGCGTGTACTTCAAGAACATGAAACGTTGCGAATCGGCGGTAGTAAATCCATTCCAGTCAATGTACGTGTGATTGCTTCAACAAATGCCAATATGGAAAAAGCATTGCTAGAAGGCAAGTTTCGCGAAGATCTTTATTATCGCTTGAATCGAATGCCGATTCTAATTCCGCCTTTGCGCAATCGCAAGCAAGATATTCCGCGAATTTCTGAACGCTTGTTAGTAAAGTTAAATCAAGAATATGGCCGTAGCGTCGAATCAATTTCTGACAAAGCTTTGCAGTATTTACGTGTGTATGACTGGCCGGGAAATGTTAGAGAACTTGAAAATGTCTTGAGTCGTTCGATGATTTTTATGCAAATGAATGAGCGGCAATTAACAGAAGAGCATATCCCACTAAATATGCTTCGTGTACCCGAAGCAAAAAATGAAGTGCTTATCCAATCTTCGATGCCTTTGCAAGAACAGTTGGATACGGTTGAGCGAGGAATTTTGCATCATGCATTAAAAGAAGCAGGTGGCAACAAATCAAAAGCTGCTAAGCAATTAGAAATCTCTCTGCGCACCTTATATTATAAGCTCGAAAAATATGGATTGATGTAGGTTTTTGCAATACTTTGCAGGGTTTTGCAACAAATTGCAATATTTTATGGATTAAAACACAAATAAAACGCTTTCATGTCTTATAAATAGCCATTCATTCTGTTTTAATTAAGAAGAATGAGGTGAGCAATCTTGGCCACATTAGAGCAATTAATCGAAAATGTACCAAGCGGTCCTATTCATACGGTCTCCGTTGCAGCGGCAGCTGATTCAGTCGTGCTTAAAGCCATTAATATGGCAGTAGAGCGGAAAATGGCTTATTTTCGACTGTACGATGATAAAGAAGAGATAGTAGCGATGATGCGACAAGAATTTCCACAATTGCTCGATCATCCTCATGTCCAACTTTTTCATGTTGATAGTTCTGAATTAGCTGCTGAAGCAGCTGTGAAATCTGTATTCAATAATGATTCTGATATTTTAATGAAAGGTCAAATTGCTACGGCCATACTACTGAAAGCCGTTTTGCATCCAATGTTTGGTTTGCGAACGGGAACAGTTATGTCACAAGTTGCTGCTTTTGAAGTTACTGGATTTGACCGTCTCATTTTTGTAACGGATGCGGGTATGAATATCAAACCCGATTTATCTCAAAAAGTACAGATTATCGAAAATGCTGTCCAAATTGCACGTTCAGTCGGTGTGGAGATGCCGATTGTTGCACCTTTAGCAGGTGTAGAAGTTATCAATCCTAACATGCAAGCAACTCTTGACGCAGCAGCACTCACCGCTATGAATCAGCGTGGTCAAATCAAAGACTGTATTGTGGATGGGCCATTTGCTCTCGACAATGCTATCTCCATTGATGCAGCCAAAAACAAACGCATAGCAGGAGTGAATGCCGGGAAAGCCGACATCCTGCTTGTTCCAACTATTGAATCTGGTAATATTTTGTATAAATCACTGGTCTTTTTCGCAAATGCGAAAGTTGGCAGTATCGTGACGGGTGCAAAAGCGCCAATTGTTTTGTCATCACGTGCTGACAGTGCTGAAAGTAAATTGTATTCACTGGCTTTAGCCATTTGTTCATCACTAACTTAAGGAACCACTATTAGGAGGAATTAACAATGGAAATATTCAAAAAAATGGAAGAACATGATTATGAACAGCTAGTATTTTGCCAAGATAAAAGTTCGGGCTTGAAAGCCATCATCTGTATCCACGATACAACTTTAGGACCAGCACTTGGTGGTACTCGTATGTGGAACTATGCAACAGAAGAAGAAGCAATTGAAGATGCAATTCGTCTAGGTCGCGGAATGACCTATAAAAACGCTGCAGCTGGTCTTAACTTAGGCGGCGGGAAAACAGTTATTATCGGAGACCCACTAAAAGACAAAAACGAAGAAATGTTTCGTGCGTTCGGCCGCTTTATTCAAGGACTAAACGGTCGTTATATCACAGCAGAAGATGTTGGAACAACAGTTGCTGATATGGATCTTATCCACGAAGAAACGGACTATGTAACTGGAATCTCACCGGCATTTGGTTCTTCAGGTAATCCATCACCAGTAACAGCTTACGGCGCATACATCGGAATGAAAGCTGCTGCTTTAGAGGCATTCGGTGACGATTCACTTAAAGGTAAAACAGTTGCAGTTCAAGGCGTTGGTAACGTTGCTTACCCACTTTGCGAATATCTGCACAAAGAAGGCGCGAAATTAATCGTAACTGATATTAACCAAGATGCTGTAAATCGTGCAGTGGAAGCATTTGGCGCAACAGCGGTTGCACCAAATGATATTTACTCACAAGATGCAGATATTTTCGCACCATGTGCTATGGGCGCAATTATTAATGATGACACGATTCCTCAATTGAAAGTTAAAGTTGTTGCAGGATCTGCTAACAACCAATTAAAAGAAGAACGTCACGGCGATGAATTAGAAGCTCGTGGAATTGTTTATGCACCTGACTTTGTTATCAATTCAGGCGGTGTAATCAACGTTGCAGATGAGTTATACGGATACAACAATGAGCGTGCAATGAAACGCGTTGAAACAATTTACGATAGCATTACAAAAATATTTGCAATCGCAAAACGTGATAAAGTGCCAAGTTACATCGCTGCAGACCGTATGGCTGAAGAGCGCATTGAACGTACACGTAAATCGAGATCTCAATTCTTGAGAAACGAACACAATATTTTAAGTAGAAGATAAAAGACCAAACTGCAAAACGGAATCTGTTCCGCAGCGCTTCAGCCGTACTCGGCATGGCCTCCGCAAGAAGTCAGGTAAAGTACGCCTGGCTTCTTGTTTTAGTTAATGAGATCATAAAATCGATCAACAGCCAAAGGGGGAGAACGTATGCCAGAGCAATCGAATCGTATACTAGTAATCAACCCAGCATCTACTTGGACTAAAGTTGGCGTTTTTGATAACGAAATCTTAATTATGGAAAAAACCATACACCACGAAATAGCAGCTATTAATGCATTTCCAAGTATTGCAAAACAGCATGTATACAGAAAAAATGCTATTTTGGAAGCATTGGATGAAGAATGTATGAATGTTTCAAATTTAGCAGCGGTGTGCGGAAGAGGTGGTTTGTTACGCCCAATCAAAGGTGGAACATACGAAGTGAACGAGGAAATGATGAAGGATTTAAACGACGGCTATTCAGGACAACATGCTTCTAATTTAGGTGGTATTCTTGCTCATGACATTGCTAGTGGACTAAATATTCCCGCTTTTATTGTCGATCCGGTGGTTGTAGATGAACTAGAACCAATTGCACGCATATCCGGTTTTTCTTCTATAGAACGGAAATCCATTTTTCATGCGCTCAACCAAAAAGCTGTAGCTCGAAAGTATGCGCATAAAACTGGACGTGCTTATGAAGACGTAAATTTAGTTGTCGCTCATATGGGTTCAGGAATAACAGTTGGAGCACATCAAAAAGGACGCGTTATTGATGTCAACAACGGCTTGCATGGCGACGGCCCATTTAGTCTCGAGCGAGCAGGAACCATACCTGCAGGCAGTTTAGTGGATTTGTGTTTTTCGGGACAGTATAGCCGTTCTGAAATAATGAAAAAACTAATTAGAGAAAGTGGATTGGTTGCTTATCTTGAAACGAAAGATGTAGTGAGAATCGAAAAACGCATTTTAGCTGGAGATACAAAAGCAGAATTGATTTATCAAGCAATGGCTTATCAAATTGCTCGAGAAATTGGTGCTGTCAGTACCGTTTTAAAAGGACAAGTAGATGCTATTATTTTAACTGGCGGTTTGGCTCACGGCAAAAGCTTTGTAGAAGCCATTATTGAACGGGTCAATTGGATTGCAGATGTTGAAATTCAACCGGGTGAGAATGAGCTTCAAGCATTGGCTGAAGGAGCTGTGCGGGTATTAAATGGAATCGAACAAGCAAAAACTTATTCGTTTCAATGAATGAATAAATTAATTTTTTTAAAAAATTTAATTAATGTGAATAAAAAGGAGGAAAAATCCATGGCTCAAAATTATGATGTTGTTATTTTAGGTGGAGGAACAGGTGGTTACGTAGCTGCTATTCGCTCTGCGCAACTAGGGTTAAAAACAGCTATTGTTGAAAAAGCCGAAATGGGAGGCACTTGCTTACATAGAGGTTGTATTCCAAGTAAAGCATTACTTCGCAGCGCTGAAGTTTACTCCACAACTAAAAATCATGCAGTTGATTTTGGTGTTCAAACAGGCGAAGTAACTTTAGATTTTGCGCGCGTTCAACAGCGCAAACAAAGTATTGTTGATCAATTGCACGCAGGTGTGCAAGGATTGATGAAAAAAGGTAAAATTGATGTTTATGAAGGCATTGGCCGCATTCTCGGACCGTCGATTTTCTCGCCAAACGCAGGAACGATTTCTGTTGAAATGAATAACGGTGAAGAAAACGAAATGTTAATTCCGAATAACGTAATTGTTGCAACAGGATCACGTCCACGTACGTTGCCTGGATTAACAATTGATGGCGAATTTGTCATGAGTTCAGACGAGGCATTGAAAATGGAAAGTTTGCCACAATCTATTTTAATCGTTGGTGGTGGCGTTATCGGAATCGAATGGGCCTCAATGCTTAACGATTTTGGTGTTGATGTAACTGTTATTGAATACGCAGACCGGATCATTCCGACAGAAGATAAAGATGTTTCGAAAGAAATGATGAAACTGTTGAAGAAAAAAGGCGTTAAGTTTGTGACAAGTGCAAAAGTAATGGCTGACACCTTAGAAACCGGTGAAAACGGTGTAACAATTCAAGCAGAGATCAACGGCAAGAACGAAAGTTTTTCTGCTGAAAAAATGCTTGTATCTGTTGGCCGTCAAGCAAACGTTGAAAACATTGGTATTGAAAACACAGATATTATCGTTGAAAAGGGCTTTATTCAAGTGAAAAAGTCATTCCAAACAAAAGAATCCCATATTTATGCAATCGGAGATGTAATTGGTGGCCTTCAATTAGCGCATGTTGCTTCACACGAGGGCATCACAGCCATCGAACACATTAAAGGCAATAACCCACATGCCATCGATTATGATTTAGTGTCACGTTGTGTTTATTCTAGTCCGGAAGCAGCAAGTGTCGGGATTACAGAAGAACAAGCAAAAGAAAAAGGGCACGATGTGAAAGTCGGCAAGTTCTCGTTTAAAGCAATTGGTAAAGCATTGGTCTACGGCGAGTCTGATGGATTTGTAAAAATTATCGCAGACAAAAAAACAAATGATATTCTTGGTGTGCATATGATCGGTCCACATGTAACAGATATGATTTCTGAAGCAGGTCTGGCAATGGTACTCGACGCAACACCTTGGGAAATCGCTGAAACAATCCATCCGCATCCAACACTTTCAGAAGTAATGGGCGAAGCAGCATTAGCAGTAGATGGAAAAGCAATCCACAGTTAAAGGGGGAAACATAATGGCTACGAAACACGAAGAAATTGGTTTGACCAATGATGATGTTCTAAAAATGTATGAAACGATGTTAATGGCTCGACGTGTAGATGAGCGTATGTGGCTATTAAACCGTGCTGGAAAAATTCCTTTCGTAATTTCATGTCAAGGTCAAGAAGCAGCTCAAGTAGGAGCGGCTTTTGCACTGGACAATACGAAAGATTATATCGCACCTTATTACCGCGACATTGGTGTGGTTCTTCATTTTGGTATGACGCCAAAAGAGTTGATGCTTTCAGCTTTCGCTAAAGCAGAAGACCCAAACTCAGGTGGACGTCAAATGCCCGGTCATTTTGGTCAAAAAAGTAATCGCATCATCACAGGATCTTCACCTGTTACTACACAATTGCCTCACGCAGTAGGTGTTGCTCTTGCAGGTAAGATGAAGCAAAAAGATTTCATTACATTTACAACACTTGGTGAAGGTTCGTCTAACCAAGGCGATTTCCACGAAGGCATGAACTTTGCCGGTGTTCACAAATTACCAGTTATCATCATGGTTGAAAACAATAAATACGCAATTTCTGTACCAGTTGAACGCCAATTAGCTTGCAAAAACGTTTCAGATCGTGCAATTGGCTATGGGATGCCAGGTGTAACGATTGATGGCAATGATCCGATTGAAGTTTACAAACATGTAAAAGAAGCGGCTGACCGTGCTCGTCGTGGTGAAGGCCCAAGTTTAATCGAGACCGTTTCCGAACGAATGACAGCTCACTCTTCGGATGATGATCACCGTCAGTACCGTTCAGCAGACGAATTAGCAGCCCAAAAATCAACAGATCCGATTTTGACATTTGGTGCTTACCTAAAAGAAAATAATATTATGACAGATGAAATTGAAAAAGAAATCAATGAGCGCATCATGCTGATCGTCAATGAAGCGACTGATTATGCCGAAGAAGCTCCATACGCAAAACCAGAAGATGCAATGAAGTATGTCTATGCCGAAGAAGGAGGAGACGAATAATGGCTATTATGTCTTATATTGATGCCATCACGCTTGCCATGAAAGAAGAAATGGAACGTGACGAAAACGTCTTTGTTCTCGGAGAAGACGTTGGTAAAAAAGGTGGCGTTTTTAAAGCCACACAAGGTCTTTACGATCAATTCGGAGAAGATCGTGTATTAGATACACCGCTTGCAGAATCGGCAATTGCCGGTGTTGGTATTGGAGCAGCAATGTATGGATTACGTCCAATCGCAGAAATGCAGTTTGCAGATTTTATCATGCCTGCAGTTAACCAAATTATTTCTGAAGCTTCTCGTATTCGTTACCGTTCAAATAACGATTGGACATGCCCAATTGTTTTCCGTGCACCATTTGGCGGAGGCGTCCACGGTGCCCTTTATCACTCACAGTCTGTAGAAGCGATTTTTGCGAACCAGCCTGGCTTGAAAATTGTTATTCCTTCTACTCCATACGATGCTAAAGGTCTTTTAAAAGCAGCAATTCGCGACGAAGATCCAGTGATGTTCTTTGAACACAAACGCGCGTATCGGTTGATCAAAGGCGAAGTACCAGAAGAAGATTATACAATCGAAATCGGTAAAGCAGACGTTAAACGTGAAGGTGAAGATATTACGGTCATCACTTACGGTTTAGCTGTTCACTTTGCACTTCAAGCTGCAGAACGTCTTGCAGAAGATGGAATTTCTGCTCATATTCTGGACTTGCGTACAATTTATCCATTGGATAAAGACGGCATTATTGAAGCTGCGAAGAAAACGGGGAAAGTGCTATTAGTCACAGAAGACAATAAAGAAGGAAGCATTATTGGGGAAGTAGCGGCTATTATTGCTGAAAACTGCCTATTCGAATTGGATGCTCCAATTAAACGTCTAGCAGGACCAGATATTCCAGCAATGGCTTATGCGCCAACCATGGAGAAATTCTTCATGATCAACCCAGACAAAGTAGAAAAAGCAATGAGAGAACTAGCAGAATTTTAAAAAGAAAAGCGTAAGCGCCCATCTAGATTCGACGGGCGTAAGACACACTGGCGAAGCGGCGTTTTTTGCCGCACAGCCAGAGTGGCTTATGACCCTAGAATCTGGGCGCTGAAGCTAGACAAAAGAAAAGTTGAACCGGCCGCACAGCTCCGGCAGGCATAAGGCGCATTGGCGAAGCGGCGTCTTTTTAGCCGCACAGCCAAAGTGACTTATGACCCGAGGAGTTGGCCGGTGAAACTAGACAAGAAAAGCGTAAGCGCCCGTGTAGATTCGACGGGCAAAAGACGCACAGCCGGAGCGGCTTAAGTAAAAAAACACAAAACTGAACAACAAGTAAAGGAGGAGTTCCCTTGGCTATTGAAAATATCAAAATGCCTCAACTGGGTGAAAGTGTAACAGAAGGAACCATTGAAAAATGGTTAGTTCAACCAGGTGATCATGTAAACAAATACGACCCGCTTGCCGAAGTCAATACAGATAAAGTAACAGCGGAAGTTCCGTCTTCTTTCACAGGAACCATTAAAGAATTAATTGCTTCTGAAGGTGAAACATTAGCAGTAGGTGAAATCGTCTGCACTATTGAAACAGAAGGTGGCAGCGCTGAGGCACCGACTGAAGAAAAAACAGCTACTAAAGAAAAAGCACCAGAAGCGCAATCAGCAGAACCAAAAGCTTCTGCAACTCCAGCTAAACCATCTGGAGCAAAAGGGCGCTATTCACCAGCTGTCTTACGGTTAGCTCAATATAACGACATTGATTTAACACAAGTTGAAGGCTCAGGTAACGAAGGGCGCATCACGCGTAAAGATTTGATGAAGTTAATTGACAGCGGTAATATTCCAAAAGCTGGAGATGCACCGGTAGCTCAAGCGGCTCCTGCGCAACAAGAACAACCTGCAGCTCAACCGTCAACACCTGCTGCTGCGCCAAAAGCGACTTCAGCTCCAATCGAAAGTGCCGAAGGCGATATCGAGATCCCAGTTTCCGGCGTGCGCAAAGCAATTGCTGCCAACATGCTGAAAAGTAAACACGAAGCACCGCATGCGTGGATGATGATTGAGGTAGATGTCACAAATTTGGTTCAATACCGTGATTCCATCAAAGGCGAATTCAAGAAAAAAGAAGGATTTAATATTACGTACTTCGCTTTCTTTGTTAAAGCTGTTTCACAAGCATTAAAAGAATTCCCAATGATGAACTCCATGTGGGCTGGCGATAAAATTATCCAGAAAAAAGATATTAATATTTCAATTGCCGTAGCGTCTGATAGTGCTTTGTTTGTGCCGGTTATTAAAAATTCTGATGAAAAATCAGTTAAAGGCATTGGCAAAGAAGTAAATGAGCTTGCACTTAAAGCACGTTCAGGTAAATTAAAGTCTGCGGATATGCAAGGTGGAACATTCACCGTGAATAATACTGGGTCATTCGGCTCTGTACAATCGATGGGAATCATTAATCATCCACAAGCTGCAATTATGCAAGTCGAATCAATCGTTAAACGTCCTGTTATTATGGACAACGGCATGATCGCTGCACGTGACATGGTTAATCTTTGCTTATCGTTAGATCACCGAGTGCTAGATGGTCTTGTTTGTGGACAATTTTTAGCTCGCGTGAAAGAAATTTTAGAAAACATGTCTAAAGAAAATACATCTGTGTATTAACAATTGCTAGAAGTCCTTGGACTTCTAGCTTTTCTTCTTTAATGTCAGTCTCTATTCGGGTAAGATGAAGATAGAAAGCCTTTTAAGGAGGGACTAGTGTGACAATCGAATCTATGAAAAACATCAATTTTCCGACGCATACATATAACGACTGGCAAGAAGCTGCTGAAAAAGCGATCAATGGTAAACCTTTTGAGGAAACGTTAAAAACATCCACAATCGAAGACATTACACTCGAACCGTTATACACAAAAGCAATGCTGGACAAATTAGATCGTTATATACCTGCTCAAGTAGCGGCTATTCAACGCGGCAAGCATCAGCCAAGCTGGCTTGTTTCTCAAGAAGTAACAGCAGATTCTGCTGAAGAATACTTGGCACTGATGAAAGATGATATTCTGCGTGGAAATGAAACCGTTGTCTATACGGGTTTCAGTAAATTTGAGTGGACAGACAAACAATTAATAGATCTAGCAGAAATGATTGTTCAATACCCAATTTATTTTAAATTAACGAGTGATGATCAACATATTTTACATGTTTTTGATTTTGTAAATCCACAGCAACTTTCAAAAGTACAAGGCGTTATTTTTTCAGAAGATACTGTGGAAGCGCCAGAAAATGTTCGTACACAATTGGTAGATACCATTCCAATCCATCATGCTGGTGGAACGGCGATACATGAACTTGGCGTTGCACTTAGTATTCTTTCAGAACGTATGGCAGACGGTGACTTTACAAGTGTTGCAAAAAATACGTGGATTCGCTTTGCGGTAGACACGCAATTTTTTCAAGAAATTGCGAAATTACGTGCATTTCGTGTATTGTGGCAAGTATTTAGTTCTGCATTTGGTGAAGAAACACCTACGCTGCCATTGTTTACGGAAACGTCCGTCCGTTCGTATTCCAAACTAGATCCTTACGTAAATTTATTGCGTGCAGGAAACTCGACATTTGCAGCAGTTCTTGGCGGTACAGATGCTCATACTGTCCATCCGCATGATTTTTTGACAAAACCAGATTTATCAAGTCGTCGAATTGCACGTAATGTGCAGCTGGTCTTAAAAGAAGAAACGCATGTCTCTCATGTAGTGGATCCTTCGGCAGGTTCGTATTTTATTGAAACCTTAACAAAGCAATATGTAGAAGCTGCTTGGAATTATTTCTTAGAAATCGAAAAAGCTGGTGGGTATGCGGAAGTCATTAAATCAGGTTGGCTAACAGATGATATTCAAGCAAAATGGATTGAAAGAGAAAAAAACATAGCAACTCGCAAACAATCATTAATTGGTACGAATATTTACGCGAATCCTCAAGAAACTGTTAAAGATGCAAAAATTGGCGATAGTCACATGGAATACATGACTGCGAAACGATTGGCAACTCCTTTTGAAAATCTTCGTGCAGAAAGCAAAAAAACTAGCTTAAAATCAGCCATCGTCCTTGTAGAACCGTTAAAAAAGAGTAAAGCACAAGTTGACTTTGTATCTGGTTTCTTAGCAGTTGGTGGCATTGAACCCTTAATAAGCAAACATTTAGCTACTGCAGAAGAAATTAATCAATTTCTTACAAATGAAAAAATTGAATATGCCGTTCTATGTGGATCTAAAGAAACGATTGCATCAGTAGTTCCTGGGCTAAAGGCTAAAGCGAATATCGATCTTGCTGGAAAGTATTCGAAACAAGAGTTAGCAGATTGGACGCAATATGGCATTAGCGATACGCTCTATTCTGGCAAACATATGACTGCGAAACTTGAGAAGATTTTCGCTTTAGGAAAGGAGTCGCTGTAAATGACCAAGCCAGATTTTTCTAAAATAAACTTAAGTGATTTAACGAATGTTGCTCAATCAGTTAATGAAACACCTCCTTTTATGACTAACGAAGGCATTGATATTAAGCCTGTTTATACAGAGAAAGATATAGAATTTTTTGAAGAAAGCATGCCGGGATTTGCACCGAACATTCGTGGACCATACCCAACTATGTATGTATCACGTCCTTGGACTGTTCGTCAATATGCAGGGTTTTCAACTGCAGAAGAAAGTAATGCCTTTTATCGCCGCAACTTAGCAATGGGACAAAAAGGATTGTCTGTAGCTTTTGACTTAGCAACACACCGTGGCTATGATTCAGATCATGAACGCGTAGTTGGAGATGTAGGAAAAGCAGGCGTTGCCATTGATAGCGTGGAAGACATGAAGATTTTGTTTAATGGAATTCCATTAGATCAAATGTCTGTATCAATGACAATGAATGGAGCAGTTGTACCTATTATGGCGTTCTTTATCGTTGCCGCTGAAGAACAAGGGGTTTCTCCGGACCAATTAGCAGGTACGATTCAAAACGATATCTTAAAAGAATACATGGTTCGAAATACGTATATTTATCCACCAGCAATGTCGATGCAAATTATTGCTGATATCTTTAAATACACGTCCAATCATATGCCGAAATTCAACTCAATATCAATTTCTGGCTACCATATTCAAGAGGCAGGCGCAACAGCCGATTTAGAATTAGCTTATACTCTTGCTGATGGTCTTGAGTACGTTCGTACAGGTCTTGCGGCTGGAATCGATATTGATCATTTTGCACCGCGTTTGTCTTTCTTTTGGGGTATTGGAATGAATTATTTCATGGAAATTGCTAAAATGCGTGCAGGCCGCGAAATTTGGGCGAAAATGATGAAAACTTTTGATCCAAAAAATAGCAAAGCATTGGCGTTGCGAACGCATTCTCAAACTTCAGGTTGGAGTTTAACGGAACAAGATCCATTTAATAATGTCACACGTACTTTAGTTGAAGCGAATGCAGCAGCAATGGGACATACACAATCGCTTCATACCAATGCGCTTGATGAAGCAATTGCGTTACCAACCGATTTTTCGGCAAGAATAGCACGTAATACGCAATTATTTCTTCAAGAAGAAACAATGATGACCAATGTGATTGATCCATGGGGTGGCTCGTACTATGTCGAGTCATTAACAAAAGAATTAGTAGAAAAAGCATGGGAATTGATTGAAGAAGTGGAAGAACTCGGAGGAATGGCGAAAGCAATTGAAACTGGCTTGCCCAAAATGCGTATTGAAGAAGCAGCTGCGAAAAAACAAGCTCAGATTGATTCCAACGAAGAAACCATTATTGGAGTTAACCGTCATCGTCTAGATCAAGAAGATCCAATCGATATTTTAAATATTGATAATACGATGGTCCGCAAAACGCAAATTGAGCGACTAAATCGCATGAAAGCAGAGCGAGATAGCGAAAAAGTAACAAAAGCGCTAAAAAAATTAACGCAAGCAGCAGAAACAGGGAAAGACAATATACTGGCTTGTGCGATTGAAGCGGCACGGCACCGAGCATCACTTGGTGAAATTTCTGATGCCATTGAAAAAGTATCTGGAAGACATAAAGCAGTGATTCGTTCTGTGAGTGGTGTTTATAGTTCGAATTTCTCTAACCAACAAGAAATGGAAATCGTCAAAGAAATGACAGAAGATTTTATTGAAAATGAAGGGCGTCGTCCACGTATTTTAATTGCTAAAATGGGACAAGACGGACATGATCGTGGAGCAAAAGTTATTGCGACAGCATTTGCTGATTTAGGTTTTGACGTTGATATTGGTCCGTTATTCCAAACGCCTGCTGAAACAGCCCAGCAAGCAGTGGAAAATGATGTTCACGTGATAGGTGTTAGTTCTCTTGCTGCAGGACACATGACACTGGTTCCAGATTTAAAAGCAGAACTAGAAAAAATTGGACGTGATGACATTTTAATTGTTGTCGGGGGTGTTATTCCGGCACAAGATTACGAGTTTTTACGTAAAAATGGAGCGAGTGCTATTTTTGGTCCTGGAACGGTCATTCCTGTTGCCGCACAAAAAGTTATTAGTGAGATTTACGTGCGTCTTGGTTACGAGGAAGTGATAGACTGATGAGCCTCCAAAAAAAATCACGACGCGTTATGGAAGGCGTTCGTGAAGCACATGACGGTATGACAGCTGTGCCACGGAAAAAGTTTAAGAAACCAAACGGCTACATCTTGGATATTGAAGAAATCGCTCAAGGAGTACAGAGCGGATCTCGACTTTATCTTGGAAAAGCGATTACATTGCTTGAAAGTTCAAATCCCGAACATAAAAAAGATGGTCAAGAACTACTTAATCAGTTGCTTCCACATACCGGAAACAGTTTACGATTAGGAATTACCGGTGTTCCGGGTGCAGGTAAAAGTACGTTTATTGAAACCTTTGGCGAAATGTTGACAAGTCTTGGTCACCGTGTGGCGGTATTGGCAATTGATCCGAGTTCTTCTTTAACAGGCGGTAGTATTCTAGGTGACAAAACCCGTATGGAAGAGCTAGCACGTAATCCAAAGGCTTTTATTAGACCTTCACCAACTGCCGGTACACTTGGTGGTGTTCATAAAAAAACACGTGAAACGATGTTGCTTTGTGAAGCAGCAGGCTACGATATAATTTTAGTAGAAACAGTAGGCGTCGGCCAAAGTGAGACGCTGGTGCGGAGCATGGTAGATATGTTTATGTTGCTTGTATTGACTGGTGCTGGAGACGAATTGCAAGGCATGAAAAAAGGTATTTTGGAATTGGCAGATGCTATTATTGTGCATAAAGCAGATGGTGAAAATGCTCGACTAGCAAAAAAGACAGTTTCTGAATACAAACAAATGATGCATTTTTTACAGCCTGCGACGGAAAGTTGGAAAACTCGCTCGGTTGCAGCGTCATCAATTGACAATACGGGCATCACTGAAGTTTGGGAAATGGTCCAAGAGTTTGATGAAACTGTGAAAGAAAGTGGCTATTGGAAAAAACGTCGACAAGAACAAACAAAAGAGTGGTTCCGTTCAATGATTACAGATGAACTGCATAGTCGCTTTTTTGACGATGGAAATCGTCGAGAGGTAGTTGGACTATTGGAGAAACAAGTGCTTAGTGATAAACTGACGGTAGCACAAGCAATCGTTAAGCTTTTTGAGTAAGCTTTTTTGCAAGTCTATTAAACACCTGCTATGATAAAAGAAGCAATAATAAGGAGTGATACTTGATGAGCATGGATTTTAACTTCCTGATGAATGATATAACCACACAAGCTCGCCAAGAACTGATTGACGGCGGCTATACACAGCTCCAAACAGCTGAAGATGTAAGCACTGCTTTTTCACAAAAAGGCACAAGTCTTGTCATGATTAATTCTGTATGTGGATGTGCAGGCGGCATTGCCCGTCCAGCAGCTTTGCATTCGATTCACTACGACAAACGTCCAGATAACTTGTTTACAGTATTTGCTGGACAAGACAAAGAAGCAACAGCTCAAGCACGTGCTATTTTTGGTGATGATCATCTTCCTTCTTCTCCATCTTTTGTTTTCTTAAAAGACGGAAAAATGGTGGACGAAATTGGTCGTCACGAAATTGAAGGTCATGATCCAATGTCTGTAATTACAAATATTCAAGCAATATTTGAACAGCACTGCGAAGAAGTTTAAAAAAATGCCTCTTATATAGAGGCATTTTTTTCATGTCTAAATTTGGAGGGAACAATGAAGCTGAATGTTAAGCCTTATTCTATTGGTTACCGTACGTTAAAAACTGCGTTAGGTGTAGTAATTGCTATTTCTTTGGCTCAATTTTTAGAGCTTGACTATTATGTATCTGCTGGAATTTTAACCATTCTTTGTATACAACCAACTAAGAAAAAATCGATTCGTGCAGCATTTTCCCGGTTTATTGCCAGTATAATCGGTATTGCTTACGCATTCGTATTTTTCGAAGGAATTGCTTATCATCCAATCATGATCGGAATTTTAATCGTTCTTTTTATTCCTTTATTGGTAACATTGCGTTTTCAAGATGGCTTTGTATCCAGCTCAGTTATTCTATTGCATATATACAATGCAAAAAATTTAAACTTGGATTTGCTGAGCAACGAATTGGTCTTGATGATGGTCGGTTTTGGTACAGCCTTAGCTGTGAATATGTACATGCCGAGTATTGAGAAAAAACTTGAAACTTATCGTTATGAAATCGAAAATTTATATGCTTCTATTTTTCGTGAAATCGTTGTCTATTTGCGCGAAGGAGAATCTAGTTGGAGTGGGAAAGAATTAATGGACGCCCGCATGCTTCTCGAAAAAGCAAAAGCATTAGCATACCAAGATGTTCAAAACCACCTTACACGTCACGAGAATAAATACTATCATTACTTTGAAATGAGAGAACAACAACTTGAAATCATCGAGCGCATTTTACCGAAAATTGCAGCTTTACCCGTGATTGTCGACCAAACTGACTTAGTAGCCGATTTCTTGGAAGATTTGGCAGAACATGTTCACTCAGGGAATACTGCGTATCGGTATATATCCAAACTAGATATTGTTAAAGATAATTTTGCCAAACTTCCGTTACCCGGTAGCCACGAAAAATTTTTAGCAATGGCCGAGTTATATCAAGTAATTCACGAAATAGAAAGCTATTTAGAAATCAAACAGTCCTATAAAGGATTTCATACAAAAAAGTGAAAATTCCTGTATAAATCTGACGGGTAGCCATTCAACAACTAAAAAGAATAAATGCTGACTATAAAAAACAGCAAAAGCTTTAGCTTTTGCTGTTTTTGAATCCATTAAAGTACAAAGCTCAAGCCAAACATAAGGCTCGAAAGAAGCATGATGGCAATCATTGCATAGACAATAAATTTACGGAACGCGGCGTTTCTCATTGGTGGTAGACTCCTTTATCAATCAAATACTTGAGCAAAGCATATCATAGATTCTATAAAAATTGAAGAGACATGTTAGTGGTTTTCTAATATTCACTAACAACTAGAGTTTTTCGCAGCGAATCTGTACAATAAGAGAAGAGCCGAAAAAGGAAGTGAAAATGAGATGAAAAAAGTAGATCATATCGGAATCGCTGTGAGAGATCTGAACGCTGTTCTTCCGTACTATACGGACACACTTGGACTTCCGTTGTTGAAAATCGAAGAAGTCGCGTCTCAGAAAGTGCGTGTTGCCTTTATTGATGCGGGGAACATTAAAATAGAATTACTCGAACCAATGGATGAACAAAATGCCATTTTTAAATTTTTAGAAAAAAAAGGCGAAGGCATTCATCATATTGCATTTGGCGTGGATAATATTGAAGAGCGAATGAACGAACTTCGAAAAAACGGCGTTCAATTACTGAGTGATCAGCCAAAACCTGGAGCTGGTGGAGCAATGGTTGCCTTTTTACATCCCAAATCATCAAATGGCGTGTTGTATGAGCTTTGCGAAAAACAGTAATTAGGAGTGGAGAAAATGGACATTTACGAAAGAATTAATGAGTTGTACGACCGTAAGCGAGAAATTGAACTTGGTGGTGGTGAAGAACGCATTGAAAAGCAACATGCTAAAGGAAAATTAACAGCGCGCGAACGCATTGATTTATTGGTTGATGAAGATTCATTTGTTGAACTAAGTCCATTTGTTGAGCACCGAACAACAGATTTTGGAATGGCAGAGGGACCTGGTGAAGGTGTGGTTACAGGATACGGAAAAGTTAACGGCAAACCTATATATTTATTTTCTCAAGATTTTACTGTGTTCGGTGGAGCTTTGGGTGAAATGCATGCTAAAAAAATTGCCAATGTAATGGATTTGGCAGCTCGTAACGGAGCGCCATTTATCGGATTAAACGATTCAGGCGGAGCTCGCATTCAAGAAGGTGTCTTGTCATTAGATGGCTATGGCCAAATTTTCTATCGCAATTCCATTTATTCTGGAGTTATTCCACAAATTTCTGTCATAATGGGACCATCTGCAGGTGGTGCTGTTTATTCACCAGCAATCACTGATTTTGTGTTTATGGTTGATAAAACGAGTCAAATGTTTATTACAGGACCTAAAGTAATTGAAACAGTAACAGGAGAGAAAATATCTGCCGAAGACCTTGGTGGATCAAAAGTACATACAGCAATAAGCGGAAATGCGCATTTTCGTGGAGATTCAGAACAAAAAGTGTTAGAAATGGTACGTCAACTAATTAGTTACTTGCCGCAAAATAATAAAGAAATGCCACCACGTCTTGAAGCTGGCGAAGACGACGATTACCGTCCAGACTTGGCAGATGTCGTTCCTTTTGAAGCGATTCGTCCATATGATGTTCGTAAAGTTGTGGAACAAGTTGTAGACAAAGACAGTTTCATGGAAGTACAACCGGAATTTGCGCGCAATATTGTTATTGGACTAGCACGTATTAAAGGCGAAACTGTAGGGTTAATTTGTAACCAACCAAAAGTTATGGCTGGTGGACTTGATATTGATTCGTCCGATAAAGCAGCACGATTCATTCGTTTTTGTGACTCGTTTAATATTCCTTTGATTACGTTTGAAGATGTTACAGGCTTTTTCCCAGGAATCAAACAAGAACATGGTGGCATTATTCGTCATGGCGCAAAAATTTTGTATGCGTATTCAGAAGCAACGGTTCCTAAAATGACGGTAATTTTAAGAAAAGCTTACGGTGGTGCATATGTCGCATTAAACTCCAAATCAATCGGAGCAGATTTAGTGTATTCATGGCCAAACGCAGAAATTGCTGTAATGGGGCCTAATGGTGCTGCCAACATTATTTTTGCACGTGAAATTGCAGCAAGTGATAATCCAGAAGAAACGCGTGCTGCAAAAATAGAAGAATACCGTGTGAAATTTGCCAATCCATATGTAGCAGCAGCTCGTGGCATGGTAGATGATGTAATCGATCCACGTGAAACACGCATTAAATTAATTCAAGCTTTAGAAATGATGCGCCATAAACAAGATACACGTCCTGCCAAAAAACACGGCAATATGCCATTGTAAATAAAAAAGGAGTGCTTAAAATGAATAAAGAAAGATTAATAAATGAGTTTTTAGAATTGGTTCAAATCGATTCGGAAACAAAATATGAAGGTCCTATTTCACTCATATTAAAAAGTAAACTAGAAGCAATGGGTTTTCATGTCGTAATCGATGAATCAGCTGCTCTTACAGGTCACGGTGCAGGAAATATTATTGCTACGCTTCGTGGCAACTTAACTGAAATTCCAGCTATTTACTTTACTGTACACATGGACACAGTAACACCAGGCGTTGGTGTTAAGCCTGAAATTAAAGACGGCTATATTTATTCGGATGGCACAACGATTTTAGGTGCAGATGACAAAGCGGGAATGGCTGCTTTGTTTGAAATGATTCGTGTACTTCAAGAGCAAGAAATTCCTCATGGAGATATTCAATTAGTTATAACAGCAGGAGAAGAAAGTGGTTTAGTAGGCGCTAAAGAGTTGGATTCTTCATTAATTATTGCGAAATACGGCTATGCTGTAGATAGTGATGGGAAAGTGGGCGGCATTGTAACAGCAGCTCCAAACCAGGCAAAATTATGGACAACAATCCATGGGAAAACGGCACATGCTGGTGTGGCACCTGAAAAAGGGATTTCAGCGATTACCATTGCGGCAAAAGCGATTGCTAAAATGTCACTTGGTCGCATTGACGAAGAAACAACTGCTAATATTGGTCATTTTGAAGGTGGCGGAGCTACGAATATTGTGTGTGATGAAGTTCACATTTTATCAGAAGCACGTTCGATCAGTGAAGATAAATTAGCCGCACAAACAACACATATGGAATCAGTTTTTGAACAAGTAGCTGAAAAACTTGGAGGTCATGCTGAAACAGAAGTCAAATTAATGTATCCAGGTTTCTATTTTGATGATATGAATCCTGTTGTCGAAATTGCTCAAAAAGCAGCAGCTAAAATTGGTCGTCCTTCTCCAATCCTAACAAGTGGTGGAGGTAGTGATGCCAATATCTTTAATGGATTTGGTATTCCTACTGTAAACCTATGTGTCGGCTATGAAGAAATTCACACAAAAAATGAACGCATGCCAATCGAAGAGCTTGAAAAATTAACAGAATTACTAGTTGAAATCGTGAAAGAATCCACGGTCAGCTAAATAAAAAAGTCAGTATGAAAAAAGAGAGAACAGTATGTATGTTCTCTCTTTTTTGATACACTAAAAGAAAAGGAAAAGAGAGAACGCGTCATGGCCAGTCGAGTTATTTTTCATATAGATATGAATAGTTTTTATGCATCCGTGGAACAAGCACACAACCCGGAGCTAAAAGGAAAAGCGATAGCCATTGCTGGAAATCCAAAAGAACGAAGAGGTATTATTGTCACTTGTTCTTACGAAGCACGAGCGCATGGCATTTATACCACCATGCAAGTGCATGAAGCAAAACGAAAATACCCTGACTTGTTGCTAATGCCACCTAACTTTGAGCGATATCGCGAAGCATCAAAAGCGATGTTTGATATTTTAAGGTCGTTTACTGAGTTAGTCGAACCCGTATCGATTGATGAAGGCTATTTGGATGTTACATCATTAACAGAACATCGTCATGCTTTGGAGATTGCTGAAGAAATCCAACAGCGTTTAGTAAAAGAATTAGATTTGCCGTGTTCGATCGGTATTGCTCCAAATAAGTTTTTGGCGAAAACAGCATCTGATATGAAAAAGCCAATGGGTGTTACGGTGCTACGAAAGCGAAGCATACAAGATTTGCTATGGCCCAAACCTGTAATTGATATGCATGGGATTGGGGAAAGCACAGCTACACGCTTAAAAACGATTAAAATTGAAACAATTGGTGAATTGGCAACTGCTAACGAAGGATTAGTTAAAGAAACAATCGGAAAAAATGGTTTGCGTTTGCGAGAACGTGCAAATGGCATTGATGAGCGAGCGGTAGACCCAGACTCTATTTATGACACAAAAAGTGTGGGAACATCTACGACCTTGCCTATAGACGAAACAGATGAACAAAATTTGCGTGTTTTGTTTCGACAGCTTAGCGACAAAGTGGCCAATCGATTAGAAGCAAAAGAATTGGCTGGTTCAACTGTTAGTATTCAAACACGCAGTTCAGACTGGAAAAATAGAACGCGTAGCGTGACTTTAAATAACACGGTTTGGAAATCTAAAGACATTCAACGCAATGCGTGGCAATTGTTTACAAGACATTGGAATGGGGAACCTTTACGACTGATTGGCGTAACCGTGTCAAATGTCGCGGCTAAAGAAGACATGACTGAACAACTATCCATTTTCAACTTTCAAGAACATGTCAAAGAAGAACCCATTTTAGATTTAATGGCAAAACTAGAAACGCGTTTTGGCAAAAGTGTGTTGACACGAGGGACGAAAACAAAAAAAGTCAACTACGATGCTAAAACAAGTTTCAGCAAAGATTTTTTAGATGATCACGACCATCATAGAAAGTAGGGAAAGCATGCAGTTATTATTTCTTGGTACAGGTGCTGGAATGCCTTCAAAACAACGCAACACTTCTGCATTGATATTGAAATTGCTCGAAGAGCGAGGAACTGTTTGGTTATTTGATTGCGGAGAAGCAACGCAACATCAAATTTTACATACAACGATCAAGCCACGTAAAATCGAAAAAATTTTTATAACACATATGCATGGAGATCATATTTTTGGTTTGCCAGGACTTCTAGGCTCACGTTCTTTTCAAGGAGGAGATGAACCTTTAGAAATTTATGGACCCGTTGGTATAAAAGACTATGTCACGATGACTTTAAAAATTAGTCGAACGCATTTAACGTATCCAATTGTTTTTCACGAACTAGTAGAAGGAAAGGTTTTTGAAGATAGATTAATGACAGTAGAAACACGTCTTCTTGATCACGTGATACCGTCTTACGGATTTCGAATCTCACAACACCCACTGCCACCAAAGCTTCAAATCAATAAAGCTTTATTACTTGGTGTGCCGAAAGGTCCTTTATTGGCCGCATTGAAAAACGGACAAGATGTTGAACTTTCAGATGGTACATGGGTTCGCAGTAGTGATGTGACTGATGCAGAAGAGCGGGGGTTTATTGTCACTATACTAGGAGACAGTCGTTTTTGTCAGGCGGCAATTGAGTTAGCGTATGATGCAGATGTTTTAGTACATGAAGCAACCTTTGATGGAAGTGCTATTAAAATGGCTGGAGAATATGGTCATTCTACCGTTTTCGAAGCGGCAGAAACTGCCCGAAGAGCCAATGCTCATACATTGATCATGAATCATATTAGTGCTCGATTTTTACCGGAAGATGAAAAATTATTGTTAAAACAAATGCGAGAAATTCATACATGTGGGTTTATTGCACGCGACTTTATGGAATTTGAATGGATTCAACACGAAAAAAAAATCAGGAAAAAACAGGGAAGCCATCTTTGAAGATGGTTTTTTTTAGTAAGAAACAAAATAATTTTTGTAAATAATAGAACATACGTTCTTTTTGTGTTAAAATAAAGGTACAGCTGTATGAGGGCGGTTTGGCCATTCCCAAAGAGAGGGGGTGGTAACATGACCATTGCAGAATCATTCGGTCTCGTATTTACGAGTATTGGGTTGACGATTAGTGCTTTGACACTTGTCGTTTCCATGATTTTGGTCACTAACAAAAAAAAATAACCGTCCCATGTGGCGTGGAATGACGGTTATTTTTTAAGCCTGTATTCCAGCCGGCCGCTCTCGTAGCGGGTTACAGCTGGCCGAATGCGAAAGCATTCGGTTTTTTTACGTTACCTTTAGTATACTAAATCTGAAGTATTTTGCAACTACCTTATACCCATCCTCGTTTATAAGGCACTGGAGCCGTTATGTCTGCGTTTAGTTGTTTAGCAGCGGTAAATGCCCAGTAAGGATCACGAAGCAATTCACGCGCTAGAAAGATCATATCTGCGCGTCCGTTTTGTAAAATTTCTTCTGCATGCAATGGACTTGTGATCAATCCAACAGCACCCGTCGCGATGGGTGTATTTTTTTTTATGGTTTCCGCATAAGGAACTTGGTAGCCAGGAAACACAGGGATACGTGCAGGGACCACAGCACCAGAACTAACATCGATCAAATCAACGCCTTGTTGCTTCATCCATTGACACATTTCTACATAGTGCTCTGGAGTCATGCCACTTTCTGTATAATCATGAGCAGATATGCGAACAAATAAAGGACCATCCCATATTTCATTAACTGCGTCTATAACGTTTCGCAAAAGACGGTAACGATTTTCTACCGTGCCACCATATTGATCTGTCCGTTTGTTTGTTAATGGAGATAAAAATTGATTGATTAAATAACCATGTGCTCCGTGAAGTTCAATAACATCAAACCCTGCTTTTTTTGCACGAATTGCGCCATTTTTAAAAGCTTGGATTGTGTCTTTAATATCAGCAACAGACATCTCTACTGGCAATTTGTAGCTGTCATCAAAAGCAAGTGCGCTTGATGAGTAAATGTCTCCATCGACTGTTGCTTTTCTACCTGCATGAGCTAATTGAATACCGGTCTTTGCACCGTTTTGCTTCATCAATCGAACAATTTCTGATTGACCTTCAATATGATGATCGTCCCATATGCCAAGGTCTCTGGAGGAAATACGCCCTTGTGGTTGAACCGCAGTAGCTTCAGTAATAATAAGACCGATTCCCCCAACTGCACGCGTCGGATAATGCACACGATGCCAGTCGGTAATTTGTCCATCTTCTTGATCACTTTGATACATGCACATCGGTGCCATAACAATGCGATTTTTAAATACCGTTCCTTTAATTGTAAAGGGTTCAAATAACTTGACCATAAAAAACTCCTCCTTGTTTAGATACAACTACAAATTATACAGGAGAGACTATTTAAATTCTTTTCCAAGCTCTTTTGAACGTTCAGAAGCTTTTGTCACGCATTCGCCAACGATGTTTTTAAAATTGTTTTCTGCTAAAGAATCAAGACCTGCTGCAGTGGTGCCGTTGGGGCTTGTAACTTTAACACGCAATTCAGCAAAATCTTCTTGTTGCAACATTTCGGCTGCACCAGCAAACGTTTGACGGACTAGTTTTTTAGCATCTGCCTTAGATAAACCATTGGCAATCGCTGCCTCTGTCATTGCTTCAGCAAAATAATAAATATAAGCAGGTCCGCTTCCGGCAACACCGGTAACGGCATGCAATTGTTCTTCTTCAACAACCGTTACGCTACCAATTGAAGATAATAAATCACGCAATTCGTGTTGCTGATTAAGTGTCACATGTTTGCTCCAAGCTACACCTGTAGCCGATTTTCCGATTTTTGCAGATGTATTCGGCATCGCACGAGCTACAGCGAAATTACCGACATGTTTTTGAATACTATCAATTGAAACTCCTGCTGCAACTGATAATATTACGGTGTTGCCTGAGAGCTTGTCTTTGATGCCATTAAGTGCTGCTTCTACATCTTTTGGTTTCATGGCTAATAAAACAAAATTAGCATTCTTTAATTCTGATTTTTCTTGGCATACGATATTTACTCCGTATTCATCACTTAAAAATTCTAAGCGATCTTGGTCCGATTTATTCATGACCGAAATTTCTTCTGGCTTCATAATTCGCTTATTGATCCAGCCGTGGATCATGGACTCTGCCATTGATCCTGCGCCTACACAGACTATCTTCATATCTATCACTCTCTTTCCTCAAAATAAAAAGCGCATTCATCCCTGTTTATACAAGGACGAAAACGCTTTGTTTCCGCGGTACCACCTAAGTTTGTCATAAAGACACCACTCGATATCCTTAACGCGGAAAAACGGTCGCGTTTTCACGACAGCTCAAAAGGAGGTTCTACAAAGGAGAGGAGGTGCACATCTCAGCTAAAGTAGCACTCTCTTTACACATCACTTTGTTTACTTTTCTTTATCTTCGCTCACATATCTTAGTAAATTATAGAGGACAAAGCGACTTTTTGTCAAATTACATAAAAAAATGACGATACGGGATTTTCCATGTATGATAGATGAATAGTGATTCATTCAGAGGAGATGGTAGATTGACTTTACATAAGATTATTATTCCTACACCTTTTGCGGTGGGAGACGTTAATTCCTATTTATTAAAAGGAGATATGCTAACATTAATTGATGCTGGCCCGAAAACGCCAGAAGCTTGGTCTGCTTTAAAAGCAGGACTAAAAAAACTGGGCGCTGTGCCAAATGACATCGAACAAGTGGTGTTGACGCATCATCACCCAGATCATACAGGCTGGGTAGATGGCTTTGAACAGGCAAAACTCTATGGACATCCGTATAATGACCCGTGGCTTCGACGCGACCAACAATTTTTTGACTACCATGACACCTTTTATTTGGAGCGGTTAAAAGAAGAAGGCGTTCCAGGTGATTTGCAATTTTGGGTAAAAAAAATGAAGCGACCGTTAAATTTAATGGGCAATCGACCATTAGATAAGTCCATTAATGAAGGAGATATAGTCCCGGGACATCCTGATTGGCAAGTTCTCGAAACACTTGGACATGCTCAAAGTCATTTATCATTTTGGAACAAAAAGACAGGAGAAATGATTGGAGGCGATCATGTTATCGCAACAGTATCTTCCAATCCGCTCATAGAACCACCACTAGATCCTACGCAAGGACGACCAAAATCATTGCTTCAATACAATGCTTCACTTAGCCGTTTGTTGGAAATGCCCATCAATGTAATTTACAGTGGACATGGAGAAGAAGTTTACGATGCGCATGCCTTAATAGCAAGTCGCCTTGAAAAACAACATCAGCGAGCTGTAAAGGCTTTAGGGTTAATTGGTAACCAAGAACGGACTGTTTACGAATTAACAAAAGAGTTGTTTGCTCACGCATATGAAAAAGAACTAGGTCTTACATTATCTGAAACAATTGGTCAACTGGATTACTTAGTAGAAGAAGGGTTGATCAAAGAACAAATACGAGACGGTGGCATTTTCTACTACAGTAAAGTTTAAACAAAGCTGATAATTGCAACTCATTCAGACAACCGTTAAAATTAACTAGAACGTAGTTGACATCATGAATAAACAAGAAAAGGATTGGGTAACTTTGAAAAAATGGAGTTTATTTTTAGCTAGTGTATTGCTACTGGCTGCATGTTCGAACGAAGAAGCAAAACTGGCTGAGATAAAAAAAGCGGACAAAAAAGATGATACGGAAATGGCAGTTGAACAAAAAAATATGACAGAAGAAGGATTTATTACGCAAGTTAGTGGCGATAGCATTCTTGTTAACAATATTTACTTTAGTATTCCAGAAGATGTTAAAGTGCAACTGAGTGATGGTGCAGAAACAACTGAAGGTGTTATTCGTGATATCCGCACAGGAATGAAAGTTAGCATGGACTATCAAGGGCCGTTAGCAGAATCATTTCCTATGCAAGGTGAAGCGGAAACCATTACGATTTTAACGGATGAAGAATCTGTGGCACAATCAGACGCTTTAGAAGCTTTTATTAATAAAGAACAATTATCACGTTTGATTATGATGGGACAGCCTATTGTCCGTGATAATGAAATTGGTTTTTTATTCAGTAATATGGAAACAGGAGAAATGAATGAAGTTCGAATTGATTTGGAAACACATGAGTACAATATTGGTGGAGATGATAGTGAATAAAGAAATGGAGCAGCTTCGGCTGCTTTTTTTTTTATAAAAATTTTCGTAAGGTATTTCTTGCACTTGTTAAATATCCATGATATTATGTGTATATTCATATAATAAGATGCATAAAAATACATTGGAGGTTTTTATATTGACTAAAAAGATTGTGCTCGCATATTCAGGTGGACTAGATACATCGGTAGCCATTCCATGGCTCAAAGAAGAAGGCTACGACGTTGTAGCGGTTTGTCTAGATATCGGGGAAGGCAAAGATTTAGATTTTATTAAACAAAAAGCGCTTCAAGTAGGAGCGGTTGAAAGTTATATGATTGATGCAAGAGACGAATTTGCAGATGAATATGCCTTAATCTCATTGCAAGCTCATACCTTATATGAAGGGAAATATCCATTAGTGTCTGCTTTGTCTCGTCCATTGATTTCCAAAAAATTAGTTGAAATTGCAGAAGCTACAGGATCAAGCGCTGTTGCTCACGGTTGTACAGGCAAAGGCAACGATCAAGTACGTTTTGAAGTTTCGATCAAGTCGTTAAACCCGAATCTTGAAGTTGTAGCACCAGTTAGACAATGGGGATGGTCACGTGATGAAGAAATCGCTTATGCAAAACTGCATAATATTCCAATCCCAGTGAATTTGGATAGCCCATTTTCAATCGATCAAAATCTATGGGGACGTGCGAACGAATGTGGCGTATTGGAAAACCCGTGGACAACGCCACCAGAAGAAGCGTATGACATTACAAATTCTCTTGAAACAACACCCGACACAGCGGATAGTGTTGAAATCGAATTCGTTAACGGTGTTCCAACACAACTAAATGGCATTTCATACTCGTTATCTAAATTAATTCAAGAATTAAATGTAATTGCCGGCAAACACGGTGTCGGTAGAATTGATCATATTGAGAACCGTTTAGTGGGCATTAAATCGCGTGAAGTATACGAAGCTCCTGCAGCAATGACGTTAATCGCAGCACATAAAGAGCTTGAAGATATTACATTGGTCAAAGAAATGGCTCATTTCAAGCCAGTAATCGAAAAGAAATTGACTGAGTTGATTTATGAAGGTTTATGGTTCTCTCCGCTACGTGTTGCGCTTGAAGCATTCTTAAAAGAAACGCAAGTTTACGTCAACGGAACAGTACGTGTGAAATTGTTTAAAGGTCATGCCATTATCGAAGGACGTAAATCTGCAAATTCACTTTACAATGAGCAATTAGCTACGTATTCGACAGATGATACATTTAACCATGCATCTGCAGTTGGTTTTATCGAACTATGGGGACTTCCGACAGTTGTGAACTCAATGGTCAACAAAAAAGAAGTAGCGATTCCTGAAGACTTGAAAGAGAAGGTGAAAGCATGACCAAACTGTGGAGCGGCCGTTTTCAAAAATCGGCCGAACAGTGGGTCGATGAATTTGGTGCTTCCATTTCCTACGACCAAAAGTTGGTAATGGAAGATTTAGAAGGCAGCACGGCACATGTGAAAATGCTAGCGGCCTGTCAAATTCTTTCTACAGAAGATGCCGAACTTATTTTATCTGGTCTTGCGACGTTAAAACAAAAAGCACAAGACGGGGATTTAGAGTTTAGCGTATCGAATGAAGACATCCACTTAAACTTAGAAAAACAGCTGATCGATGAAATTGGTCCGGTTGGTGGCAAATTGCATACCGCCAGAAGTCGAAATGACCAAGTAGCAACGGATATGCATTTGTATTTAAAAAATAGGGTTGGCGAAATTATCGAGGCTATTACCGCTTTTCAAGAAGCCATTGTCATGCAAGCAGAGAAACACGTGGAAACGATTGTGCCAGGTTATACGCATCTGCAACGCGCACAGCCCATTTCCTTTGGACATCACTTGATGACGTATTTTTGGATGTTGCAGCGCGATAAAGAACGGTTAACAGAATCGTTGAAACGCATTGATATTTCGCCACTTGGAGCAGGTGCGATGTCTGGCACAACGTTCCCGATTGACCGCGAAATGTCGGCAAAACTGCTAGGATTTTCAGCGGTTTATCAAAATAGTTTGGATGCTGTCAGTGACCGTGATTTTATTCTTGAATTCCTTAGCAATGCTTCAATGTTAATGATGCACATGTCTCGCTTTGCCGAAGAAATTATTCTGTGGTCGAGCGAAGAATTTCGTTTCATTGAATTAGATGATGCGTTCTCTACCGGTTCAAGCATTATGCCGCAAAAGAAAAACCCAGATATGGCAGAGTTGATCCGCGGCAAAACGGGACGTGTTTACGGCAATTTATTTGGCTTGCTGACGACATTGAAAGGCCTGCCACTGGCTTATAACAAAGACTTACAAGAAGACAAAGAAGGTATGTTTGATACAGTCCACACGTTACTAGGTTCTTTGCCGATTTTTGAAGGCATGATCCGTACCATGACCGTCCGCACAGAATCTATGGAAAAAGCGGTACATACTGATTTTTCAAATGCCACCGAATTGGCGGATTATCTTGCTGCCAAAGGGATGCCGTTTAGAGAAGCGCATGACGTGACTGGAAAACTCGTTTTCACTTGTATCCAGCGCGGATATTTTTTAAAAGATTTGCCACTTGCTGACCTTCAACAAGCAAGTCCGCTAATCGATGAAGATATTTACCATACCTTAAAGCCAAGAACTGCAGTAGAGAGAAGAAACTCACTGGGTGGCACAGGATTTGAACAAGTACATCATCAATTGGGACTTGCCAAGCAACTCATCGGGTAAACAGTCCATTCCCTATAAAGCCGTTAGCGATTGGTACTCGCTGTCGGTCCATAGAAGTCGATTTTCCTCTTCCCCTTGGAAAATCGGCTTTTATTTTGGTCTTTTATGGAGCTTTCTTAAAGAAAAGTCGAGAAAGTACCGAGCCTATCTAAAAGACCAACTTATTTCATAAGTCGGAGTATTGTCTTTCCAATAGTTAACACTATTTGCTAAAATAAATAAGATGAAAAATACTGTATCAAAATACTCTCGAAAAACATAAACAGTAAGGGGTAAAATGAAATGCGCGTATTTTGGGAATTGGGCTGGTTTTTTAAAGAACGGAAAAAGCAGTACGCTTTGGGAATACTTTTATTAATGATCGTCGCATTTCTCGGAGTGTTGCCTCCGCGCATTATTGGATTTATCGTTGATCGCATTACTGAAGGAACATTGACAGCTGCGTATTTGATCAAATGGCTTAGTATTTTAGCGGCGGCTGGACTAGCGATGTATGCTCTTAGATATATTTGGAGATTGCAGATTTTTGGCTCATCGATTTTGTTGGCTCGCAGTTTGCGTGAGCGATTGTTTCAGCATTTTACACAAATGTCGCCGGCTTTTTATCAGAAGCGCCGTGTTGGGGATTTAATGGCACACGCTACGAATGATTTACAAGCAGTGCAACAAACTGCCGGTTCAGGTGTTTTGACACTTGTTGACTCCATTGCAACAGGTGGTTTTGTAATCGCTGCGATGGCAATCACAATTGATTGGAAGTTAACGCTAATTGTGTTATTGCCAATGCCAGTAATGGCTTATATGACCAATTATTACGGGAAATTGCTGCATGAACGATTTCGCGGAGCGCAACAAGCTTTTTCGGGATTAAATGACAAAACGCAAGAAAGCATCTCAGGAATGAAAGTCATCAAGACCTTTGGCCAAGAACAACAAGATATTGAAGATTTTAGAAGTTTATCAGAACGCGTGGTAGAAGAAAATATTCGAGTAGCACGCGTGGATTCTTTGTTTGATCCAACGATTTCGGCGATTATTGGCATTTGTTATTTTCTAACCATTGGATTTGGGTCTTACTTTGTGATCAATGGTGACATGACGATTGGTGACCTCATTGCCTTTACTGCTTATTTAGGCTTATTGGTGTGGCCGATGTTGGCGTTTGGTTGGCTGTTTAATATTGTAGAGCGTGGGCGTGCTTCTTACGATCGTATTCGCCAATTGCTAGCGGAGCCGATTGATATCGATGACAGAGAAGATGCGATTGACAAAGACCCAGCAGGAGATTTGGTTTTTTCATTAGAGCAGTTTAACTTTACTGGAGATGATCGAGCGGCGCTCCGTGATGTTCATTTTACGGTTAAACGTGGTGAGACATTAGGCATTGTTGGAAAGACAGGATCCGGTAAATCAACAATTTTGCGTTTGTTATTGCGAGAATTTGATGATTACGAAGGTGTGATTCAATTTGGAGAGTATTCTATTGATCTTTATAAAAAACAGCGATTGCGTCAAGCAATTGGCTATGTTCCTCAAGATCATTTTTTGTTTTCAACAAGTGTTGCCGGTAACATTGCCTTCGCACGTCCGAACGCTAGTCTAAAGGAAGTTCAAGATGCAGCTATACTAGCATACATTCACGAAGACATTTTAAACTTTACGGAAGGTTATGCAACGATGGTAGGAGAACGTGGTGTGTCGTTGTCAGGCGGTCAGAAACAACGAATTTCAATTGCACGAGCGCTTATGACAACTCCTGAGCTTTTGATTTTGGATGATTCATTGTCAGCAGTAGATGCTAAAACAGAAGAATCTATCTTAAAATCGTTGAAGAAAACGCGAACAGGAAAAACGACTATTATTACGTCACACCGTCTAAGTGCTATTCAACATGCTCATCAAATTATAGTAATGAACCAAGGAAGCTTAGAAGAGATTGGTTCACATGAAGAATTGATGAAGAAAAAAGGACGTTATTATGAAATGTATGAGCTGCAGCAATTAGAAGCGCTTGTCGAACAAGGAGGCGAATCCTAATGCTGACTAAAGAAACTGAAAAACAGCAAGAGTTGACTGGGCGAGATCAATGGATTGTCTTAAAGCGGTTATTACAGTATTTGACGCCGCATAAAAAAATATTAACGTTGGCAATGGGATTGTTAATTCTGACAGTACTTGGCGATATCTTAGGACCCTATCTTATCAAAATTTTTATCGACGATTATTTAACACTAGAAAATTTTCCAACAGGACCGATTGTTGGTTTAGCAGTTGCTTATCTAATTATTCAAACATCGAATGTGCTTATCAGTTATTTTCAATTATTGAAGTTTCAAGAAGTGGCATTAAAAATCATTCAACAACTGCGTGTCGATGTTTTTACAAAAGTACAAGGACTTGGCATGCGCTATTTTGATAAAACGCCTGCGGGAGGTATCGTGTCGCGTGTTACGAATGATACCGAAGCGATCAAGGAAATGTTTGTTACCGTACTGATTGGTTTTATTCAAAGTGCATTTTTGATTGTTGGTGTTTATGTCGCAATGTTTATATTAAATGTCCGATTGGCACTTATCACGTTGATATTATTGCCAATATTGGTATGGATTATTTACTTATACCGACAATATAGTTCGGTGTTTTATCTAGATCTACGAGAGCGACTTGGACAATTAAATGCTAAATTATCCGAATCTGTTCAAGGAATGGGAATAATTCAAGCTTTTGGTCAAGAAAATCGCTTGAAAGATGAATTTAACGCCATTAATGATAAGCATTGGGAAGCAGGAAAACGGAATATTAAAGTCGATGCATTATTATTGCGTCCAGCGATTGACTTGGTTTATGCACTGGCGCTAATTCTTTTATTAAGCTACTTTGGGATTACGTCGTTTTCGAATACTGTTGAAGTGGGTGTGATTTATGCATTCGTTACGTATATTGATCGCTTTTTTGAGCCAATTAATCAAGTAATGCAGCGACTATCGGTTTTTCAACAAGCGATTGTCGCTGCATCACGTGTGTTCTTATTGCTAGATGAACAAGAAAAGACGCCAAATCAAACAGGACTCCCCGCTAGAATTGATGAAGGAAAAATTGAATTTCAAGAAGTTAGTTTTTCTTATGATGGCCAAACAGATGTCTTAAGAAATATTTCATTTACTGCGTTACCAGGGCAAACAGTCGCACTTGTTGGTCATACAGGTAGCGGGAAAAGCTCCATTATCAATTTATTGATGCGTTTTTATGAATTTACAGAAGGCAACATTCGTATAGACGGTATGTCAGTGAAAGAATATGAAACGACTGAGTTACGAAAAAAATTAGGGTTGGTATTGCAAGATCCTTTTCTTTTTTATGGAACAATCGAAAGTAATATTCGGTTATATGATCAAACGATCACTGACTCGGCTGTTCGCGAAGCGGCAGAATTTGTTCAAGCAAATCAGTTTATCGAGGCATTACCAGAAGGCTACCATCAAAAAGTCACAGAGCGCGGGTCGACGTTTTCAAGTGGTCAACGACAATTGGTCGCATTCGCGCGGACAATTGTGACTGATCCGAAAATTTTGGTGCTTGATGAAGCGACGGCAAATATTGATACTGAGACGGAAGTCGCAATTCAAACAAGTCTTGAACGTATGAGACTCGGACGGACGACGATTGCAATCGCACATAGACTTAGTACGATTCAAGAAGCAGACTTGATTTTGGTGCTGCACAAGGGAGAGATTGTAGAGCGTGGCACACATCAACAACTGCTTCAACAGCATGGTCTGTATCATAAAATGTATTTGCTGCAAAATGGTATTGTCGAGTAAACCAGAGAAGTTTTCTAATTTACACAAAGCGTTAATAGTACAGAAAAAAACGGTACCGCAAAAGTGAATGGATGATTAGAAATCAGGCATAGTTAACAGTTCTTAAGTGTACTAATAATTGTTGAAACACGGCCATTTAAAGACTAGATGGCTGTGTTTTCTAGTTTAAGAAATAGTTTAAGAGAAAGTAAGCTTTTTTTATTTTATATGTAGTAAACTACTAAAGGATCTTTACGAAAGTTCAAAAAAAGCATCTAAAAAAATTAACGCAACAAATAAAATTTTGTCCACAAAGATTTCACAGGTACAGAAGCAGTGTTTCAGTAGGAAATTTGTTAAGATGAGAAGAGCATAGGAAGGAGAATTACAAGTGGGATCTGATATTAATCTATTTTTAGCTTTTGGAGCCGGCTTTTTGAGTTTTATTTCTCCATGTACACTGCCTTTGTATCCAGCATTTTTATCTTATATAACAGGTATGACTATGGATGAAATTAAAAACGATAAAAAAGTGATGCAAAGACGGGGCATGTTTCATACCTTGTTTTTCCTATTAGGCTTTTCAACAATCTTTATTGCACTTGGGTTTAGCACTTCATTTTTCTATGAATGGTTTATTCAATACGATGAAGTAATTCGTCAAGCAGGCGCAATTTTTATTGTTTTGTTCGGGTTAATGATTGTCGGGGTTTTTTCACCAAAATTCTTAATGCAAGACCGCAAGTTCTCTTTTAAAAACCGACCATCAGGATTTCTCGGCACATTCGTAATTGGTCTTGCTTTTGCAGCAGGTTGGACGCCATGTACAGGACCCATAACGGCAGCTATTTACGCTCTTGCTGCAACGAATCCCGGATCTGGCGTTTGGTATATGGTAGCTTACGTACTCGGTTTTGCTATTCCGTTTTTTGTCTTATCATTCTTCGTGACACGTATGGGTTGGTTGCGTAAACACAACCAAAAGATTATGAAAGCTGGCGGATATGTTATGATTGCAGTTGGTATTTTACTGTTTTTCGATGGCATGACGTATTTAATCCGTGTGCTTAGCCCGATTTTTGGTGATTTCCAAGGATTTTAAACTAGTATAAAGTTGGTGAAACCAGTGAGACTCATCTCAAACATAGAAGAATTCCAATCGTTAGTTAGCGGAGAGCAGACCTTTTTGCTTTTTGTGAAAACAGACAATTGTTCAGTCTGTGAAGGTTTACATCCTCAAGTAGAAAGCTTTGAAGATGACTACAAGCTGTCTTTTCACTTGGTCAATGTTGCGAAAGTGCCAGAAATGGCGGGCCAATTAATGCTGTTTACTGCACCTGTTGTAATGTTATTCCGTGAAGGCAAAGAAGTTCAGCGTTTTGCCCGATTTGTGCCAATCGATGAATTACGTCGTCGATTAGATGAGTTGGAGGATAATCTACATGTTTGATCAAATTCCTACAGAAGTTTATTTAATCGTTACGACAGTCGGTGCTTTTGTGATGGGCTTGCTTGCAATGATTATTCGATCTAAAGCAGCAAAAAAACCAGCTTCGGTCAAAAAAATTATTCTTCCTCCATTTTTTATGTCGACTGGGGCATTAATGTTTATATTCCCGGTTTTCCGAGTTGCACCTATGCAGATTGTAGAAGCTTTGGCCGTTGGTATTCTCTTTTCGACAATTTTAATTTGGACGTCGAAATTTGAAATTCGGGATGGGGATATCTACTTGAAACAGTCAAAAGCATTTGTCTTTATTTTATTTGGACTGTTACTAGTGCGTGTGATTGGTAAAGTTGTCTTGAGCTCTAGCATAGATGTTGGAGAGCTAGGAGGCATGTTCTGGATCTTGGCATTCGGTATGCTTTGGCCATGGCGATTGACAATGCTGTGGCAATATAAAAAACTCGCTACAAAAAACAAAAGCGCTGCTCCTACATAATAGGAAGCGGCGCTTTTTACTGTTCAAAATACTGTTCGTAAGGATTAATATCAATTTGCATTTCTTTGAGTTTTTTTCGTAAAAATTTATGGTCTCTTTTTGGTGTGGCTAGAATATACCCTCGAATAATATGCTCTAACTTCATCTTTTTGGCTTTTTCTTCGAGTAGGACTTGTCCAATTCTACCAGCAATTTTTTGTTTAGCTACCGGACGAAATAAATCAGGAACCGGTTGAACCAATTCGTTCAACATTGCTTTTTCTTCATCGCCCCATAAATGAATCGTTTTATCAACGTAATATTCTTCCCAGTTCAAATCTGAAAGGCCATCTTCTTTCGGCATCGACTTCAGAAATTTTCTGAACATAAAATATCCACCAATAGCAAAAAGGCCTACTAAGACGACTACCCAAAATAGAATAAACCATAAAAACCAGCCATTCAGCTCCATATTGTTTCACCTCATTTTTCCATTACTTCTATTATAGAAGGATTTAGAAAGAAATTCATTAAATATGTATCTCTTTTTTTTATCTGTGTCTATATAGCGAATGAAAGGAGGTGAAGAACATGGCTTATAGCGATTTTAAGAGCGCCAGTATACGCTGCACGTACGATAATGGGTACAAAATCGAAAAAAGCTTGATACCATTGGGTTTACAGGGTTTTTATTGTTGTAAAAAACGCCTACTCGCACAATACTCGCACAAAAGTTAGAGATTCATGCGAAAAAGGTTGCCGAAATGATGATGAACTTGATCGGTAGCATTTTTCTTCATCGCTTTTGTAATATGCATATAAATGCTGGTGGTCGTCTTAGAATCTTCGTGACCGACACGTTGCATAATCGTCTGAAGGTCTACGCCAGCTTCTGCTAGCATCGTGATATAGGTGTGGCGAATAATATGAGGTCCTTCGACTTTTTTTAATTCTGCCAATTTGCAAAGACGAATCGTCCGAGTGTAAACCAGTCTGCTGTAAAAGGGGAAACCGTTTTCTCTAGCAAAAACGAAATTGCCCTCGTCGTACTTTTCAAATTGTTTTCGAAATTTCATTCGTGTTTTTAATTGACGTGATTTATGGGATTTAAGTATGTCCAATAAATCGTCATCGACTTCAATAATGCGAATCGATTTCTTTGTTTTTGGTGGGGTGAGTTCATATGTGTACATGCGCCCATTTGGATTGTCCAAGGTTTTCGTTACACGAATCGTTTTTTCTTTAAAATCCACGTCACTCCATTTTAAGGCACAAACTTCTCCTACGCGCATCCCCGTAAAAGCCATTAAATAAAACCATTCTTTATCGTTTGGCAGCCCATTATCAATAGCAGCTTTTAAAAACTTTTTGAGATCCTCAGATTCGAAGTACTTTTCTTTGATTTCTTCACTTTCAATTTCTGCCACGGTCATTCGTCGTTTTGGGATGATTAATCCGGTAGCGGGATTATCTTTTCTAAGTCGATGGATAATAGCATGTTTAAAAACAAAATTAGCCGTTACTTTTACGCCATTTAACAGAGAAGATGAATAACCGCGTTTATCTAAGTCTATTAAAATATTTTGTAAGTGGCCATGTGTTACTCGGTTAATGAGTGTTTCTCCAATGTATTTGGAAAGCACCTTAATGGCATGTACGCGCGTTCGCATCGTGCTATTCTTAATGCCAGTGACGCTATAGACGTTGTACCATTCCCATGCAATCTCTTCGAATGTTACTCGATTCGCTTTTTTGGTATCGATTCCTGACTCCAGTGCATCTATAGCCATTTGTACTTTTAATTGAGCACTACTTTTCTTAGTTGCTTGTTTACGAATGGCATTCCGCTTATTCGTTACAGGATCTCTCGGACCTTCCTCGTAACACTCCCACTTATTATTAGGTAATTTCCTGCATTTCATGGCTCACACTCCCTCTGTTCACCGTATCATTCACTCAGCCAGTCTGACGGTCTTCTCTTCTTACGCCAATTCTTCAAATGGTAGAATCCTATTCAACTCAGGATTGCTTTGGTAACAATCATCCATAAATCATGTTCTGTATGTATTGTCGCAGCCGTTTCTCAGCGAAGGGACGTGTAACGCCAAACGTCTCCATGATTAACCAGATGGCTTCATTTTCGTTGTTGGGCAGGGTTATCTTGTTTAGCATGAATGTAGGGATACAGAGGTGCTGTGAGAAGTTTTCGGCCTTCCATTCCTGCCATTCGCGCATTGAAAGAGGTATGAAAGCCTGGTCTCCAACATGAAAGAGTGTATGACCCAATTCATGACCGAAATCTTGCCACTGAGCAGCGTCACTTTTTCTATTATCTAAAAACAGGTTTCCGCCAATGGCCATAGATTCATGTGGTATGTAAAAGATGCTTAATTTAAGTCGCGGATAAATATTTTCGATATTTAGTTGGTGCGGGTGATAAATGCCTATGGAATTAATAAGTTGCCTGATATATTCCTCAATACTATTATACGTATTACCCATTTTCTCACTCCTAATATAGAACTTATGTTCTATATTAGTATAAAATAAAAACCTGCTAATTAAAAGCAAGTTTTTATTTTGAGTTAAATTTTATAAAGTGAGAAATCATGTCAATATTTCTTATTGATAAAAATATAGAGTGAAGAACTAGGAAAATCCATATAGCAGAAAGTGGAACCATAATAACATACTTGCTAAACATGCTTAACGTAAGAAAAATACCTTCAGTTTTTAATATAGATGTTAATAAAAAATTAATTACTAGACTTATTACAATTATGATTAATTGTGAGATAACTGCATATGCAAAAAAAGAAACAAAAGCATCTAGCTCTTTCTGAGGTGGATTATTATAGATCAGGTTTTTCAATCTTTTATATCCTTTTAGCTTAGTAGAGGGTATGTTTTTATTTTCATTTGTAGTCCGAGATTTTATGTTTTTGTTGCTTACAGTAGCTATAATTGCAAGACTAGCAGTGTTAAATCCGGCTAGTATAGCAATTATAGTAATTGCAAGACTGTTTAGTTCTAATATCATCGATGCATAATCACGAGGTGTTGGAATAATAAAAGCCACAATAGCTGTAACAATAAGTGTTATAAATAATGGTACAAAAAAATCGAACTTCAGTTCACTTGGAGTCGAATATCTTAAGTAATCAATAACATTATTTTGCACAAATTTATTTTTTTTAGATTTAACTCTATTGGATTTGACCTTGTATTTAAGCACTCATTTCCCTCCGCAAAGAATATTTTAAAGAGTTTTAACAAGTTCAATCATTTGGTTTATAATTTTCGATTGATCTAAGATTCCATGCTTGTTTTTAGATGTTTTTATTTGATAACTTTGAGGTTTAATTTTAAACTCAGCTTTTAGATTTTGACCTTCAGCTACAATAGAATCTATTTTTTCGAGATCCAAAGCATTTTCCACAAAATTTTCAACTCTTTTTATTCCATCACTTCTTTTAGTGTTTTTAAAAGTATACATTATATCTGTTACATCAGCGAGTAAATCTTCTTCAGATACGCCTTCTTTAGTAAAGCGATTCAAAGCACTATTTACGGCTGGTCTTTCGACAGTGGTATTAACGGATATAGATTTAATATTATGTATTTTGGCCAATTGTTCATAAAATCCTTTGTCATGAACTGTAACGAAAGTAAAAGAAAACTTTTCAAATAATGAATGTGAAAGATTATCTAAATTGAACTGCTTCACTAAATTTAAAGCAAGGGGTTCTCTTTCTTTTAAGAAGTCAAAAAGAAAATTACGAGAAACAATTCTAAAAGGATCATTTTGGATTAAAAATAAACCATTATTTTTGTTAATTACAAAATTTATTTCATTTCTTACTCCCTGTACAGGCTCTACTCTATTTACAATTATATCAGTATCAGTATCTATAATATCACTCAAAACGCCATACTTTGTTGTATGAATTTTGCCTTCAAGAACATCAGCATCGCTAGATTGTTTTAGTGAAACCAAATGAAAATAATTTGTGCCGTTTTTATGTTTATTATTTCTATTAGAGATAATTAATTTTAAAAATTTTTCGAAAAAATCATTATTGTAATAAGAATCCACTAGATTTGCAGATTCTAAATCAATTGCAGGAGTGCCTGCTTGAAAGGTATGAACTTTAATTTTATAAGGTGTTTCTTTTATTGCAACCAAAATTATTCACCATCCTATTGTTTTTCAATTTAGGTGTACCAAAAAAGTGAAAAATACTTTCTGAAGAAATATAAGACCTAGCAGTAGCGAGAGTTATTAATTTTAATATTAACGTCTTCTCCACAATGAGCGTTTTCACGAATTAACTTCCTCAGTTATTCCGAAGGAACTATACAATCTACTATGAAATTTTTTTCACTTCCCCTGTGTCTTCAATATCTCCCAAATAGACAACAAGTATTTCTTTCGTTCTATATATATTTCATTGAATGCTATACGCAATCGCTTTCCAATCTGCAACTTCAGACATTAACTGTCCAGGAAAAGGTGGGTTCTCAATATCGAAGGCAGTTGTAGCGCCGGCGCTATAAAAATCATCATCAGAACCGCCAGTAAGGGCTCCTAAAAAATTTCCTTCAGCGTCATATAGAATAACAGCTAAATCATATCCCACTACTTCTTTGCTAGTTTTTACAATACCTGTTGCACGAATCATTGGAAAACTGCCACTATCATCAAAGATAACATTTACTTTTTCCGTTTCATGCATTACTAAAGTATCGATAGATTCTATTGGCTGCATTTCAATATTTGCTTGATAAGTTCCTGTAAACGGTTCTGTGTCTTGAATCGGATCATAAACGTTTACGAAAGCTGTTTCTCCTGGATTAACGATTCCAGGATGCACTTCTAATCCCATATCACTTACCATTATTACGACTTCTCCAGCCTCATCCTCATAAACAACTGAAGAAGAAGAAAGATTGATAGGCATATCGCTGTTGTTCTTAATTTCAGCGTAATAAGAAGCCCAGTTTATTTCGCTGGATTCGTCAGAAAAAGCATAGGTCACTTCATTGACGATTTCCATGTCTTCGGTAGTTGGGATGGAAAGTGAATAATCTTCTATTTCAGTAGACTCGGTAGATTCATTTACAGCATCTTCTTCGCTTACAGCTTTCTTTTCTGACTGCACTTCAGTATTGTCTGATGAACAAGCGCTTAAGATAATAAAAGGTAAAAAAAATATTGATAAAGTGGTTTTTCTCAATTTAAAAACTCCTCAATTTCATTTTCCTTGCGTCTTCAAAATCTCCCAAACAGCCAGCAAAGCCTTCTTTCTCTCTTCTGGACTTTCGTTAAACTCTTTATAGAATTTATTCACCGTTGGATCATTCACCCATGCTTCGAATTCGGCTTCGTCTCCCCAGGAAGGGGATTTTTTTTCTTCACGACCAAGGAGGTAATCAGTACTAACATTTAAGGCATCCGCTAATGCCGAGAGCATATCATTAGAGGGAGTACTATGCCCGTTTTCATAATTACTTATTGTTGCTTTTGTAGTATTCACTTTCTTGGCTAAGCCTTCTTGCGTCAGCTTTAATGATTTTCTAGCGCTTTTTAAACGTTGAGTTAACATTCATATCCCCCTAACTAATAGTACAACTACATTGTACATTAAATGGCTTGCTAAACAAAAAAAGTACAAGTAAATTGTATTTAAGTGTTGACATATGAAATTCTTGTACTTATACTAAAGGTACAAGTTAATTATACTTTGGAGGTGAGGATATGAAGAATACAAACTTGATAAAAGCTCGAGAAAGCAAAAATCTTACTCAGGAACAACTTGCGAAATTGCTAGGAAAAGCAGGTAAGCAATCAGTTTCTAACTGGGAAAACGGTCATAGCAAACCACCATTATCGATAGCATTTAAACTATCGGAAATCCTAGAGAAGGATATTAGTTTTTTATTTAGTTTTAATGTACAAGATTCTCATACATTAGAGGTTTCTTGTGAAAAGCGAGCAGCAGTCTAAGAAAGGAGAGGGTTAGATGAGGAGACAATTAGATCTTGGTTATTTGAATGACGTTCTTCTATATCATTACGAATCTAAATCAGATATGGCTGAAGCCATTGGAATCACAAGGTCACACTTTCAAGAAGTACTCAAAAACAAAGGGATTGGAACAAAGGTCTTGTCAGGGTTAAAAAGCGAAGCGAAGGTAAGGGGTTTTGATTACGAATTATGTTTGAAACCTGCACCTATATTCATAAATAAAGAAGCAATTGAATCGATTGAAGTTACTGATCAAGAAGGCGGATTAATCGCATCCATAACCTCCAATCAGATCATCACGCATGGCAGCACAAAAGTGATAGTGGTTCCTGTCAAAGATTAGTCTAAATTGTTATTTCTTGTTCCATCGGGATTTGAAACAGGTGTTAGGACACCGTTTACATTTCGAACATGGTAGTTGTCATATTTTCCGGCTTTGATTTCTTTAACGAACTGACTTCTCGTCATATCATTTTTATTGAAATTATCGAGAAATCTATTATTTCTACCGGTTTTACTTTCTGAAGTTACGGTAACTCGTTTTGGCATATTATACACCTCGGTTTTATATTTTTTGGAACCACTATATATTGCGCCTGTACATTATTTTAACACTAAATGTAGTACAGAACAAGTATTCTACTATTAGATAAAAGAGGAGAGAGTTAGATGGACAAAAATAAAATTCAAGAGATATTACAAGCAATTGAAGGTATCAATTTCTCTGATTGGTCACGATTCAAAGCACGTGTTGACAGCCACTTTAGTTCGAAAGCCGACAAGCTAGTACTTGACGACTCATCAAAACTAAAGATAAACCTCGAAGTGGATTTTAACCTTCGACGATTTGGAGATAGATCGGACTGATTCTGTAGTCCTTTCCTTGATAACGAATGTGTAGATGATCCAACTGGTACATGGTGTCTGGTTTCTCTCTTGTAAACGGACTCCAGATTTTAGCGCTTTCTTCCCACCATATCTGTGGAGAAGCATAATTGTTACCCATCTTGCAATCAGGATCATCACTAAGGTTCACCCATTCACCGATCAAACAAGCATAAACGTTTGTAGCCATATTTTTTCACCTCCCATCAACTACATTTTACCAGTTGATTTGGGAGAGTGACAGAGAAGTCGGAAATATTAAACAACTAAGAATCTCGTTATCAGTTTTTAATTAGCAATTTTTGAATAAAAAATAGGAGGAATAGAAATGAAGAAAGTTATAGAGGAACTTGAGGAATTGATTATAAAACGAGCAACTTATTTACAAGAGGACACAAGTCCAGAAGAGTTAGCGGCTCTTGCAGAACTTGTGAATAGTTACAACTCGTTAGTTAAAGAACATGGTTATTGATTTTCATTCACCGTTTTAAGAGCTGCCTTATAAAAGGCTAAAACTTTTTCTGCCATTTTTGCGGAGTCGGTTGATTTTCCAATATACCCGTTTTGCATAGCGGCAATTGTTAATTCTTTAGCTATTTCTTGTGTGGTCATATTATTCACCTCCCATCTATATCGGATAGGGAAATTATAACAAAGAAAAGAGGAAGAAAAATGAAAAATCTGTTAGTAATGCACAACCAGCAAGCTGTAACCAGTTCATCAAATATCGCAGCAACTTTTGCCAAGGAGCACCACAACGTCATGAAATCCATTGAAGGCCTAAAAAAAGATGTCGTTAATTTTAACGCCATGTTTTTCGAAACAACAGAACCTGATAGCTATGGTCGTAACCGCAGAATTTACCTAATGAACCGGGACGGCTTCACTTTACTAGCAATGGGCTTCACTGGATCTAAAGCGCTGCACTTCAAACTGGAATACATTAATGCCTTCAACGAAATGGAAAAGAAGATGGTTCAACCAAAATCATCAGCCGAACTAATCGCCATGATGGCGCAAAACAACGTGGAGCAAGAACGTCGCTTATCCGTGGTTGAAGAGAAGCAAGAAACCATTACCGGAATCCTGTCACTCACCAACAATGACTGGCGCAACAAAGTCAACGCCATTCTAAACGGCATCGCATTAAAGCTCGGTGGCGGTCAATACTACTCGGATATTAAAAATGAAAGCTATCAGTTGCTTGAAGATCGTGCAGGTTGCTCCATCAGCATTAGATTAAACAACCGTAAAGCGAAGATGGCATTACGAGGCTCATCGAAAACAGCCATTAACAAAACAACGGCGCTCGACATCATCGCAGAAGACAAGAAATTGATTGCTGTTTACATCACAGTCGTAAAAGAGCTTGCGGTGAAATACCAGTTAAATATTGTGAGACATCACTTAGAAGAAGAGTTAGAGGCATTAGGCATCTAAATAAAAAAAGGGCGCGAGGAACGCCCAGGAGGAGTGAGTCACATGGAATCGACCATGTTGGTAACGATGACCGTTGAGGATTTACGGAAAGTCGTTAGCGAGGAATTCAATAAAGCGATGGAAAAGCGAGGAAAGGTTGAGGGTGTGATTAAACAATTGCCGGCAATCTTGACGCGTGAGGAGTTCATGGAAGTAATGCACATCAGTTCCACGACCGCGACTAGGATTTTTGATAGACCCGACTTCAGAGTGTTTCGACAAGGGAAGATTTTAATCGAGAGTGAGTTCTTACTCGAATGGATTCGCCGAAACTCTGACTGGGTGGAGGAGTATACAGGCTACTTTCGCTCTGTAGGTTAATTATAAACCAGCCTGTAGTCAACGCTGGTAAAGAACAAGTCAACTTGCTAATGAAATGTGAATCATCTGGGAAAAGGGGAGAAAAATTATGAGTAAATCAAAATTAACACAGTCATTTAAAGAAGTACGTAACGGATTGACGCAAGAGCAACTGGCGATGGAGCTGAATGTATCACGTGAATCCATTTCAAAATATGAAAACGGTCATGTTCGTATACCGGCTGACATCACAAATATTTTAATGGCAAAAGCAGATAGTCCACGCCTTGCCTTCGCTATTCGAAATGAATACACCAAGACTGGCCCAATCTGGCTAGACGGACCAAATGCAGACTTGCATCGATCCAGTGTTCGCGAGAAGGCACTTGAAGAAATTGCCGAGTTAGTGAAGTGCTTAACAGAATTTAGCTTTGCCAAACCTTTAAAGAATCTATCGGAATGGGAAAAACCAAAGCTTCACCATCTATTAGAAGAAGCAGTTGAAGCAATAACTGGTTTAGAACACTTGTTAGTTGTTGTTTGCGAAGAAACAGGCATCAGCTATACAGACGTTTGGCAGAACCACCACACACAGCTAAGAGCGAAAGGATATGTCCAATGAAACAGTCAAACTTCCGTCCACAAGATCAACGAGCAGCTGAAAAGGAACACTGGCGCATTGAAGGATCACTAAACGCAATTGAAGAGTTGTTAGAAGTTGGCGAATACGAAGTAGCAGCAAGAAGAGCAGAAGAAATCTTACGTTCAACAAAAGAAATTGAACGGTTAGCAAAAGCTAAAAAAGAATGGGATGGCTTAGGTCGATTGTTAGAAGACCTAAAAAAAACGGGCATTCACTTCGAAAGGATGACACGACATGATGGAATTTGGTGAACCAGCACACATCGCAGGAGCAATGGTATTTATCTCTTTTATCAGCATATTGATTGGTACACAACTCACAAGCATTCCCGAAAAAGAGCATGAAAAAAACCGCTGACTGGGTAGGTCAAGCGGCGATTGAATCACTGTGGTAACTCATATATTACACGAGAGCATTGGCTCTCGTCAATAAGCTCAGGAGCGTTAACTCCTTTTCGTTCCTGATCTTATTGATGGGATTCAAACCATCAGAAAGAGGTGAACACATGACAGCGCATAATCAAGCAGCAATTAGCTTAGATCGGTTTGACCAATCATTAAAAATGCAACAAGTTCTCTCAGTCGTAAAAGCCTCAAAGGAAATGAAAAACGAAGATACACGTTTCTCATTCGAAGAGCTTGGAACGTCCAGAGAAGCTATCTTCATTATCACTTTATTGCAGATCAAAGGGTACGTAGTGGATTTAGGGAACGATGAAATCATTGTGAAGGGAGGCTAAAGAAAATGGGAGAATTCGCTGAAATGATACTAGATGGCATCTTTTGCGAAAGCTGTGGTTGCTTTATTAGCGCGAACCCAAAAGGGCAAACTTTGAAATGTGAAGATTGTTTTGAAGAAGAACTAATTGAAGCGGTAGAAAATGATATTTGGCCGGACGGATTAACATTCTCAGTTTGGCAAGAAATCAAACAGAAATATTCAGAACCAAATGTTCGAGAATAAGAAAAGCCAGCTGCGACAACAGCTGACTTAGGTAAATCATGTGGCTTGGAATAACGGTTATAGAGCCATTTTAACACAACTATCGGAGGGATAACAATGAGAGCTGAATCTTTAGCTACCACAACGGATATGAGCCGAGAACAATGGCTTGAGGCGCGTAGACAAGGTATTGGTGGCAGTGATGTTTCTGCCATTGCAGGATTAAATAAATGGAAATCTCCAATCGGTGTTTATCTCGATAAAACTGGTCAATCACCAGATGAAGATACCGCAGGCGAAGCGGCATATTGGGGCAACGTTATGGAAGACGTAGTTGCTCAAGAATTCACTATACGAACGGGCATAAGGGTTCGTAAACGGAATGCCATTTTGAAACATCCTGAACACGAATTTATGTTGGCGAACGTGGACCGGCTGATTGTCGGCAAAAGAGAGGGGTTGGAATGCAAAACGGCATCCGAATACCTCAAAGGAGACTGGGAGAACGAAGAGATTCCTGCAGCGTACTTACTTCAATGTCAACACTATATGGCGGTAACAGGGTATCAAGCGTGGCACATTGCAGTATTGATCGGTGGCAATAAATTTATTCACAAAAAAATTGAACGAGATGAAGAGTTAATCGAATACCTCATTGGTATCGAAAAAGACTTTTGGATCAATCATGTACTAGCTGAAGTGCCACCGGTATTCGACGGCTCTGACGCATCAAGTGAATTATTGAAAGCTCTCTATCCGCAAGCTGAGCCACTCAGTGAAATTAATTTATCTAACGACATTGAGCAAATGTTAGATGCGATGGATCAACTTGCCGAAGATATCAAAATAGCCGAAAAGCAGAAGAAAGAATACGAAAACCAAATCAAAAATATTATGGGCGAAAACGAAAAAGGAAACACATTAAATCGTGTTGTCTTTTGGAAAAATTACGAATCCAATCGCATCGATTCCAAACGGTTAAAAGTTGAACAGCCGGATCTGTACAAAAAATACACAAACACCACAACCGCTAGACGGTTCACGGTGAAATAGGAGGAAATCAATCATGGCAACAAATGAAGCAGTCAAAAACCAATTAGCTCAAAAATCAAACGGGGTAGCAAAGAAAGCTGTCCCACCGGAACAAACATTAAACGCATTATTAAAACGCATGGGACCTGAAATCCAGCGAGCGCTTCCGAAGCATATGGATGCGGATCGAATTGCACGTATCGCTTTAACAGCAGTTCGCACGACACCGAAATTACTCGAATGTGACCAAACTTCTTTCTTAGCAGCTATTATGCAATCTGCACAACTAGGCGTTGAACCAAATACAGGATTAGGTCAGGCGTACCTGATTCCTTATGGCAAGCAAGTTCAATTCCAATTAGGGTACAAGGGTCTGATTGACTTAGCGGTCCGTAGCGGTCAATACAAAGCGATTTATGCGCATGAAGTCTATGCAGATGACGAATTCGAATTTAGCTATGGCTTAGTTAAAGACTTGATGCACAAACCAGCTGCCATTCCTTCCGGAGAACCTATCGGATACTACGCTGTTTATCACCTTCAAAATGGCGGTTACGACTTCGTGTACTGGACGAAAGAACGCATTGATCATCACGCACAGAAGTTCTCTCAAGCTGTGCAAAAAGGCTGGACGAGTCCTTGGAAAACAAATTATGATGCGATGGCTAAAAAAACCGTCTTAAAAGAAGTTCTGAAATACGCTCCGAAATCTATTGAGCTGCAGAAGACAGTAGAAGCTGATTCCACTATCAAAAATGAAATCAGTCGCGATATGAGCGATGTCATTGATGTAACGGACTATACCATTATCGAAGACGATCAGCCAGATGTGCAGGAGGAAACAAAAGAACCTGTTAAAGAAAAGAAACAAAGCATTCATGACCAAACGCTAGTTTAAGGAATAGGCAGGGGAGTTGAGGAGCTCCCCTACTAATTATATAAATATAAAAGATTTGAGGGATTTGTAATGAGCGATGTTAAGTGGATAAAGCTTAGTACACAAATGTTTGAGGACGAAAAGATAAGACTGATTGAGAGTATGCCAGAGGCAGATACCATCTTAATCGTGTGGGTAAAGTTACTTTCGCAAGCAGGAAGAGCCAATAACAATGGCTATATTTACTTGAGCGAGACCATACCTTATACGGATGAAATGCTCTCAACAATATTTAATAGGCCTCTCTCCACGGTTCGAATGGCTTTAGAAGTGTTTCGTACCTTTGGAATGATTGATATTGATGAAAATCACTTTATCAGTATATCGAATTGGGAAAAGCATCAAAACGTTGCAGGACTCGATAAAATACGTGAACAAACGAAAAAACGAGTCGAAAAGCATCGGCAAGCTAAAAAAAAGCAATTAGCTCCACCACTTAAAAAGGGTCCTGAAAATGAAAGTAACGTTACAAGTAACGTTTCAGTAACGAAAGATAACGCAACAGAACTAGAACTAGATTTAGAACTAGAACTAGAAAAAGAAGTTGTTGTTGTAGATAAGAGCGCAGGAATGGCATTTCGCTTCTATGAACAAAACATCAGTCACTTAGTACCGCATATTGCCGAACGAATTTCTATCATGATTGATGAATCATCTGAGGAGTTGGTTCATGAGGCATTGAAACGTTCAGTCGAAGCCAACGCACGAAACAAAATGAACTTTGCTGACAGCATCTTGAAATCTTGGAGCGATCAACGTATTAAGACACTGGCAGATGTAGTTGCTGCGGATAAAGAATTCGACAGACGAAAGCGAGGGAGCTCGAATGGAACCACTTCAAAAGATCATGCAGGGGCTAGTGACGAAGAATGGGACGGACTCTCACTCTAAAGGCGTTGAATGCCCGCATTGCAAAGAGATTGTTCCACCACTCGAAATTGAAGTCTTGGGACATACGCGATGGGTACAGCCCGTTTGTAAATGTGAAGCGGATGTTCAAAAAGCCGAACTTGAAATCTACAAGAATGCACAGCGTGAACGCGAAGTACGAGAGTTGTTTTCGATTAGCGAGTTGGGCGAACGGTTTGAGGAATCCGATTTCGGCAACTTTGCTACACGTCCAGGTGCTGAAAAAGCTGAAAAGATTACACGTTACTATGCTGACAATTTTGACGAATTCGGACTGGAGTCCATTTTGTTATGGGGTGTGCCAGGGAACGGGAAATCTCACTTAGCCGCAGCTGTTCATAATCAATTGCACAAAGAGGGCAAAGTGGTTGTGTTTGTTTCGATGCCGGATCTATTAAAGAAAATAAAAAACACATTCGGCAAAGGCAAAAGTGAAAGTGAACAACAGATTTTAAAAGCCTTGAATGTTTGTGACTTACTCATTATTGATGACATCGGGGCAGAGAAAACCAGCGACTGGGTGCAGGAAATCGTGTTTCTGATTATCGACAATCGATACCGTCGCAATAAACCGATTATGGCCACATCTAATTTGGAGCCCAAAGAACTGGCTGGGCAACTAGGCAAACGTTCTTATGATCGTCTGATTGAAATTTCACAGCCAATTGAAAACAAGGCTACTAGTTACCGTAGACAAGTCGCGAAAGGGCGATTGTCTAAGTTTGATCATCTACTTAACAACTAGGAGGAATAGCTATGGATAAACTATTAAATAAACTCATCCTAATCGCAGGTGCTTGGCAGACGAATGAAGATCCAGTGATTGCACAAAACTTCAGCATTCTGTTTGAAGAGTTGAAGCAGATTACGGGATTGAGTCATGCGGCGGCTGAACAACTTCTTTGCACGCATATTAGCGGGGAGGTGGCTGCATGAAACACAAACACATCCACATGGGCTTCTGGATTGATGAATTGAAAGGGTACGGCATTCATACAAGTCCAAACGGTGAACCGATAGAGAGTAAGGAGTATTACGATTTACGCGCACTCTTGCTGAAAACACACTTACAGTTAGACATTGAAGTGAAAGCGAGTCCTTGGTTCTGATGGCTGGCGGTCGAGAGTTTTGGTTTTATCGCTTTGAAGGCGGCCAGAAAGTTTGGCAATTTGGTCGCTATCGTTCGGCAGGGGTCAAGTGGATGTTGAAGCATGGCTGGCGATTCTTTGAGTGGAAAGATTGAGAAAGGAGTGGTCTTGATGGAAGTCCATGAAATACCCGAAAATCAAACAGACATTTTCGAAATGTTCGAGTATATCGAAAAAGAAAAAAGCCAAAAGACGAAAAGCGTCATGAAGCCGACAGATAAATTAATCGTGCGTTTGAATGAACATCATTTTAAAAAGAACTTTTCGAGTCCGACCTTCAACACTTTCTTAAAAGAAACAAATAAGCAAGAAGGTGAGCTTTTCAGTATTGAAGAGTTTCGGCGTTGGGAACGTTTGAGTAGGTAGTCAACGATCGAACGAAATAGGAAAGGAGGAAACTTAATGCCTAAGCAAAAGAAAGTGGAAGTTTTAAGGTTTGGAATTGACAATATAACGCCACAAGAAGCCCGTAAACACTTGGAAGAAATGATTAAAACGATTGAGGTATACGGATTCGAGAAAATTGATATTAAATTATCAGTCAAAACCTTAAAAAACGTTGAACCTATTATTTAGTTTAATCGGCGTTTTGGTACGTCAACACTAAATCAAACAACTTTTTTAAGGGTTGCGTTTCGATAAGTGACAGGGCTGGTATAGCCCAGACTGCTGTGTAGACGGACATGGTTGTACCAATTCACGTAATCAAACAGTTCAAGCGCTAGCTGGTTAAGCGTGTCAAAGCACATTCCGTTGATGAGTTCCGTCTTCAAAATCTTGAACGTGGCTTCCGCCACCGCATTATCGTAAGGGGTTCCTTTTTGGCTCAGCGACCGTTCGATTTGGTGCGTCTTTAATAGCGCATCGATGCCGGTGTTCTTGAATTCAGATCCGCGGTCCGTATGGAACAGCTTCACGGCTCCCAAGTCGCCTTTGACCGATGCGAAGGCACGTTGAACCAGGGCAGCGTCTTTACGCTCGCCCAGACTGTACCCCACAATTTCACGGTTATATAAATCGAGAAGGAAACAAATATAGTTCCAGCGGCCGCCAACCTTTACATACGTCAGGTCGCTGACCAACACGGCGTTTTTCGCTGCCGGATTGAATTGGCGGTTCAGCACATTCCGGTATGTCGCTTCATTGGGAGGCGTGACCATCGGTTTGTAGGATGGCAGCGCGTATTTCGATTGGATGCCAAGTGACGCCATGAGGCGTCCAATACGGCGTCTCGAGATCACCCATTTCTTTCTGTTCGCCAACTCTTTTTTCAGCTTGCGTGTGCCATAGACGCGGCGATTCTCGTGAAAGATCGCCCAGATTTCGTCTTTCAACTCCTGTTCTGCTTGGGCTTTTTGGTGTGCTTTTTCTACCGAAACGGAAGTCTCATAGTAAAAGGTGCTGCGGGCAATTTGGAGGACAGTGCACATTGCTGATACTGAATAGAGGTGTTGATTCTGTTGGATAATCTCTATTTTCGTCCCATGATCAGCGCCGCTTGCTTTAAAATATCCACTTCCATCTCCAACTGCTTATTTCGTTTTTTGTAGGCAAGCAATTCCGTTTCCAAAGGGCTTCGGTTATCTTTTTCCTCGAACGAGCCAGTTTGATTGGATTGGGCAATCCACCGATCGAGGGCGGAAGCCGTCAGGTCGTATTCCCGGACAATATCCGGTCGGCTTTTTCCGCCTGCGTGCAGCGCCACGACCTGTTTTTTGAATTCCGGGGAAAATGTTCGTCTTTTTTGGGGCATGGTAGATTCTCCTCACGTATTGTGGACTATTCTACGCCCCCTTATTTTTTCTGTCCAACTAAGTGTAGACTATCCATTTCGACCATATAGCTGACCAAGGAGCTTAAAAATGAGTCAACAAACCAACTTTACCAAACTATACGTAGACTTAATCCTTAAAAAAATAGTCGCCAATATCCAATCGCACCAAAAGAAGAAAGATGCAGCCGTAACCACTTCATTAGCCACTGGCGAAACAGGACAAGGTGTTCGATCAAGCAGGCATTGGAAAGCTTCTGCTGCTATGGACTTGCATTACAGCGAGATTCAAAAAGGTTTCTCACAAATGAGAGAGCTGGATGAATTGACGCAATGGAGTAGCAAGTTGCATCAGGACCGTTTTAAGTTCTTGGGAGATAAATACATCAAGGTATTGCATGAGTATTTGACGGAACATAAGCGGATTGATTAAAAACTAGGAGGCAGACCATGATTCTAATATTAAACGCGGCTGTACTTGCAGGATGGATCACGTCACTTGTCGCTTTTGTTAGGAGTTACAGACGGCATCTGAAAAAGGAACGCGCACAGGCTATTGAAGCTGTGCGGAAAGACGAACATAGCTTGTAAATCAAAGGGGGACCGCATAATGAATTTAGATAAATTGTTTGAGGTGCAACGTGGATTAGATGCAGAGATTGCAAAGAATCATCCTCGATTACCAGATGAAGATCGTTTAGAGAAACGAATTCTTGCTTTGTTGGTGGAATTAGGAGAATTGGCTAATGAATGGCGAGGGTTTAAGTTTTGGAGTACGGATCAGGAGTCGAGAATCTGGACTTACAGAAGTGTTCTTTTAGAAGATGGGCCAGGCGTGGAATTCTACAATCCACTCTTAGAAGAATATGTAGATTGTATTCATTTCGCTCTTTCTATCGGTTTACAGTTAAATATCCCTCAAATGCTGGATTGGGGACCTTATCGAAAAGAAACTATTACAGAACAATTTATAGACCTGATGCAAGCCGACTGGTCAACTTATTACACAAATGTCTATCACGGTTATTGTCGAAACATGGAACTTCTTATCGGACTAGGTGCAATGCTTGGTTTCGATTGGGAACAAATCGAAAAAGCATACTTAAATAAGAATGAAATCAATTACCAACGACAAAACACAGGATATTGATATGAATAAGCAAAGCAAATATACCAATGCGCAATTGGAATTAAAGCGCGTCTTGGGTGAACAACAAACCGTAAGTGTTACGAAACTGCTGAAATTATTAAACTCGCTCAATGTATCACTGGATGCAGAGAAAAACGAAACAAGTGAGACTACCTACTTAAAAGGTGAAATTCGTGCGCGTGACAAGAAATTGAAGCTGTTGAATGAACAGATTAAGAGGTTGAAGAATAAGTGAGGGATTTAAATGACCAGCGAACACCGTAAAGAAATCATTGACGAACTAACAGCATCCACTCGCATACCACGCTCTTATTTTGAAGGACTTAGCGATGAACGGTTGCTTCAGGAAGTCGATAAATTGAGATTGATTTATTAGGAGGCAAGAAAGTGAAAGGATATGCACGATTCATCTTATTGCTACTGGTCCTGGTTGCTATCGGAATATTAATGATGAAAGTGTTTTTAAAATAGAAAGGGAGCGAGTCATTGGAAACCATTAGCTTTGTCATTCACGGAGAAGCTCAAGCGCAAGGGAGACCAAGAGCCGGAAAGAGTTTTTCCGGCAAGACGGTTCTCTATGATCCGATTAATTCACGGGACTTTAAGCAGTATGTGAGTTTAGTTGCTTCACAGCATCGCCCAAAGGAGCTCATTACAAGCCCGATACATTTAGAGCTTATCTTTCATCAACCGACACCAAAGAAGTATCATACGAAGCCCAAGCAAGCGCTCATTGAGTCAGGTGAGCTATTACCGATTACCAAACCCGACTTGGATAACCTGGTGAAGGGTGTCAAAGATGGCATTACGAAAATCATTTGGCAAGATGACAGTCAGGTTGTGAGTATGCACGTTCAAAAGCTTTATAGCTTATTGCCAAGAGTTGAAGTGACCATTCGATATTAGAGGCAGAGGAGGAATCGCCATGAACTATTTCCTTTTTGAAGCTGATGACCATGATTTAGACTTAGTATTTTCAGAAGAGGAACTGGAAGTGTTTCGTGATCAGTGGAAGAAAAACGTCAGTGTGACAGAGATTGCTGAAACGATGAAGAGAAAGATAAGTGAAGTGGCGCTCCTTGTCTTTGATCATGCTGAACGGGGATTGATTAAGAAAAGAGATAAAGACGTGCACAGGCTATGAGGAGGGGTAATTTTGAGGATGGAACCGGTAGAAATTTCCGAGACAGGGGAGCTAAAGTTAGATATAATGGAGTTACCAACGAGTTGCTTCCTGATTATATCTGAGGGAAAGGTTAAGATTGGAAAGCTTCCTGCGCATGCTGAAACAAGCATTGTGACGTATAAAGGCAAAGTGAAGCGTGTGAATTTTGATGAGGGGGAAGATTTTTGAAGTTAAAAAATGACTTCTATTTTTGGTCATCCTGGTTTCTTTTAATATGTTTACTACTTTTAGTTTTTCATATGTATCAAGTACGATTTAGCTTTCAAGAAATAATTGACTTAAAAACTATTTTGACTGTTTTAGGAACTGTTAGCGGCGCGTATTTTGGTGCTAAAGTTGCTGGTAAATACGCAATTGAGTCTGTTGAAAGACAAATTGCTAACACGGAAAAGAAAGAGAAAAAAAGAGAACATAATAATTTATTGAAAAGCTTAGTATTGTACAGAGCCACATCCTTAAAATTATATACTTTTTTAGAAAATTTAAAGGATGTAGTAAAGAAACACGAAAGTTTTGCGGGTGGCATTAGTGCATTTGAAGAAGATGCTGATTCATTAAGGGCAATAAAAAAATTCATAACAAATGAATTAATCCAACTTGAAAGAATTGATATTACGGAAATACCTTCGGAAATCTTTTTCAAGTTTACGCTAATTCTTAGTAATGTTAAATCTTTACTAAATAGCGTAGAAGAAATGATTGATGCCATGGATAAATATAACCCGAACATTTATCTTACTTATTGGGAGTTTTACTTTTCTACAATTAAGGAGTTAAAACAACTTATAGATGAAATTGATAATGATTTGTCTAATATAAAATCTTAGTCCGCACCAGCAAACTGGAGGACACATTACAGCTTAACCGCTGTTTTGTGTCCTCTTTTTTATTTCTCAAAAAGGAGATGGAACTAATGAAAACTAATGATCAACTACTGCTGAGGTATATGTATGAAGCAGGTTATACCGAAGAGGAGATGTTTGATACAGCTAAAATAACGAAAGCCGGAAACTCAATAGGATTTTTCTTCTTCAATCTACGATTATCCACCAAAGGATTAATTAACCGCATTGTGAGTGCGTTCGATCAATTCAAAGAAACGGTTAAGGATATATGGTCAGGCATTAAATCACAAGTAACTTATCTGGATGAGTATTGGGAAGTCCCTTCTCGCAAAAATAACAGCATTCCTTTGATAGATTTTCGAAAGCGCTCTTCTATACAGCATCAAGTATTGACTAGAAAACCGAATCACTTGATAAGGAAAATCATTCGTTGAGGAGATGGGAGCTATGAGAACGATTCAACAACAACTCAAAGAAAAAGGGCTCACGAATGCGCCAGAACGAACTGTACCTAATTTGAACACCAATACAAGGTTGATAGATAAAGAATGTCTAAGCCGTAAAGAATGGGAAGAATTAATGGGGATGAACCGACAGACATATCAAAAGCATAACGGAGCAATCCGCAGAAAACGCTAGGGGGGATTTTCATGAACAAATGGCAAATTGAAGATTTGTTGAAGGATTATCATTGGAAATTACATAGCGTTAAAATCATGAGGGAGTCCATGAACGAAATTAATGTGAGCATGGTCGCTCAATACGGATTGCAAGCTGCTATGCCTAAAGCAAGTGGAGATCCCAGTGACCCGATTCTAAAAGAAGTCGAGCGCCGAGATGAACGATGGAAAAAGATTCATGCATTCGAAAGAGATATTAAATTCATTCAATCACGACTTGAGCTCATTAGTGACGAACGAGAAACAGAAGTTCTTCATTGGTTATTAGAAGGCAAGAGCATGCGGTGGATAGGGCTTCACATGGGATTGTCAGACAAGCATATTGGCAGAATCAAAGACCGCGTCGTGGCGCATATGTCGCATAAGTCGCAAACGTCGGAAAGATGCACAGTTTAAAAAACGCATGATACACTTAAAGGCAGGTCGGGGAGGCAGGTTGTTCGAGTGATACACCCGGATATATAACCCGTTAAGTACGGGCTTTCTCTTCGGCGTTGGTACTTGAACTTTTACTTGAATTTTCACTTGGCCTGTCACTAAATTTTTATTTTTTGATTTAAGAATAAAGATTGGTGGCATCTGGCTTCATTGCTGGGTGCTTATACGATAAAAGCTTATATGACATTCCAATGTGTATCGCAATAAACTAGTTTATAATTAACTTATAAGCGAGAGGAGCGAACATATGGGAAGTAAATTCATAACTTTTTATGACTTGGTATATACGCTTGATGAAAAAACAGGATACTATCTTAATTCAACCAAAAGAAAGAGGTTGCACCGTTCAATATGGGAGCATCATAATGGTGAAATTCCAGAAGGCTATCATATACATCACATAGACGGTAATAAGAACAACAATGACATTAGCAATTTAGAATGCATGCCCGCTAAAGAACATGCTTATTTGCACGGTAAATACTTAGAAAATATATTGAAAATGAAAAGGATCCAGGTAGAAGGACAAAAGAAGGCAGCTGAATGGCATAAGAGTGCCGAAGGGTCAGAATGGCATAAACAACATTATGAAAAACATAAAGCTTCGCTTTATAAGACGGAAACAAAAAAGTGTAAATACTGCGGTATTGATTACGAAGTTGTTGTAAGCAAAGCAAATCTTTATTGCTCTAACAAATGTAAATCAAAAGCACGAAGAGAAAGTGGCGTAGATGACGTAACTAAAAATTGCGAGTTTTGTGGAACTCCATTCACTTCAAATAAATATCAAAAGAAGAGGTTCTGTACTAAATCTTGCTCTAACAAAGGTGTAGTGAGATTACCTCAACTTAAAAACAAGGACGCCCTCTAAGGGTGTTTTTTTAATGTCTAAAAAAGCGTACAGCGCGAAAGAGGTGATACACCATGCAAATGATGTTAGGAGGCGGCGGTGATGTAGATGGATTGGCAACAGATTCGAGAGGAGTTTGAGTCTTCCTCTATCACACTAAAAGCATTAGCTGAAAAGCATGATGTCAAGATTGGTACATTGAAGAGTAGAAAGAGTCGCGAAGGATGGTCCAGAGGTTCACCTAAAAAGGTTGCAACCCTAAAGAAAAAGGATGCATCCTTTAAGCCTGTGATTGAATCTACAGATCTTACTGAAAAGCAACAGCAATTTTGTCTGCATTATATCAGGCATTTCAATGCTACGAAGGCTTATCAAGAAGCTTATGAATGTGATTATAATTCAGCAAGAAATAACGGTCCTCGACTGCTTGCAAATGCTTGCATAAAAGATGAAATCCGCAGGCTAAAGACGGAAATGCAAAATGAATTGTTTTTAGATGCAGCGGATATCGCTAGAGAGTACGTGAAGATGGCGTTTGCTGATATTACAGACTTCCTTGTATTCGGCACACGTGAAGTTCAAGAATATCTGGAGGGCCTTCCTCTATTGGATGACGAAGGGAATCCTCAAATGAGAACTGTTTCTTTCGTAGAGTTTAAAGACTACACGGAAGTAGATGGAACGATGATCCAGGAAGTAAAGCAAGGACGAGACGGTGTTTCTCTCAAGCTCTACGACAAACAAAAGGCTATGCAGGAACTGGACAAACGCTTGCTATCGATTGACGAATTGAAAGTCCAGAAGCTAAAAGCTGAAATCGAGAAACTTAATACGACAGACGATGACGAAGGACAAAAAGATGTGGCAGCTGCATTAAGGGGGTTAGTCAATGGACTTAACACCAAAGCAGATTGAAGTGGTTGAGAGCGTCCGGACAGAAGACCCTAAGATTTTATTACTAAGTGGAGCGAAACGTGCAGGAAAAACGTATGTGGCTTTATTGCTGTTTCTAGCTCACGTGGCAAAGTACGAGGGTGAAGGGCTTGCTTTTATCATTGGCGGCGCAACTTACTCTTCTATTTGGCGAAACATTTTAGATGATATGGAAAAGGTAATTGGCCGAGAGATAAAGCTAGATAAGAAAAATGCTTTCAAGCTATTTGGAAATAAAATATATGTGTTCGATGGGTCAAAGTCGGATTCATGGAAGAAAGCGCGGGGCTTTACAGCTGCCGGCGCTTTTTTAAATGAGGGGACTGCACTTCACAACATGTTCGTGAAAGAAGTCATTTCTCGTTGCTCATATAAGGGCGCTCGCATCATTATCGATACAAACCCAGAAAACCCAGCACATCCAGTAAAAGAGGATTACATCGATAAAGATGGGCAAATGCTGGCAAGTGGACGCTTAAACATTCGCTCTTTTCATTTCACCTTACACGACAACATATTTCTAGATCCAGAGTATGTGGAAAGTATCATTGCTTCTACGCCGTCTGGAATGTTTACCGATAGAGACATCTTTGGTCGATGGGCAGCAGCAGAAGGAGCCATATACAAGGACTTTCATGACAGTGTTCACTACATTACTTCAGAAGAGGCTGAGAAGCTCAATTTCGTTCGTTACTGGGCAGGAGTTGACTGGGGTTACGAACACCCTGGCTCAATTGTTTTGATTGCTGAAGATGACCAGGGAGATATTTATATCTTAGAAGAACACGCCAAGCAGCATGAAGAAATTGATTACTGGGTGAAAGTTGCAATAGAAATAAAGAGTCGCTTCGGAAATATCAACTTCTATTGCGATACCGCACGTCCTGAACATATTATTCGATTCAGAAGAGAAGGTATGCGTGCCATCAATGCAGATAAATCGGTTATTGCAGGCATAGAAGAGGTAGCTCGGCTATTCAAGTTGAGAAAACTCAAAGTCGTTAAAGATAAAGTTGAACGCTTTAAAAAAGAAATCAATATGTATGTATGGAATCCGATTACTGGTGAACCGGTTAAGCAATGGGACGACGTACTCGATGCAATTCGATATGCAATTTATACGCACTTGAAACCACAAAGACGAAAAACAGGGTAGGTGAACGCATTGCTTCATTTCAAATGGGAAATCGATAAAACAGGCATTACCAGCGACTTGGTGAATGACATCATCAACGAACACGAAAAAGAACGGGCGCGCATGCTGCAACTTTATCAGCGATACAAAGCCGATGCAGATGGTCCTAAGATATTTACTCGCGAAACGATTGAGTACGAAGAATTCGAAACGGGTGGAAATGTGCGCCGGTTAGATGACAAGGTAAACAACCGACTCAATAACGCTTTTGACGCGGATATTGTAGACACCAAGGTTGGGTACATGTTCGGCCATCCCATCAGCTACGGGGTAGACGAACAAACGGGAGAGAACAAATCACTAAAAAAAGAGATTGAACTATTCCTTTTGCGTAACAATGCAGAGGATAACGATTCGGAATATGGAAAGATGGCAGCTATCTGCGGTCAATCTCCACGTTTGGCTTATATCGACCGAAATGGTGATGAACGCATCAAGAACTTGAATCCGTGGGAAGCCGTGTTCATTGGAGAAGATCTACACGAACCGGATTACTCTTTGCGGTACTTCAAACAGGATGACGATACGTTTGCTGAGTTTTATGATGATTCGCATATCACCTATTACAAAGCGATCAACGGAGAGAAATTCCAACAAGTTGAAGTGAAGCAGCATCTATTCGAATACAATCCGTTATTCGGGTTAGCAAACAATGCCGAACTCAAAGGCGATGCCGAAAAGGTACTGGCGTTAATTGATGCTTATGATCGTACACTATCAGATGCTTCAAACGAGATTGAACAATACCGGCTGGCTTATTTGATTCTAAAAGGAATAGGCGCCGATGAGGAAACGCTATCGAACTTGAAAAAGAACGGTGTGTTTGAGCTATTCGGTGAGCATGATGACGTGAAGTATTTAACGAAGGACATCAACGATCAGATGATTGAAAACCATTTGGACCGATTAGAAGAAAACATCTTACGCTTTGCTAAATCGATTAATTTCACAGACGTTTCGTTTTCAGGTCAAGCCTCAGGCGTTGCAATGAAATACAAGATTATGGCACTGGAAGCGAAGTGCATCACGATGGAACGGAAATTCATTTCTTCGTTGCGTTATCAATTCAAAGTGATTTTTAGCGCTTGGGCGAAACGTAAAGGCATCAACAAAGAAGATTACCTGAAAGTATTCTTCTCATTCAAACGTAACTTACCAGCGAACATTCTTGATGAAGCACAGTCTACTGAAGCATTGAAAGGTAATGTCAGCGAACGTACACGCTTGGGCTTATTAACGTTCGTAGACGATGTGGAGTATGAGCTGAACGAAATGGAAGAGGATGCCTTGCGATTAGGAGAGAACCTACCTGATTTAGAAGAAGGCACTTGGGAGTCTAACGAAGAAGGTTCGACTAAAGCAGAAAGTCGAAAAGACGACGGCTATCCTTGTCCAGAGTGCGGTGGTGATGGCAAAATCACAAGTCGTGTTACCTCTAAACAAATCCAATGCCCTTCATGTAAAGGAACGGGTGTGAGGAAAAAGTGAACCAAACAGATATCGAACGTCGACTGGATCAAGAGTTAGCAAAAACGGAAAGCCAGCTGCAGAAACAAATGCTCACCATGCAAAAGGCAATCCTTTTACAACTTTCAGCCATGTATCAAAAATACGAACGTGACGGTGTTCTAAGCTACCAAGAAATGAATAAGTACAATCGCTTAGAGAACGAATTGCGAGCGATTGCCGGCATCGCCACAACGCAATATCAGAAAGTGGTAGCCGAAGTGCAGGAGGTCGAAGAGAGTCACTATTTACTTAACTTCTTGTTAACGGCTTATCTATTCGATCAGTTCATTGCGCGCCCGTCATTGCCAACCACGGAAGTTATTGGCGCTGTTTTCCTATTCATATTAGGAACGTTTAAGCTGCCGAAACTGCCAGGAGGTAAGCAATCGGAAGTCGTAGTGAACATCGAAAAAGCACTGCAAAAAGGTGTAGACAGCGGCGACTCACAAGCTAACTTGGTTAAACGCATCGAGAGCACCTTGCCTTCTTTGCTGAAGAGTGAAAAAGGATTAGCTGAACAATTGACTGATGCCTTAACAGAACGCTTAGAAGTGCGTGTAAACGTCGGGAAAATCGATATACCTAAGCTAAGTGAGATTCGTAAAGAAGTAAAAATTGACGGTTTAACGCTAACCCATTTCTTAACGGTCAAGCGGAATCGGTTAGTTGCTCGGATTCGGAAACAAATAGGCATAGCCTTGCGAAAGAATGAAACGGTATCTCAGTTAAACAAGCGCATTAGCGAGTTGATTGAGAAAGAAAACAATTCACTGCGTTTATTTTTGCGTGATGTGAGTGATCGTGTTCGTGCATTGGCTCTAGGGAATGTCGAGAATCAAATCACGGCTATTAGTGACGTTCGCGGTGTTTGGTTGAGTAAACGAGATGGCATTGTAAGAAAAGCACACCGCAAGCTCGACGGCCAGCGTACAGATCGCAAAGGATACTTCCACTACCAAGGACTAAAAGCAATCGGACCTCGAATGTGGGGCGTTCCTGGCATGGATAACTATTGTCGTTGTAAGAAGCTAACATTACTTGATTTTAAAGTGCCGATGGTTGCAGAAGGTGTGGTTTACAACAACGACGAATACAAACGGCAGCTGGAAGCACTAACGAAAAAGAAAGTGGATGCAGGGGCTGTCTACGAAAAAGCATTTGCTGAAGCCATTAAAGAGATTCCAGAACCACAATCGAATATGCCGTTTGTCTCGTATGAGGAATGGTTGAAGATTATGGGGGTTAAGGGTGTATGAATAGATTTCTATGTGCATTACTAAGACACAAACCTGTTAGAGAAGATGAAAAAGACTTGTTCGGATACAGTTACATTTGGCAAAAGGTGTACTGTGAACGCTGTAATAAACGCTTAGAATAAGTATTTTAGGAGGACTGATTAAATGGCTACACCGAAAGAAGAAAAGCTTCTCAGTTCGATTGATAGCACGTTGAAAGACATTCTAAAGGAATTAAAGAAACAAGGGCGTAGTGTCCAGTCAGTAATTGTTGATACGGTCGAGTTATCTCAAAGTGAAATTGAACAGCTTGAAGAAATGAAGATAGCTAGAGCCATAAAACAATATTAAAGGTGGTGATTAAATTGGGATTAGCAAAAGAAGCGTTGTTTCAAACATTTGATAAAGCGAGAGAAACAGAATCCCCCTTTGTCTTTGTGAAGGTTAATGCGGAGGGAACGGACGAAGTTATCGTTATTCCTGCAAAGTCATTCGATGCAAAAGAACAGTTTTACGATAAAGCCTACAATAACGAATTAGTACACGTGATGAATAGTAAAGTTTGTATTCGTTTAGTAAGCTACGGCGTTGCATCAGATCTATATACGATTATTTAAAAGCAGACTTTGAGCAACAGTCTTTAAACAGGCTTATTTATTATGCGTTTCGTGGGTGCAAACGTGCGAAGGGCTGAGGAGGAATTAGGAATGAAAATTGATATTGAGCAATTGAAAACATTGGTAGAAAACGGCGATAAAACAGCGCTTGACACGTATATTCTTTCAGGAATTGAAAAAAGCGATGTGGAAACGGTATCGAAAACCAATCTGGAATAACCACTTGGAAAGAAAATAACCTTAACGGGTTAATTGAAGAAGAAGTGAAAAAACGCAATCCAGTTGAAGAAACGCCGGAGCAAAAGCGCATTCGTGAACTTGAAGAAAAGATTGCAAACGGTGAAAAAGCGACAAAGCGTGCGGAATTGAAAAACAAAGCAATGGCTTACGCGACAGATAATAAATTGCCGGCACAGTTTGCATCTAAGTACATCGAACGTTTCTTAGGAGACGATGAATCCACGACAACAGCAACGCTTGCTGAATTGAAAACGGATTTAGATGGACTGATCAATGAAGGCGTCAACAGCAAATTCAAAGAAAATGGGCGAGATGTGAATAGCGGCGCTTCTGGTACATCGACTGTGAAATCGATTCAGGACATGGCAGCTACTCATAACATCCGTAACCAACAGGGAGGAAATTAAACAATGCCAACATCAAAACGTTTACGACTAGGAAAAGGAAATCTACAATTCTTTGCTGCACAAACTTACACGCCGGATCATGTACTAATGTCCGATGTAAAGACAGGGACAATCCCAGCAGAACAAGGCGGCTTAATTATCGAGGATGTCATCAAAGGATCTACTGTTATGAAGCTTGCTAAAAACGAACCGATGACAAAACCGAAGAAAACCTTCTCGTTTAAAGCAAAAGGCGCAGGCGCTTACTGGGTATCAGAAACAGAAGTTATCAAGACTTCAAAAGTCGAATGGTTGACAGCTTCCATGACTGCAGAAAAACTAGCAGTTATCATTCCATTCTCTAAAGAGTTTTTGCGCTATACGGCAAAAGACTTCTTCAACGAAGTGAAACCACTAATTGCTGAAGCGTTTTATGAAACTTTTGATATTGCAGCGCTATTCGGCACTAACTCACCATTTGCTACACATACAAGCGGTAAATCTATCTTTACAGGTGCAACAGAAGCAGGTAACTTGATTGCTTTAGGTTCTGGCACAGACTTGCAGGATGAAGTATTTGACGCAATGGCGCTTATTGAAAGCGAAGGCTTTAATCCAGATGGCGTTGCTGCTACAAACACATTCAAACAAAACTTACGTCGTGCTAAAACTGGCGTCAACGGTCCACGTTTGTACGAAAACTTGAACGATGTGGAAGGTATGCCGGTAACTTACGCGAAACCAGAAGCATTCGATACAACAAAAGCCGCAGCACTTATGGGTGACTGGGATTATGCGCGTTACGGCATCTTACAAGGGATTGAGTATGCGGTAACAGAAGATGCGACACTTTCTTCAGTAGTTGGTGCAGATGGTAAACCAATTAACTTGTTTGAACGTGACATGTTCGCAATTCGTGCAACAATGCACATTGGTTACATGAACGTGAAGCCAGAAGCATTTGCCGCGTTGACTCCTGTCGTTCCTGGACCATAATACAATTCAAATTTAGGAGGAAATTGATATGACTGTATACGTAAAAGCAACAGACGGATTCATCGATGTGGTGAATCCGGAAGGTTTACCGAAACGAGTAACGCAACGTGCGTTTGACGTGATCTACAAAGGACGTGGCTATAAGCTGGCTTCAGATGTAGAGAAGGAAAACGACTATGCGACTTTTTCAGAAGATGAACTAAAGAAAGTAAAAAACGATGATCTACAAGCATACTTGGACAAAAAAGAAATTGAGTATCCAACAGAATCGAAGAAACAGGACTACATCGACGCGATTCTTGGAAAGTAGGTGAAGTGAATGTTTGTAGAATTCATTCCTACAGAAGAAGACGTAGAAGCAATCAAAGGGATCATGGGCATCTCGTTTGAAGACGATTCGAAGGATCCTTATATCAAAACGATGTTGCCGTTAATGATGGAAGCAGTCATGGCTGAAACCAATAACACCTTCAACATCCAAGCAGATGGAACCATGCGCATACCAGGTGGCGTGAAAATCTATCTGGCGAAAGCAATTGAACGAAACACCATGAAAACGGGGTTAAAATCCCGTTCAATGGGTTCTGTTTCTTATTCATACGATACCGAAATTCCAAAAGAATTGATGCGGCTTTTAACGCCTTATAAGAAGGTGAAATTCCATGCTTCACGATGAATACCCGCACACAGTCACTTTTCAGACGCTTTCAAAGGTTCCGGATGGTGGTGGTGGATTTACTGAGCTATGGACGACAAAAGTAATGGCGCAAGGCTTCTTAGATACGCCATCGAGTCGTGAGATTTTTGAAGCGCAGCAGTTAAACAATCCACTGGATCGCAATTTTTATTTTCCTTATCGAACCGATATTTATCCGAATATGCGTTGTGTTTATAATAACGACGGTATTATCGAAACATACGAACTGATTGGCAAGCCACAAGATCAAGGTGGACAGCGTGAAGTTATGCTAGTTCCATTAAAGTTGGTGAAGTAATGGGCACGATCAAATACGGCTGGCCCAAACTTGAAAGTCATGCGAGAGAGTATGCCGACAAAGTGGAAAAGCGAGCGAAACAAATCGTTTTGGAAACAGCACAAATTATCCAAGCGCAGGTAAAAGCGAGAGCGCCGCGTGATGGCGGTCACTTAATTGATTCCGTCACCTTGGAAATTGAGAATGGCGGATATACCGCTGTTGTTCATGTCGGAGCCTTTTACGCAATCTACGTCAACTACGGCACCGGAATTTATGCTGAGGGACCTGGCGGAAGTCGTGCTAAGAAAATTCCTTGGGTGTACTTCTCGGAAAAGCTAGGACGTTTCGTTACAACTTCCGGTATGCGTGCGCAAGAGTTTTGGGAACCAGCAGTTGATGCAGGAGAACGCCACTTCATGAGAGAAATGAGGCGTTTTTAAATGACGCAAACGGCTTTATGGGAGTTGCAGAAAGCAGTGTATAAGCGATTGTCTTCGGATAGTCAATTGATGCAGCTATCTACAGGTGTATATGACGCTGTAGAAGAGGATTTAACTTTTCCTTACGTGACTATGGGCGCGCCTTCAACGCTCAATATCAGCACGCGAACTACGTTTGTTGAAGAGGTGAGTGTAACACTTAGCACGTGGAGTGTAGCGAATGGCAAAAAGGAAAGTTATGCACTCTTAAATTTGATTCACCAAGCAATCGGCAAAGGGCTCTCAATTGAGGGTCCTTTTCGTTTGCTCGCGGTGAGTCGTCCGGACTTACAAGTCATCGACGATGCAGATCCACGCATTAAGCACGGATTGGCACGATTTACATTTACGATTAAAAACAACTAAGGGAGTTGGACATTCATGAACCAAGGGAAAGATAAAATCTTATTGATTCAAGCAGCAGATGCTGTATTAGGAACGGATGCTGTTGTGTTTGGTAGCTTAACCGAACACGGCCATTCGATTGAGAACGACATTATCGATGAGAAAACAAAGTTTGGTCGCATCGTGGGCTACGGTCAAAATAGCGAATCGTTTGAAATTACGGCATATGGCGAAAAAGGCGATGCCGGTCAAAAGGCAGTACTCGATGCCATTAAAAACAAGAAGCAAATTAAGATTTGGGAAGTTGAAGTAACCCCCGATGAGCTTGGTACACATGACGCAATCTTTGCTTACTGCATCGTAGAAAGCGTTGAACGTACTTCAGGTGAAAGCTTCGAGGAAATCTCGTCCACTGTGCAAGTTATTCATGAATCAGTCGAAGGTAAGTTCCCGGCACTTCCACCAGAAGTTATTGAATTTGCGAAATACGGATTTGAAACACCTGGTGAAGCAACAGGCGAGTTTCCAGATCAAAAAACAGTTTAACGAGAGGTAGGGATTCCCCTACTTCTTTTTTTATTTGTATAAATCATTCAACTTTTTAGGAGGAATAGGAAAATGGCAATTTTAAACGTGAACGGAATTGAGTATCAAGGGAAATGCAATTTCGCATTTGATCAAGCAGCAGACGAAAAGTATAACGAAGTCGACAAAAAAGGAAATGCAATAGGCGGATTCATGAGCATTTACATGAAATTGCTAGGAGATGACCTCAAAGGCTTACTCGCTTTCTGGGATTCGGCATGTTCGGAATATGGAAAGAAAGCACCTTCGAGAAAAGACATTGAACAAACATTGATGGCCTTTATTGACGATGAAGAAAACGGTGAAGAGGAAGTCGAACGCTTATTTAAAGATGCCTTCAAAGCGATTCATAATTCGGGGTTTTACAGAAAGCAGAAGAACAAGATCTGGAAACAGTTCGAGAAGATGAAAGAAGCGGGCGAAACGGAAGAGGAACAGGAACAGAGCAAGGCATCGTATCAGGAGCTGGAAGAAACGAGAGACAAACTACTGGCATAGACTACGATCAATTGCTTATTGATGCGGCGCGTTTTTTAAACGTTTACGACATTGACTTGATTTATTCGTGGACACCGAGAGAATTCAATAACTTTATCAAGGGTGCACAGCTTCGTGAAACGGATCAGTGGGAACGCGAAGCAGCCAATGCGTTATTTACAGCCAAAGCATCAAATAGCAAAAAGAAAGTAAGCATCAAGGACCTCTACGATGCGAACTCGGCACGCAAGAAAATCCTTGCACCGAAAAATAAGAAAGAAACCGTTCGTCATTTAGGACGTTTTCATGCAGCACAAAAAGCTATGCGGAACTTCCGTCCTCAGAACATAGAGAAAGGAGGGTGAATAAATGGCAATAACACCGAAGTTTAACGCAACTATTGATGCGGATATTAGCAAGTTTATGAAAAAAGCTGCAACTGTTAACAAGACCATACAAAAGATGGCTTCTGAAGTGATTGTCGACATTGGTGCAAACATTACGGACTTTATGGCGAATGCGACGACTGTTGAAAGGCAAATCGAGAATTTAGATCGCGGAACGGAAGTAACCATCAGAGGCGATGTCTCGAACCTGCAACAAGCGATTGCAGAAGCAAACGCAGGTCTAGCAGGTCTTGATGATGACTCAACGATTAACATCAATGGCAATAGCTCGAATTTCGACAATGCTGTTCGAGGTGTCAATCGGCAAACAAATACGCTAAGTAGACGCATCACAGAAGCACAGATTGGCGCTGATATCGGTCAATTTGAAAATCGTATGGTTGAAGTGGTTAGAGCGCTTGCAGATGCTGATGATACTGTAACGCCTCGTATAGAAGCAGACATTAACAGTTTTATGCGAGATATTTCGGATGTCCAGGATCGTATGCGACAAGTTGCACGATCAACTGCCAGTCCTGAAGTAGAAGCAGATATTGCTGGGTTCATGGCTCAAATGGCTTCAGTAGAATCACAATTAGACCTTGTAACGCGTACACACGATGTTAACATTCGAGCCGATACAGGAAGTGCTAGTGCGAGGATTTCAGCGCTATGGTTACAAGTCAGAGCGTTAACGGCAAGAGACTTTGTAGTTGGCATTCGAGCTAGATGGGCGAACTACCAAGCAGTGATGGGAGCGATGGCGGCTTTCTCTCGGAATTTCGGTGAAATTATTGGCATGACTGCCCGTGGTATCGGAATCTTTATTTCACCAGCAATTGTACCAATTGTAGCTTCGCTTGTCGGCTTGCTCGGTCAACTTGGACCAATGCTCGGAGTAATCATGGGATCTACATTTGCTTTAGCAACTTCATTTGGCGCAGCAGGAATAGGTGCAGCAGGATTCGCGGCAGTAGCCATTCCTTCTATCGGTAAAGTGGTGAAAACATCCAAAGAACTGAAGGATATCGAAGAGAAAATAGCAGCGGCAACGACATGGAAAGAGCGCAACAAGCTCATGAAAGAGCAAAGTAGCATTTTGGATGGCATGTCCAAGGCTCAAATTACCGCTGGTGATGCGTTAAACAAATTCAAAGACAATTATTCGAATCTTGTTAAAGACATGGAAAAACCAGTGCTTGAATCATTTGCTTCGGGATTGACAGGGGTAACCGGAATTCTAGATTTAGCGCGTCCAATGATAGAAAATGTCACGGATTCTGTAAAGAACTTAATGGACTCACTGAATGCGAGTTTAGAAGCTACAGACGTGAAAGACTTCTTTAAATTCTTAGGTGACTTTGCGGGCCCGGCACTTGAAACAATCGGTAAAGCTGTTGGTAACTTCACAATGGGGCTATTTAATATGATGAATGCGTTCGGTCCTTTAGCAACCGAAACACAAAATAGCTTCTTGAAAATGTCCGAATCATTCAGATCATGGGCTGATGGCTTGAGTGAAAGTGAAAAATTCCAATCCTTTGTAGATTACGTAAGCACAAACATGCCAAAAGTACGTTCAATCTTTAGCGATGCAATTCAAGGAATCATTAATCTGTTTGCAGGCTTTAGCGTTTCATCATCAGATATGATGTCCGGATTACAAGACATGATGGAACGTTTCAAAGAATGGTCCTCAACTCTTGCACAGAATCAAGGATTTCAAAACTTCATTGATTACATCAAAACAAATGGACCAGTCGTGGTATCTGTCATTGGTAAAATTGTAGAGTTTATTGTCAGATTAGGTATGGCGGCGGCTCCAATCGGTTCTTGGATGTTATCGGTAGCTTCAGCAGTATTAGGTTTCACTAACAGTTTAATTGCAGCGCATCCATGGATAGGGAAAATCGTAGTCGTTATGACTGTCATGGCGGGTGCACTCTTAGCGGCCATGCCGATTCTTGTCGGACTGAACGCATTAACTGATGGCTTTATCGCAACATTAATAAAAATGGGAGCACAAGCGCTTTTACAAGGTGCAAGAGTTGCAGCTGGATGGCTTATTGCGATGGGTCCAATCGGTTGGGTAACTATCGCGATAGCAGCTTTAGCTATCCTTATTTATAAATACTGGGATGAAATTTCTGCATGGACAGCTAAAGCTTGGACGGCTGTATCTACGGCCGTAACAGGAGCAATTGATAAAATTATGGCATGGGTATCTGAAAAATTCCCTGCTTTGTATACAGTCATACAAGCATACATGACGATGGCAAGTGAATTCCTTTCTACAATTTGGGAATTAATAAAAGGCACTTTTACAAACGCACTAGCTTGGCTGAAAGCACTCGTTACGGGTGATTTTCAAGGGATGAAAGATGCGGCATCGGCTCAAATGGAGTTAATGAGTGCGTCAATTTCTAGAATTTGGTCTGCTATACAAGCGTATATTGCCAAAGCCTTGCCCGTTATCGTTAACGCTGTTAAGACAAAATTCACTGAAATGGCAGTCGCTACAGCAGTGAAGATGAATGAAATAAAACAAAAAATATCGGCAAAATGGGAAGAAGCAAAGGCGGCGACGATTTCAAAAATTGCTTCTATCGTTGTATCGGTAGCGACGAAGTTCACTGAAATTGTTTCGAAAGTACGAACAAAAATGACTGAAGCGAAAACAGCACTTGCGAATAAGTGGGAAGAAGCAAAATCAGCTACAGCTTCTAAGCTTGCTAATTTAGTTTCATCAGTATACAAATTCTTCTCGCAAGTCGTAACTAAAGTGCGTGAGAAAATGACTGAAGCAGTCACGACACTTGGCGCAAAAGTCGCGGAAATGCCAGGCAAAGTCTTGTCCTATGTCAGTGCAATGGTTTCTGCAGGCGGAAATTTGATCCAAGGTTTAATTGATGGTGCTGTCGGAATGGCAAGTAGCGCAATCGGAGCTGTTAAACGAATTGCTGGTGACATGGTTGATGCGGCATTAAGCTTCTTCAAAATCAAATCACCTTCTCGGGTATTCATGGAAATGGGTGCTTACGTAAGTGAAGGTTTAGCAGTAGGCGTTAAAAACAAGGCGAAGATGGCTGTCAGCAGTGTAAAACGGATGGCGAGCGATATGACAAGCTCATTTAATCCGCAACTAGAAATGGCGAACATGAGCGCTTCGGCCCAACTCAATACTTCTGTCAGTCGTGCAGACATGGGTGTAGTACGTCATGCATTTGCTGCTGAAGTTGATAGTGTTGAACAAAACGAACCGGCGATTTACGTAACGAATGAATTGGTTGGGGACAAGATTTTAACTACTGTGAATCGTGGGCAAGCTAGACAGTCGCGTCTTTCAGATGGGTTTTACGGGAAGTAGGAGGGGAAAGCGTGGATGTATTAATTGAAAAACTAGATGGTCAGACAAAACGGTTTTCTGATTTAGGGCTAATCCCTCGAGACTTCCGCGTATCATCAATTGGGTTGCGTGAATATGGCTCACAGGTAACGGGTAGATCTGGAAGAATTGATAAAGGCGCGGATTACGATGTAAAAAACATCGCCGTGCCTTTTATGTTTGAATCAGAAGATTTGGCAAGCTATGGAGAAAAACGTGATGAAATATTCGCGTGGCTTGGTGGTAAAGAAGCGTTCTATATTTACGAGGGACGTAGCGAAGTGGAAGCGCAATTCGAGTTACCAGGTGAAAGCAATGACACTTGGGACTATCAATCGGACATTGATTTTAGCAAACGATATCTTGTTAGACGCACCAATGAAATGTCACCGAATCAGCAAGGGTTGTGGGGATTAGATGAAATTACTTTTTCTACAATCAAATTGCCTTTCGGTGAATCAGCAATGATTCATAAAAAGAAATCCGATGTACCCATTGATTTTATTGTTACGAATAACGGTACAGAAACTATAGATCCTGTCGAAGGTATGCACCTCTATATTTATTACATCGGTCCAAGCACCAACTTAAAAATTAAGAATCTTACGAACGGCACTATATGGAGCTTTACTGGATCATCTGCATCAGGAAACGTTATTGAAATTGATGGTGTACAGTCGAAATTAAAAGGGTTATCGATTGTCCGAAATACCAACCTTGGGTTGATCACATTGTCACCAGGACAAAACCGAATCAAGGTAGAAGGCGCAACCTTCGGACAAATTGCCTTTGAGTTCCGTGAATACTTTAGATAAAGGAGGCGTGTCATGTTAGCCATTCGAGACTTATACGGCGAAGAATATATCTTAACAGGCGCTTCCGAAATCAAAAGAACGCGGCGTGTAAATGGCGAAAGAGAATTATCACTAACGATTGAAAAAACAGATCAAAACGCACACTTCTTTGATGATATAGGAAAGCTGTGGCGTGTCATTGATTTTGATAGAGAAGAATACCCCGTCCTAATCTATCGGGATATCGCAAAAGGAGATGGCTATGTAAGGCAAGTCAGTTGCCTTCATAGCTTTTTTGATGACATGCGGAATCACGTGGTGTATGAATCGTTTTCGAGTTCTAAAACATTTATCGACATGATGAATTTTATTTTTGATCGTTCGGGTTATACGTTTAACATTGTCAGCTCATTCTATGCAAAAACCTTTGAAAACTTTGGAGACGATTACGGTCTAGAATTATTTAAGACGGCATTAGAAAGATACGAAGCTGAATTTACAGTGGATGGCAAAGTAGTGACATTACAGAAGGAAATTGGCGAAACAACCGACTTTCAATATCGACACAAGTTTAATTTAGAATCGATTGAGCGCAATGTGGATGCACTTGATTTCAGCACATATGGTAAAGCATACGGCAAGAATGGGCTGTTTGCAGAATATACTTCACCACTGGCAGCACTCCATGGCAGCCGACCAATAAAAGCGATACGTGATGAACGATTTACTGTATATCAGAGCCTGTTCGAAAAAGTGAAAAAAACTGTGGATGATAGTTTAAAAATTTCGCTTATAGTGAAGCAAAACGATCTACGCGCTTCTGGTTATAACAAGATTCATCCAAACGAAGGCGACATGATTTTACTGATTGACGAGCGATTAGATTTGAAGGTAGATACACGAATCGTTGAAATCACTGAATACTTTCACCCGAACGGAACAGTTCTTGATTGTGATGTCACGCTTTCTAACTTCTCAAACATCTTCGAACAACAGAGGCGTATTCACAACGCTACTAAGACGTTGGCAGATGCAATAGAGGGTAAACGTCCATTGCCGTTTGAAGCGTTGGCTTATGCGGTACAGCAAGCGACTACAGCATTACAAAGTGCGCAAACTGAATTAACATTCCCTGAAAGTGGGGGAATCTTAGCAATAGATAAAGTAAATCCGAATATCATGGTGCTGTTTAATTCAGCGGGTATCGGTGTATCTCGTGATGGTGGTCAAACGTTTCCCGAAGCATTAACGGGTTATGGAATAAACGCTACAGCTATAACGAGTGGAACGGTAAACACTTCGTTAGTGCGCCTTGAAGGTGCAGACGGCAAAATTTTCTTAACTGGCGATGAATTTAAATCAACGTCGTTAACAGATACAAATAAATTTGTACGTATTACACCAGGCAATATTGATGTGGAGGGTGGCGGCTTAAACGTTAAACGTCCAGATGGGTACACGACCATCTATAACGGTATGAGCGTTTATGACGTCAACATTCAAGCGATCACTGTTCCGATGTTTCATAGTGCTGGTGTGGCTCAAGTTCAGAAAGGTTATTCTGTATGGATGCGCTCACGAAGTACTGTGTCTCTTGATTACAACCAGTACCGATTTAAGCATGACAGTCGTTATTTGAAAGTCGGTTTCCGTTTATTGGCGGGCGGTTCAAATAGGGCACATTTAGAAATTTGGCGTGGCGGAGTGAAGGTTGCCTCTGCGTTTACCAATGTTACGGACGAGTATGATCCAAGTGTACTTAATGGTTCCGTGCTAACCGTAGATATGGGTGTTCCTGACGGGCAACGCGATACGTTCCAAATTAGAATGAGAAGTTCTCTTGATGGTGCAGATGTGTTTGCCATTGTCTCGGATTACTGGCAGGAGGGTTGAATATGGAGGAAACTGTTCAGGTGTTTGTGAACGTAGATAAAAACGGCGATATCCTCTCAGGACAAATCGGACAAAACATCGCCGCATCAGAAGACTTTGACTTCTTCTTCATGGTCTCGCCTGTTGTAGCTGAAGAGTTAGACAAATACAAAGTGCAACTTGACGGTTTTAAGAAATCGCTAGTGCTAAAGGAAGGAGCTATGCCGAATGAATAATCTCGAAGTGACCAATATAGATTTGGTCGAAGGTGGTAATGTATTCAAGCAAGGGCACCATTTAACGCTTGGGTATATTCCTCGTGATGAAAAAGGTGGTGTTGTGGATCTGTCGAATAAAATATTATCCGTTTCTATTTGGGGACGTATCGGAGTAGTATTTGAAGGTTCAGCAACGTTTAGTGCAGAAATAATCCGATTCACGTTGAAAGAGTTAATTCCAGCCGGTGAATACCAAGTGGAGTTTACAGCTACGTCTTCCACAGATTCGAGTTATCGTAAGAAGTTTCCGACCAACACGACGTCTGGGCGCATTACAGTTAAGAAAAGTTCTGATGATTTAGAAGCTACGGGCGTTAATGTGATTACGGTTTCGCAATTAAAAGGTGAACAACTAGCAATACAACGTGCCTACGAATCTAAAGTTGATACAAAAGTATTGAATGCGGAAACCAAGTCAACTACAGCATTATCAAAAGCTACCACAGCTGAGATAGTAGCGAAAGGCGTTCAATCGCAATTCGACAGCATTATAGTGGAAGGCGATTCATCTATAGAAGCAGCTGCAGCTAGAGTATCAGACGACAAAACGTATGTAACTTTAAAAGCACGATTAGATGCTGAAAAGCAAGAGCTTAGTGAACAGCTTGCAGAAGAATCGTTAAAACTCGAAGAACTGCCCATTTTATTAAATAAAGAAAAATCGCAAGGGATTGCCACTCACAACATTAGCAACGGTGGCGGTTATGAACGTAAACCTGTCATAGCCATTACATTCGATGATGCGTACATGAATGACTACACGAAGATGAAACCCGTTATGGATGAATTTGGCGTAAAAGGAACAATCTTTATCAATAGCACTTACACAGGGTATACCGAAAGTAAGTTAGGTGAAACTGAAATTATCGAAATGTATAAAGAAGGTTGGGAATTTGGTTCACATACCGACAGTCACACCATTTTAAGTTATATGTCTTTTTCTGAACCGTTAGCAATTGGAGATACTACGTTAAAACTAATCAACACAAGCGGTATTCCAATGGTGAAAACCTTTGCAAAGGGTACGAAGATAAGGTTGATGGATTCAGCAGGGACGATCAACAAAACGGTTGTTTCCACGGGGTATTCATTGACAGGTAGTGTGCTAACACTACAATTATCAGAACCTGTAAACTTTAATTTACCGAAACCCGCACAAGCTTGGTTGCACGAAGAAGATGTTCTTCTTGAAATTGTGAAACCAAAAGAGTTTTTACAATCGCTTAATATTCCTTGTAACGGGTTAGCATATCCGTGGGGCAGTACAACAGATTCTGCTAAAAAAGTGATTCAAAGTCATTTCAGTTATGCGAGAAGTGCGACAAACGGGGTTGCAGGCACAAACGGTGGTGTATTTGATGGTGATGAAATTCCGTTAAATCAATTTGAAATGAAATGTTCAGAATTGCTCGTGTTAACAGATCAACAAATGGACGACTTACTCACAAAAGTAGCCACTGAAAAAAGCCTGTTGATTGTGTTAGGACATACAAACGGATGGGGAGGATTAGAACTACGGTTACGCTCTTTCTTAACTAAAGCCACAGCTTCAAAAATTGAAATGACGACTGTGACAAAAGCATTACTGTACCACGGCAACGCGACCAATTTAGCAGATTTTACGGTATCGAAAGAAGGGAGAAGTACAAGCGGGGGTGTGAATATTTTACCGAGGAACTTTGCAACCAATACGTCTAATTTAGACGTGTTCCCACTTGGCATATCAAACATGCGTGTAACATCATCGGACAATGGCGGTTTTCCTACCCCATCGGGTACGTTTATCACGTACAAGACAAAGAAAAAAAACATCGGTTTTTGGACATTCCAATTTTTCCACGATGGAAATAGTAACGATGTATACTACCGAAACTCGACAGGGGCAACTACTTTCTTGCCATGGGAAAAACAAGCAAAGTACCGAAAATATCCACAAGTTGATTTAGGAACTTTTAACATTCCAGCAAATACGTACATTGATAAAGAATTAACGGGGGTAGGTGTGGTCAACAGTAGTCAAATTTCTATATCGGGTTATGGGATGCCGTTAGGGTTTAACTTATTCTTCATGCCTTACATTGCGGACGCTAAAGCATACGTGAGAATTACAAACCCGAATACTAGCGATTTAAGTACCCGACACCGTTTTTCGGTTACTGTTTTCGATTAAAAATCGGTTCAAACTGTCGACTAAGCGGACAATTTAAATAAAGAATAAACTTTTCTTCTTGAAGGGAAACATTTACAATAGAAAAAGACCTCACGTAAGGGCGGTAACCCTGTGAGGTCTTAGTATAATAGAATTCAGTTAATCCTATTATACCATGGAAAATCAAAGTATAAAAGGAGCACAAGTATGAGAATGGCGGTCATCGGTACATTACCGAACATGAAATTAGCAGATGAGTTTAAAAGAATGAAATTTTCACTGATGAATCTAGAAAAAAGCGGTTCTCAAGTCTCGCTATTGAAAAAAAATCGCGTAAAAGATCAGATCGGTACGATAGGGTACGATTCAGCAAATAACTCCCCCTGCTTTTATTTGAATATGGAGGTTCCGGATAATCAATTGGATTATTCCAACGAGCTGCATACTATTAGATCTATTTATCAAAGAATTTTATTTTCATTTTGGCTAGTTAAAGATCATTCTTTACATTCTGATATTATTTTAGGCGTTAGTGAAAGTGGGTTATCCATAAATAAATCCCCGGTTACCTTTGTGAATTCAAAGGGCTACTATACAGAAAATTATTTTTCTAAAGAAGAAATAGTTGAAGCGGAATCTTGGTTTATTAAAGAGTTAGCAATTACAGAGAAGAAACCAGACTACAATAGACCTAAGATTACCATAGGCTCTATGACAACCTATACCACAAATAGTCTACCATACTTTAAGGCGGACAAACTTGATAGAGCAAATCGTTTTATTTTATTAGCGCGAAGCGAATCATTTTTACCAGGCAAGTTAACATTCTACATTTCTGCATTAGAGTCGCTTTTATCTAATTCAAATGTTGAGTTAAGGATGCAAGTAGCTGATAGAGTCGCAAGAATACTAGGTAGTTCTTATGAGGAAAGGGTTCGAATCAACCGTATAATCAGCATAGCGTATACTTTCAGATCAAATTACATTCATGGTTCTGTTTCTAGTGAAAAAACCTTGAAAAGAAGTTTGAAGTTTTTGGACAGTGTTGAAGAACTTTCAACAGAGGTAGATGAAATACTCAGAAGAATTATAAAGAGATTCTTAACAGATCTAAATCATGTAATTAAGATGGACGATGAGCACTTTAGCATCTGGCTAAATGAGTTACTTTATCGATAGAAGGGAGTAAGATTTATGGAGGCGTTTGTTGGTAGGGTTTGGCTGAATGAAGATTGGGAAGGGGAGTCTTGCAGAGATTTTATGGAAGTTTCCAGCATTTCTGATTGCAGTGATTCACTTGACGAAAGACTGATTGAGCTGAAGGGAAAAATTGTGAAAATAACTCTAGAAGTTATCGATTAATTTGCCAACAAGATAGTTATTTAGAGAATACGCTATAAGTAAAACTCAGCAACTATCCAAAGAGTGTCCAATCGGGCGCTCTTTTTGTTTTGCTAAAAAGAGAAATAGGGGGATTGAGGTATGGGAGAGGATGAGGCATATGCTCAGGTGGGAGGTTACGGCGGTGAAAGGTTTCATGGCAGCATTGACAAGCTTTGCGGTTTATTTGGCGGGCTTAATCAATGAGGCTACCGTCGTATTATTATTTTTTATGTTTTTAGATATGACTACCGGAATCTTGCGTGCTTGGATGACAAAATCATTAAATAGCACGTTAGGGATGGCTGGTCTTATTAAGAAATTTGCAGTATTCGTTGTACTGGCTATGACAGCAGGCATCGAATACTTTTTTATTCATATGAGCCAAGATACAAACGGCATCATCATTATGGGCGTAGCAAGTTTCTTTATTGTAAATGAAGGACTTTCTATTCTAGAGAATTGTGCGCAAATGGGGTTACCGATACCACCAATCCTTTATAACGCATTAGACAAATTAAATAAGGACCCTGGTGGAAAAGAACAAAAATTGTTAAGAGATCCAGTACTCGAACAACTTGATAAAACAACTCTTATCAAAGAGATACAGCAAGTCCAATATGAAAATATCAAGCAAGACAATAAAAAGGAGGAATAATAATGGCAGCAGTATTAATCTTTGCAGCGATTTTGGCGCCAATTATCACAGCATTGGTAGAAATGATTAAAAAGGCAGTGAATGTACCACTTAACTTTATTCCAGTTATCGCTTTACTGGTCGGTTTACTGATTGGCTTTTCCGCAGCACCATTTACAGACTTGGATTACGTTAATCGATTGTGGGCAGGTGGTCTTGCAGGACTTGCGAGTGTAGGTCTGTTCGAAGTAGTCAAACAGCGCGAAGGACAATCAAAAGAAGGGGAGTTTTAAGATGGCAACATTTATTAAACCATGTGAAGGTTATTTAAACAGTTTAGTTGGTTATCGTGTAGATCCTAAAACAGGAAAGCCACGAGTCATGCACAGGGGCGCAGATTATACGAGTCATACGAACAACAACATCGTCGCTTCTGCAGCTGGCAAGGTTCGCTTTCTGGACAACAACCCGAATCGTACAGGATTTGGACGTTACCTCATCATTACACACGATAATGGCTATGAAACGTTATATGCACACTTGGCATCTATTAACGTAAGGCTGAACCAACGTGTTAAACAAGGGCAGAAAATCGGAGTGAAGGGTACGACAGGAAAATCTACAGGCGTACACCTTCACTTTGAGATGTCAAAAGGGCGTTGGAATAATCGCTATACAACAAATGTTAATCCGATATTATGGATTGATGATCCTGAAATTAGAACGGTACAGGAAGTTTTAGTTCAATTAGGTTTTTATACAGGTGATGTTGACGGCATCCACGGAGACGGTTCTATTACAGCTGTTGAGAAGTTCCAAAAGGCTAAAGGCTTTAGTGCAGTAGATGGTATTCCAGGACGTGGCACAATGTCAGTTATCCATAAAGAGAAAGACCGAATCATCAAAGAAGAAATAGAACGCGTGAAAGTGATTCAGTCGAAACTTGTAAAAGCTGGATACAAATTAAAGGTAGATGGATTGAAAGGGAAAGCAACTACAAATGCGATTAAGACTGTACAGCGAGCGACAGGATTAAAGGTTGACGGCATTGCAGGAAAAGCTACAGACGCAAAACTCAATGCCATTATCGCTAATCTAAACAAACCAGAGCCACCGATTGTAAAACCTGTACCGCCAGTCCAGAAACCGAAGGAGGAAGAAAAAGTGGAAAGTGCTGAAAACAAAAATGAAATTCCAGAATGGGCAGAAAAGGCTTGGGAACACGTTGAAGAAAAGAGACTTATACGAGATGGCCGACCTAACGATTACATTACACGTGCAGAGCTTGCGGTCATTCTTGCAAGACGCGATGGGTTAAACGTATAATCTAGGTACGAACAAAATAAGAGTAAGATACTAAATAGCATTACTTCACTAAAAGCCCTCTGACTGCCTGGGAACAGTTGGAGGGCTTTTTTTATTTGTTTTCTTATTGTTGTGTCGATATACTAAAGACATGGTTTTGCTGACTGGCGCGGAAACGTTGGTTCAGTTTGAAGATGCATATGCGAACATAGCGCAAGTCACTAGCTGACCACTCAATTGAGAGTACCTATGTAAAAGCCCTCACCTTAACCGGTCGAGGGCTTTTTTTATTTCATAGAGTTACTCGCACAAAAATTCGCACATCACAACTTGGATTGTTCTACATTAGATTAGAGTACTGAATCTGTATTATATAGAAGGAACTCGATTTCAGATGTTTATTTTGACTGATATTGACTAGATAAAAAACCACTCACTTACACGTACGACAACGGATTAGATACGAATGGCAAAGTAAAGAGAAAATTTAAATCGTACCATAATGTTAAAGAAGCTGCAGCAGTGGACGGCATTTTTGGCACAGCAGCTGTCTTAACAAACTTTGGAACAAAGACATTGATGAATGTTGAAAAGCAATCCGCTAGTACAATTTATCAGTAATACATTTTAGGAGGAAAAAAAGATGGCTAAAACATTGGAATTGATTTTTATGACAACTGCCGGAAAAGATGTTACTTTGACAGTAGATGACCCACGAGAAGACGTTACGGATGCTGAATTGCTTGTAGGAATGCAAGCCATTATTACACACGCTGTTTTCGAAGTAGAAGGCTCGCCATTAGGCGCTGTGAAAGGTGCTCGTATTGTCGAACGAAATATTGTAGAGTACGAAGTATAAGCAAAAAGCTCTCCTGAATTGGAGAGCTTTTTTCATTAGAAAATAGCTGTGCGACAAAAGACATCGCGTCGCCAGTATGTCTTATGCCTGTCGAATCAAACGACAGCTTCAGCTTTTCTTAATTGGAGGTGAGAGTAATGGCTGAGTGGATGCAATGGATTCAAGAACTCGGATTCCCTATATTTGTATCTTTTTATTTGATGCATCGTGTGGAAACAAAGTTGGTCGCCATTCATGACGCACTTTTAACCTTGAAGCTAAATTGACTTCACAAATTTGTGACAATGAAGCTTTAAGATGTATTGTGCCGTTTCTACACTTTCGCTATGATTAAAGAGAAAGAAGAGTGGAGGCAATTTGATGCGATTCGTTTCTTGTGCGGCATTGCTGAGCTTAGTGCTATTGTTATCAGCATGCGGTAATTCCGCAATTGAAGATTTTTCGTATACAGATCAACGAGGAGATACCGTTTCTTTAGAGGATTTAGAAGGTACGCCTTGGCTGGCGACTTTTGTTTTCACGAATTGTGAGACGGTTTGTCCTCCGATGACATTTAATTTAAGTAGCATTCAAGAAGAACTAGAAGCGGAAGGCTTAGAGGATTATCAAATTGTAGCATTCAGCGTAGATCCAGCCGTTGATACACCCGAAACGATGCAAGCTTATTTATCAAATTATACAGTGCCTGATGAGTCAAAATGGCATTTGTTGACGGGCTATACACAGCTTGAAATTGCTCAATACGCAAAAGATAATTTTAAGTCTTTTGTACGAAACGACCCTGAAAGTGACCAAGTAATACACGGAACGAGCTTTTATTTAGTTGACCAAGAAGGAGTTGTCGTTAATAATTATGATGGCTTTGACAATGTTCCTGTAAAAGATATTGTCAATGATTTACGCAACTTACTTGAATGAAGAATTTTAAGTTATTATAAGTGATAAACTACTTGGTAACGTCGAGTGGTTTATCGCTTTTTGTTTAAATTTTACTTTGTATAAATGCAAAACAATCAGTGAAATAAGTTTATTTCACTGATTGTTTTATTTAATTAAAGACCGGTTCTTTCTTTGCTTAACAAGTCTTTAATTTCCATTAAGATTTCCTGAGTTTTGTCTAAAACTTCTGGCTCTTCTTCAGCAGGTATATCTTTTTTGCGTTTCATTTTTGTAAAGATACGAATGACCATGAAGATAGAGAATGCAATGATGAAAAAGTCGATTATGGATTGAATAAACAAACCGTAATTCAAGACCACATCATTCACTTTATAACTCCAATCTTCTACGCTAATTCCACCGACTAAAATTCCAACAACTGGCATGATAATATCTTCCACTAAAGAAGAGACAACTTTCCCAAAAGCCGCACCAATAACTACGGCAACTGCTAAGTCAAGGACGTTTCCTTTTAAAGCAAACTTCTTAAAATCTTCCCACACAATATTCACCTCCATTAATCTATTGTTTATCATATCAGAAAGATTCTGAAAAATATAGGATGTAAAACTAGTTACTTTCAAATTTTGACTCTAAAAAGGTAAACTGTGTGTTCATGTGCTACACTTAAGCAAATGAAATATTAGGTGTGGAAAAATGAGTAAAAAAAAATTGCCAAGAAGATGGAAGCGAAAGATAGGGTGTTTAATTCTCTTTGTTCCAGCAGCGATTGTTGCAATGACAATCGCTATTCTTATTTTTGCTGTAGTCAATTCTGAGCTGGTGGTTAAAACCATTAAAGAAGGTCCCAGTCACTTGATTGAGTTAAAAGTTCCTGAAGAAAATATACCGTTGTATAAAAAAGCAGCAGATGCCTACGATATTCCTTGGACATTGCTTGCAGCACATCACCGAATCGAAACTAGATTTTCGACGATGGATCCATTATTGTCTCCCGTTGGAGCAGAAGGGCATCTTCAGTTTATGCCGTGTACATTTGTAGGATGGAGTCACCCAAGTTGCTCGGGGCAAGGACAAGGGAATATTAGTGAAGAAGATAAAGTCGATGTTGATGTTATAGCTTACTACGGCGGATACGGTGTAGATGGAGATGGAGATGGCATTGCCGACCCATATAACTTAACCGATGCTCTATACAGTGCTGCCAATTACTTATCACAAAACGGTGCAGCTGAAGGAGATTTAGAAAAAGCTATTTTTCAATACAATCATAGTGAAGAATATGTAGCAGATGTACTCTATTATTACCATTTGTATGAAGAACAACTAAATTAATGCATGAAAAAAGAGTAGACAGTATGTCTACTCTTTTTGCTTAGCTTGTTATGATCTTTTTCTCATAGATCCCATGATCAGGCTAAGAACGAATACAAAGATTAATGCACCGATTAATGCTGGTACAATTGCAATGTCCCAAATGACAGGTCCGAAATCTCCAAGAATCATTCCACCTAACCAAGCACCAATAATACCAGCTATAATATTACCAATAATACCGCCTGGTACGTTTTTACCAAGAATCATTCCGGCGATCCAACCGATGATGCCACCCATAATAAGATACAAAATAAAACCCATTTTTTCCAGCTCCTTTTAATGTGATGTATAAGTGCTACACTTTAGATATAACCTTATTCATTACATTTGAAACATAAAAAATAAAAAAACTATAAAACTTCTGCTCCTAAGGTTGCGGTGAAGTGACGCAAAGCCCACACATGGCCGGATTGGTCGAAACTTGCAACACCATTTTTATGAATAAAAATAGTGAATCCTTTATTGTATGCATCTACCGCTGTGTGCAATACACAAATGTCTGTGCAGACGCCAACAATATGAATTTCTTCAATATTGCGCTCTCGCAACAATAATTCTAAGTTTGTACCTGCAAATGCGCTATATCTTGTTTTATCCATCCAAAGTATACGATTTTTATTGGCTTCATAAATGTCTGCAAGACGACCGTATAACGCTCGGCCATCGGTTCCTCTTATGTTATGAGGCGGAAATAGTTTTGTCTCAGGATGGTAAGTGTCTTCTTGTTCATGTAAATCAACCGGCATGATAACCAATTCTTCGTTTGCTAGAAATTCTTCTGTTAGCTGACAAATGGTTTCTTCAATTGCTTGTCCTGGCTTACCACATGTCAATGCTCCGTCATCTGCTACAAAATCTACCGTATAATCGACAACCAATAATACTTTTTTCAATTTATCCAATCCTCTCTTTTTCTTAAGTATAAAGTAAAAGAGCTATAAAGAAACAATACTTGCAGAAAGTCTTTATTTTCAGTATAATCAGATTAATCAATAGAGAAGGGGTGGTCCTGATGCAATATGAAAATGTGAAAAAAATAGATCGACAAGCAATGATTTTTGTTGTGTTTCATACATTGCTCATTTTTAATTTTGCTTTGGATTTCGGTTTTTTTACATGACCGGAAACATGAAAACAGCCTATCCCAATTTATATGGGGTAGGCTGTTTTCATGTTTTTGATTTATCGCTTTAAACGAGTAAGTGAGTCTTTCAAAATCCGAGAAGCAGAATCGAGTGAAACACCAAGTGTTTCTTGGATTTCTTCTAAATTTTTGTGTTCAACAGAATACAAATAATGTACATACGCAAAGCGAATATCACCTGAACGCATCGGCATTCCGACAAAAGAAGAAAGTGCTTCTGTATAGTCAGACAAAGAACCCATCTGAAACATTGTATACTCATTTTTTACTTTAGACGAAAGTAAGTAAGGGGTGCCACGGAATACTGCGCGTTCAATTGCATCAAGCATGACCGGGATTTCTTTATCCAAGAATTCCATTCGACATTGATAGCCATCTTTTTTATCGACAGCCAACAAAAGCTTGCCGCCACGGTCGTCAAAATTATCCACATCAATGTCAACCATATCGCGAAGACGCAGTCCACGTAAATATAGCAAGTACAAAACTTTTGCATTCAACGATAAGCGATCAGCTTCAAGTACAGCGTCTTTCTTTTTCAATAACTCTTCATAGTTCATATGAATGTCAGCTGGTGTGAGATCAAGTTTTCGGCTGAATTTGAATTTGGGCATAAAATCATTAGGAATGCGACCAATCTGCCACATATAGTCAAACCATCTTCTAATATAAATTAACTTTCGATTTAAGGTGCTATCTTTAATACCGGCCATGTGTTGATCCATTAAAAATTGTTGAATATCAGTTGGACGAATGTCATGTGGTTCAACTGGTTTTTTATATGTGTGCCTAAGAAAAGCGAAGAGCGAGCGAATCAATTGAACTTCATGAACAACAGTATTCGGACTAATGCCGTTGTCCAGTCGGAATTTCTCGTAACCATAAGGCATCGTGCGTCACCTCTTCTTAAGGGATTTCTTTACATTATACCATTAATTCAGAAAAATAGAACGTGCTTTCCCTTGACAACAGTCGCAATGAATTCTTTTTATATTTTCGTAAATTCTAGCCATAATCGGTACTTAATTCGCTGTTTTTAGGGTATGTTAAGATAGATAAACAATCAGACAAATTAAAGGTGGCTAAAAAATGTTTAAAGAAGACAATGCAAAAATTAGAAACCAAGTTCTTCAAGCAGTAAAAGGGATGACAGATGACGAGTTAAATCGAAAACCATCAGAAGCTGAATGGTCACCTATTCAAATTTTAGATCATCTTCAGTTGATGGAAAAAGTTGTAGCTAAAAATATATCTGAAGAACTCACAAAAGAAAAAAGTGAACAGGTCATAAAAAAGCCAATTTCTTTGACTGTTAGTCGTTCGTTTAAAGTGGAAGCTCCAACCTATGTTGTACCTACGGATGAATTCACAACACTTGAAGAAGTAAAAGAACGATTAAATAGCTCACATAACCTTCTGTACGAGGTATATGATTCCGCATCAAAGGCACAGCTTAAAGAAAAATCAATGGATCACCCTGTTTTTGGAAAAGTACCATTAAGTCAGTGGTTTCCTTTTGTAGGACTGCACGAAAAGCGTCATTTTAAACAATTAGAAGAGACCTTAAGAAAACTGAATGACTTAAAAAAATAGTCATTCGAAAAACTTATGACATTCTATAATTTTAATGTAATTTACTTATAGTCTTATATTCGGTATGATAGAAGAGGAGAAGAGTGCTGTTTGGCGCTTTTCAGAAGATTCAAAGGAGGAATACACATATGGCAAAGAGCAGTTTGCATAATAGTCGTACTTCTTTTGAGCTAAATGACAAAACGTATAACTATTATCGTTTAGCGGCATTAGAAGAAGCAGGGATCGCTAAAGTATCACGCCTTCCTTATTCAATTAAAGTGTTATTGGAATCGGTATTACGTCAGCATGATGGCTACGTTATCAAAGATGAGCATGTTGAAGAATTAGCTAAATGGGGCAAAGATGTCAACAAAGAAGCAGAAGTACCTTTTAAACCTTCACGTGTTATTCTTCAGGATTTTACCGGGGTACCAGTAGTTGTTGATTTAGCTGCACTTCGTTCAGCGATGGCTGAAATGGGTGGAGACCCAAACAAAATCAATCCTGAAATTCCAGTGGATCTGGTCATTGACCACTCGGTTCAAGTTGATAATTACGGCACTGAAGATTCTCTTCGTATTAACATGGAACTAGAGTTTGAGCGCAACGCTGAACGTTATCAGTTTCTTAGCTGGGCTCAAAAAGCGTATGACAACTACCGTGCAGTTCCACCTGCGACAGGTATTGTTCACCAAGTAAACCTTGAGTATTTAGCAAACGTTGTCCATTCCATTGAAAATGAAGACGGAACGTTCGAAACTTTCCCTGATACATTGTTCGGAACAGATTCACATACGACAATGATCAATGGAATAGGTGTTCTTGGATGGGGAGTTGGCGGTATCGAAGCTGAAGCCGGTATGCTCGGACAACCTTCTTACTTCCCAATTCCTGAAGTTATCGGTGTTAAAATGACAGGCGAACTTCCAAACGGTGCAACTGCAACTGATTTGGCATTGAAAGTGACACAAACTTTACGTAAAAAAGGCGTTGTAGGTAAATTTGTTGAGTTTTTCGGTCCTGGTGTTACGACATTGCCATTAGCTGACCGCGCAACAATTGCGAATATGGCTCCAGAATATGGCGCGACGTGTGGTTTCTTCCCAGTTGATGAAGAAGCACTTGATTACATGCGTTTAACTGCTCGTGATGAAGAGCAAATTGCTGTAACAAAAGCTTATTTACAAGCCAATGATATGTTTTTCACTGTCAATAACGAAGATCCCATTTATACAGATTTAGTAGAAATTGATCTTTCTGAAATCGAACCAAACCTTGCAGGACCAAAACGTCCACAAGATTTGATTCCTTTGTCTCAAATGAAAACTGAGTTCAATAAAGCTGTAACAGGTGAAGAAGGACCTCATGGTTTTGCACTTGATGAAGCTGAAATCGAAAAAACAGCAACGGTCAACTTTAAAGATGGCAGAACTGCTGAAATGAAGACCGGTTCACTAGCGATTGCAGCAATTACATCATGTACAAATACCTCTAACCCATACGTTATGCTTGGTGCTGGACTTGTAGCGAAAAAAGCAGTCGAAAAAGGATTAGCTCCACCTGCTTATGTAAAAACTTCATTAGCTCCAGGATCTAAAGTTGTTACAGGTTACTTGAACGATTCTGGTTTGTTAGATTACATGAACCAAATCGGCTTTAACTTGGTCGGATACGGCTGTACAACTTGTATCGGTAACTCAGGTCCATTGCTTCCAGAAATCGAAGAAGCAATTCTTGATAACGATTTACTGGTATCGTCGGTATTGTCTGGTAACCGTAACTTTGAAGGACGCATTCACCCACTTGTTAAAGCAAACTACTTGGCATCTCCAATGCTAGTTGTCGCTTATGCACTTGCTGGTACTGTAGATATCGACTTTGCAGTTGATCCAATTGGTAAAGACAAAGAAGGTAAAGACGTATTCTTTAAAGACATCTGGCCAACAACTGAAGAAATCAAAAAAACAGTAAAAGATACAGTTACTCCAAAATTATTCCGTAAAGAATACGAGCATGTATTTAACGAGAACGAAGCTTGGAATGCAATTGAAACAAATGATGATTCATTATACGCATTCGATTCGACATCGACGTATATCCAAAATCCACCTTTCTTTGAAGGTCTTTCGAAAGAGCCTTCTCCAATTCAAGCGTTATCTGACCTCCGTGTCGTAGCGAAATTCGCAGATTCTATCACGACTGACCACATTTCACCAGCTGGTGCAATTGGTAAAGATACGCCTGCAGGCTTATACCTTCGAGAAAATGGAGTTGAACCACGTAATTTCAACTCTTATGGATCTCGTCGTGGTAACCATGAAGTCATGATGCGCGGAACATTTGCGAACATCCGTATCCGTAACCAAGTAGCACCAGGAACAACTGGTGGTTATACAACTTACTGGCCAACGGGCGAAACAATGGCGATTTATGACGCAGCGATGAAATACCAAGAACAAGGTACAGGACTTGTGGTCTTGACTGGTAAAGATTACGGTATGGGCTCTTCACGTGACTGGGCGGCTAAAGGAACATTCCTTTTGGGCATCAAAACAGTTATCGCTGAAAGTTATGAGCGCATTCACCGCTCTAACCTTGTTATGATGGGTGTTTTACCGTTGCAATTTGTTAACGGCGAAAGCGCAGATTCTCTAGGATTAACGGGTCATGAAACAATCAGTGTAAACTTGACTGATGATGTGAAACCACGTGACGTTCTTACAGCTACAGCTACTGCTGAAGATGGTAAAGTAACAGAGTTCCAAGTGCTAGCTCGATTTGATTCTGAAGTAGAAGTAGACTATTTCCGACACGGTGGTATTTTGCAAATGGTACTCCGTAACAAATTGCTAGAAGTTTAAGATTAGTAAAGGCTGTCGGAAATTCTCGACAGCCTTTTTCTATTTCAAGTTATTTATAACGTCTAACATACAATCGAAAAGAAATTTCTTGTATACTGATAAAGAGGTGAAGTGAGTATGTACATAAGCGAAAAAGAAATTGAAATTCGCTACGCAGAGACAGATCAAATGGGCGTTGTCTATCACGCAAACTACATTATTTGGCTAGAAATTGGCCGTACACAGCTGATTAAAGATTTAGGTTTTACTTATGCAGGCATGGAAAAAGATGGCTACTTATCTCCCGTAGTGGACATCTCCATTCAATATAAAGCAGCGCTTCGTTACGGACAAAAAGCATTTATCCGAACATGGGTAGAAGAACATGGGCGTCTGCGGACAAAGTATGGCTATGAAGTTGTTCATGAAGATGGAACAATCGCTGCTAAAGCTTTATCTGAACACGTCGTTGTTAAAAAAGAATCATTCCGTCCTGTGTCCATTCAAAAAATCTACCCAGAATGGCATCAAAAATACGAAGAAGTTAAAAGAAAGATTTTCGATGGCATTCGGAATTAAACGAGACGAACTCGAGTCTTGGAAACAGGGTGTTGATAGCGGGAAAATTTCGTTTTTGACGCATTATTGGGTAGATAATCGATTTCCTGGCTGCAATACCGTAACAAAAGTCGGATGCAATGACTTAACTAAACTTGAAACATGGGGAAAGCAGTACGGATTACAACGTGAATGGATGGATTTGCGAGGCAATTATCCTCATTTTGATTTATTTGGCGAGCGTCAGCGAGACATTTTGCAGCGTGAAGGCCATTTAGCACAATTGAATAAACTGCAAAATAAAAAAGCATGAGTTATTCATGCTTTTTTATTTTATATATGAATATTCAAGTTCATGTAAGTCATCGTTCACGCTAACTTCTAGATTGTGCTCATCGAAATACCAAATATCATTTTTTTCGATAAAATAAACTACGTGATCTCGTTCAAGTTGAACCCCTATTTCTCGAGGTTGATCTTTTGTTACACCTAGTGAAAAGCCAGGCTGTAGCTTACTTGAACCACCGTAACGGACAAAAAAGCGAACGGCTTCTCCGTGCATAACTTCCATTTCTTTTTTAAACCAATCGAGAGCGTCATTGCTAATGATAATTTGCATATTCCACCTCTTTCCACTGATTACATCCAGCTGATTTTGGGTTCTGTCCCTTCACGAATACGAGAAATATTGGCACGGTGTCGAAAAATAATGAATAACGCCAAAATATAAATGACCGCCATAAACAAATAATCTGCAGTGAAAATGGCATAAATCGTGATATAGACGATAAATACTACTGCTAAGATAATTGATGATAAGGATACCATTTTAGTGATTTTAAGTGCAATTAATAGAACTGCAACTGCCATAATAAACAAAGGCCATTGATAACCAAGTAAGATACCACCTGAAGTAGCCACGGCTTTTCCACCTTTAAACTTAGCAAATACCGGATAAATATGACCGATTACCGCCAATACACCAAAAACAAGCGGATGAATATCAGTTGCAATATAAAGCGGTATTAATGTAGCGGCAGTACCTTTCAAAATATCTAAAAGCGTGACAGCAATTCCGGCCTTTTTTCCAAGTGTGCGAAAAGTATTTGTAGCTCCAAGGTTGCCACTACCTTGAGTACGAATATCAGTTTTGTAGAATAGTTTCCCTACCCATAGAGCAGAAGGGATTGAACCAAGTAAGTATGCAAGTAACATGGGCAGTAGTATGGTCATGATGAACTCCTTTACAACAACCTTATTTTATAGTTTTAGTTTACCATGACTGAACTTCTTTGAACAATAGTCGGTAGATTATTCAACAGACACGACAAAATCGTGTATGATAGAATAAAAAGGACAGGTGAATCTTTTGGAAAATCCTAGCCGTAACGAAATTAAAGTTATACTAGACACAGCTAAAACTATTGCAGTTGTTGGCTTAAGCCCAGATCCAAGTCGTACTTCTTATATTGTATCTCAAGCAATGCAACGTGCAGGCTATCGAATTATTCCGGTTAATCCGATGACAGACACTGTACTTGGTGAAAAAAGTTATGGTTGTTTAACTGAAATACCTGAAAAAGTAGACATCGTAAATGTTTTTCGGCGCAGTGAATTTTTAGAAGAAATTGCCGATGACTTTATAAAAATTGAAAGCGCAGTGTTTTGGTCTCAATTAAATGTAGTAGATGAAAATGTATTCAAACGTTTGACTGATGCGGGGTATACAGTCATTATGGATCGGTGTATAAAAGTAGAGCATGCCATTTTGAAATAAGACTTTTATCGCTAAAGGGCGCATCGCGCTCTTTTTCTATGAAGTTTGACAGATAGACTAAAGATGGAATACCATAAAGATAAATAAAACACGAACAAACGTTTGTTGGGGAGATTAGATGGCTAAAATTCAAAGCACCGCATATGACGAAGAAGCAATCCAAGTACTTGAAGGCTTGGATGCTGTTAGAAAGCGTCCGGGTATGTATATTGGTTCGACAGACACACGAGGACTTCACCATTTAGTCTATGAAATCGTTGATAATTCGGTCGATGAAGCACTTGCTGGGTATGGTGACAAAATTACTGTTACCATTCAGGAAGACAATAGCATCAGTATTCGAGATTTTGGACGTGGTATGCCAACAGGGATGCACCGCAGTGGGAAACCCACGCCTGAAGTCATTTTGACAGTGCTCCACGCCGGAGGGAAATTTGGTCAAGGTGGGTATAAAACAAGTGGTGGACTCCATGGAGTCGGTGCTTCTGTTGTGAATGCATTATCAAGTTTTTTAGAAGTGACCATTTATCGTGATGGCAAAAAATATCGTCAACGATTTGAAAACGGTGGGAAACCTGTTACTACACTAGAAGAAATTGGTTCAACAAAAGAAACCGGTACGATGATTCATTTCTTGCCCGATGAAACTATTTTCTCTGTAGCAAAATACAATTACGAAACACTTTCTGAACGGTTACGCGAATCTGCCTTTTTGTTAAAAGGGTTACGCATCGAGTTATTCGATCAACGGACAGAAGCGAAAGATGTTTTTCAATATGATACAGGTATCGAGGCGTTCGTTGCTTACTTGAACGAAGAAAAAGATGTTCTTCATCCAGTATCGTATATCGAAGGCCGGCAAGATGAAATGGAAATCGAATTTTCATTCCAGTTTAACGATGGCTATTCAGAAACGATTTTATCGTTTGTTAATAATGTTCGAACACGTGATGGTGGAACACATGAAACAGGTGCAAAAGCAGCAATGACACGTGTTTTTAACGACTATGCACGGAAAATTAATTTGTTAAAAGAAAAAGATAAAAACTTAGAAGGCTCGGATATTCGCGAAGGATTGGCAGCAATCGTATCGGTTCGCATTCCTGAAGGCATGTTGCAATTTGAAGGTCAGACAAAAAGTAAATTAGGAACAAGCGAAGCGCGTAGCATTGTTGATGCTGTGGTTTCTCAAAAATTAATGTATTATTTAGAAGAAAACGCGGATCTTAGTGCTTCTTTAGTGCGAAAAGCAATTCGCGCTGCACAAGCTCGATTAGCTGCACGTAAAGCTAGAGAAGATGCACGCAACGGGAAAAAGCGCAAAAAGTCGGATGCGCTGTTATCAGGTAAACTAACACCTGCCCAATCGCGTAATGCAAAGAAAAACGAATTATATCTAGTAGAAGGTGACTCTGCTGGCGGTTCAGCCAAACAAGGTCGTGATAGAACATTCCAGGCGATCTTGCCGCTTCGCGGAAAAGTAGTCAATACAGAAAAAGCTAAATTAGAAGAAATTATGAAAAACGAAGAAATTTCGACCATCATTCATGCAATAGGAGGCGGTGTTTCTTCGGACTTTTCAATCGATGATATCGCTTATAATAAAGTCATCATCATGACCGATGCGGATACTGATGGAGCCCATATTCAAGTGCTGCTGTTGACATTTTTCTTCCGTTACATGAAGCCTTTAATCGAGGCTGGTAAAGTCTTTATTGCCTTGCCGCCACTTTACAAAGTCTCTAAAGGACTCGGTAAAAAAGAAGTGATTGATTATGCATGGACTGAAGCTGACCTAGATGCCTCTATTAAAAAAGTTGGAAAAGGCTATACATTACAACGCTATAAAGGATTAGGAGAAATGAATGCAGACCAATTGTGGGAAACGACTATGAACCCAGAAACCAGAACGTTAATCCGCGTAACTATTGAAGACAGTGCACGTGCAGAACGTGGCATTACGACATTGATGGGTGATAAAGTTGAACCGCGACGCAAATGGATTGAAAACAATGTCGACTTTGGCTTAGAAAACGATAGCAATATTCTTGAAAATGATTTGATTCACGCTGAGGAGGAACTTGTATGACACAAACCGAACGATTTCAAGATTTGCCATTAGAAGAAGTAATTGGCGATCGGTTTGGCCGGTATAGTAAATACATTATCCAAGATCGTGCCTTGCCTGATGCACGTGATGGATTGAAACCTGTTCAGCGCCGAATTTTATATGCGATGTATCACGAAGGAAACACTAATGATAAAGCATTCCGTAAATCTGCAAAAACTGTTGGAAACGTTATTGGGAACTATCATCCTCACGGAGACAGTTCTGTTTACGAGGCGATGGTTCGATTAAGTCAAGACTGGAAAATTCGTCATATGCTCGTTGAAATGCATGGCAATAATGGGTCGATGGATGGTGACTCGCCAGCTGCGATGCGTTACACGGAAGCTCGTTTATCTGCAATTTCTTCTGAGTTGTTGCGTGACATCGACAAACGCACAGTAGATTTTATTCCAAACTTCGATGATTCCGATATGGAACCGACCGTATTACCAGCTCGTTTTCCGAACTTGTTAGTGAACGGTTCCACAGGGATTTCCGCAGGATACGCAACAGATATTCCGCCACATGCGCTTCATGAAGTTCTGGATGCCGTGTTAATGCGAATGGATAACTCCCAAGCGACTGTTGCTGAACTCATGAGTGTCATAAAAGGTCCTGATTTTCCAACAGGCGGTATTATTCAAGGTCTAGACGGTATACGAAAAGCTTATGAAACAGGAAAAGGTAAGATAATTGTCCGTTCTAAAGCCGAAATAGAGCCATTAAAAGGTGGAAAAGAACAAATTGTCATTACAGAAATTCCGTTTGAAGTGAATAAAGCGACAATGATTAAGAAAATTGATGATCATCGTTTTGATCGCAAACTCGAAGGTATTTCTGAAGTGCGCGACGAATCCGACAGAACTGGATTGCGTATTGTAATTGAATTGAAAAAAGATGTACAAGCACAAGGGATATTGAGTTATCTTTACAAAAATACAGATTTGCAAGTTAGTTATAATTTTAATATGGTCGCAATTTACAAACGACGTCCAACCATGATGACGTTGCAAACGATGCTAGATGCATACATTGAACATCAAAAAGAAGTGATTACAAAGCGCTCAGAGTTTGATTTGCAACGAGCAAGTGATCGCATGCATATCGTAGAAGGACTAATGAAAGCCTTGTCCATCCTAGACAAAGTTATCAAAACTATTCGTGCGTCAAAAGACAAACGCGATGCAAAAAACAATTTGATTGCTTCTTACGATTTTTCAGAAGCACAAGCAGAAGCCATCGTTTCTTTGCAACTTTACCGATTGACCAATACAGACATCACAGATTTAAAAAAAGAAGAAGCTGAACTCAAAAAAACAATTGCTGAATTGACGGGCATTTTAACAAGTACCACTAAATTAAAAAATGTGATTAAAAAAGAATTAGCGAATATTCGCAAGCAATTTGCGGAGCCTCGTCGATCAGTGATTGAAGATAAAATTGAAGAAATCACCATCACGCGTGAAATTATGATTCCAAGTGAAGAAGTTGTCGTAACCGTTACAAAAGAAGGATATGTAAAGCGGACAAGCACACGTTCCTATGCTGCATCAAACGGCAAGGATTTTGCGATGAAAGAAACCGATCATTTGTTATTTGAAGGCAATTTAAACACACAGCATACGGTATTAATTTTTACTACTGCAGGAAACTTCGTTTTCCAGCCAATAAACGAGCTCCCAGATATCAAATGGAAAGATTTGGGTCAGCATTTATCCAGCATCATTCAATTAGATGCCAATGAATCTGTTCTTACTGTATATCCGTTTGAAAATTTTGATGCAGATGCTAGCATTTTAACTGTTTCAAAAATGGGACAAGTTAAACGATCAGCGTTAAAGGATTATCAAATTCAACGCTATTCACGTACTGTGAAAACAATGAACTTGAAATCAGAAGACGTCATGATTTATGCAGGACTGGTAACAAAAGAAACGGAATTATTTATCGCAACCAATCAAGCTTATGGTGTTCGCTTTTCGTTGGATGAAGTGCCGTTAACTGGACTTCGAACAAGTGGCGTGAAGGGCGTGAATTTAAAAGATGGAGACAATGCCGTCTCCGCTGTTTTGATCGATTCAACTGTTAAACAAGAACTTGTTTTAATCACTCATCGTGGAGCAGCAAAGAAAATGAAGCAACAAGAATTTGAAAGCGGTGGCCGAGCGAAACGTGGTGTTATTATGCTTCGTGAGTTGAAATCAAATCCTCATCGTGTAGTTGCCGTAATTGGGGCAACGGGCAAAGAAGAAATTGTCTTGGAAACATCCAAAGGTATTCGAATTCCACTCACAGTCAATTCATTAAAAAATGTAGACCGTTATTCAAACGGTTCATTCATTGTTGATGAAGCAACAGACGGCAAAGTGATCAATGCATATCGTTTAGAAGCAAAAGAATAATATGGAGTACTCATCCCTTTGAATAAGGGGATGAGTTTTTTGTGAATAAAAAATTATTTTTATTCAATAACATATCCAAAGTTAACAACAAATGACTAACTTAAGATCTGTTCAAAAATGTATTCATTTAAAAAGAGCATACGAAACAAGTTGTAATAAATGCATATTCGTAGAATTATCGAAATTTTCGATATAATTTGTTGTTTTAATGTGTTAGAGTAATGTGATAAATAAAAATAAGAAGGTGACAACTATGACTAAGAGCCTCATCAAAGAGTATGAAAGAAAAGCGTTATTCAAAAAAGTATCCGTGGAAGAAATAATGGTAGCTAACCAAGCACTTAAAGATGTTGTCATCAAAACACCTTTGCAAAAAAATGAATTGCTCTCAGCTCGTTATGAATGTAACGTGTATTTGAAACGCGAAGACTTACAAGCGGTTAGGTCTTTTAAACTGCGAGGAGCTTATAACTTTATTCTTAGTCTTGACGCTATTGATCGTGCTAAAGGCGTTGTTTGTGCAAGTGCTGGAAATCATGCACAAGGCGTGGCATATGCGTGTTTTGCTCTTGGAATCGAAGGGAAAATTTTTATGCCGCTGACGACACCACGCCAAAAAGTATCTCAAGTTAACCGATTTGGAGGAGATAAAGTTTCGATTGTGTTGACAGGAGATACGTTTGACGATTCGTTTACAGCCGCTATGGCCTACTGTACTACAGAAGAAAAAGTGTTTGTTCATCCGTTTAATGACAATCGCATCATCGCAGGTCAAGGAACAGTAGCAGTTGAGATTTTAAATGATATGCAAGAACCTGTAGATTACCTGTTTTGCGCAATTGGTGGCGGAGGACTGGCTTCAGGCGTAGGCTCTTATTTAAAAGGGATTAGCCCAGGGACCAAATTAATTGGTGTGGAACCAGCAGGTGCAGCGGGAATGAAGACATCTTTAACGCATGGACAAGTTACGCGTTTAAAAACGATTGATACATTTGTGGATGGCGCTGCCGTCAAGCAAGTGGGCGATCTCTCGATGGCTATTTGTTCGCAAGTCCTCGATGATATTGCCTTAATCCCAGAAGGCAAAGTGTGTACCACCATTTTGCAACTGTATAACGAAAACGCCATTGTTGCAGAACCGGCCGGTGCGTTGTCAGTAGCGGCGCTGGATTTTTATAAGGATGAGATTAAAGGAAAGAACATCGTTTGTGTGATTAGTGGAGGTAATAACGATATTGAACGCATGCAAGAAATTAAAGAAAAATCACTAATCTATGAAGGCTTAAAACATTATTTTATTGTCACTTTCCCGCAACGTGCAGGTGCTCTACGCAAATTCATGGAGCAAGTTCTAGGTGAAACTGATGACATCACACACTTTGAATACACCAAACGAACCAATCGCGAAGAAGGTCCAGTCCTTGTTGGAATTGAATTGAAAACACCAGAAGATTATGGACCGCTTGTAAAGCGTATGAAAGAAAATGGTTTTCCGTATAAAGACATTAATAACGACTCTTTATTATTTAATTTACTTATTTAAAAACCTCCAACAAAAAACTGTACCCGAGATGGGTACAGTTTTTTGTTGGAGGTTAAAATAACCGAAGGTACAGAAAATGATATAGTAAAGAGAACAATAAAATGAGGTGAAACACGTGGGAAAACGATGTGTATGGTCACAAAGCAATAAGCGTATGCAAACGTATCATGACGAAGAATGGGGCAAACCGAGTTGGGATGACCGCTACCTATTTGAAATGCTTTGCTTGGAAGGGGCGCAAACAGGCTTATCGTGGAATCTTGTTTTGTCGAAACGCCAAGCCTATATAGAGGCCTTTCGTCAGTTTGATCTTGCTTATTGTGCAGCATTAACCGATGAAACTCTTGAAACAATTAAAGCCGATTATGGCGTCATTAAACATGCCGCTAAACTATCATCCATTCGTACCAATGCACAAGCAGTCATCATCATTCAAAAAGAATGGGGAGTTTAGCTAAATTTTTATGGAATTTTGTTGAAGAAGAACCCATCTATAACAATTGGGACACTGATGAGTTGATTCCGACGCAAACGCCATTATCTGTTGAACTTAGCAAAGCGTTAAAAAAACGAGGAGTTAAGTTTGTGGGTCCTGTGACTACTTACTCGTTTATGCAAGCCGTTGGAATGGTGGATGATCACGTGAAGAACTGTATTTGTAATCGCAACTACAGAAAGTAACAAGGCTTGTGGAACTTTTATTTTTTCTACTAGAGCAAATCGCTGTTCTCCTGTAAACTAAGGCATAAGGTAGACTTTTACTTTTAAAAAATGACTGTGCAAACTAATTTGTCTATAAAAATCATTAGGGATCAAACCATTCCATTTTCTATGTTCACCCATAGAAACGAGAGATGAAAGGAGTTTACATGATGCTGAACTTAAAATATTTAGATCTGTTAGCTCAAAAATACGACTGCGAAGAAAAAGTGGCAACGGAAATCATTAATCTCGAATCGATTTTGGATTTGCCAAAAGGGACTGAACATTTTGTCAGTGACTTGCATGGGGAGTTTCAGGCGTTTCAACACGTTTTACGTAACGGCTCTGGTAATGTAAAAGTGAAAATTAAAGACTTGTTTAAAGATGAGTTGAGTGAAGAAGAACTAAATGAATTTGCGACATTGGTGTATTATCCGGAAGAAAAACTAAAACTGATAAAAAGTCAGTTTAAAAACAAAGCGGAATTGCACGAATGGTACATACTCGTAATAGAGCGGCTCCTCAAGCTAATTTCTTATGCCTCTTCTAAATATACGCGCTCGAAAGTAAGGAGAGCACTACCATCTCAATTTGTCTATATCATCGAAGAATTATTATACAAAACAGATGAATTCAAAAACAAAAAAGAATATTATGCGAAAATGGTTGAACAAATTATCTCTTTAGGTCAAGCAGACAAATTAATCGTTGGTTTGGCTTATACAACGCAACGTCTTGTTGTGGATCATTTGCATGTTGTCGGCGATATTTATGACCGCGGACCTGACCCTCATAAAATAGTGGACACGTTAATCGATTATCATTCAGTTGATGTTCAATGGGGCAATCACGATGTGCTGTGGATTGGAGCTTTTGCAGGTTCAAAAGTTTGTCTAGCCAACATCATCCGGATTTGCGCACGTTATAATAATTTGGATATTATTGAAGACGTTTATGGAATCAATCTACGTCCTTTGTTGAACTTAGCGGAAACGTACTACGATGACAATGTTGCCTTTCGGCCAAAACGAATTTCAAATGAGAAAATGACGGAACACGAACAACTGCAAATTACCAAAATACATCAAGCCATTTCCATCATTCAGTTTAAATTAGAAAGTCCAATCATCAAGAGACGGCCTTGTTTTGATATGGAAGATCGGCTATTGCTTGAAAAAGTTGACTATGAAAAAAATGAAGTCACCATTCAAGGAAAGATTTATCCGCTTCAAAATAATTGCTTTGCGACCATAAACCTTGATCGCCCCGATGAATTGTTAGAAGAAGAAGCGCAAGTTATTGATAAGTTACTTTTTTCTCTGCAACATTCTGAAAAATTGGCTAGACATATGAATTTCTTAATGAAAAAAGGCAGTTTGTATTTAAAATACAATGGTAATTTATTGATTCATGGGTGCATTCCATTAGATGAAAATGGCGATATGGAGAAAATGGAAATTGACGGAAAGTCATATGCAGGACGTGAATTATTAGATGTGTTTGAACGGTACCTTCGCTATTCATTTGCGCATCCAAATGAAACGGACGATTTTGCTACAGACATGGTTTGGTATTTATGGACGGGTGAATATTCATCTTTATTTGGAAAGCGCGAAATGACGACATTTGAACGTTATTTTGTAGCTGATAAAGAAACACATAAAGAACGCAAAAACCCTTATTATTATTTGCGGGAAGACGAAGAAATTTGCCGTAAAATTTTAACGGAATTTGAAATGAATGCTGATCATGGACGAATTATTAATGGACACACCCCTGTAAAAGAACGAGATGGAGAAAATCCAATCAAAGCTAATGGAAAAATGCTTGTGATTGATGGCGGGTTTTCAAAAGCTTACCAGTCAACAACAGGAATTGCTGGCTATACTTTATTGTACAATTCGTATGGCATGCAATTAGTGGCCCATCAATTATTCAATTCCAAAGAAGAAGTTTTGCAAAATGGCACAGATGTGTTGTCTGTGAAGCGATTGGTAGACGAAGAATTAGAACGTAAAAAAGTAAGAGAAACCAATATTGGTGAAAGCTTGCTACAAGAAATTTATAATTTAAGCAGTTTGCGAGAATACCGCTATATGAAAACGAGTTTAAAATAAATAAAAAAGAACGCGAAATTTTGCGTTCTTTTTTCATTGAATCCATAAATTGTCTGCCAACAACCGTGAAAATGCTGTACTATTAGAAGTAATATGTTTGGCCATGGAAAATACGAATCCTTAATTTATCGTGATGAAGAGCGGAGAGAACAACTATGTTAAAAGAACAAAAACGATATTCTAGGTTGGCAAAAATAACAAGAATTATCAACACAAAACTAGAGTTGCATGATATGCTGCAACACGTCGCCATCGCTATTTCAGAAGAAATTGTCCAATGTGATTCTATAGGTATTTATTTACCAGACGGCGAAGGAGAGTTTCGTGCAGTTGCTGGAAAACCTGAGATGTTAGGAGGCCACTCGATTTCTTCTCAAAAAATCAATTTAGATACAGATCCTTTTGCAAAAGAAATTGCGCTGACCAAGCAAGTTATGTACATACCAGATACATCGAAAGAACAGCGTTTAAATCTAAAAGCAGTAAAACTTTTCAATATCAAATCGCTGCTCGGACTTCCCATAATTTACGAACAGCATTTATTTGGATTGGTATTTTTGTTCGATAATGGCAAGCAAATGGATTTGACAGAGCTGCAAATTCAAAGTGTCGAAGCCTATGTCAATATGGCAGCAGTAGCGATACAAAATGCCAATAACTTAAACCAAAAAGAACGGCTTTTAACTGAAAAGCAATTGTTGCTTGATGTAAATCGTGAACTGGCAATGTGTTCCTCTGTTAAAGAAAGTTTAACTTCATGCTTCCACTATTTAGGAGCGGCTGTAGGCTGTGATAATATCGCTGTTTTTTTAAGAAATCCAAACAAACCAACAGCTATTTATTTTAAAGAAAAGAGTCAGAGTTCTAATTGGTCAAAAACTAAATGGGAAAACTTTATAGAGGATTTTCAATCAACAGAAAATACGGAGACAATCATTCAAAAAATAATTATCAAAAAAAAAATTTGCTTTTTTCCAAACGAAAATAAATGCGAACTGTTGTTAATTCCACTAATTTCAAAAGGCATAGTCTTTGGCATCGTTGCGATTGCTTGCTTAATGGAAACTTTAGAATCTGATCAAAAGTCAAAAATTCATTTAGCACAATCCATTGTTGATGCGACAGCTATTACTTTTTCCAATTTAACTTATATGGATCAACTAGAGCATCGTGTTCAAACACGAACGCAGGAACTTGCAAACGCAAATGAAAAAGTAATAAATGTAATAGAAAGTATAACAGATGGTTTTTTTGCTTTGAATAAAGACTGGGAATTTATTTATATCAACCAATACCAGCCACTTCCATTAGGCAGAACACCTGAAAATGTATTGGGAATGAAAATCTGGGCGGTTTACCCTGAACAATATAATGCTGTTTTGTATAAAGAATTTTCTGGTGCTATGCTGAATAGAAAACCAGTCCGTTTTGAAATGTCTTCTGTAGAAGATGCATATAGTTACGATATGGTTGCTTATCCTTTTGATGAAGGGATTTGCTGCTTGTGCAAAAATATTACAGATCAAAAAATCTATGAAAATGAGTTAAAGCGTTTGTCTAATTTAGAACTTATTGGACAAATGGCAGCCGGAATTAGCCACGAAATCCGAAATCCCATGACGACTGTTCGTGGATTTTTGCAATTACTCACAGATAAACAAGAATTGAGAAACTATAATTCTTATTTTGATTTAATGATTGATGAATTGGATCGAGCAAACTCTATCATTTCTGAGTTTTTATCAATGGGAAATACCAGATCTACCGATTTGGAAATTCAAAATTTAAATACAGTTATCAATGAAATAGCTCCTTTATTAAAAATAGATTCATATAATCAAAATAAATTGATACAAATTGAAACAATGGATATACCTGATTTTTTATTAAACCGTGATGAAATTCGGCAATTGATTATTAACTTGTGTCGAAATGGATTAGAAGCGATGAAGCCAGGCAAGATGTTGTCTATCCGCACTTATGCAGAAGATCAACATACCATTGTACTTGAAATTCAAGACCAAGGAAACGGCATGGACGAAGCGAGTTTACAAAAAATAGGAACTCCTTTTTACACGACAAAAGACAACGGTACAGGATTAGGACTTGGTGTCTCTTATGCTATAGCCGCACGTCACAAAGCAAAAGTTGATGTTCAATCGAGTGACAATGGGACTGTTTTCTCATTTAAGTTTGAAGTTTAAATAAAAAAACAACTTTCTTTTTTAACATATCTAATTATAGAAAAGTGCTCAACTAAAATATTTTGATGTATATAAAATTTCAATCAAAAGACCAAGCGCAACAGAATACTGCGCTTGGTCTTTTTGATTGGATCGTCTCGCTTTATTCTTTGTTTTCTAAATCATTGATGAGCTTTTTCATTTCATCGATTTCTTGTCGCTGCGCGTTGATAATTGAATCGGCTAATTCTCGTACACGCGGATCTGAAATATTCGCACGTTCACTTGTTAAAATTGCAATGGAATGGTGAGGAATCATCGCTTTCATCCAGCCAGTGTCTTCAATTAAAACTTGACTGCGTACAAGCCATAACGAAAGAGTAAAAATAACTGCAGCCATTCCCAAAATCAATGAATTGGTTTTTTTGTTTTTATACATCGGCCACATAAACAACAACATGACAATCGCCATAATGGATCCCATGATCAATGCCATATACAGTCGCGTTTCGCTATAGAAAATGTGATCTAGTTGAAAAACGTTCAAGTACATTAACCCATACATCAAAAAAGTAGAAGTTACTATCATAATACCGAATTTTATATAGGCAGTCATAAGAAAATTCCCTCCTTTCGACTTGATTTATATACTAACAACACATGTTCTTTATATACCTTGATGTGGATGTAATAAACTTCATAGAAACTGCACAAATTGTCGGATAAAGCGCATTGCGATAAAGAGGACAAGTTTCAAATAATAGCTTGAATAAAATCGTACATGTATTTTTATTGAATAATGGTATGCTTATTTTATGAAAATGATAGATTTTAAACAATGATAAAAATCATGATTTTTTCTTTCGCAGAAATCGGGTGGAAAATTAGTAAGAAATACATACAAACAAGGAGAGTGAAAACTTGAAAGCTAAACTAATTTTTTCATTTTTAGTTGTTTTGACGACAGCTTTGATGGGCTCTTCTTTTGTTGTTGCAAAAATCGGCTTGATTTATATTTCTCCTTTGTTATTAGCAGGCATCCGATTTACAATTGCCGGAAGTATCATGGGTTTTTTTGTTTTACTGTTTAAAAGAAAACATCCAAAAGATGCTGTGACATGGGGAAAAGTTGCAGTTATCGGTGCGGTTCAAACTGCAGGTGTTATGGGGGCAATTTTTCTAAGTTTGCGTACGATAACCTCGGGTCAATCGGCCATTTTGACATTTATGAATCCACTATTAGTTGTGTTGATTGGTACATTGGTACTCGGCATGCGTTACCGACTGGTTCAGTGGATTGGCGTTTTTGTTGGCTTTGCAGGGGTTTTTGTTACAATGGGCAGCCACTTGGATTTAGAAATAGGCACATTACTTGGATTTATGAGCGCTACTTTTTGGGCGATCGGTACGCTTCTCATTAAGAAATGGGGCGTCTCGATTGATATGTGGGTGTTAACGGCGTATCAAATGTTATTCGGAGGCTTAATCTTATTAGCGGGCTCGATGTTTTTGGAAAATGCTTATATCGTTATCAACTCCACATCGATTTCTATCTTGTTATGGCTATCGATTCCGGCATCAATCGTTCAATTTACAATATGGTTCCATTTGCTGCAAAAAGGCGATTCTGGTAAGGTGAGCGCGTTTCTCTTTTTAGCACCATTTTTCGGCATTTTATCGGGATGGCTCGTTTTAGGAGAGCCGCTTGGCTTGGCTTTATTAATTGGAGGCAGTTTAATTTTTATGGGAATTTTCTTAGTAAATTGGCCAGAAAAGCGAATACCTGAAAAAGCAATAGTTTAAAAGTAATGAATAGAATAAAGAAAGCTCTAATGGTGAAAGTTACAGGAGAAAAGGGAGAAGTGAGAAATATACCAGTGCCTTTATTAGATAAATTTTGTTAACAGTGCGAGAAGAGTGGACAGTACAACATAATTAGACTATATATCAACAGAAAAGGAAAAGAAACAGCCAACTGGCCATTTCTTTTCCTTTTTAATAACATGGAAAATACATTATAATCCATATTAAATGATAAAATATGTGAGGATAGATAATATAATAGAAGTAATAGTCATAGCAACGAGAGGCAGTAACGCTCGCTCTCGTAAATCCCGTAAACTAACATTCAAGCCAAGCCCTACCATTGCCGCTGTTAATAACCAGGTTGTTGCTGTTGATACAAAGTCACGCATTGCTTCTGGGAAAGGAATAATTGGACCCAAAACATAACTTCCTAAAACACTGAGTAAGATAAATCCGAGAAGAAACCATGGAAATTCAATTTTAGTAGTTGTTTCTTCATCTTTATTTTTACGTTTCATCATGAAAATAAAGATGAAGCAAAGAGGTACAAGTAAAAATACACGACCCAATTTGCCTAGTAATGCAATTGCTAAGCCGTCTTCTCCAGCAGGTGCCCCAGCTAATGCCACGTGGGCAATTTCATGAAGGCTGATGCCAACCCACATGCCGTATTCAATGTCATCAAGTGGCAAAAATGGACGGATAATTGTATAAGTAATGGCAAACACCGTTCCCATCAATGCAATAATGCCGACACCAATCGCTGTATCTTCATCTTTTGCTTTGATAATAGGTGCGATTGCAGCAATAGCAGCAGCTCCACAAACCCCAGTACCAACTCCAAGTAGTAGCGAAATGGTTTTATCGGCTTTAAAACGTTTTGCTAGCCAAACTGTCAGTAAGATTGCAAAAGCGATAACAGCCATATCCCGCACCAGTAAACCAAGTCCATCACTTAAAACAGTATCGATATTTAGTTTTAATCCGTACAAAATAATAGCGACTCGCAGTAATCTTTTAGAAGAAAAAGTGATGCCCGATCGAATAGCGTTTGGATATCCGAAAATTTGCCGATAGAAAACGGCGATGATAATGGCACAAGCCAACTGACCAATTTGATTAAAGCCAGGCACCTGTGCTAATAAATATCCAAGAAATGCGATTAAAAATGTAAATGCTACACCGCCTAACCACGCAGCTTTAGGTGATGGTGGCTGCAAATTAAACCGATTAAGTTTAGTAAGATATGTAGACATAGCAAAACCTCCTGCAGTAAGTATAAAAAAACATGATACATTAGTAAAATAACTATTTAATATGGTTATAATAAGTAAAGCGTTATGTGAGAGGAGAAGAAAAATGGATCAGCGCTTAGAAGTATTTTTAAAAGTAGTTGAAAAAAAGAATTTTTCTAAAGCTGCAGAAGAACTGCACATGACACAGCCCGCTGTTAGCCAGTATATCCGATCACTCGAAGAGACAACAGGTGTTAAGTTGCTAGAACGAACAAATAAATACGTGCGACTAAACAAAGCAGGAGAAATTGTTTACCATCACACGCTCGAAATCAAAGAACTGTATGCCAAAATGAACCATCTACTCGATGATTTGACCAATAAAGCGAGTGGTTCTATTGCAATTGGTGCCAGCTATACGTTTGGTGAGTACTTACTACCACGCATCATCGCAGAAGCAAAAGAACAGTTTCCGGATATCAAGCCGACTGTTACGATTGCCAATACGGCAACGATTGCAGAGCTTGTACTCAGCCATCAATTAGATGTAGGTATAGTAGAAGGCCATTTCAAAGATGTAATGGAATTGAAAACTGAACCATTTGCGAAAGATCGAATGGTGGTCGTTGCGCAATCTGATCATCCTTTAACACATCACAACAAACCGATAGAAATGAAGGAATTGGCAGAAGAAACATGGATTTTGAGAGAACTTGGTTCTGGTACAAGAGAAGCAACAGAAAATGTCTTCGAGCAATTTTCGATGTTTCCGCAGTCTATTATGCATTTCAGTAGCACACAGCCAATCAAAGCGATGGTCGAGGCTGGCATGGGGATTAGTCTCCTATCAGAATGGGCGATTCAAAAAGAGCTACACTACGGGGATATAAAAATCTTGAATGTCAAAGAGCTGCCTTATACGAGGGATTTTTCTATCGTTACGAGATCACCATTTCAAACAAAAGCTCTTTCTGCATTTTTGGATTTATTGAGAAGTCATAAAGAACTAATCGATTTTAAGATTCAATAACTACTCCTAGCATGTCCATTTATAATGCGTTTTGGAATATACGCATTAACAATCTTCTGTAATACATATAAATAGATATCCAATTGTCTTTTGGATAGGATTGATAATAAGTTGAAGACAGAGTAACTTATAATGATGTAAAAATAACGCTAGAAGACGCTTTTTAAAAATTCTTGAATTCCCATGCAAATTCAAAAATGACTAAATTAAAGTTAGAAATCAAAAGCAAAGAACTCGAGTATAAAGTAAAATGCTATGACACTAGCAATGAATACCTAATGAGAATTAAAGCCATTACAGGAAGAGAAAACAGATGAAGCAAGAAAATCTGTAGCCAACATAGACTGATTGTTAACAAAAAACGCCTCACAGAAAACTCTTTTTCTAGAGGTGTTTTTGAGGTAGGCTAGTTATTGAATAGCACGTTGAATAAAAGAGTGTTTGATAAAAGAGAAAGGGATATTTGATGTTTAGCATTTACAAATCCTCTGCTGATGGAATTCTAGAAACGATAAAAACACTTGATCAGAATTGTTGGGTCAACATTACCTCACCGTCAAAAGAAGAGCTTGAGAAAGTTTCCAATCACTTTAACATCCCTATGGATTTTTTAGAAGATCCCTTAGATTTAGAAGAAACTGCACGCATTGAGTATGATGATGAAACGAATAGCACGTTACTTATCAATGATTTCCCTGTAATCAATGCAACGAACAACAGAATTAACTCCTATATCACCATTCCAATTGGAATTATTTTAGGAGACGATTATATTGTAACGATCTGCCATCAACCCAGTAGTTTTTTAGTAGGATTAATTAAAAAGAATATAAGTACTTTAATGAAAAGCCGTTTTGCATTAGAAGTTTTATTATCCATATCAACGCAGTATTTAGACAATTTGAGAGATCTCAATAAACAACGGCTTAAAATAGAAAGTAATTTGCGCGATTCGTTAACGAACAAGCAACTTTATGACTTGATGGAAATTGAGAAAAGTTTGGTTTATTTTCTCACATCGTTAAAGTCAAATGGAGCTGTCATCACCAAGTTGTTTCGTGTTCATTCCATCAAGTTGTACGAAGATGATAAAGATCTTCTAGAAGATGTCAAAATTGAAAATAACCAAGGAATTGAAACGACTGAGCTGTATAACCAAATTCTAGACAGTATTACCAATTCGTATTCTTCGCTCATTTCCAATGAACTGAACAACACGATGAAAACTCTTACTGTGTTTACCGTCTTTTTAACTCTTCCCACATTAGTATTTAGTTTTTTTGGGATGAATGTCACTTTGCCCATTGCGGAAGAAAATCCATTTTCATGGATTAGTACATTAATGCTAGCGTTAGTATTAGTAGTCTTGATTGGTTGGGCATTGTGGAAAAGAAGGATTTTTTAAGAAACTAAACAAGAGAACGTAAGAACAAAAAAGACATTCGGTGAAGAATGTCTTTTTTGTATTTATAGACCAGCGAGAACAACTTGTTGCCGGCATCTCTTCTACTCAAAATTACTCTCCACTACTCGTATAGTTATTATCACCCATCTGATAATTCGAACTTTCTCCAGGTCTTGTGTGAGGATTGCTCTCTCTATGAGCAATATCATTTCTTTTTTTTCGTCTCCAATCGATCCATGTTCCCAATGAAATTAATAAAACAATAGGAATAAAAAAAATCCACATTTTAAACTCACTTCTTTCTTCTCATGTGTAGTGACAAAAAGACTGTGTATTTTAAGCAATAGGCAACAAGTTGAATTTGTTAATTATTTAGAATTTTAACATAGGTATCAAGCAATTTATAGAGACACTTGAAAACTAAAAACATTCCGACTTTTAAAAATGATGGGTCAATTACTAACCAGTAATGGTAAAATATATAAAAACCGTTTGATAAATTAATTTGGCAAAACTATTCGAATAGTTTTAACTATTACTAGATTGCAATAGGAGGTATTAAATTGAAAATAGGGATTGGCATTTTAGTTGTAGTGCTTGGTGCATCAGTGTATTCGCTTTGGCCAAAAGCAAGCGTTGAAATACCCGTCGTTGTCTCAGCACAATTGAATGAAGAAAATAATACAATTTCGATATCCTATATCACTACAAAAAAAGACGAAACATATTTAATGAGTGCTGAAGTAGATGGTGAAATATTTTATCCTGCTAAAAATTCTGATAAAGAGAACGCAGAAAGCGTGCCTACTAAAAATCTCTTAAGCCAGCAAGGATATCAATTGAGAGAAGATGTTATAAAGCTGACAGAAAACGAAATAGATCATTTTGATCAAATGGGCCATACGCTTCTTGTTGCGATTTCATACAAAGACTATGCACCAATTGAAACAATTCTTATTGTATTGAAAGAAAATGAAGCAGCACAAGGAGTCATAAAAGAAGATGTTTTAAACTACACATTTATCGCACCAGAGCCGATGTCAATAACAACAATTGGTCATTATGACTCAGTCGCAACATTAGGTTACTTACAAAATGATAAAGAGCCGAAATTCCCAATCCAATTAGAACAAGGAGAAACTATAGACATCCAATTCAGTCCACCTTACAATTTAGCATCGAATGATGAACTTTTGTTAGAGATTGAAACAGTCGATGGAAAATATTACAGGAGACATTTAAAGACTACTCTGAATGTACCAGAAAATTATTTAAAACAATTAGTACCTTAAAATCAATAGAATGGAAAAACTACGCTTTATGAAAGGGTGAAGACAAATGCATTTTAAAATTGCATCATCGAAATGGAAATGGACGGTGCCTACATTTCTTCTAATTCCTTTGGTGATTTTGTTATTGATGGCTTCCCAAAGTTATTTTAATGCTGCTGAAATTGATTTATTAATAGAACAAGCTGAGAAGTACGGTCATGAATACGAAATTGTGATCCATAATCAATTAACAAATGCTTATAGCTTTACTATCAATTGAATCAAAGAAATAAATAAGGAAAAGGAATATTTTCTCCTTTTCCTCATTTATTTCTACTAAGTATTTATAAGCAACCTATAATCCAACGCAGTAAACAAAACATTTTTTAGTTGGAAGATTTTTATAAACTGTATTCAAAAAATTTTTATTACTTTCTATGAAAAATATCAAGTTCTGCTCATTTAGTAGAAAAATTAACACACGGAACCTTTGGAGCAACAATTGTCCGGCATACCTTTACGGCGTTTACAAGGTTATATAAATTTAATTGTGTTAAAAATCCACAAAACAGTAAAATGGACGTAAGGAGTTGATTGAGTGATCTATCGTGTGCTTGAAAAGTTTAATCTGCAACCACTTTCAATCAATGGAGTTGAAGATTCTTTTAGTTCAGTTGTGTATAAATGTAGATTGAGTGAAGATGAAAATGTTTATGTGAAAATCCCATACACAAAGCAAAAGTATCAACGAGAATTAGAGGCCTATGTCATACTAGAAGGAAGCGTTTCCATTCCGCATATGCTTGACTTCTGGCCTGGAGATGATAGGTGTCCAGGAGCTTTTTTGCTGTCTGAACTAAAAGGAAAGCCATTAACTCGAGATGCATCTCCAGCAGTTGCTTTTCAAGTTGGCGTTTTGCATGCGAACTTGCATAGTATTCAACTTGATTCTGATTATGAACTAACAAGTATAAAAAATGAATTTCCTAATTGGATGATTTTTATTGAAACGCAATTCTTTAGTTTTGCTAAAGACGTAAAAGAAATGATTGATGCGGATTTGTATATGCGAAGCATAAACAAGTTTCATGATATGAAAAGTGGATTACCTGCTGTTGACGGACCCAGTTTTGTGCATATGGATTTTCGACCTGCAAATATTATAGTGGATAAAGAAAAGGTGACAGGGGTTATTGACTTTGAAAGTGTTCGTTTTGGTTCAATAGAAATCGATTTCACAAAATTGAATCGAGATTTTTTAAGCTTCAACCCGCTATTGTACCAAGCGTACGAAAGAGGCTACAATAGTGTAAGACCACTACTAGATTTGGAGGTAGTGCTTCCTTTTTATCAATTTATTGATGCTTTTAATAGTATCGGCTGGTGCAGACGTCGAGGCCTAGCAAAAAATGCTCAGTTTTTCGATGAAAACTTAGCTCTTTTAAAAAAAATTATGCAACAAGACAATATCTATTGAACCATCCGGAATTTTGTTTGTAAATGTGAAACGGCGGTTTCTAGCTTCACAAAGTTGAGACAAAATCGAGACTACTGATGCTTTAAACTTGGTATAGTAAAAAGAGTGAGGGGGAATTATTATGAAGTTAAAATCTTTTGTGATGGCAATTGGCTTATTGGCAATTTTGTCAGGCTGTTCAACAACGAGCGAAGAGTCTAGTGAAAAAGAGGTAAAAGAACGTGTAACGGAACTAAGTGCAAGTCAACTTGTAGACTCAGCATCTATTGATGACAAAAAACTAATCATTGAAGATAAAGGTGAAAAAACTTCCTATGCTTTGCCTGAAGAAGATTTTTTTGTTTCGGTAGCTCCGTATGAAACATACACACATCCATGTGAAGTGCATAGCTTAACCGGGTGTCAAGGTGAACTAACGGAAAAAGAAATGAATGTAACAATTACCGATGCTGAAGGCAATGTGCATGTGGATGATGTTGTTCCTACACTTGAAAATGGGTTTATGGATTTTTGGCTGCCGCGAAATGAGACATACGTAATAAAAGTAGAATACGAAGGGAAGAAAACAGAGTATGAATTTTCAACTTTTGAAGGCGATTCAACTTGTCTGACGGAGCTTGCATTAACATAAGTATATAAAAAGTGTTGTCCTTTTATCAATTAATGTGGCAACGCTTTTTTGCGAATAAACATATTCACTAATTCACTAATGCATTTTAATGAATGAGAGGCGAGATTAGAATGTACTTAAACGTTTTAAGACCACTTATTAGGGAATACCATAGAATGACGATAAACTTTATGAAAGGAAGCTGAGTGTAATGGGTAAATTCACGAAAGTAGTTGGAGCGGCTGGTGTCGTTGCAAGTACAGTGTATCTTTCAAAAAGTAAAAATAGAAAAAAAATAAAAGGCCACTTAAATCGAGCTATGAAGAATTTAGATACCGAATATGTGAAAGAACTAGGTAAACCAATAGACATGGATGATTCTGAAATGGTCGACGAAGGTGCTTTAACAAGCGTTCAATATTATAACGAGTTGCAGCAGAAAGCTAAAAACGCAGATGACTTAAAAAAATAAGATGAGAAAAACCATCCTCTAGAAAATAGAGGATGGTTTTTTAATTTTATTAATTAACGAATAATAATCTATACATGAAAATACAGACTTTTTAGAAAATATAAGAGATAATGAAAATACTAGTAATGATTCCACAAAAAAACGTTCTTCTTAAAGAATACGAAAATCAGAAAGGAATGAGAAGTTGAAAAAAATATGCGTACTGTTGATGTGTTTTTTATTATCCGCATGTAGCTTAAGTTCTAAATCTCCTAGTATTGAACAAGTCGATGAAGTACCGAAAGCACTATAAGAACAGTTAGATCCGTCAGACACGCTCCAACTCGCAACACAAAAAGAAAAAATATACTACATTGTATACCAGTCAGCTGATACCGTGACAGTAACTGTTGAAAAGCAAGGCAATAAATTAAATGTAAAACTTAAAAAAATTCTAAAAATAATAATGGAGTAGAATCCTATATATTCAAGTTAAACGTAGATAAAAATAGTGAGACGATTGATGTATTTGTAGAAGAACAATCGATTCCGATCGATAACATGATTCTTTACTGATTTAACATTGTGAATTTTGCGAATAGGACTGTGTAAGCGATTTTATAGTCTAAATGTATTTAAATTTAAGGTAACAAATAAAAAATAATAAGATTTATAACGTATTTCAAAAAAAGTTGATAAGGAATAATCTTATGATTTATAGGCATAAAACTAGAGGATGGGATGAATGTGAAAAATAGCATTATTGGCGGGGTTGGTGTTTTATCGGGTATTACTTTGTTCGGATTTACTTTAGTTGCTGCATCGATATATGCGCTGGAGTTATCTTCGATTGGCTATTCCCGACAATTTGGTTTATATGGCTCAGCATTAATAGAAATTGGAATCGTTCCTTTGATTATAAGTGCAACTTTATTCATCACCGGCTTAGGGTTCTTTTATAAAAATGTAGACAAAGAATGGAAATCAAAATACTTTTTAGTTGAAGAAACGTTAAATGGACAAGTTAGAAAAGAAGATACCAAAAAATAATTCCGTATGCGCAAAGTAAAAAGGCCACTATTTTAGCAAAACATTATTTCACCAGACTAAAACGCCTTCGAACTGGACAGTATTCAACTATATCTATCAAAGGCGCTTTATTTTCACCAAAGACCAAACAGACGTTATTAATCGATAACGTCTGTTTGGTCTTTCACAATTTGTTTATCCATAGGTCCATCGATTTTCTGAGTGACTTCGCCTTTGGTATTTAAAATGAATGTCGTGGTACCGTACGAACGTGATAGGCTTGAGCAACGCTTCCAGTTTTGTCTATTGGTATCGCGAAAGTTAATCCAAATTCATCAATAAAAGATTGAATTGCTGCATATGTGGCATTTCAGCTCGACAAGGTAAACACCGCGTTGCCCAAAAATTCAGAATAACTTTTTTGCTACGGTAGTCAGATAGCCGAACTGTTTTATCATTTTGATCGATTGAGGTAAAGTCAGGAGATACTGCGCCTTGAGAAAAAGCCTGATTTTAGCCATTTGTAGAAGCAGTAAGTACTGTAGAGTCAGATGCGGTTTCATCTTCTGAAAAGAAATTAATCGCCATGATAGCAATACCTGCTAAAAGTAAAATACCGAATAGTAATTTTTTTAGTATAAACGCGTCCCTTTCTGTTCAAAAAGATTGTAAAGAATAGTTGTTGTAATCGTTAGTAAAATATATGTACCGTTTCGCCATGAAAAGAGCGAGTAGAATACACTCAAAATCAATAATTCTACTGTAAATAATACTGCAAGCAATAAGCTAGTAGGAACGTCAGCTCGATTAACAAGTAAACGAATGCTAAAAACACTTACAAGTAGCAGGTACAGTTAAATGAAATATCGGCACATAACTCACAGTGACTCTTCTGTTCGAATCTTTTTTCCTCAAAACATCTCCGCTATATTAGAATATAAACACTCACCAGACCTCATCATGGCTGAAAGTATGATTTTTTCATGTTTCTTAGTTGATTGTGGTGAAAAGTTTAACTTTACTTTGAAAGAAAGCAAAATAAAGTTAGCTAGTTAAGCAAAGACGCAAATCTGCACAAAAAATCAAAACTTTTCAGTTAAACTTACTCTACACTTCTTTGATTAGATTAAATTTAATGTAACAAATTAAAAGTAAGGAGAAAAAAGTTATGAAAGACACTTACTTTAGCTTCAATTTCTCTAATCCCCATGCTGGATTTGTAAGCTAACAAAGGAGAGGATTATATGAGTTCAGATGAAATGCACCATGATCATGAAAAACATTCAAAGCACGATCATCAAGGACATGGCGGACACGATAATATGGTAGAAGACTTTAAAAAGCGCTTTTTTGTATCCTTAATTTTAATGCTTCCGATATTGGCATTATCTCCTATGATTCAAATGTTTTTAGGTGTAGACTGGCGTTTTGACAATGATCTGTATGTCTTATTTGTGTTATCAACCGTTGTTTTCTTTTACGGAGGCTGGCCTTTCTTAACGGGTGGGATTCGCGAGTTAAAAGAAAAAAATCCCGGCATGATGATGTTGATTGCCTTAGCAATTACGATTGCTTACGGTTATAGCACCATGGTGGTGTTTGGATGGAATGGCAATCAATTGTATTGGGAGCTTGCCACGCTAGTTGTTATTATGTTGCTTGGGCACTGGATTGAAATGCGTTCTATCATGGGCGCTTCTAATGCTCTAGAAGAGTTGATTCAACTCATGCCAAGCGAAGCACATAAACTAGATGAAAATAACGAAGTTCAAGATGTGCCATTAGCTGAAATTCAAAACCAAGATCGGTTGCTCGTGAAGCCGGGTGAAAAAATCCCTGTAGATGGACTAATTATTGAAGGGAAATCAACGATTGACGAATCCATGTTAACGGGTGAATCGCTGCCGATCGATAAAGACGAAGGCGATCAAGTAATTGGTGGTTCGGTGAATAAAGAAGGTTCTTTAGTAGTAGAAGTAGAGAAAACAGGAGATGCATCTTATTTATCTCAAGTAGTTAAAATGGTAAAAGAAGCACAAGAATCAAAATCAAGAACACAAGATTTAACCAATCGTGCAGCGAAATGGCTATTTTACGTAGCTATAGTCGCAGGTCTAGTTACGTTTACCGTTTGGATGTTACTTGGTTACTCTGTAGACACTGCAGTAGAGCGTATGGTAACAGTTATGGTTATTACTTGCCCGCATGCGTTAGGACTAGCTGCACCGCTTGTTGTAGCCGTTTCAACTTCGATTGCAGCTAAAAACGGATTGTTAATTCGCAATCGTGTCGGTTTCGAATATGCACGAAATTTAAATGCGATTGTTTTTGATAAGACAGGGACATTAACAAAAGGAGAATTTGGTGTGACTAACATCGTACCAAGTGGTGAGTATACAAAAGACGAAGTGCTGCAGTTTGCGGCGGCTATTGAACAAAATTCAGAGCACCCTATTGCAACAGGTGTTGTGAATTCTGCAAAAGAGCGAGGACTTAAACTAAAACAAGTGACAAATTTTGAATCGATTGCTGGAAAAGGAATTCAAGGCCAAGTTGAAAGTGTGAAAATTAATGTAGTCAGTCCAGGTTATGTCAATGATCAAAATCTTAGTTATGATACAGACCATTTTAACGAGCTCTCAGAAGAAGGAAAAACGGTTGTATTTGTGTTAATGGAAGATCAATTGATTGGTATGGTGGCGCTTGCTGACATTGTTCGTGAAACTGCGAAAGAAGCTATTGCAGTTTTAAAAGAGCAAGGCATTCATCCTATTATGCTCACAGGTGACAATAAGAAAGTGGCAGATTGGGTAGCAAAACAAGTTGGCATCGACGAAGTATACGCGGAAGTTTTGCCAGACGATAAAGCCAATCAAATTAAAAAAATTAAAGATAAAGGATGGAAAGTAGCGATGACGGGAGATGGTGTCAATGACGCACCCGCTCTCGCAACGGCAAACCTTGGAATTGCCATTGGAGCGGGTACGGATGTTGCGATGGAAACAGCAGATGTCATATTGGTCAAAAGCAATCCTCATGATGTCGTTACGTTGATCGATTTATCCAAAAAAACATACCGGAAAATGATACAAAATTTATGGTGGGCATCTGGATACAATATCTTTGCTATTCCGTTAGCTGCAGGTGTGTTAGCTCCTTGGGGTATTATCGTCAGTCCCGCCATCGGTGCGGTTCTCATGAGTTTAAGTACGATCATTGTGGCTATTAATGCGAAACTGTTAAAAGCTTAATATACGTTGATCTTTAGTTTTTTGAAAAATAGTCCTCGTTGAGCATTGCTCAACGAGGACTATTTTATTCATATATAGTTTTAAACCGCTTCATAAACTTTTTATCAATGTATTGTTTTATTTTCCAGGGCCACTTGCCGTGGAAAAGATGGTTACCATAAGAGAGAAATGCTTCGCCATCACCTGTCGAAAGAATTGAAACAAATCTTTTTTGCGGTGTAAATCTGACCAATTCACCTTTACTTAAGCTCTTTTTTAAATTTTCCCAAAGGATAGGACCTTGTCGAACAGCGTATACTCCATTTTTAGCAAGCGCAGGGTATTGATCAATGGTGATACAATCTCCAGCACCAAAAATAGCAGCGTGTTGGAGGCTTTGTAGTTTTTCATTGACCAACAAAAACCCATCAGTATCTGTTGACAAACCTGAACGTTCGAACAGCGCTGCACTTTTAGGCCCCGTTAGCCACAATACGGCTGATTGTGGGTAAGTCTTCTTATGACTCGTTGTAACAGTAACATTATCGATTGTATCGACCGAAACGTTTGATGTAAAAGGTAATGCTTTTTGTCTGGCAATGGCTTCAATTTTTTTCGACGCTAGATCACCAAGAGTACTTAAAAGTGGCGTCGAACTAAATAACGCTACATTTGCAGGGAGATTGTGTTTTTTTCTCCAAGACAATATCGAAAATGCCAACTCCACGCCAGATGCACCACCACCAACTATGACGGGATGAGCAGAATCGCGAGAACGAACCAATTCCTCTGGAAATCGAAAGTTTGGCTTGATGGAGGACGCGTATTTTTGAACTGTTTCTGGCATGTCTGTACGCGAGCCAATATCAAAAGACACAAGATCGTAAGGGTAGACGACACCAGTTACACCCGTTATTTTTTTAGCATCTGCATCTATCATTTGTATACTGTCTTCTGCAAACGTAACGCCGATTTTTTCACATAGTTTTGGTAAATCGATTCGAATATCATCGAGTGTGTAAGCACCTTCTGTATACCCTGAAAACATTCCTGAATAATATTGAAAAGGAGAAGGCGAGATGAGTACAACTTGCCAATTTGTTGTGTGTGTAGTTGTTAGTTCTGCAAGGCAATGTAAGTGGGCGTGACCACCACCAACTAATATCAGTGTTTTCATTTCACACGACTCCTTTCTATTGTAGTATTCGTTTAGCTTCGGTCATACGCTGCGCGATAGTAAATAGCTGAATCGCGAAAAAAATTAAAGTAATCACTGTTAAGTATGTTGAAAAAATAATCATTAGGGTAAACAATATAAATCCTTCCGTTCTTTCAGCTAATCCTGCTTGGTAGTAAAAAGACTTGACTCCTTGTTTTTCTGCCAAAGCGCCAACTGTTAAAAAAATTGTCATGGCAATGATAATGGAAACACTGAGTAACAACAATGCCCACATTGAGTCCGGATAGCGGAAAGCCAAACCCAACACAACGCTAATCTCGACAAGACGGTCGAAACTGATATCTAGCAAAGTTCCCCAAGAAGAAGGCTTTGTTTTGCGTGCCATCGTGCCGTCGACTACATCTAAATATCCAGAAAACCATAGTGCAAACACTGCCCACATCGGCTCATTTAAGTAAATGAAAACCCCTGAAGTGATGCCGATTGCAAATGCGATTTTTGTAACCCCATTAGCGGTAAAACCCGTTTTGAGCAATGCATCCGCTGACTTCTCAACGATAGGTTGTATGTATTTTCTAGCATGTGTATCAAGCATCGGGTTCACCTTTTCGTTTTCAGACTATACTTAGTATATAATAGCATGGCACATCAAACCCGTAATTTCACTCGGTGCAGTGTATTTAAGAGTGATTAGTCGAAAAAATAACACCTTTATTGATAAGATAATAATAATTCAACAAACGAAAGGAATTGGTAATGATGGTAAAAAAATATGATATCGTAGTTTTAGGAGCTGGAGCAGCTGGACTCACTGCTGCTTTTACAGCAGCAGGATTTTCAAAAAAAGTCGTCCTCATTGATAAAAACTTACCCGGAGGCGAGTGTACGTGGTCTGGTTGTATTCCAAGTAAATCGCTGATCAATATTGCCAAAGAAGTGCATCACGCAAAAAAATACACACCTGACTTGCAAATAGACACGTCGGTTGTGTTAAACGATATTCAAGCAGTTATTCAAAAAGTATATGCAGGTGAATCGCCTGAAGTCCTGCAAAACGCTGGTATTGATTTTATGAATAGTTACGCAAAATTTGTGGGTCCTCATACACTAGAAGTAGATGGCGAAAAAATTGAAGCCAAAAAAATTATTCTCTCAACCGGCTCTTCGCCAATGGTTCCACCAATTGAAGGACTAGACCAAGTATCTTACTTAACCAATGAAACCATTTTTACGCAAAATTCTTTCCCGAAAACCATGACGATTCTTGGCGGTGGCCCAATTGGTGTTGAGCTGAGTCAAGCTTTAAACCGTATCGGCGTAAAAGTGACGCTTGTTGAAAAAGCTGAACGTATTTTATCGAATGATGAAAAAGAGTTGGTGGTAATGATTCAACAACGTCTAATCGATGAAGGAGTTACTATTCACACAGGTGCTACGGCTGTACGAGCAGAACAAAAAGGTCATACTATTGATTTGATTGTAGAAAAAGACAACACTGAAATGACGGTTACTAGTGAAGGTCTTTTAGTTGCACTAGGACGTCAAGCAAATGTTAAAGGGTATGGCTTGGAAACAGCAGGCGTCGAATACACTTCAAAAAGTATCCAAGTCGATGATCATATGGAAACAACTGCAAAAGGAATCTATGCAATTGGCGATGTCGTCGGACCATATCAATTGTCTCATATGGCAAATGCACAAGGCATTACTGCTGCACAAAACGCGATTTTGCCCATTAACAAAAAAATGGATTACGAACAGGTAACGTGGGTTACATACACAGATCCAGAACTTGGCAGATCGGGAATGTCCGAAGAACAAGCACGTAAAAAATATGGTGATTCGATACGTGTCTATGAGCAGGACTATGCTGATATCGACCGTGCGAATACAAAAAAAGACAGCATCGGCAAAGTGAAAATTGTTTTAGACAAAAAAGGCTATATTTTAGGTGCGAGTATTTTGGGAGACCGTGCTGGTGAAATCATTAGTCAAATTCAAACCATCAAATCACTGAAAATTAATATGGGCAAATTGTCAGGTGTCATTCACCCTTATCCAACCTACAGTGAAGTATTGGTGAAAATCGGAAAGAAAGTATACGTAGACAATTTACTCAACCAGCCCGTCGTAAAAGTATTTAATCAAGCAAGAGCCGGAGAACTTCCAAAAGAAAAAATTGCTATTTATGGTGCAGCGGCAGTAGCCAGTGTTGGCATTGCGAACATAGCGATTCAAAACAACCTCAAACCGAAACTAGGGATTGAAAATGGATGTTTGAAAGAAGTACCATCAACACCTAATGCTGTATCTTCCCAAACAAAAGACACCGACAAGCGAGTCCCGGCATGGCCATATAATGGCTCGAAACAACAAGCCAAAAAGAATTTGATTGGCATGCTAAAAGGATACGAAGGCGTTGAGATCAATCAAAATGATGAAAACTACGTTCATGCAGTTTTCACAACTAAAGGCTTTCGGTTTAAAGACGATATTGAATTTTACTTTAACGATGCGGCGCAACGAATTGAGTTCCGTTCAGCTTCTCGTGTAGGGTACTCCGATTGGGGCGTCAACCGACAACGTTATGACGAAATGAGAAGTCGTTATTTCAACATTTCAGCTCACCGAATAAATTCATGAAAAACATCAAGTTAAACCAGCTGCTTAAGTGGCTAATAATTGTTATATCTGTTGTTGTTCTCGTTTGGTTAAGTCGTTCGGTATTTCAAGTAGATGCCAATGATTTACGTAGCTGGATATTGTCTTTTGGTTATTGGTCACCAGCCGTTTATATGTTGATATACACAATCCGACCGCTTATTTTTTTCCCGGCATCTATTTTGTCGATTGCGGGGGGTTAGCATTTGGCGCATGGCTTGGTACACTTTATACCATTATCGGAGCTACACTAGGCGCAATGTTGTCTTTTTATGTAGCAAAAACGCTCGGTAAGAGCTTTGTTCGCAAAACGTGGACTGGCAACGTAAAAAAAATTCAATCTCAAATGGAACAAAACGGTTTTTTTTACGTGTTACTGTTTCGCTTTATTCCTGTTATTAATTTTGACTTAATCAGTTATGTTGCGGCTTTTGCGAAAGTACGTTTTTCGTCTTTTGCACTAGCTACATTGATTGGTATTATCCCTGGAACGTTTGCCTATAACTTTTTAGGTAGTAGTTTTGTTAGTGGAAACCCAAAAATTATTGTTCTTGCTGTTGCTGTTTTTGTTATTCTTACAATAGTGCCTATTATTCTACGTAATCGATGGAACAAAAAACAAGCAGTTGAGAAATGATTGTAAGTTACTCAATAGGGGTTAGGAAGTGAAAAATGAAAAAACGTCTATTGCTAATACCAAGTTTACTAGTTTTCACATTAGTTGCTTGTTCGCAACAAGTAGAAAATACAGCAGCCACCGATTCAGCAACACTTTTGTCGAGCGACTGGCAAAAAATTGCTGAATCGGCTAAAGGCAGTGAAGTCAATGTGTATATGTGGGGTGGCAACGACAACATCAACCGTTATCTGGATGAATGGGTCGCTCCGCGTTTGAAAAAAGAACACGACCTTGAGTTGAATCGTGTACCGATGAATGATTCGCAAGACATTGTCAACCAATTAGTCGATGAAAAGGCAGCGGGAAAAACAAGCGGAAGCATGGACATCATTTGGATTAATGGAGAAAATTTTAAAGTAGCAAAAGACAATGAATTGTTGTGGGGAAGCTTTACGAACAAATTGCCGAATTTTGTGGATTTTATTGACCAAGATGCACCCGAAATTGCCAATGATTTTGGTGAACCTGTTGACGGCTTAGAAGCGCCTTGGGGAAAGCCCAATTTGTGTTTGTTCACGATAAAAACAAGTCAAAAAATCCTCCGAAATCGATGGAAGAACTGGCTCAGTGGGTAGAAGCGAATCCCGGACAATTTACGTATCCCGCTCTCCCTGACTTTACTGGAAGTGCATTTGTTCGTCATGTGTTATACGAAACGACTGGGGGATACCAGCAATATCAAAAACCAGCAAATGAAATAGATGATTTGGAAGCGCGTTTAGAGCCGATGTGGCAATACTTGAACAGCATCGAACCTTACTTATGGCGCCAAGGAGAAACTTATCCCGAAAGCTTGGCCAAACAAGACCAATTGTTTGCGAGTGGTGAAATCGGTATGACAATGAGCTACGATCCAGCTCTAGCAGCAAGCGAAGTATTAAAAGGGCGATTCCCTGAATCCACTCGTACTTTTGTTTTAAATGCAGGGACACTAGCCAATACACATTTCGTGTCTATTCCATTTAATTCGACCGCGAAAGCGGGAGCTATGGTTGCAATTAATGAATTGCTGTCACCTGAAGCGCAAACGGCTAAACTATCACCAGAAAACTGGGGTGATTTGTCGGCTTTGGATTTAGGGAAATTATCGACTGAACAACAACAAACGATGAATGGTGTGGATTTAGGAGATGCAACGTTGTCGCTAGAAGAATTAGAAGCGCATCGCATTCCTGAATTGTCTTCAGATTACATCGAAATTATTGAAAAAGGATGGTTACAACATGTGGCAAAAGAATAAACCGTATCTTTTGCTGTTGCCAGCCATCGGCACCATCGTCCTCCTGTTTTTTGGAGGACTTTTTGATGGGTTTTTAAAAAGTCTCGGCTATTTCCCTGCACTCGGGGAAACAACTATTAAACTCACAGCGTACAGCAACTTATTAGGCTCCGCTGAATTTTGGACATCACTTTCTTTAACGTTACGCATCGCAGCCTTATCATCACTTTTTGCAGCTATTCTAGGTGCAGGAATCGCCATTTCTTTATTTATGTTAAATGAAACAACAAAAAAGGAAGTATCTGTTTTTTGGAATCGATTGTTTCAATTGCCGTTAACGATTCCACATCTTGTGGGCGGATATGTTATCGTCTTGTTGTTTATGCAAAGCGGCTTTGTTTCACGAGTTTTCAAAAATTTAGGTTGGATTGAGACCATCGCTGAATTTCCTGTTGTGGTGAATGATTTGTTTGGCTGGGGCATTATTTTTACTTATGCTTGGAAAGAAGCGCCTTTTATTGCACTGATGATTTATCCCGTGTTGTCGCGGATTCATCGCTCATGGCGTGATGTTGCACGTGTTTACGGTGCTAATAATTGGAATTTCGTCCAAGAAATTGTGTTACCCGCAATAGTGCCTGCTTGGACCATTGCGACATTCATCGTATTTGTCTTTACATTTTCCGCTTTTGAAGTTCCTTTTTTACTCGGTGTTACGTACCCAAGCACATTGCCAGTATACTCTTATCAATTGTATACAAGTGGCACAGTAGCAGATCGTCCTGAAGCACTTGCAGTCAATATTATTCTTGCAGCTTTAATGGTGTTATTGGGTCTAGTGGTTTATGCTTTTAGTAAACGCTGGAATGTATTAAAGGGGTGGAACTGATGCGGAAAAGTCTCTCTTTTGTTAAAGGCATGTTGTTGTTATTGGTATTCTTGATGTTTGCAGTGCCTTTTATTCCTTTGCTTTTATCTAGTTTTTCATTCGGGTGGCAGTGGCCACAGATAATACCTGAAGCTTTTAGTTTGCGTGCATGGAACTATGTGTTAACCGGTAGTTCTGGAACGTGGAAAGCGATAGGAATCAGTATTTTAATTGCATTGCTTGTTACTAGTATTAACATTTTACTAGCCATTCCGGCTGCTCACGCGCTTGTTCGTTTTAGTTTTCGTGGCAAATGGTTAATGGAAGCGATTTTGTTTGCACCAATTGTGATTCCGCCTTTTGTTGCTGTGATGGGCATCCATTTGACATTTTTGCGACTCGGATTAACAGAGACTATTTTAGGAGTTGTGCTAGCACATGTATCACCTACTTTGCCGTATGTGATACGTGCTGTCATGATTAGTTACCAAACCTTATCAGTCGATTGGGAAGATCAAGCACGTATGCTTGGTGCTGGAGCCATTCCACGTTTTTACTCAGTAGTTCTTCCACATTTGATGCCTGGAATTGTAGCAGGGGCTAGTTTAAGCGTTTTAATTTCATTGAGTCAATACTTAATCACGTTTATTATTGGTTCGGGTCAAGTCGTTACGTTGCCAATTTTGCTATTTCCATTCATAAGTGGTGGCGATCCCGCGGTAGCTTCTGCTTATTCATTATTATTTGCTGTGATGGCAATTACGTCTTTAGTAGGCTTAGATGTTTTACTGAAACTTTATTATCACCGTAAACAAATACGACAGAAAAAGGCTAAAGGAGTGATAGTATGAGTGATTTGCAAATCCTTCAAATTGAAAAACAATATCCTTATACAAAACAACATGAAAATACAGCCTTTTCTTTACAAGCTGTCAAATTGACTATTCATGAAGGTGAGTTCTTTTCTCTTCTCGGTCCATCTGGTTGTGGAAAAACCACGTTACTTAAATTAGTTGCCGGTTTGCTCGCTCCGGATAATGGAGAAATTTGGATGGGGGAACGCAATTTAACGACAGTTCCTGCAGAAACCCGTCAATTTGCGATGGTGTTTCAACAATCCTTATTATTTCCGCATATGAACGTTGAAGACAATGTTGCATTTGGATTGAAAATGCAAAAAGTCAGTAAAAAAATCCGTTTGGCTAAAGCCCATGATATGTTGGAACGTGTTGGACTTAATGGATACGGAACGCGTTTTCCAGATGTGTTAAGTGGGGGGCAACAACAACGTGTAGCATTAGCACGAGCTCTTGTAACTCAGCCTAGTGTGTTGTTAATGGATGAACCTTTTAGTGCTTTAGATCCGAGCCTACGCGAAGAAATGCGCGAATTGTTAAGTCGAATACAACAAGAGTTTCAAGTTACAGTATTATTTGTAACACACGACCGAGAAGAAGCTTTTTATCTATCTGATCGAATTGCTGTAATGAGCGATGGAGAAATATTGCAAGTGGGCAAAGCAAAAGAATTATACGAGCGCCCCGAAACAACAAAAGTGGCTTTGTTTCTTGGCTTGAAAAATAGCGTAAATGGAATTGTCGAAAACGGACAATTTATTTGTTCTGAAAAGCAGTTTAACTTTTCAATCGACACGACAACTCCTCCTGGACAGAGCCAGTTAATTCTGCGTCCTGAAACATTCCAACTCGTAACGAAGGAATCGGTTATTTCACCAGACGGAATTTGTTTACGTGGAACAGTTAATGAAATACGATTTAGTCATGGTTTTTATGTAGTGAATATACAAACAGCTGAGTATTATTTGGAATGTAATTTGAATAGCCAACAAGCATCACATATCACTGTTGGACAAGAAATAAGTTTTGGGATCGATGTGAAAGATTTGTGGGTTATTCAAAATAAATAACTTATTCATTTCATTTTTGATTAAACGGAATAATTACTCAATTTTTATTCATTCGATATTCGTATACGGTCAGTAAACAATGCAACTAGTGCATAGAGTGGCTTAGTGGCACTGTATGCGTTTTGACTAATCTAATAAACCTGTTTTACACTTATGGTAAAGGAGTGGATGTTTAATGGGGACCGTATTGAAACAATCTGCAGCTGACGTGACGACTTGTTTAAAAGCCGTCAGTGATCCCACTCGCTTAATGATGATGAAGTTGGTGGAGACTAATGAGTTATGTGTTTGCCAATTTGTTGAGATGTTTGATATGAGCCAACCAGCCATTAGTCAGCATTTACGTAAGCTAAAGCAAGCGGGGCTTGTAAAGGAAAAAAGAAGAGGACAGTGGCGATTTTACTCCATGAATAAAGAGTCGGTTCACGCTGTATTAGTAACGGATATTTTAAGCTGTATCGCTGAATCCGATCCACACCTTAAAAATTTGCGTGCTAAAGAAGTACCTGTAGATTGCTGTTAAACTTATAAGACAGTACAACACGAAACAGTGTTTAACAAAAATTTGCTAGTTTATAAGAATGCATTTTCGTGCGTTTATTGCGACGGAAAACTGATAGTGTTTGGGTATACCGAAAAGTGCCGCTGTATTAAAAATCCGGCGGCACTTTTCTACGGTTTTTGAGTTATTTGTCTATTCTGGAAACTATATTGACACAGTTCCAAACACTCTTTATACTTGCGATACAGCAGTTTAGTTAGCTTTATTTAAAGCAAAGCGCTCTTTATGCTTTTAAGTTTTTCGAAGAGTTAGGAAATAGTTAACGCGTGGTGACTTCGCCTCTATCCATTCCAATTACAAGAAATAGAGTGAGCACAGTCAGAAAAGGAAATGGAGCAAATACAAAGCGAAGAGCTGTCTTCGCTTTTCTTTATTAACCAACGACGAGATTGAAAGGGGACTACCAAAAATGATTGCACCGTTAACGCCACTTGATTGGAAACGAAGAGCTGTTAAGTATTACCCAGATAAAATTGCGGTTATTGATGAAGAAAAAACCTTTACATACAAAGAATTTGGCAAACGAACTGATCAACTGGCATATGCGTTGCATAAAGCAGGAGTCCTACAAGGCGACCATGTTGCAGTCATGCTTCCAAACACGCATTACATGTTGGAATGCTTTTATGGTATTTGTCAGATTGGCGCAGTCATGGTGCCTCTTAATTACCGTTTAACTGACAAGGATTTGGAATACATCCTCAATCATAGTGATGCAAAAACCTTAATTGTGGATGCAGAGTTCGGTAAATTAATTGAAGACATTCAAGACAAACTGCCGATTGATAAGTTTATTGTCGTTCACGTTGATGGTCATGATTCAAAAATTAACGGTGTTAGTTACGAAGCATTCATTCAAACAGAGAGTGAGTTTGTATTACCGGAAGTGCGCATTGATGAAAACCAAATGCTGACTTTAAACTACACTAGCGGAACCACGTCTAATCCTAAAGGTGTCATGCTGACGCATCGCAGTAATTACTTGAATGCCGCGAACTTTTTGTATCATTTAAAAGTAGAACACGATGATGTTTATTTGCATACTTTGCCAATGTTCCATGCGAACGGGTGGGGCGGTGTATGGGCCATAACTGCAGCTGGTGGCACGCATGTCTGCTTGCGAAAAGTCGATCCGCAGCTGATTTTGGATTTATTTGAAACGCACCAAATTTCTGTGTTATGCGGTGCACCGACTGTCGTCAACATGCTTGTCAATGAACCGAAAGCAAAAACCATTAAGATGACCACCCATCCGCGGATGGCAACAGCGGGTTCACCTCCTGCTGCAGCGTTGATTGGTAAAGCACAAGAATTGCTTGGCTTGAATATGATGCATGCATACGGATTAACTGAAACGTCCCCATTTATTTTGTATAATGAATGGAAAAAAGAGTTTAACGACAAAACCCTAGAAGAACAAGCGACCATTAAAGCACGACAAGGCATTGAATTAGCATTTAATGGAGAAACCAAAGTTGTCAATCAAGAAACCAACAAAGAAGTCGAATGGAATGGCAAGGAATTAGGTGAAATTATTACGCGAGGGAATGTGGTTATGAGTGGCTATTATAAAGATCCAGAGAAAACAGCAGAAGCGATTAAAGATGGCTGGTTTTATACAGGGGATTTGGCTGTAACATACCCAGATGGTTATATTGAAATCCAAGATCGAATCAAAGACATAATCATTTCCGGCGGCGAAAACATTTCTTCTACTGAAATAGAAGGCGTCCTTTACAAACATCCTGCTGTGATGGAAGTCGCAGTGATCGCAGTACCAGATGAGAAATGGGGAGAAGTACCAAAAGCCATTATTGTCTTGCGTGAAGGTGCGGAAGTTACAGAACAAGACATCATTACTTACACACGTAACAATATGGCACATTTCAAAGCGCCAAAATCAATTGAGTTTGTAGAAGATCTACCAAAGACCGCTACTGGCAAGCTGCAAAAATTCAGGCTGCGCGAAATGTATTGGAACGGTTCAAAAAAATAAACTGATTTAAAAAACGTCCGGCAGTTGCTGGACGTTTTTTTTGTAGACTTGCTATAAAATAGAGACAAAGATGATGGTGCCCACAAAACTCATGACAGTAGAAGCAACCCAATAACTTTTATCACGAACTTTTAGGAAGTAATAACCAATAACTACGTTCATAAGTAAAACGACTAAAAACATAATGGGAATAACAGTGAGCCAATATACCATTGAAACGTTATATTTTAAAGAAAGAAAGCTTATAGAGCAGTTCTAAAAAGACCACACACGGTTTTTTCATTCAAGGCAATGCATGGGCTATGCAACAAGTTTAAAAAGAAGAATAGAGTGTATTATATTATAAATGTAGTAATCTACTTAAGGAACAATTTATTAAATCAAACACAGCAATCAACAAAAAAACAGTAAAAAACCACTGGTAAAAATAGTTGTTGGCATGTTTAAACTTGGTAGGTGTTGCAATTGAAAAGAGAGAAGCTTTTGGATAACTTTAGAAAAGTCCTACACCTTTCACCAGAATATTGTATAGTTAATAAAGAATTTATATAGAACTGAAAGGTGCTTTCAAGATATGTTGCAAAACCCAAAAGGAAGAAAGCGAATTGGTCTGGCATTGATCTTGAGCATGCTTGGCATACTAGCCCCGTTGAATATCGATATGTATTTGCCGGCGTTTCCAGCCATCGCCAACGAGCTCGATGCGCATGTGTCATTTGTTCAGCTTAGTTTGACTGCGTGTTTAATAGGACTCGCTGCTGGGCAAATTGTTGTGGGTCCTTTTAGTGACGCTATAGGCAGACGCAAACCGCTCATTGTCTCAGTGATTTTATTTGCGTTGGCGTCTATATTGTGTGCTTTGGCACCGAACATTGAGTTGCTGATTGCCGCTCGTTTTGTACAAGGGTTTACCGCATCTGGTGGAGTGGTTTTATCAAAAGCGGTAGTCAGTGATGTGTTCACAGGCCGTGAAATGACTAAATTTTTTGCATTGTTAATGGTCATTAATGCAGTTGCTCCTATGGCTGCTCCTATTGCAGGTGGCGCGATTTTGACTTTGCCATTTGCCGGTTGGGAAACAATTTTTTATTTTCTTGGTTTGCTGGGTGTTGTCATGGTAGTAGTTGTTACACTACGTCTACCGGAAACCTTATCACCTGAACAACGCGTACCCAGTTCCATTGGTCATTCGATTCGCACGATGGGCAGTTTGTTTAAAGAACGTCCGTTTATTGGCTATGCCTTAGTCGTTGGGCTCATTCATGGTGGCAGTTTTGCATATGTTGCTGGAACGCCTTTTGTGTATCAAGACATTTATGGTGTTTCTCCGCAAACCTTTAGTGTGTTGTTTGGCATTAATGGCATCGCGATGATTCTCGGTAGTGTTATCATTGGCAAGTTTGGTGACATTGTGTCAGAGCACCGATTGTTACAAGGAGCGGTAGTCGTTGCAGTGAGTGCCACATTTGTGTTATTGCTCATGACGATTATTGAAGGACCGCTCGCATCACTTGTGATTTCAATTTTTATTTACATGATTGCGATTGGCATGATTTTTACGAGTTCGTTTACACTTGCGATGAAAGGACAAGGACACCGAGCTGGAAGCGCTAGTGCGGTAGTGGGGATGTTGCCACTGGTGATTGGTTCAGCCGTTTCACCACTAGTTGGCATTAATGAAATTTCAGCCATACCGATGGGCACGATTTTATTTGGTACGTCAGTCATTGGCATGTTCGCATTTTTCGGCTTAACCGGGCATCGCCAACTTGTGGCTAAGGATAAACAAAAGAACCATTCAGATTCGGTATCGTAACGTGTTTTAATATAAAAACAAGAGCGGAGAATTTTTCCCGCTCTTGTTTTTTGTTTAACTTATGGGTTGTTGGCGCATGCAAACGAAACTTTTACGTTTACTACTTCAACTTAAGATTATCCGGATCTACTAAAGACATAAAACCAGTAGAACAAGATGATTGCTAGCATTCCTTTTCTTTTATTGGGGGCTCATCTAATTCTTTGGGAACCGCACGGTACGCCATAAAGGACAAAAACACCGCGCCAATGGATAGCACAAAAGCGATAAAGTACACGAGTTCAACTCCTGCAACCATGGCGGCATTGATGGTGGCTGCATCTGTGGGAGTCGCAGATTGTTGCAAAATCTTTAGTTGTCTCGCATTGAGTATGCTCAAGAACAACGATACACCAATGGCACCTGCTACCGGTTGCAACGTCGTCATGACGGCTGTGCCATGCGGATAAAGTCGTTTTGGCAATTGGTTTAATCCGTTTGTTTCAGCAGGCATCATAATAGCTGAAATGGCCAACATTAATACGATATAGCTAACCACAATAATCCATAGAGAGGTGTCAATTGTCAAACGGCTCAACACAAACATCGTTGCACTTAATACAAGTGTCGCGGGAATCATTAATACTTTGGGTCCGTATTTATCGAAAACCGCACCCATTATTGGCGACATTAATCCGTTCAATAAAGCTCCTGGCAATAAAATAAGTCCCGCCGTAGCGGCCGTTAATGCTAACGGGCCTTGCATGTAAATCGGCAAAATGATTTCAGAAGCAAACATGACCATAATAATGATTAAAAATAACAACACGCCGTGTGTAAACATGGGGTATTTAAACACACGTAAGTCCATGACAGGGTCTTTTAGTTTAAATTGCCGGAGAGTAAACAATGCAATTCCTAACAAGCCCGTACTGATCGTTAGTAAAACAGGCATACTTAAAAATCCGTTATCGCTTGATCCGACAGAACTAAAGCCGTAAACCAGTGACCCAAACCCAATAGTTGAAAACACTAGCGACAACACGTCAATTTTGGGTTTTGTTACTTCTGAGACGTTTACTAAATACTTATAAGCAAACGCGATGGAAAACAACGCAAATGGAATGACCACAATAAAAAGGTAACGCCATCCAAAGTATTCGACAATTACACCTGACAATGTAGGTCCGATAGAAGGTGCAAACATAATAACAAGACCAACGATTCCCATTACCTTGCCACGTTTGTGCGGAGGGTAAATGAGTAACACCACGTTAAAGACAACGGGGATTAATAACCCTGTGCCCACCGCTTGAATTAATCGCCCGACAAGTAGAATGGAAAACGTCGGTGCACTGGCACTGACAATGGTCCCCATGGTAAAAATGGACATCGTGGCTAAAAACAATTGACGCGTGGTAAACCATTGCAGCAATAAGGCAGATACCGGAATGATCACAGCCATTACCAGTAAAAAGCCAGTAACCATCCATTGGACTGTTGGCAAAGTAATTGAAAATTCTTCAGTCAATGTCACGAGCGCGATGTTTAGTAAAGTTTCGTTTAATATGGCAAAAAAAGCCCCGATAATTAACGACAGCATGATGGGAAACACGTTAATGTTTGGGTTATCAGCTGCGTACTCATATTTTGTTTCTTGTTGCTTGTATTCCATCGTCAGCCCTCATTTTTGAATAGTTTTGTAAGATTACTAACCACATTACAGACGAATGTAACAGTTACTTTCTCTCACACACTACCGTTCGGCCGGCTGTTTTTCAACTAACAACGTTGCGAAGATCAAGTCTCTAATGAGTTAATCGGTATAGCTGGTTTCAAACGCTAAAAATAGAGCGACTGTTTGAAAAAGTCGCAGTCTACAATGGACACGTTCATTCTTAATATAGATCAGCTAAAACAATAGCT